>CAYUMU010000003.1:0-165552 GCA_964445985.1 uncultured Pirellulales bacterium | reverse complement strand
TGATCTGCCGGCCATTGGGGAAGGCGAACTGCGTCATCGGATGCGACGTGAATTTCTCGCCGGTCACGTTTCGCGTGTTGCCGCCGAACGCTTGCGAATCTTCCAAGACCCGATTCAGCGAATCATAAACCATCGTCACGTCGGCGTTGGTCGCACTGACCGTGTCGCGGGCGAACGTGGTCCGCGAGAGCCCGTCGTACTGGAAGCTCTGCGAGGTGGTGCCGACCACGCCGGAAGCCAGCGAGATGGAAACGGCCGTTCTCCGGCCTTTGGCGTCAAACGTATTGGTAAACACCGAGCCATTCTCGTCCGTGTACTCAATCACGTCCGAGGCTTCGTCGTAATCATTCACACGGGTGGAGCCGTCGTGGAACGTCATGACCGTCTGCCGATTAAGCGTGTCGTAAGTCCACAACGTGATGTTCCCGTTGTCGTCAACCAACTGCCGCAAATTGCTATTTCCATCGTACAGCGTGCTGGTTGTAATGGAAGCGCCGCCGTAGGCCAGGAACGTGCTGTCGGGCGCGGGCGGAGAATGTCGCGCATGCAATTCGGGCCGTAACACAAGTTGAAATCGCATTTGATGGGGTCAAGCACGCCTCGCTACAAAAGCACTCAGGCTACGCTCGCTTCGACCCGCATTGTGGTAGGCAGAATGCCTGCCCTACCTTTACTAGAATGTCTGCCCTACCTTTGCTTCAACCCGCATTGTGGCAGGCAGAATGCCTGCCCTACATTGACTATGATCGCTCTATTTCCATTAGGATGGCTTCTGTCTCAGCGATGTAGTTGTGAAATACCGATTCTCGACGCTTCACGCTTGCTCGAATTCGTGCCATTTGTACTTCCGACACGGGCCCACTCTTTGCAATCGCGGTGAGCGCCGTCATTGCCACCGCCAATTTCCATTCGGCGCCTACGGCACTTTGTCTCATTCCGACATCTTCCACGATGGATATTAAGTCCTCAAGAACATCAGCGCCCTGTTGCCTCATATTGCCCAGCGCGTGGGCAATATACGCTCGGTGAGATTCACCTGGGTTGCTCGGACTAACGAACCCAAATGGCAAAGGCACGTCCTCTTTGCGCAGGGCTTCTCTCAATACCGAAACGGACGCATCGACGTCCTTTGTGAGCTTCCAAATTGCAACCGCTGCGACCACTCGAACTCGAACATCGGAATGTTGCAGCAAAAGTTTCATTCTGTCAACAAATATAGAATTGTTGACACCACTATGGCCAACAGCATCCGCTGCTCGCCATAGCACTTCCGCCGGCTGGTTTCTTAAGTGGCTTCTCAGCACATTTAGCGATCGGATGTCGCTATTCTCCATGCACAGCAGTGCCGCAGCTGCGCGCAGTGCGATCACGTAGCTCGAATCGTCCAGGCTTTCTCGCACGGCGTCTATTAAACCAGAATTATGACGATCAATACTACAAACAGCCGACAATAAATGAAATTTGTCCCCCAGTTCAGCATCTCGCAGAGCGATTTCCAAATAAGACACAAGACCTGGCGGAACCGATCCGTTTATCTCGACAAAGAAACGGACGGCGGTTGCGTTCAGGCGTTCGTTCGCGGCGATCGCATTATTGATTGCGATATTCAGGACATCGGCCACGTTTTCCTGCATATCGATCGGCCACCGCGTCGCTAACACGGCATTGGCAACTTGAGAATCCTGCATCCCGCTCTGATTCAAGGCGATTAAACGTGCCAGTCGTAAGGCACGCACTTTTGAGACATCCTCCGCGCCTGCAGTTGCAACCAATAAGGACAATCCAGTGGCAGCATAAAAAGCGATCGCCATGCAGCGCGAAACAGAAGTCGACGTGTGGTTAAGGGACAAAACTGGCTCCTTCAAGTTATTAGCCAATGTAGGGCAGGCAAATGCCTGCCGCAATGCGGGCCAAATGCCTATTGCGGTCGTGCTTGGTGAGGACCGATGATAATTTACCTGCCAGCGGTGTGGGGAGGTATCCGCGCGCGAAGCGTCTTGCCGCATGGGCAACGATCGCGGTGATCGGCCCTTCAGGCCGCATTGTGGCAGGCTGCGGAAACTAGCATAGCCAGTGGCGCCCGTGCGAGGAATGAGTTCGTGGATAAATTGCGTGTTTTGGTCGCGTTGGGCACCCGGCCCGAGGCCATCAAGTTGGCTCCAGTGGTCGCGGCCCTGTCGCGCCACCCAATGATGGAACCCAAGGTTTGCCTGAGCGGGCAACACCGCGAGTTGGTTTCCTCGCTGATTGACTACTTCCAGATTCCCGTGGATTGGCAGCTCGACGCCATGCGGCCCGATTCGAATCTGGCCGGTTTGACCGCACGTTGCTTGGCAGGCTTGGATGGCGTGATGGCGGAGTGCAGGCCGGCGATCGTCGTCGGTCAGGGCGACACCACCACGGCCCTGACGGCTTCGCTGGCCGCCTTCTTTCGGCAACTCCCTTTTGTTCACGTGGAAGCAGGCCTGCGAACCGCCGATCTGGCGCGGCCCTTCCCCGAGGAATTCCATCGCCGCGCCATCAGCATTACCGCGGCGCTGCATTGCGCGCCCACCCCGCGAGCCGCCGACCAATTGCTGCGTGAAGGCGTTTGCCCCGCCGCCGTGCACGTGACCGGCAATACCGTCGTGGACGCCCTACTGTGGACCCGCGAGCGCGAACGTCGCCGGCATTCGATGGGGCCGCCGAGATTTCATTTTTTGCAAAATCGACGCCTGGTGCTGATCACCAGCCACCGACGGGAAACGCACGGAGCGGGCTTGGAAAGGCTTTGCGCGGCCATTGACGCATTGGCCGGTCGATTTCCTTTGGTGCAGTTCGTGTATCCGGTTCACCCCAATCCGCAAGTTCGCGAGCCGGTGCAACGGCTGTTAGGCGAACTCGAAAACGTGCATCTGTTGCCGCCGCTTGAGTATCCCGAATTTGTGTGGCTGATGGATCGCTGCGATCTGATTCTGACCGACTCGGGCGGCATCCAAGAAGAAGCGCCCTCGCTGGGCAAGCCGGTGTTGGTGTTACGCGACCGCACCGAACGGCCCGAAGCGGTTGAATGCGGCTGCGCGCAGTTGGTAGGCACCGATATGGCCGCGATTGTCGAGCGCACGTCGGCCCTGCTGAGCGATGGAGTCGAGTACGCGCGGCGGCAAACGCATGAAAACCCCTTTGGCGACGGCCGGGCTGCCGAGCGGATCGTGCAATTAATCGTGGAACGCTTTGGGGCCGCGCCGACGGCGACGGGCGCTGAATGACGGCCACTACTCCGGGGGCGATTTTTTCCGCCGCGGAAGTTGGGCGACCACCACTTCCTTCGCCTTCCGGTCAATGCCGTAGGCCACGCCGGGCTGGCTTTTATCCCAGGCAAAAGCCTGCCCGGGGAACGGCATGGCGATGGTTTCCACCCACTCGAGCGTGCTGCCCGACTTGGGGAGCTGGAGCGCATACATTTCCCGGTGGTCGTGCCCCGTGCAGTAGAGCAACCCATCGGGATCCCAAGCGCCGCCCGAATTGCTGCTGGGCGCGAATCGCTCCAGCACATTGGCGGGGAATACCCAGGCTGCGATCCGTCGCCACTGCGAATCGAATTTGACCAGCGTGGTGCGGCGAACGTGGTCGAGCCCCGGTTCGCGGCTGTAATAGGCAAACACGGCCCACCAGTGATCGTCGTGCCAATCGACCCAGTTCAGGGCGCCGCCAAATTCGCCAAAACTATGGTTGCCCACGTGCTCCAAGGTTGCGGTGTCCCAGATTTCGACACTGCTCAGCCGCGGTTCCGAGGGATAAGTGGAATGGGCCGCGTAGAGTTTGCCATCGACCACCACGCCTGCATTGAGATGTTTGAGGTGGCCCCCTTCGGCGTCTTTCCAGGTCGCCAACTGTTGGCCGGTGCGTTTGTCGTACTTGCCAACATTGCGATTGGAAATGGCGTAAAAGTGATCAGCGTCGACGGCCACGCCCTGGTGGGCCTCGGCACACTTGAACCGCTGCAAGACTTCGCCTTGCCGCCCGGTGTTGGCGGGTTCAACCGGTTCGGCAGCCCGGCCTGGCCCGGCGACGAAGATCAGCGCCAACAGCCAGCATCCAGCGGTGTATCGGTGCCCACCCCTGCGTGCAAAATATCGGTCGTTGTTTGAATCA
Organism: uncultured Pirellulales bacterium; assembly: GCA_964445985.1. Lineage (GTDB taxonomy): Bacteria > Planctomycetota > Planctomycetia > Pirellulales > S012-138 > CAYUMU01. Next base: position 161,418 of record CAYUMU010000003.1, on the reverse strand, counting down.
TGAAGTTCCGGGTGCGAGATAGCCATCAGCACGATTCGTTCTCCCTTCCAGAGATCTATTCCGCCCGCGCGCCGCCTAGGGCTTCCGTTATAATCGCCGGTGGCAGTCAATTCAGCCTGTTTCGTCGCCAGACTGCTTTCCTCCCGCCCAATGCCTTCACCCGCCGATGAAATTTCATTCCCCCGGCCTCTTCATCACCGGAACCAGCACCGAAGTCGGCAAAACCTACGTGGCGGCGCGCATTGCGCAAGAATTGCTGCAAGCTGGAAAGAAAGTGGGCGTTTATAAGCCGGTAGCCAGCGGCTGCCGATGGGAGCAAGGTCGCTGGATTTCGGAAGACGCCGTCGCCCTCTGGGAAGCCGCCGGGCGTCCCCAGCAGATCCACGCGGTTTGCCCTCAACAGTTTCGGGCTCCATTGGCTCCGCCGCTGGCCGCGGCCGCGGAAGGTCGAACCGTGAACTCCGTGCTGCTTCGCCAAGGGCTGGCTGCCTGGGACGGCTACGACGTGGTGGTGGTCGAAGGGGCCGGAGGCTTTCTATCACCGATCAGCGAGCAAGACCTGGTGGCCGATCTCGCCCAAGATCTGGCATTTCCCGTGGTGATTGTCGCGTCGAACCAATTGGGGGTGATCAATCATACGCTGCTTACGGCCGAAGCTTGCCAGCGACGCGGCCTCAAGATCGTCGCCGTGGTGCTCAACGATGTGGCGCCGCCCGACGATGCGACTCGCCAAGACCGTCACGACGGCCTCCCACCCCCTTCCGCCCCGGAGAACGGCCTTGGCCCCAGCGGCGTCGACCTGAGTTGCGAGGGGAATCAGCAGCAGCTTTGCCACTGGTTGGGCCAGCGATGCGAGTTGGTCGTTCGACTTCGCCACCAGGCGACATCTTGGGATCAGCCCATCGATTGGGCTCGCCTGGCCGCTTCTCCGGAGCCCCGCTGATCGGCCGCATGTCGTCAATTTGATGGAAATGATATCAAATCGACGTCACACATTCGGGGGACGACCACAACCCTTCCGACCTGCCTTGAGCCGTCACGCGGTGTTGCCATAAAAGCAGTGCAGGATTTGGGTTGCGGTCGATAACTCCGGGTAAGCCCCGCGGTTCTGATTCGCTCGGTTTCGCCCAAATCACCCGGGCGCCCTCAATTTTGCAATCCAATCTCTCCCCAAAATCCGTTCCGTGATGCGTGCTAAACGCGGTTTGTCATTGTGAGGATGGAGGGTATGCGTCGAGTTTGGCACGATTGGACTTTTCCTCTTATTCGCGTTGCACAAGCAGGCCGGTCTGCGCTTAGGAGTTTGTAGAACCGATTTGGAAGGCGATCCCAAGAGTACGCGACTGGAGTCAAAAAGATGAGTGTGCTGTGTGATTCAGGGCTGGCAGATCAAAGGCGGGTTTCGACATCCAGCGTAACGCGACCGGTTTCCAACGCCCGAATTTGTTGGAACTGCAGCGGCTACGTGCGGCTGCGCGAGTCGTGTTGTCCGCGCTGCGGGGCCGAGCGCCTGGCCGCAAGCCCCCAGGTTATTTGGCAAACGCCCGAGCACGACCCAACCTGGCAATGGATGAAGTATGCCGGCTACCTGGCGGGCATTATCGGAGGGCTGGCCTGGCTGGTCATGAACCGCGGCGGGTACTTCGGCTAAGACGAGAACGATGCGGCGCCCGAGGGGCGCGATTTGCCTGGTGTTGTCCCCAGCGATCCCAAACCTGGTCGGCAACGGCCGCGACCGAGGCCGGGTCGGTCACATCGGCCACGAGCGGCAAAGTTGGCGTGGCGAACAGGCCACTCAGTTTCTCGGCGAGCGAGTTCAGCGCGTCGCGGTCCCGATCCACCAAGGCCACCCGGGCGCCTTCCGACGCGAATTCCGCGGCGGTGGCCGCGCCGATTCCGCCCGCGGCGCCCCACACGACAGCCACGGTATCCTTCAGGCCCAATTCCATTGCCAGGACGACCTCCAGAAGACCGCGGTTAACGCTGCGGCTGAGCAGCGGCCGGTTTCTGCATTTGTTGCAGGCGGTTGATGAAGCCGATCGGTTCCTCTTGGAACCGCTTCAAGTTGACCTCGTTGGCGAACAGGAACACGCCGCCCGACTTGTAGGTCGCCCCGTGCTCGCGACTGCCGGGAACCATTTGTCCCGTTTCCAGATAGTGAATCACGTCGTGTCCACCGAGGACCATGCCGTAGAAGTCGGGCTTGCTCTGGAAAACCTGTTGGGCCTGCTGGGTGGCGAACAAGTAGGTCTGGCCGCGATGAATTACACCCCAGGCCGAGTTGCCCAACTGCCAGGCTTCTTGGTCACGCACGGTTACGGTGCAATAGCCATCGAAGGCCAAGGGAGGCACGCCGGGCGGCAACTGAATGTTGTGCGGATTGGAGACGGCGGAATTCGCGGGGGCGGTCGGCGATGCCACCGCGGCAGGATTCCCGACAGGCTGCGAGGGGGTTCCAACCGGCGGCGTCATTCCCAGAGCAGCAGGGCTATTCGTTTGTCCCGAGTAAACCGGCTGGGAGACCGTCGCGTTGTGGCGATAATCGGGAATCGATTGCTCTGCTTGCGGCGGGTTGCCTTGCGGAGCTCCAAACGGCGGCGCCCCTTGCACGGCTTCGTTGCCGTAGCGTCCGGCGAAACCATTCACGAGGGGATGGTCTTTGTAACGATCGCCCACCAGGCCAGGCGAGGCCGCGGGGCCTGGAGCCGCGGGGGCGGGGTTATTGCTAGCAACAGCAGCAGGCGGCGCGGCCCCGTTTGGGGCAAGCTCTCCCGCCGGAGCGGGCGTGGAAACCGGCTGAGTCGCCGCCGCCAGCGCCACTTGCGTGAACTTGGAAACGTATGTTTCCGAAGTCCGAGGGCTGTTGACCATTTCAATCATCGTGCCGTCGGGCGCGATGACCACGTCGGTGGGGATGGTTTTGATCCCGTACTTCCGGCCAAATTCCGGATCGTCTTGAAGGTTGAGCTTCACTGGCACGTAGTGCTGGCTCAGCGAGTGCGTGACGTTGGGGTCGGCAAACACCGTTTGCTCCATCGCCCTGCACGGCCCACAACTGGGCGTCCAGCAGTGGACGAGCACCAGTCGATTGGTGCGACTCGCCTGCTCTTGAGCGGCCTTCAGATTTGTTTCCCAGCTTGGCGAGGGTTCAAACCCCATGGCCGATAGGGGCGCCAGGCCGAACAAAATCGATACCATTAAGTGCGTTGCACGCATGCCAGCACCTTCCCGATGCGCAAGTGGGTTCCTGTCCCAATCTACCGTCACACCTTGTATCGGCGGGCGGCGCGCTGAGCTTTGGATCAATTTTGCGGATTGTGCCAAAAGCTCCGGAAGCAGCGAAGAAAACGGATGCGGGGCTTGCGCCAGCCGTGCTGACATCGCTCGCGCCCTCGCCGGGCGCGCAGGCGGCGGCATGGGCTCGGTGGTAGAAGCCAAGAAAAATCGAGAGGGTTAAGACAGCCCTCTCGATGCAAAGGTCGTACGATCAATTGGCTGGCCGAAAATTGCCGAGCGGAAGTTGCTTACTTCACCAGCACCAAACCCCGGTCGCCAGCCACGCGGCGAAACACATTCTTGAGCTGCTCTTCGTATTTCTCCACGGATTGACCACCGGGAATATTGAAGTGAACGCCGCCCGTCTTTTTGGCGATTTGGTCCATCAAGTTGCTGTCGGCGTCGGCCCCCAGGGAGATCGTCACAACCGGAATTCGCGAGGCCTTGCAACGATCGGCTTCTTGCAGCGCGTACGATTTGGCCTGGCTGGAGTTGTAGGGCAGATTCGCTAGCCCGTCGGTCATGAGCACGATCATCTTCTGGGCGTTGGTTCGCGAGTTCTTTTCGAGCTCTTGGCGGCCAACTCGCAGTCCGTCGTAAATGTTGGTGTAAATCTGGTAGTGCCCTGCCTGTCGCTGCCGGGTGATTTTGGCGATCTGGTCAAAGTTCTGCCCCAGCTTGCGTTCCAAGAGGGCGGTGCCGTCGGACGACGTGTAGATGCTCAACCCCAATTGGTCGTTCGGGCTATTCTCTTGAATGTAAGACACCAGTACGTCCACGGCGTTCTTGAGCGCGGTGACGGGTTGCTGCGACGTTTTCCAAAGGTTGGGATTGTTCGCGTAGGTGTAGTTATTGGCGAGAATATAGTTAACCCAGGTCAGATAACCATATTTTTTACGATAGCCGGCGTTATTGATGGTGCTATCGTTTTGCACGTAGTTGATATAGCTATCCCATGAACCGCCAGGATAGGGCCACTTGGTGTTCTTGATGCCCAAAGTATCTTTGATGGTGGCGAGGTTGGTCGAAGTAATGCTTTGGGGAGCCCATTTCATACTGCCGAATTTTGGCGACCCTAGCTCTTGGTATATTTTCTGTAGATTGGCTTCCACCGCCGAGCGGCCCAGGCTGTTGATCGCGCCGAGTTGACTGTCGGAGCTCATGGAGCCGGAGTAGTCGAGCACGAGCATGATGTCGCGAGGCTGGAAGGTGGCGATCGCTTTGACTTCGGTGGTGTAGTCGCTGCCGAAAATCTTGCCAAAGAACAACGGCTGCGCGGTGCGCCGCAGAATGACTTCGATGGCTCCCGGATCGACCTCCGTGTTGTTGAACGTGCGCGTGTCCGCGTCCCAGCGTCCCAGGTTCACCGTGATTTGATCGGACGTGATGTCATGTCCGCCGGCCTGGTTGTAACCGATGAAGCGCGCGGCTTCTTGACGAGCGGTTTCATTTCCCAGGAACGTGGCGGCGGCGCCGGCCAAGGCTCCCGAATCGGCCGAGTTCTGCATTTGCGTGCGAACCAGCACGATGTAGCCCAGGTCGATGGCAAACGCCATCATGGCAATCATGAAGACCATCAACACCGCGCACAGCACGAGCGTGGCGCCGCGACGCCGATGCATGGATCTTGGGCAGTTCATGACTAATCACCTCACGGAACCAAATTCAGGCATATGGCAAGAATGGCTTATAAACAGCGCATGAGCGCTGCGAACAATTGTCAAATGTTCAAGAAACCAAACGCCTGAAGCCGAGAGTCGCGCAGGGCGGGCTAGCAACTCGCAATGCCGTCGCTCGACGCCTCGGCTAATAGGCGCCGGCAAACCACGGCAACCTGGCATGCTCCCCGCGCGGGCGGAGAGCCCCATGGCTTTGCGTCCCGGTCTCACGACCGGTTTGCCCGTTCGATTTTGCGCTAGATGCTTTCCGTGGGATGTTCCACTGAAAGCTGTATTGAAACCGATAGGTCGAAAATCCAAGGCTGTCAAAAAAATCTCAACAGCCGATGATGGACTTCGCCACTTGGGGTGGGTGAAGAATAACTTCCCGGTCACGAACTTGTGTCCAAACTGATTTTAAATCGCAACGTCGCATCCGCCGCTCTTGGGTTCCCGCCCCCGTCTTCACGAGGGCAGGTTCTTCGCGGGAATGACGGTGTTGCGAGGGATATTGAGCAGTCAGGGACAAGCCGGGAAGTAAATGATCGATGTCGCCTCTGGTTGTCGATCCCGCCGGCTCAAGGGTTATCAAGCGGCGAGGGATGAAGAGCGGCTCCAGCAGTGGAGCTACTTTCGCTGCCAGGGCGGGGTCGCTGGCAAATAGCTATCGAATTCTTCCAGCAATTGCCGCTGGAACGCGCCGGCAAAGCTGCCGTTCAAGAAGCGCTCAATGCCTTCCTCGAAGAAGCGTTGCCAACTCGCGTCTTCCGCGCCCGGATTGATGGGGTAGAACAGCGTATGGTTGGCCTGGGCGGCTTTGAAGTCGCCCGGCGCGTCGCCAATCATCAAGACATGGTCCTGGGCATACCTGGTCGCCACGGCCAGGGTTTCTTTTTTGGTGCCCGACTCTTGACCACAAATGGCGGCCACGAATTTGGCCAGGTCGTGCTCGTCCCACTCCTTTTGCAAGGCGGCGTTCGGCGTTGCCGAAACCACCAGCAGATCGGCCTTGCCGGTGAGCTTTTCTAAACTTTCGCGCACATACGGGAACGGCGGGCAGTTCCGCACGATCTTGTCCACGTCGGCGTTCACCGCGTCCGACCAGGCCAGGGCCTGCTTCAAATCGGCGTCGCCGGTCGCTTGCACGGCCGACTTTAACGCCGGAGTCCCTAATTTGGTTTCTTCCTTGAGCCACTTGGCCAGGCCGGCGGGGATCTCGATCTTAACTTCCCGGGCAAGCACCTCGGGCCGCTTCCGCAGCCATTCCAGCGTTTCCACCAAGGCCGGAAAGCGGTTGATCCCGCGGCTCTTGGAATACAGGTTCACGAACTCGGCGGCCTCGCGAGCATACTTGCTCACGGCTTGCAGCTCGTAGTAATTGATTGTGTTGGGAATGAAGCACTCTTTGTGCTTCAGCTCCATCGTATCGAAAGCGCAGCCATCGGAATCAATGCCGACCAGAAAATCGTGGCGAGGTGTAAACATGATTGCTGAGGCAGGTATTTAAAGGAGAAGAAGTGGCGGGGGAGAGAGCACCCCATTGCTGGAGTCGAAGGTAGGAAATCCCTCGGCCACGAACAAGGGGGCGCGCCGCATTGCCGCGTTTTGCCTGGGCCAACTTGTAGTGTTTGCCCAATTTGCCTGCGGTCTGCTTCGATTGTATACTATTGATTAGCAGGCGAATCATTGGATGCCTTATTGTTCCTTTGCTAAGTGAGCCCCCGTGCTGGAATACGATTTTCACGCCAGCGTTGGTTACTGGACGTGCATGACCGCTCACTTATTCGAGCGCGTGATGAACGAGGAGTTGATGCCCCGCGGCATTACCTACCGGCAGTGCCAGGTGCTGGCCTGGCTGGCGCTCGAGGGCTCGTTGTCGCAGGTGGAATTGGCTACCCGCATGAACATCGAGCCGCCCACGTTGGTGGGAGTGCTCGATCGCATGGAACGCGATGGTCTGCTGGTCCGGCAGGCTTGCCCGGAAGATCGCCGCAAGAAGATCGTGGTTCCCTTGGCAAAAGCCGAGCCCATGTGGAAGACGATTGTCGAGTGCGCGGAGCGGGTTCGAGCCCGCGCCACCCGCGGCCTGTCTCCCAGCCAGATCGCCACCTTGAATGAGTTGTTGGCCAAGCTGCGGGCAAACCTGGCCCAAGAGTCCACCGAAACGGCCGAACCGTCAGCGAATCCGCCTTGAGCGCCCGAATGGCCTGAGATGCCAGATTGCTGGGCACGTGTTTCGCGCCCGAAATTTGGGCAAGGTCAAACGATTCCCCACTTCTCTTCAGGATCTACCTTCGATGCACCGGTCGTTTGTTCCATTTGCCGCTGCAAAACGAGCCTGGCTTTGCCTTTCCGTTGGCACCTGGCAAATGCTCGCGATTCTGGCCGCGGCGACGGTGGGCTGCGAACGCGCGAATGAATTCAAGCCTCCTCCTCCGCCCAAGGTAACCGTGGCACAACCTGTCGAGCAAGACGTGGTGAATTGGATGGAATTCACCGGCGCCACCCAGGCCACGGCCCGGGTCGAATTGCGCGCTCGCGTGAACGGCTATTTGAAGGAGATTCGCTTCAAAGACGGAGCGACGGTCAAACAAGACGAGGTGCTGTTCGTGATCGAGCCGGCCGAGTACGAAGTCGCCAAAGCTTCGGCCCAGGCAGAACTGCGCAAAACGCAAACCGCCATGCAGTTGGAACAAGCAGAATTCAACCGGGTTCAAGAAGCTTTTCGCAAGGGCGCGGTCACTCCCAGCGAGCGCGATATTCAAGCGGCCGAGCTGGCCAGCGCCCAGGCCAATGTCGACGCGGCCCAGGCGGCGCTCGATCGGGCCGAACTCGACCTGAGCTATACCAAAATTTTGGCGCCGATGGACGGCCGCATCGGGCGGCACCTGGTCGATGTGGGCAACCTGGTGCTGCGCGAGCAAACCTTGCTGGCCATTATTGAAAGCCTGGATCCGATCGATGTGTATTTCAATGTCAGCGAGAGCGACCTGCTGCGCTTCATGGCCATGATGCGCCAAAACACTCTGCCCGACCCGAATAAGAATCCGCCGGTGTTGCACATGGGATTGGCGAACGAAGCGGGCTTTCCGAACGAGGGTTACCTGGATTTTCGCGAGTTTGGCGTCAATCCCAATACGGGCACCGTGCTCCGCCGCGGCCGTTTTCACAATACCAACGGCACGCTGGTGCCCGGCCTGTTTGTGCGCATCCGGGCCTCGATTGGCGATCCCACGCCGCGGTTGCTGGTGGAAGAGCGGGCGCTGGGATCGGACCAGCGCGGCGATTATTTGCTGGTGGTCAACCATGAGCAGACCGTGGAGTATCGCCCCGTCAAATTGGGGATCAGCGTGGGCTCGCTGAGGGTTGTTGAAGCGGGCATTGAGAAGACCGATTGGGTCGTGGTGAATGGTCTGCAACGCGCGCTGCCGGGGGCCAAAGTCGATCCCGAGCAGACCCCCATGGTGGTCGAGCAGGAAAAATCCGCCGCAACTGGATTCCCACCTTCGCGGGAATGACGGGTTTTACTGGATTCCCGCCCCCCGTCTTCACGAGGGCAGGCTTCGCGGGAATGACGGGTTCGCGAGCGATAAGAGAGTTTCAATGACTATCTAGGAAGTAAATGATTGATGGCGCCTAAGCTGTCAGCGGATCGTATTTATGCTTTCTAAATTCTTCATCGAACGGCCGATCTTCGCGAACGTGATCGCGATTGTGACGATCATTGTTGGCGTGGTCGCGCTCTGGGTGCTCCCGATCGAGCAATATCCCGAAATCACGCCGCCCACCGTGCGGGTGTCGGGCATGTATCCCGGCGCCAACGCCGACGTGGTGGCGAACACCGTGGCCGCGCCCATCGAGCAACAGGTAAATGGCGTGGAAGACATGCTCTATATGTCGTCCACCTCTTCCAGCGATGGTTCGTATTCTCTGACGGTGACGTTTGAAATCGGCACCGATCTCGACGCCGCCCAGGTGCTGGTGCAAAACCGCGTGGCGATCGCCGAGCCCATGCTGCCCGAGGAAGTTCGCCGCCAGGGCATCACCACCAAGAAGCAATCGACCAATATCATTCTGGTTATTTCGTTGACCTCGCCCGACAACCGTTATGACAGTCTGTTCCTGGCCAACTACGCCACGCTTCGCTTGCGCGATGAATTGAGCCGCGTCAAGGGCGTCGGCGAAGTCACCGTGTTTGGCACGGGCAACTACAGCATGCGGGTCTGGCTCGATCCCGAAAAACTCAAGGCTCGAGGGCTGACCACTCAAGACGTGATGGCGGCGATCGCCGAACAAAACGTGCAAGTGGCCGCGGGGCAAATCGGCCAGCCGCCACAGCCCAACCAGGATCTGGCGTTTCAATACACGGTCACCACGCTGGGCCGCCTGAGCGACGTCAAGCAGTTCGAAGACATTATTGTCAAAACGGGCGAAGGCACCGAGCGCACGTTGCTTGCGGACGTGGCGCGCGTGGAACTCGGCGCCCAATCGTACGATCAGTTCAATCTCTACCAGGGACAGCCCACCGCGAATATCGGCATCTATCAATTGCCGGGCAGCAATGCCTTGGACGTGGCCGAGGAAGTGCGGGCCGTCGTGGCGCGCATGAGCAAGTCGTTTCCCGAAGGCATGAAATATCACTTCCCGCTTGATACCACCGAATTTGTTGAAGCCTCGATTCAGGGAGTCTATAAAACGCTGTTCGAGGCCGGCATTTTGGTGCTGATTGTGATTCTGGTGTTTTTGCAAGACTGGCGGGCCGTGCTGATTCCCGCCACCACCGTGCCGGTGACGATTATCGGCGCGTTTGCCGCCATGGCCGCCTTGGGCTTCAGCGTGAATATGCTCACGCTGTTTGGCCTGGTGCTGGCGATTGGCATCGTGGTCGACGACGCCATTGTGATCGTGGAAAACGCGACCCACCATATCGAACAGGGCATGGCCCCCAAGCCGGCGACCATCAAAGCCATGAGCGAAGTCATCGGGCCAGTGATCGGCATCACCCTGGTGCTGCTGGCCGTGTTTATTCCCAGCGCTTTCTTGAGTGGCATCACGGGGCAGCTTTATCGGCAATTCGCCCTGACCATTGCCGCCACGGCACTGATCAGCGCGGTGAACGCGGTCACGCTCAAGCCGGCTCAGTGCGCGCTGTGGCTGCGCCCGCCGAAGGCCAAAAAGAATATCCTGGCTCGAGGTTTCAACCGTGTGTATGGCGGAATCGAAAATGTTTACACGAGCATCGTGCGGGTGCTGGTGGCCCAGGTGTTGCCCGTGATGCTGGTGTTCGCGGGGATCATTGGCCTCACGGTTTGGTGGTATCTGCGCGTGCCGACGGGCTTTTTGCCAACCGAAGACCAAGGCTACGTGCTGGTCAGCGTGCAGTTGCCCGATGCCGCCTCGCAGCGACGCACCGAAACCGTGATGCGAAAAATCGATGGTATTTTGGCCGAGACCGACGGCGTGGAAAGTTGGATTTCGATCGGCGGGCTGTCCCTGCTGGACAACAGCAGCGCGCCCAACGCCGGCACCATGTTTGTCGCCTTCGATCCCTGGGAGGAGCGGCTCGATCGCGGTCTCTCGTTGACGGCCATTCTGGCGAACATGCAGCAGCAGCTTAGCCAGATTCAAGAAGCCACGGTATTCGCGTTCCCGCCCCCCGCCATTCGTGGGCTCGGAGTGCGCGGCGGGTTTGAAATGCAGGTGGAAGACCGCGGCGATATCGGACGGGCCGCCCTCTTCCAAGCCACGACCGAAATTGTGGAAGATGCCCGCACGCAATCTGGTATGGCGCTGGTCAATAGCACGTTCCGGCCTGGCGTGCCGCAGTTGTATGTGGATATCGACCGCGTCAAAGTCAAAACGCTGGATATCCCCTTGAGTAGCGTTTTTTCCACCCTGCAGGCATACCTGGGCTCGGCCTATGTAAACGATTTCAACAAGTTTGGCCGGGTGTATCAGGTGCGCGTTCAGGCCGACCCGCAATTTCGAGCCCGGCCCGAAGACATCGAACAGCTTGAGGTGCGCAACCGCGCCGGCGGCATGGTGCCGCTGGGGACCGTGGCCACGGTGAAAGAGTCGTTCGGGCCGCAAACGATCAATCGCTACAACCTGTACCCCTCGGCCTCGATCACGGGTGAACCGGCGCACGGCTACAGCACCGGCGATGCCTTGAAGATCATGGAACAGATTGCCGACCAAAGTTTATCTTCTCAAATGGGATACGACTGGACGGGCATGGCCTATCAAGAAAAGCGCGTTGGCAGCGAATCCATCCTCGTATTCGGCATGGCCGTATTGCTGGTGTACCTGGTGCTGGCCGCCCAGTACGAAAGCTGGTTCGTGCCCGCCGCGGTGATCTTTGTGGTGCCGCTGGGCCTGCTGGGCGCCGTGGCGGCGGTGTCGATGCGGGGCATGGATATCAACCTGTACACGCAGATTGGCATCGTGCTGATTATTGCCCTGGCGAGCAAGAATGCCATTTTGATCGTGGAGTTCGCCCGCGAGATTCGCGCCAGCGGCAAAAGCATTCTGGAAGCCGCCGAACAGGCAGCGCGGTTGCGCTTCCGGCCGATTCTCATGACCTCCTTCGCCTTCATTCTGGGCGTGGTTCCCCTGGTGATCGCTCGAGGCGCCGGCGCCGCGGGCCAACAAGCCTTGGGGACCGCCGTGGTCGGGGGCATGATCGCCTCCACGGTACTCGCCGTGTTCTTCGTGCCGGTGTTCTTTGTGCTCTTTCAACGAATCGGCGAATGGTGGAGCCCGCCCCAACGCGCGGAATCGGCTCCCCCCCAGCACCCCGATTTGGAAGTCATCGACAACGGCGCGCCCGCATTGCCCACGGGAAACGGCGCGCATGCCGTCCACGGCCCCGATCCCCACGACCGGCATGGCGCGTCCGGGCCGCAGCATTAGCTCAATATTGCTGACGCCTATCATTTTTTGGCAACCCGACGCGGTTCGGGAGGGATTTTGCTGGATTCCCGTCTTCACGGGAATGACGGGTTGGCTGGATTCCCGCCCCCCCCTTGTTGATCGACTTCCCCGTTTACTTGCGATCGCCCTGGGGCACGTAGCTGACCAGCTTGGCGGTGGCGTACTTGGGCTCGAACCGCGTCATGCGGAGCCGGCCCCGCACGATGGGCAGCGTTACCATGTCTTCGCCCACCAGCGGCGTGGCGTAGCGAATGAATTCGTCGGTTACGTCGTAGCCATTCTCGCTGATCCAGGCCGAAGGGAACTTGCGATCGGCGGCGGCCACCTTCTCGAGGGGAACTTTGTCGTACCGCGCCCGATAGACTGGCCCATCTTCGCGAAGGATGCTCGACATATAGCCCGATTCGCCGCGGGCGCAGAGCACCGCGGCGTACTGCCCGGCTTTATAGGCTTCCTCCAGATCGACCGTGGAAGCCAAGGCCATGGCGTGCCGCTGATCGGTGCCCGGCACATTGCCGCGGGCACTTCCCTTGGCGGCCAGACCGCGCTCGTTCAGGTAGTTCACAATCACTTGGGCGACGGTGGTTTGGCTGCTGCTGAACTTGGCATGGCCAAACGAGTCTTTCAGCAACCCCAAGTCGCCCACGTCGAAGCCTTCGCTCACCACCACCAGGCAGCGGCCATCGCGGCGAAGCTGGTCGTTCACGTTGTCGGCCAGTTGCTCCAAGCCGCAAGGGCTTTCGGCCAGGTAGATTTGCAGCGGCAACTCGCGACAGGGATCGGCCAGACGAGCCGCCGCGGGAATGAACCCGATCTTGCGGCCCATGGCCTGCATTACCAGCACCGGGTCGGCAGGGCAGCTGCCGCCGTTTTCTTCGTTGGCCCACTGCACCATGTGCATCCAGTACTTGGCCGTGGAACCATAACCGGGGGTGTGATCCACCAGCTTGAACTCGCTATCGCCCACGTCGTTGTCGATGGTCTTGGGTCCGCCCACCGCAACCAGGTCCAGCCCTCGCTTGTGGGCCAACTGGCTGATCTTGTGGGCGGTATCCATCGAATCGTTGCCGCCGATATAGATGAAATAGCCCACGTTGTGGGCTTTGAGCACCTCAATCACCCGTTCGTAATCTTCGTCTTGGCCGTCCTTGAGCTTGTAGCGGCAGGTGCCGATCGAGCCGGCGGCCGGCGTGTAGCGCAGCAGGCCCACTTCTTGGGCGCACTGGCCCGAAAGGTCGAGCAGTTCTTCTTTCAACACACCCTCGATGCCGTGCCGGGCGCCGTAAACGGCGCCGATTTCGGGAAACTCGCGGGCCATTTCGATGATGCCGCGCAGCGTGTTGTTGATGACGGCGCTCGGTCCACCGCTTTGGGCGACCACCAGGTTGCGAGGGTTGGGCATCGGCTTGAACGATCCAAATTATTAGAGCAGGGGAAACCAGCGCGGCGCACGCATTGAAGCTTCCAATTTTGCCCCGGCCGCTGCATTGGGTAAAGGGGGGCGCGTTTGGGCAAGGGGCGTCTTCGAGTTCGGAGTTCGGAGTTGAAGAGGGGGATCGGTGGTTGGTTGGCGGAGCTGGGCGGATTGGATTGCAAATTGAAAATTGAAAATTGGGGAGATGGGTATGAGGGGGTGTGAGATGTGGTGGGGGTGATTGTTTGCGTTGAGGGACTCTTGGTTGAGATGGCCGAGCTATGGGGCGGCATGCTTACGCCACGGGCGTAAGCATGGCACACTTGGCACACATGGCGGATGATTCATAACGTGATGCGTTAGCGAGGGACGTTTGTGGGACTCCCTCGCTAACCAGCATTATGCAAGTGCTAGCATATCGTCCGATTCGTAAGGATTTAAGTGTGCTAGCAGTGGCCGACATTGGCCGTGCTAGCATCCTTAACTTCTTACACCATGGTGAGCCGTGCTAGCACTTGCATAACATTCTAACGCGTCGGGTTGAAAATCGTAGCGGTGTTCACAAAACCGGGGCTGGTTGCGAAAAGGCTGCCAAAGTGCTAATTGGGAATTGGGAGGTGTGTGAGTTTTGATTTGATGTGGTGATATCTGTCAGGGTGTAATCTGCCATAAATGTTATGTACGACCCAATAGGTATTTTTTGCCGGGCGGTTATTTTTTGGGTGATGGAGGCGACGAGGAATGACTTCCCGATTTGCGGTTCGCGTTCAAGCTGATGTTGATTGCAGGGTCGTATCCGCCGCAACTGGATTCCCGTCTTCACGGGAATGACGGGTTTTGCTGGATTCCCGTCCCCCGTCTTCACGGGGGGCAGGTTCTTTGCGGGAATGACGGGGTCGCGGCATTCGGGCATACGGACTTCGCGGAAAACTCTCGCATTTTGCACGGTATTTCGGTAGAATATCACCGAGATGGGCGTTGGGGGGGCGGACAATAGCATTCCCCCAATCCCCTCTCTCCCTGCCGAACTGCTTTTTGCCCAGCTTTCCCTCTGATGCGGCATGTTGGATTCCCTGCGTGCCGCGCGTGAATTGCAGGGCGTGGCCTTGCCTGCTGGGCAGTTATTCCCGCCGCCCACTCCATTCCAGAGAAACCATCCTTGCCCATGAAAGTAGCTAGCCTGCTCCGCCTGAGGCAGCGTGCGGCCCTGATGCTGCTAACGCTGGCCGGTTCTGTCTGTTGCTGGGAGCGGATGGCCCCGGGCGCTCCGGCGGCCGACCCGTCGGAAGAACGGGCGCCGCTGTCTGCCCCGGCCGGGTTTGTGGTCACGCGCTACGCCGACGATGCCCTGGCGCACGACGTTTACTCGTTGACCATCGATCCCACGGGGCATGTGGTGGTAGCGGGGCCGGGCTACATGAAGCGGTTGATCGACAGCAACGGCGATGGCGCCGCCGACTCGGCGGAAACCCTCTCGGAGTTTCCCAAGAACGGCGCCCATGGCCTCGCTTTTGTCGGCGATGCCATTATTTGCAATGGCGATAACGCCGTTTCTCGGCTCACCGACCCCGACGGCGATGGCCTGTTCGACCAGCGCGAAACCATCGCCAGCCTCCGCAATCCCGAGCACGGCGCCAACGGAGTGGTGCAAGGGCCCGACGGCCGGGTTTATATCGTCTGCGGCAACGACGCCGGCGTCACCAGCGAACACGTGACGACTCCTTACTCTCCGGTAAAGAATCCGCGCTGCGGGGCCGTGCTGCGCCTGTCGCCCGATGGCCGGCAAATGGAAGTCATCGCGCATGGCTTTCGCAATCCTTATGATCTTGACTTTAGCCCTGGCGGAAATCTGTTGATTGTCGATTCCGACGGCGAACGCGATCATCACCTGCCCTGGTATGCGCCCACGCGATTGTTCGATGTCGCCGCCGGCTTGGAACATGGCTGGCTTCTATCCGGCTGGCAACGAAGCTGGAACCGTCCGGAGTCGTTCTTCGACAACGTGCCGCGATTGACGGAGTTCGGCCGTGGGTCGCCGACCGGTTCCAAGGTTTATCGGCATCGGCAATTTCCCGAGCCCTATCGCGGTGGCCTGTTCTGCTGTTGCTGGACCCTGGGCCGCGTTTACTTCTGCCCGCTGCAAGCGGACGGAGGAACTCTCCAAACCGAACACCAGGTGTTCTTGCAAACCACGGGCGACGTGGGCTTTGCCCCCGTGGATCTCGAAGTCGGCCCTCAAGGCGATCTGTTCGTGGCCATTGGCGGCCGGGGAACAGCCGGTGGAGTATTCCGCGTTCGCTACGAAGGCAATCCTTCCCAGCCCCCTGCCAAGGCAGTGGGCGATCCCATCCCGGTAGCAGCACCCTCGCCTATCGACGAAGTCTTGCTGGCCAATCAGCCGCTCGCCGCCTGGAGCCGAGCCGATTGGATTCCCCAGGCCCAACAGCTGGGCGCGCGCGCTTTTGCCGAAGCCCTGCTCCATCATGACAGCGTGCCGGCGCGAGTTCGCGCCGTGGAAGTTCTGGTGGAAGTGTTTGGCGGCGTGCCGCGCGACATTGCCGAACGCGCGGTGGCCGCAAACTCGCCGGCGCCGGTGCTTGCCCGCCTGGCTTGGGCAATTGGCCTCGACCACCCCAGCGACGCCGCGGTTCCGCAACTGGCCCGGCTCACTTCGCACGGCAACGCCCAAGTGGAACGCGCTGCCTGGGAAGCCGTTGCCCGTTGGGGAAAGCAACTCTGCGGCATGCAAGACCCATCTGCCTGCCTGGCCCAACTCGACTGGCATTTTGGCATGACCAGCCAGGATCGCTATGTGCGATCCGCGTGTGCCCTGGCGGCCGAACGGGTTGGCCTGCAAGCGTCGGGCGATTCTCCCCGCGAACTGGCGATTGCCCTGCGACTGCGGCTCGAGCGTGAAGTTCCGCGTCCGGCCGATGTGTTCTTCGCCTCGTGCCTGCGGATTTGGAAGCATGCCACGGAAACGGCCGATGAACCATTGCAACTCGAAGCCATCCGCCTGATGCAACTCGCGCTGGGTGATGTGCGAACCCAGCCGGGCCAGCCCGAGGTTTACGCTGGCTACAGCGCCCTGGGGCTCGACCGCCTGCGCGACGAGGCCCGGCGGGAAGTTGGCCGTCGCCTCGCCCGGCAATTTCCGTCGACCACGGCCGAGGTCAATCGCGAGTTGGCCCGACTGCTTGGCATGCTTCAATTGGAAGACGCTAACTTGCTCACCGCCATTGCGGCTCAGTGGACCGCCACCAGCTCGCCGGCCGCGGACATCCATTATTTGATTGTCTTCTCACGGTTGCCAGGCAAACGCACGCCCGACCTGTCGGCCGCTAGCGCCACGGCACTCGTTTCGCTACACGCCAAGCTGAAGGGCCGGCAGGAGTTCGCCAGTCGAAATTGGCCGGCTCGGGTGGAAGAGGTTTTCGTTGAGCTCATGGCTCACGATCCAGGCTTGGCATCGGCGGTGGTGTCGCACCCGCAGTTTGGCAACTTCGCCGATCACAGTTTGTTCGCCGTGCGGCTCGACCAGCAGTTGGCTCAAACGGCGGCTCGCAAGCTCCTGAAATCGGCCCAGTCTGCCGACGAGGAAGAACCCTTTTGGACTTCAGAACTTGTGCGAATCGTTGGTCAATTGCCGCCCGAAGAGGCGGGGGCCGCCCTCAGGGCCCAATGGTTCGATTACGGACTGCGCGACGCCATCGCTCAGGTGCTGGCGGCCCAACCGCAAGAAGCCGATCGGGCCAAGCTGTTCGAGGCCCTCGCCAGTCCACAGCCCGAAGTGGTTACCGCGGTCGCCGCGGCGCTGGGACAACTGGCGCCGACCGGCGATATTCAAGAACTGGCGCTCGTGTTGCGGCACCTCCGCTCCGCGTGCGCCAATCAGCCCCGCAAAGCCGAACGGCAGGCGCTGGCCGGTTTGCTGCGTCAGTTCACCGGCATCGATTTGCCCGTTACGGAGCCGACTGAGGCGGATCCGCTGGCGACCTATGGCCCCTGGTTCGAGTGGTTCGCCACCGAGCATGCCGCGGCGGCCGCCGAGTTGAATCGACTTTCTTCGCTCAATGCGGCGGCCTGGGAAGAGCGGTTGGAGAAGATTGATTTTGCCAGCGGAGAGATCAATCGCGGTCTGGCCGTCTTCAAACAAAAAGCCTGTCATCGCTGCCACGAGGGGGGCAGTCGGCTCGGCCCCGATCTGGCCGGCGCCGCTAGCCGCTTTTCTCGCGCCGACCTGTTCACGGCCATCATCGAACCGTCGCGAAACGTGGCCCCCCTGTACCGCACCACGCAGATTGCGACCCGTAGCGGCAAAACCCATCTGGGCTTGGTCATTTACGAGTCGCCCGATGGCACCTTGCTGCAAACCTCGCCCGACACCACCGTTCGCATTACCGGCGACGACCTGCTCCTTCGGCAAACCAGTCAGCAATCTCTCATGCCGACGGGACTCTTGAACGATCTCAAGGACCAAGACCTGGCCGACTTGTATGCCTATCTGAAGTCGCGCACCAAGGCCCAATAGCTGCGGCAGCCGGCACGCCTCGATTAGCTTTTGAACACCAGGTTTTCGCCGCCGACGAGTGACCGTAGGTAATCCTCATCAAACATTTGGCTGGGAGTATGGAAGCCGGGCGATACCTGGTTGCCCTGCACACGAAGCGCTGAGTCGACGGCCGTTTGCACCGTGAGCGTGTACCCTTCGGGCGTGATCATGATGCCTTCCGCCCGTTGCGGCGGCCCGCTGGCATCGCCTTCTTTCCAGGCGGCGCCCCAAAACTCCACGTAGCCCTGGCCCCGCTGTTCTGCGGTAGGCCCCTCGATATTGCGTTTGATCCACTTTCGGCCCAACGACGAGATCGGCCACCAGCCTGCCGCCGGCGCCAACCAACGCCAGCGGCGAAATCGCTGAATCGTGCGTTTGGGCATCGCCAGATAGACTTCGATGTTGGGAATGCCCGTGGAATAGAATGCCGAAGCCACGTCACCCCACGGAATCGTCACCGCCTGCCGTGGGCCGCGGGGAAACGCAATTTTTTCTACCCGGTCGACGGCCGGCGTCCGTTCCAGTTTTCCCTCGCGGCGGACCATTCCTCCGCGCGGCATGCTGTCCCAGGCCGTGAGGGCAGTGCCGTGGCTAAGTCCGCCCGACTCCTGCTGACCGCCCGGCGCGAACGCTAATCGCAAGTGAGTCGCGCCGGGGCAACGCGCAGCCAACGCCGCCGCAAAACAATCGCTGGGGACCACATCGAATCCGACCGCCGGAATCAAGCAAATGCCCGCCTCGCGGGCCGCGTCGTTCAAAGCGGCCGCCTGCTCAATCACGGGGATTTCTCCCGTGATGTCCAAGTAGCTTATGCCTGACTTCACACAGGCCGGCATCATCACCGGCGCCGTTTTCTCGAACGGGCCAGCGCAGTTGAGCACCAGGGCTTTTTCCGCTGGGTCGGTTTTCCGCAACGCTTGTCGCCATTCACCGAGTTGCCGGGCAACTTGCTCCGCGGAATCTAGGGCAAACGTGGCCGCGACACACTGAAGCTCCGTTGCCAACGCTTCGATTGCCTGGCGATTTCGTCCTGCCAAGGTGGGCCGCAGACCGCGCTTCACCGCCTCAATGGCAATCAGCCGACCCGTATAACCATTCGCACCGTAAATGAGCATCCCGCGATCGCCTGCATGCTTGAAGAAAAAACCAATCACGACCTCGCAAGGTCGCACTTATCCTTCATCATACCGGCAAGTGCTCGCGAGTCTCTGCCAGGCATCCGCGGCTCGTTGGACATTGCCCTTCCCCAATGGATTGAGTCGGTTCCAACACTCGCGAACGATCTGCCCACGAAAAAAGCCGGATGGAATCGCGTGCGCGTTTCCATCCGGCATCGACCGACATGGCGTCTACCGAACCCGGGGGCTGGTCTCAAGCGATGCGCTTGCCTTGCGGCAAGGCGCGGTTGGACCACCGCCAATTTCGGCAGGGAATGATTTGACAGGTGGCAATTTCCCGGTCAGGGCGGCCGTTTCAGGCCCTCTGAGCCCAGCAACCTGGCCGCCAACTTGGGGAAGGCCAGCCATGGCTCACGAAGCCTTGTTCAGCGGCGAAGCCAAACGGGGGCGAGCCATGGCCGGGTTGCTGCCCATGCCCGAGCCGGCCAACGGAGCGCCGCTTGTCGCCGAAGGTGTGGCCGTGCCGGCGGGCGAGTCGGAAGCCGACTCGAGTGCCTGAGCAGCTTCGGTGAACTTCTTGGACATTTCGGTGTACCGCGTAGCCTGCTTACGCAACCAGTACACCACCACCGACGGTGTGAGATCATCCGGCGACATCGCTAACTCCTTGATTCGAATGGCAGCTCGAAATCCCTTTGCAAGCTGGGGGGCGGAAGAGTACCGAACGGCAGGAATGCGGTCAAAGCCAAATTCCCCAATTTCTGTCGGAAGCTTCCCCGGGTTGTGATCGCTTCGACTCGCTGAATACCCACCCGTTACCCAAGAATTTTCCCACAATGAGACGGGGGAATTCCCCCTTGACGGGTGGAAAAACATCCAATTGGGAATATACTGCAAGGGTTGTCCAACTTTTTTCCACAGGTTTGCTAGCTCTCTTATTTTGACCGCCTTACTTCCGGTCGCGGAATGTCCACAACTCCGTCTGCTCCCCCTCATCCGCCTGTCTCGCAGGGAAACGGCGAAGGGAAAGCCGTCGACGGCTTTTCGAGATCGTCGTTCGTGCCAGCGGTGCGGCAACTTTCCCAGATCAATCCTTGGGCGTCTGCCTTCTGGATTGCTTTTCAATGGGCGGTGATTGCCCTCGCTTTTTGGGCGGCGGTTGCCTCGGGCCACTGGGCCGTTTATTTGCTTGCGGCCATCGTCATTGGAACCCGTCTGCAAGCGCTTGGCGTGCTGATGCACGACGGCGCCCATTTCCTGCTGTTCAAGAACCGCACCATCAACGACGTGGTCAGCGACCTGTTCTGCGCCTTTCCGGCCGGCATGAGCACCACCTTGTTTCGCCACACCCATCTGCAGCACCACCACCACACCAACGCCGAATCCGACCCTGACCTGGCGCTGCTCAAACAAGACCCCGACTTCTACTGGCCGCGCTCCCGCTGGGCTGCGACCTGGCTGATGGTTCGCTGCCTGCTCAGCATCAATGTGCTGCGAACCTTTCGGGTGATTCGGCAATGGTCGCCCAACCTGCATCTGTTCGATCCGCTGTCACCCAAGTTTCCGCTTCGCGCCCGCCTGTTGTTTGTGACCTTTGCCACCGGCACCACGGTAGCTGTGCTGTGGGCCGACCTGGTCGTGCCCGCGGTGCTGCTGGTATTGCTGCCCGGGGTGACCTATCTCAATTTTTCCAATCGCCTGCGGGCCACCGCGGAGCACTTGCGCGTGCCAGGATCGCACGAACTCAATAGCACCCGAACCGTCGTCACCAGTTGGTTCGGGCGTTTCTTCCTTTGCCCTCACGGCATTGGCTACCACCTGGAACACCATCTGTTTCCCTCCGTGCCGGGGCGACAACTTTCGCGGTTGCACTGCCTGTTGATGGAGGATGAGACCTACGCCGCCCAGGCGCGGATCACGCGCGGCTATCCGGCCTTATGGAAAGAGCTCACCGCCCCCTTGGAGTTCGCGCCCGCCTTTCCATCGAACTGCGACGGCCTCCGCCCCTCGCCGGACCCCGCCCCTTCGTCGGCAGACGGTTCCGTAGCCGCCCATCCCAGCTAGTAGACTGGCCAAACATTGCTTCGCTTGCCGGGCATTTCGCGAATGCCGGCGATGCCGGCATTTTTTCTGCTCTCGGCACAAAACGGGTACGCCTGAAGCGTGATCCCCAGGTGCTGACGTTGTTGGCGGCTTTGCTGAAGAAGAATTTCAGCCAGCCAAGCGAACCCCTGAGGCCCCGTCGCGTCTTTCAAGTGCAGGGCGCATCGCCACATATCAAAGCACGCCGGGCTGGTAGCTGAGACGGTATAGCGCTTGGCTGAAGACCAGGAGACGAGGATTCGAGCGCCTCCCAGCCCACTGAAAACTATGCACTCGAGAGTCGCGGCTCGATTGCGCTGCTGCAAGATGACACAATCGGACAGGCCAAGAGATGATTCAGCAACGAAGGGAAATTTGGTCCGGTGTTGCAATGGTCAGCATAACGATCTGATACGTCGTCGATGGCAGGTTCGATTCCGCCCCGGACTACTGAAGAGCAGCACAACAACAGCAACACGGCCGTGTCACAACGGCCACGATCCACTTATACGAACCCTGCGGCACGTATTCACACGCCAGAATAACGTGGACGTCAACGAACCGTAACGCCTTTGTGCGACCACTTTACGTCGCACCCCGAGCAGGGTAGGCAGAGAGGGATTCAACAGGGGAGGGGTGCACGTTTTGCTAGCGCTGCTAGACATCGTACCATAGCACTGGCTGAATTAAGTACGACGGATTCGTCGAGGTTGCTGGAAGTGCTCTTTCCCGAAATCGACTAAAGGTATATATGCGATCCGGTGGGCTGGAAATTCGCGCTGCGTTTGTTGCGAGTTCGCATTCACACCCATTCCGTCGGCCCGACGACTATGACCTTCCAACGAATGACGACTGCCCGCGTCTGGATTGCAGTGGGCTTGGTGCTTTTATGCGCCTTCAGCAACATCCGGTACTTTCAGCGGTGCGTCAAACAGTATTGCATTTCTCCGGAAGGAGGGCTGCACCAGCAGTATCTCTCGCGTTACGAGCCGCTGCTAACGAGTCTGCCTGAACGGGACAGGCTGGGCTTTCTAAGCCAGTCATCCCCCGACTGCCCCCCCTTGATCGCCTTGAATCGACTTCAGCTTGCCCGGTACGCCGTCGTGCCCTGTCTGCTGGAAGATGGCCACGGTTGCGAGTTGGTGATCTTTGACTCCGACGACGCGCATGCCGTCCCGGAACACGCCATTCGTGAGAATTGGGAACTCGTCGCAAACGCAGGCAATGGGCTGAAACTCTACCGTACGAGCGGGGCGAAGTA
This sequence comes from uncultured Pirellulales bacterium, assembly GCA_964445985.1. Lineage (GTDB taxonomy): Bacteria > Planctomycetota > Planctomycetia > Pirellulales > S012-138 > CAYUMU01. Next base: position 139,124 of record CAYUMU010000003.1, on the reverse strand, counting down.
ATGGTGTTGCTGCTACTTCTTTGCGCATTGCTACTGCCGTGCTGGGCCGCGTATGGTTGGGTGGCTAAGGCGATTGATCTGACTGCCGGTAAGTGGTCCGGTCGCCTGCTTTGCGCAAGCTTGAGCATGGGGCTGGGATTGGGGACCGCGACATGCACACACTACCTGTGGCTCGAATTCATCGGCCCGCCAGGCTGGTTGTATGTCAATGTGGAATCAGTAGGATGGCTGCTACTGGGCCTGGCGGGGCACCGAAACCTGCGCGGTTCGGAATTCATCGCATCCCCACATTTGTCATGCCAACCACAGTTCAAGCAAACACCCAACTGCGGGCGACTGCGAACGGTGCTGCTGGCGAGTACTTGTGTGGTGGCGCTGTTCGCTCTTGCCGGCATAATCGCAGGCCATATCACGGAACCCTATGGCTGTGGCGACTCTTTGGGCATCTGGAACCCTCGGGCTCTGTTCTTGTTCCGAGGCGGCGAGCACTGGCGCGACGGGCTAACGGACCTGTCATATCATCCAGACTATCCGCTGCTGGTTCCCACGGCGAATGCTCGACTTTGGACTTGGCTAGGGTACGACCCGACCTGGGTTCCTTTCCTGATTCAGGCCATGTATGTGGCAGGTACGGCCACACTCGTGGGCTCCGCACTGGCCCGAATCCGCAGCACGTGCCAGGGGTTGTTGGCGACGCTCATTATTCTGGGCAATGTTCGGCTCTTGCAACTGGGTGTATCGCAATACGCAGAGTCATCGCTTCAGTATTACTTCATTGCCACGGTTGTCCTCATCGGTATACACGACGCCGATCGTTCCAGACGTCGAAGTTTATTGGTGCTGGCAGGAGCCATGGCTGCGTTGGCCGCCTGGACAAAAAATGAGGGTTTGCTCTTCCTGGTTATCCTCGCGGTGGCTCGCTCCATAACAGTTGCCCGGCAAATGGGATGGCGAAACCTCGGGGGCGAACTGAAATACCTGATTGTTGGCGCCGGGCCGGTGTTGCTCGTGCTAGCCGAGTTCAAGGCGACGACCCCCGTCGTCAACGACCTGGTCCAAGGCCAGAACTGGCGCGACACCCTGGCGCGAGTCGCAGACTTCAGTCGCATATCGCTCATTCTGAAAACTTGGGGCGAACAATTGGTTCGGTGTCTGAAGTGGTCCTTGCTGGTCCTGCCGCTCGTCGCTTGGCTGCTCGGCCGCGCAGGTCAAATTCCGCCTCAGGCTGCCGGCCTGCCCACCGCGAGGCTGATCATGGGACTGACGTTCGTTGGCTACTTCGTGGTGCATCTCACATCGCCGCACGATCTGCATTGGCACGTGGCAACCTCGGTAGACCGACTGTTGATGCAGCTGTTCCCCATTGGAGTCTGGATACTGTTCACTGCAATCTCCACTCCCGAAGAGGTGCTTGCCGACAGCCGCGGCTGCCAAGAAGTACCCAAGCCAAAGCAAGGTTCGTTGGCCGCCTGACGACCATTGCGGTCGAGGACTTCAGCCCGCTGCCAGCCCGATAGAACGCGTTCCCATCAGACGATTAGTCGCGGCAAAGGTCCCCGGGGCCGATGGACACGGTTTTGGGCCAGCTGGACACGGGGGCAGGTCGCGTTCGCACTCATTTTCGCTCGAGCATGGTCGTCTGCGATTTTTCTCGCCGTGGCTCGAACGCGTTTTACGAGGTAGGCACTGCCCACATGCCGAGAAGGCGCGTCATTCCAATCACGTAGTCGATGGAACGACTCCCCATTCGACTTGCGGCATCATCGCCCGTCGGTCTACCTGAAAAACGGCAATGGCCTGATCGAGTTGGAAGCTGACTTTAAGTCGCGAGTACGTTCGGTCGCGTTGAATCTCGGATACCCGTCCAAGCTAAGCAGCCGCATCGTTCGCGTGTCGAGGTTCGATCGCAATGGGAACGGAATGACTCGCTCGGAAACCTTGTGGACGGCAGCTTGCGAAGGTGGAAGTTGCGATTCGTCGCTTGCCGAAGCAGAGCGATTTCAAGGGCACCGGTATATTGCGTAGTTTCTTTTTCATAGTGAGTTCCTCTGCGTGTCCAAGATGAGTCGCCGACTCACCGACAAGAGCAGGGAGAATTTCATCCGTCAGTCGGACAATGCGGTGTGCGGCCGCGAACGCATCACGACTATTCTTGGGCTAAGGAATTCTCAGATTTTTCTCATCAGCGGCGAACATTCGTGCCCCTTCAGGCGTCTTTCTCTTGCAGCGGGCATAGTGATGGAAAATTACGAGCATCAAGTGCAGGTCTCGAATCCCTCCGATCTCAGTTGACGTATCGAACAGAAGCACGGGTCGTCCAATGGCGAAGACACCGCCTTCGTAACGCGGGGATGTGGGTTCGACTCCCACCCGGTGCTCTTCAATCGATGCAATGAATTCGCGCCCATGATGTAATGGCTGCCTGTCGCCTTGCCATGGCGAAAGTGTGGGTTCAATTCCCACTGGGCGCTCTCAATCCAAGTCACCCTATCGGCGTGTGGGAAAGCCGGGCATTCCGCGTGCTTCGGGAGCACGAGATCGTCGGTTCGAATCCGACCTCGCCGACTGTTTTGAAAATTCGACGGATCGCGTTGATTGCGGTGGAGCCTGTGTTGGTACGGGCAAGCGGCTGTTAACCGCCCTTTCGCAGGTTCGATTCCTGCCACCGCAGCTTATTACTCACGCACCCATCACGCAGTCCTGTGGTCCAGCGGCAAAGGCAGCTCCCTTACAAGGAGTCAGACGGTGGTTCGAGTCCACCCAGGACTATTCCGGCAAACATGGAACAATGGCCCGGTAGGCAACCGGACGACCACTCTGTTTTAGAAACAGAGATGCTGTGGGTTCGACTCCCACCTGGGCCACTGTCAGAAAACGCAGACTGACTGAATAACGCCCTTGTAGAGCAGTTGGAGTGCTCGCCGCCCTGTCACGGCGGAGGTCGCGGGTTCAAGTCCCGTCGAGGGCGCTTGGTTGAGAGATGAGTTCTTTTGACCAGGTGGTGGAATCGGCAGACACGCAGCGCTCAGAACGCTGTGCCTATCAACGGCATGGGAGTTCAAGTCTCCCCCTGGTTACTTCATGAGTTTTCGAGATGTTGCGGGAGGGCCAGTGCCCAACGCGGCCTCATAAGCCACGTCCGCCGGGTGCGACCCCCGGGCCCGCTATTTCCCGTCCCGCAAAGCACCCGACTTGGCGCCGTCGCCCAAGGAGTTCTTCCCCGGCGGCCGCGGCAAGCCTGGTTGCCGCGGCCGCCTTGGTGGTGAAACGGATCATCATCCCTCGCTTCTAACGAGGTGTTCCAGGTTCGAATCCTGGCCGGGGCACTTCCTCAACACGTCCCACGATCCGTGGGGATGGCCCAATCGACAGGCAAGCTCAACGCCCCCCCCAGTGTAAACGCCACCGGCCGCGGTTTTAGCCTGGCCCCCCGTAGAATTCCACGCCGATAGCGACGGCGTCGCGAGAGCCAACAGTGAGAATGCCAAACGCCGAGAGTGGAAACTCTCGGCGTTCATTGAAACTGGCATTTAGGTTACGTTGGCGGCGGTAGGATTTGAACCGCGCCGCTTGTTGGCCGGCGGAGGGCGGTGTTATCGGGCGCCCAACTGCTGAGGTTGCCGGCCGGCAATTTGGCTGCGGGCAACTCCGAGCGCGGCGGACACCACCGGGTCTTCGGGGCTGCTGGTCTGCGGCACCACGTCGCCCGTCGGTCGAGCGGCCGCCTGCACCACCACGTTGGGTTCCACTCCCACTTTTACAAACGGCAGGCCGTTGGGGGAGTAAAACTTGGCGGTGGTGAGCCGGATGCCGGCTCCCGAAACTCGCAGGGCAAAAATCCCCTGCACCGATCCCTTGCCATAGCTGCGAGTGCCCACGATCGTGCCGCGGTGATGGTCGCGGATGGCGCCGGCAAAGATTTCGCTGGCACTGGCACTATCGCCATCGATCAGCACCACCAGCGGCATTTTCCAGGTGCCCGACGAATGGGCGCGGTAGGTGTAATCCTCGGCCGTGCTGCGGCCGCGAGTCGAAACAATCACGCCCTGGTCGATGAACTTGTCCACGGCTTCCACCGCGGCGGTTAGCAAGCCACCGGGATTGCCGCGAAGGTCCATCACCAGGCTCTTCATGCCGGAGCGATGCAATTGCCAGAGGGCGTCGTCCAGGTCTTTGCTGGTGGTCTTCTGAAAGCTATTCAGGCGGAAGTAGCAGATCCCGGCTTGCGGGTCGAGCATCTTGAGGTCTGAAACGCTGGGGACATCGACCTGGGCTCGCAGCACTTTCAAGTCGCGAGGTTCTTGGCCGGGCGATTCCACCGTAACCGTTACGCGCGTTCCCTCGGGTCCTTGCAGCAGGTCGGCGGCGGCGTCGCTGTCCATGTCGCGGGTGCTGCGTTGATCGACCGAAGAGATATAGTCTCCCGCCCGAATTCCGGCCTTTTCCGCAGGGCTGCCGGGAATCACTCGCAAGATGAACAGGCCGCGTTTGCCCGACTTGAGCTCGATGCCCAGCCCGACAAAGTTGCCCTCAATCTGAGAGTAAACATCGTTCAACTCGCCGCTGGACAGGAATGAGCTGTAGTCGTCCAAGGTGTTGGCGGCGCCACAGACATATTCCATGGTGACGGCGGTGCGAGGCAGTTTCAGTTGCTGTTCGGCAAACCAGGCCGCCAGGTTCACGGCGTCTCGGGCTTCTAACCGGGACCGAATTTGCGTGGAGGCCAACCGTTCGCGCAGTTCCCGCCGAAAGTTATTGATGGCCTCGGCGCTCACTCCGTTCAAGTAACGGCTCAAGAACACCTCATCGGTCAACGAGATCTCAAAGTTGGTCGTGCCGTAGGAGACCAGCGTTTTCCAGTTTGGCGTATGCACATAGTGCGTTTCAATCTTGAGCACAATGTCGGAGTATAAGGCGAGAGCTTCGGTCGGCGGCAATTGCAGCGTGCGAACAAAGCTCTGGTCCAAATACCGGCGGCCCAGGTCGTAGTGCATCTTCGCAAACAGATGCTTCGTTTGCAGGGCCTGATCGCCCGGGTGCTGCTTCAAAGCCCGATCGTAATGGGCATAGGCATCGCCCCAGCGCCGATCACGCTCCAGCAAGTCGCCTTCGGCGAGGTACTGCTTAACATTGGTCCTTTGGACGCTTGGCTGCTCTGTTTCAGAAGCCGCGCTTCCTTGTGCCGGGGCGGATGCCGGACGCAGCGCCACACAAAACACAAAAGCGGCTAAAAAGGAAAACCCGTATTTCGTCATGGAACGACTACCGTCCAAAAATGGGGAGGGACAGCTCAGCCTAACAAGTCCGGGGCAAAGTCAGGGCGAGGGACGCCAGCCATCCGTGTGGCGACTGGACTCTCTCGGCCAAGTTGGCATGCTGTGCGTGTGGTCCGTCGATAGACGGTCGAAGGACGGGTCCGGTTCTCCGACCAAAGCGAGTATAGGCCACGGAAGGGCGGCGGTCAAAAAACTCCCGCAACCATGTCCATCCTTTAACCGGTTCAACCGCGCTAAGTCTTTCGGCCAAGCCAACTTGTAAGACGCGTTTGGAATGTTCCGCGCCTGAGGGAGGTAGGACATCCGCCGAGCGAGCCTATGGCGCTGTCGGTGCTGGCGCAGCAACGCTTTACCATGTTGGACTACGACGATCGTAACGATCCGCTCAGCCCGGTGTGACTCGAGCGATGGCGCCAATTCTCCGAGGGGGGAGCTTCCAGGAATGCAACAGCCAGCGGCAAGGTTAGTTTCTTGCTCGTTAACATCTCTGCAGGCCGCGGAGAACTTGAATGCCTCCGCGGTCGTTTGCGGTTTACCCGCGTTAAGATCCCTGGCTGCCCTCGCCTGCTTAAAGGGTTTTAAGGTACTCCAGCACGGCGGATTTTTCTGGCTCGGTGAGGGAGTCGGGGAAGGTGTGGCCGGCCGCGCTCTTGCCAAAACCGCGTGTATCGAAGTACCACCGCTTCTCGGCCGAGCTGCTCACATTTGCTGGCACTTCGGTCAGCGTTTGCACCTCCAGCCCCAACTTTTGTTGATCGTAACCATCCACCGTGCGTCGCCACACGGTCGGGCGCGATTCGGAATGGAGCAGGTGCCACAGCGTGGGGACCGAGCCGTTGTGAAAATAGGGGGCCGAGGCCCAAATGCCATCCAAGGGCGGAGCCAGATAACCCGGGGGATCGATCAGGGCCTTTTTTCGCCCATAGTGCGAGAACCAGTTTTCCTGGTAGCCCCGCCGATGCTCCGGGCTCAAGGCGTCGAGCCTGACTCGGTCGGTCCCCACCACTTCGATGGGAACCATGCGATTGGGGTAGGTTTCTTTCTCTCCGTAGGCGCCGTGGCATTCGGCACAATTCTGATTGAATACGGCCCGGCCTTGGCTAGCCAGGGCCTGATCGATGGCGAACGGATAGCGGGGGGGCTCCAGCGACAAGATCCAGTTGTAGATCTTGCGGTAATCCTGCTCCCAGCCGCGGATTCGAGTGCCGGAGTTTTCCGGAGTCATTAAGAACTGCATCAGAGCGCGGTGGTCACGCTCCGCCAGGCCGTCGGCATACAACCGTTCCTTCTTCTTCACGTTCCACCAAGGGGGCGCGTCCATGTCGTGATGGGTCATCCGCGGATAAGGCCGCTCCAACACCAGGTCCAGATTTTTGTCGCGGGCGTTTTCCAGCAGCACGCCAAACATCACGGCGTTGGTGGTGCCAACATTGCCGCCCATGGGGAAGGCCGTGGCTGCCACATCACGCAGGGAAATTTCTCCGCGGCGAAACTTGGCGTTCCGCACGTCTTCGGCCAGGGTTTGCATGGCGAATAGCGTGTTGGGAGCCCCCGGTATGGTTTTGCCGGCCACCTTGCCGCCATGACAGGCAAAGCAATTGATGGACCACCCCCCTTTGCCGTCGTCGGCATACTGCAGGGGCGTGTCGCGATCTTGGCCTGGTACGGCTGTCAAGCCGTAACGGTTGTAAGCCATTTGCCGGCGCTGGGCGGGCGAAGCGGCCTCGGCCCGTTCGCGAAGGGGTGATTCCCAAGACTGCCAGAGTTGATCGAACAGATCCCTTCCGAACGCCGCCTTGACGTAGGCCTTGTTGATGAGCAGCTCGTACCCTTGAGAAACGTCCGACCGCGGAGCGGCATCGCTCTGGGGATTTCCGCTGGCTGCCCGCTCGCGAACCGCCGGCGTCTCCGTCGTTTGTCCCAGGGCGCCATTCGCAATCGCCACCAGGCAAATGACCATGGCCAGTACTCGGACAAGTGGCAAACCCCGCATCCCGTTCTCCTCGAAAGCGAATCGGCTCCCCTGAATCATTTCCAGCAAGAACCGCGATTTCCGCCTCGGATTAACCGCGGCTCCCCCGCGATTATATCAAGTTTAGCCCTGGGCGAGCCGCTGCCTGGCGTCATTCCCGTGGAAAGCGGCATGTTCTCCCCCCGCGCTAGGGCGTGAATAGATGCTCATAACGCAGCGGTTCGCCGGCTTCCCAAGGCCGATAGCAATTGCAAAAGTCGATCCGCTCGGCCAGCGTGGGATGCGTGCCGCGGAAAAACTGGAAGAGCGAACCCCGCCGGGGGACGGCCAGGTTCTCTTGCTGCAATCGCACAAAGCCCTCCGCCCCATCGCGATTCCACTGCGTCAATTCCAAGGCAAAACGATCGGCCTCGCGTTCGTGGTAGCGACTCAAGGCCAAGACGGGCGGGGAAAGTAGCAGGTAGCTCAGCTGCACACCCAGCACCAACAGGGGAAGCGAAGCGATTTCGCCCAGCTGGCTAAAGCCCCAGCGGCCCGACCACCGGCCGATGGCCCAGCGGGCGGCGCGGTCGATCAGCCAGAACGCCACCATGAGCAGGGTAAAAATGGCGGCGATGGTTTTCCACACATGACCTAGCACGTAGTGTCCCATTTCGTGGGCCACCACGAACAGCACCTGCCGTTCATTGAGTCGATCAATCAGCGTGTCCCACAGCACAATCCGCTTGGTGTTTCCCAGACCCACCACGTAGGCGTTCACCGCCTTGGTATCCACGCTCTTGTTCACCTGGAATACGCGGCTATTTTCCACGCCGGCCCGGGCTGCCAGCCGCAGTATTTTGCCATCGAGGTCGCGGTTCGAAAGCGGCTCGAAAGTGTTGAACAGCGGTTGCACCCAAACCGGCAGGATCAACGCCACGAAGAACATCAGCGGTAGCGATGCCAGGCCGGCGTACCACCACCACCGCCGCGGACTAATGCCGATCAACCAATACAAGCCGGCCGCCACAAAGGAGATCGCCACGGCCCCCACCAACAGGCTCTTTGCCGAATCTCCAAACCACTTGCCCAGCGATTGGTTGGACAGCCCATAGGCGTGCGGTCGCACATAGCCCAGGTAGTAGGCTAGCGGAAGTTCCAGCAGGAAGTTGACTAGCAGGAAGATGAGCCCAAACACGACGGCCGCCGGCAATCGCCGCCGGCCAATGCGATAAGCGATCTGGCTGAGACGGGCCGACATTCCGCTGAATAACACCAGCGTGGGAATCGCCAAGGCCCACAACCAGCGAAGGCCCCACAGCAAATTGCCATTTTCGTAGTATTGCACCGCCAGAGCGCTCGGCTCCGGAATCGCCACGGCGCCGGCCGCGCCGGTGGCAGTTCCCGTCGCTGCGGAGGGGATCGTGGATTCCTCAGTCAGACCTTGGGGAGTCAACTCGTTTCCCCAAGCCATGGCGTTGCCGGGCCACCCCAGGCAAAGCAGCAACGAACCCTGGACGACAGCCCAAGACCATCGTCTTGACTGGCGGCAGGAGCGCTTGGAGGGGGCGTGGAATGATTCGGCTTTCGGTGGACAAACAGATGGCTTCATAGTCGCCATTATCGTTGAGGCACACGGGGCGAACAGAGGGGTTGAGCGGCAGCGATGCCCCCCCGGATTGCGAGGCGCGAATGGAATTTCACCCTGGAGGGGTACGCAATCTCAAGCCCGAACAAACGCCCTCATCCCCAGCTCTTCTCCCCCGGAGTACCGGGGGAGAAGGGAGAAGGAAAGGTTTCGTTTCCAGCGGTATCGCTGATGCTCAACCGCCGGCCATGGGCAGCAACTGCCGGGGTAACTGGGCTGGCGCTCCCCACTAACCACCATTACTTCCGCTTTGCCAATTCCGCCTCGGCCTGCTTCATCAGTTCGGCGATGGAAACCGGTTTGCCATCCTGTCGTTGGCTTTCATCGGCGGCCGCCATGAAGGCTACCAGGTTGATGGTTTCTTCCGCCGAGACGGGCGGTTTGCCGGTTCGGAAGAACACGGCGATCTGTTCGAGCAGCGGTTGATAGCCGGCGTAGCTTCCCAAGGGGGCAATGCCTTTGGCGCCGAAGACCAATCCGCCATAGCCCGCCTTGCCGTCGCGAATTCCGCGGAAAGTACCAATGCGACCATCTTTCCAAACGCCGGTCACCACGTGCGTGCCGGGCGTTTTGGCGCAGACCACGGATTCGCAGCCTGGCCCCATGATCGTGAACAGGGCTTCCACGCCGTGGATGCCGTACCAAAACAGGTCGGGGTGCGTGCCATCTAGCGAGCAAGGGCTGAAGGCCACGCAACCCAGCACGTCGCCTACCTTTTCATCGTTCTTCAGGCTGGCGATGCCAGGGCTGAACCGGAGCGAAGAACTGCTGAAGACCGGCACCTTGTGCTCCGCCGCCAGGCGGTAAATGGCAATCGCGTCGGCGAGTGTCGCCGCAACCGGCTTGTCGATAAACAGCGGTTTGCCCGCCAGGATTACCGGTCGGGCCTGCTCCCAATGGGGCCGGCCATCCACGCTCTCCAAGAGGACGACGTCTACCCGCTTCAACAATTCATCGATCGAACCGACGATCTCCACGCCCATCTCGCTGATGGTCTTGGTGAAGTTCTCTACTCGATTGGCACTGGCCGGCAAGTCCGGACTGCCACCGGGGAACGCGGCCACCACGCGAATATTGGCCAACTCGCCGGTTGCCGTGGGGCTGTTGAAGGCTTTGGTGAATGCCACCACGTGCGACGTATCCAATCCGATGATTCCCACTTTGAGCGGGCGGTCGTCGCCGCGGGCCACGGACATCAGGGCCACCATTGCACAACAAACCGCGGCCAAGGTGCGATAAACTCGTCGCATGGGTTAAGTCTCTCAGGAATGAATTCAGACGGGTCAAGCGGCGCGATTGCCATTCTCGCCAATGCCAAAAAGAGAACCGCTGCCGCCGGCCATGATAGTCAAGCTACCGGGCCGGCGACAGCGGTTGTCGAATTCTTTGAGTTGCCAGAGCTTGCGCGCCGCAAACGCCTGGCAGCTTGCTGACCGCGGCCTACACCAATTCGTGAATCAAATCACGCTGATCGAGCAGGTACTGCGGACGACCGTTGGGATCGATGAGCGTGGTTTCCAGATCGATGCCTAATTGACGGTACACCGTGGCGAACACGTTCTGCAGGTGAACCGGACGGTCTTGAGGCTGCTCACCCAAGCGGTTGGTCGAACCAATCACTTGGCCGTTGCGGAAGCCACCGCCACCGACCACGAAGAAGGCGCCCTTGGGCCAGTGGTCGCGACCTGCGCCACTATTGATGCGCGGGGTACGTCCAAACTCGCCCGACAGCATGATGATCGTTTCATCGAGCATGCCGCGGGCGTCCAGATCTTCGATCAAGGCGGTCAGGCCGACATCAAGGGCGGGCAATTGATCTCGCATGCTCTGGAAGTTATTGCCGTGGGTGTCCCAACCGCCCCAAGACAGGGTCACGCAACGCACGCCCGCTTCCACCAGCCGACGAGCCGTGAGGAACCGGCTGTTGCTGGAGTAGCGGCCGCCCGCGTTCATGCCGTAGCGCTCGATCAAGCGGGGATCTTCCAGGTTGGTATCCAGGGCGTTGGCCAACTCGCCGGAGGTGATGACGGTCATGGCCCGCTCGTTGAAAGCGTCCATCGAGGCCATCATGCCGGCGCGATCAGCGTCGCGGCGGATGCCGTCGAGTTCGGCCAGCAGCTTGGCGCGGCCGTTGAGCCGTTCCTGACTGATCGTGCTGGAGAGCCGCAGATTGGCACGGCCGGGGCCGTCGGGACGATAGGGGGCATAAATGCCACCTAAGAAACCGGACTTGCCGAAGCCATCGAGCCCCACAAAGGTGGGGGAATTGCCGTTCACGGTGCCCTGGAGACGAGCCATCACGGCACCCAAACCGGGCCGGCCGCCGATGGTTTCCAGCGACTTTACGGACCAGCCCGAGTCCGACTGAGTATTGTTGTGCTCGTTGCTCATGTCGGTAATCGACCGGATGATCGAAAACTTGTCGGCAACTTGGGCAAGCTTGGGCATCAGCTCGCAGATTTCCATTCCCGGCACTTTGGTGGCGATGGGATGGAATTCGCCGCGGAACTCCTGAGGCGCGTTCGGCTTAAGGTCGAACGTATCCATGTGGGTGGGACCACCCGGCAGGTAGATGTTGATGACGCTCTTGGCTTTGGCGGCGCGGGGGTGGGTTGATTCAGCCCGCAGGATGTCGGCCATGCTGAGTCCACTGGCCAACGCTCCAATTTTTAGGAAATTGCGTCGAGAAACGCCGTCGCAAAACCGCTGACGTTCACCAAGGATGGTCAACATAGAGGGAATGTCCTGTGCTGGAGCGGAACGGCGGTGTCTTCAATCAACCGCGTTGCACGCAATTCCAAAGGGGGGAGAGGGATGAATACTTCGTAAAAAGTAGTCGGGCTTGTGTGTATCAGTTGTTGGATGGATCAAAAAAGTTACACGATTCTTTTTAGCCCCCCCTAATTTACCCGTCGCGACTGCTTCGAATCAATGCTTTTTGATCGAACTTTGCCAGCGTCAGGCATTTTGGGGCGAGGATATAGACAGCTTTTTTGGCAAAAATTACTGTAGAAGCTTTGCATCGCTGATTTTTGACTGCCGTAGCGAACTCTCGGTGTTTAGCTTGGCGTGGCGGCGCGACCTGCCGCTTATCGCCCTGCCGCTTGAGTGACAGAAACGTGCCACGAATTTGTACCATTGGCACGTTTTCCTTGCGCTCGTCTGACCGCTTTACCTCTTCGACCCGGGGCGAAGCGGCAAGAAAGTTTGGATGCGTCAAGCTTCTCGGACGCTCCCCTTTCTATCATTTTGTTTGATCATCTCGATGCCGTATTTTTTCAATTTTTTTGAGACCTCACCCCGCAGCAGTTCGATGCTCGGCGCGATGTGGTTCATCTCTGAAATGCCGTGGGGCACGGGGCATTGCATTGCTCCAACGGTGGTGTCGCGATAGGCTGAGGATGGAGTTCGCCGCGCTCGCTGGCAAACGCTCCGGAATCCCCCGTCTGGTCCTGGCGGCGTTCGATGAACTTTTTTCGATCTCCTATTCTGTGGCTGGCAGCAATCCTGCTTGTGGGCGGGATCGCCTTGGAGATGGCTTGGGCCGAAGTCGGCGGGGCCGGCTTGCTGTACCTGGCGGCTGTGGCTGCGACTGCGTTTCGCCAACCGGCCGAACGTCCCCGCGATTTGACCTACTGGGTTGCCGCCGCCGCTTCTTTGGCCACGATCACGACGGCGGCGAGCACGGGTGGGATTGCGCTGGCGGCGTTGGTCGTGGGCAGGTTGATAACCATTGCCGCTCTTTGGGCCGCGGCCGTGATGATCACCTGGTGGCGTCGCGCTCAGTTGGGTTGGGAAGAGTCGCTGAGTGAAAGCCAGCAGCAAATCGAGCAAACGTCGGAAGAGTTGGCGGAAACCGAATCGGTGCTGGTCGAATTCCAACAGGCCCTGCGAGATGCCGATGCGTCTTACATGTCGCTGGTGGACCATCTGCCGGTGCATGTGGTGCGAAAGGATCTTGAAGGTCGAATTGCCTTCGCCAATCGCACGCTTTGCGAACTGCTCAATCGTGCGGTGGAAGACGTACTGGGCCGAACCGATTTTGACTTCTTTCCGGAATTGCTGGCCGAGAAGTATCGCCAAGACGACTTCAACGTGATCAGCAACCGCGAAGTCTTCAAAGACGTGGAGCAATACCAAGGCCCCGACGGCACGCAACGGTTTATGCAGGTGATGAAGTCGCCGGTCATTGGCGGCGATGGCGAGGTGATTGGCGTGCAGGGCATTTTTTGGGACGTAAGCGAGAACAAGCGCCAAGAGGTTGAGCTTCGCGAGAGCGAGGTTCGCAAGCGAGCCCTGTTTGAAGCCTCGATGGACGCCATTATTTTGAGCGACCACGAAGCCAAGATTGTGGAGTTCAACCGGGCTGCCGAAAAAATGTTTGGGTACTCCCGAAAGGAGGTGGTGGGCAGCGATTTGGTCGACCTGATTCTGCCAACCACCGCCAAGGACCGGCATCGAGATAACCTGTTGCGGTACGCGGGCGCGGGCGAGGTAGGCTCGCTGCTCGCCAAACGGTTGGAAGTGCCGGTTCGCTGCAAGGATGGCGAGACCTTTCTGGCTGAAATGGCCACGCAGCCGATCCCTCTGCAAGGCCATGCGGCGTTCGCGATCTTCATTCGCGATATTACCGACCGCAAACAGGCCGAAGCCGCGATGCGCCAGGCCAAGGAAGCCGCGGAAACGGCCAACTCCGCCAAGAGCCAATTCGTGGCCAACATGAGCCACGAGATTCGCACGCCCCTCAATGCCATTCTGGGCATGACGGATCTGCTGCTTGGTTCTGACCTCAACGGCGAGCAGCGAGAATATTTGCAATTGCTGCAAGAATCGGGGGAGTCGCTGCTTTCGGTCATCAACGATATTCTCGACTTCTCGAAAATGGAGGCCGGCAAACTCGACCTGGACAATGCCCCCTTCGACGTGCGAGAACGCCTGGGAGACGCGCTGAAGTCGCTCGCCTATCGCGCTCACAGCAAAGGCCTGGAACTCGTATGCGACGTGGCTGGCGATGTTCCGGTTACGCTGATCGGCGATGCGCAGCGGTTGCGTCAGATCATGATCAACCTGGTGGGCAATGCGATCAAGTTTACCGATTCTGGCGAAATATGTGTGGGCGTGAAGGTTCGCGCATCGAAGCGGCGGGCGATCTTGATCGAGTTCTCGGTCAGCGATACGGGCATTGGCATCACGCCGGAGAAGCAGCGGCGCGTCTTCGAAGCCTTTGAGCAGGCCGACAACAGCATGAAACGCCGATTCGGCGGCACAGGCTTAGGCCTGGCGATTTCGTTGCGATTGGTCGAGTTGATGAAAGGGCGCATCGGCGTCAGCAGTGAGTTGGGTAAAGGGAGCCGCTTTCATTTCACGTGCCGCTTTGGCTTGCCCGAGGTTCAGCGGGCGCTTCCGTTGCCGCCGGCAGAAATGGACAACCTTCGTGTGCTGGTAGTGGATGACAATGCCTCGAGCCGCCGCGTGCTGGGGAAAATGCTGGCAAATTGGCGATTCCGTCCGGCTGTGGCGGCCAGCGGGAGCGAAGCCCTGAGATTGGTGAAAGAGGCCGAGGTGGAAGGCGACCGGTTTGGACTGGTGATCGCCGATGCCCGCATGCCCGACATGGACGGGTTGCACCTCATCTCGCAGATTCGTGATCGAGCCGAATCGCCCTGCCCTGCGATCTTGATGTTGGCGGCCAGCGAACCGGGCGACCTGCGGCAATGCGAACGTCAGGCACTGGCGGAGCATTTGATCAAGCCTGTCAAACAGTCTGAACTGTTCGACACGATTGCCGCCCTTCTCGATGTTCGCAGCGCGGTTCATGTGGCGCCGCCCGCCCCCGATGCGCTACGGCTGCGACCACTCAAGATCTTGCTGGCCGAAGACACGTTGGTCAATCAGAAGTTGGCCGTGGGATTGTTGGAGCGACAAGGGCACCGCGTTACCGTGGCTGGCAACGGCGTGGAGGCCTTGCGGTCGCTAGAATCCCAGCCGTTTGACCTGGTGCTGATGGACGTGCAAATGCCCGACATGGATGGGCTGGAAGCCACGGAAACGATTCGACGTCGAGAATCGGGCACCAGCCAACACGTGCCGATCATTGCCATGACGGCCCACGCCATGAAGGGGGACCGCGAACGCTGTTTGGAGTCGGGCATGGATGGTTACCTGGCCAAGCCCATTCGCGCGGCCGCCTTGTTCGAAACCATGGCCGACCTGCTGGGCGGAACTCACAGGGCTCAGAGCAACGGCGATGGCTCCTCCTCCGCCTCGGTGGCCGATTGGCCCTTTGCGCTGCAGGCCGTGCAGCATGACCAAGACCTGCTGAGAATTATCGTGGAGGCATTCCTGGAAGAGTATCCTCAACTGCTCGACCGCGTGCGGCAGGCCATCGTGCAACAAGCGGCTGCAAATCTCTCGGCGGCGGCCCATGCCTTGAAGGGGTCGATGCGCAACTTTGGCGACACGCCAGCCTATCGAGAAACCTACCGGCTGGAGACATTAGGGCGGGAAGGTAGCGTGAAGGGAGCCCAACGGGTATTGGCCGCGGTTGAAAGCGGCTTGGATCGCCTGGTGCCCGAGTTGCAACAGTTCCTGGAGACTGGCAAGATTCCCGAGGAGGCGCCCGCGACCTAGCCAGTCGCCCGGCGCGCTAACCCAACGCCGTCTTAAGCACCGGCACTTCTCGGAGTGAAAGGCGATGGCCAATTTCTTTGCATTTCTCTCCCCTTAACGCGGGTAAACCGCAAACGACCGCGGAGGCATTCAAGTTCTCCGCGGCTTGCAGAGATGTTAACGAGCAAGAAACTATGGATTCTGGTGTAACCGTACGCGATGATTGGCGGCAGGGCTCCTATCCAGCAGGGCTCTAGGTAAGATTGTGAAGCGACCCTTGCCGGGCAAGGCAGGGTACGAAACTGCAAAGCGAGTTTAACCGGACGGTATCGCATGCCTAAAATCCTGATTGTGGACGACCTGGCGACCGATCGCCGGCTGGCGGGTGGTCTGCTGGAAAAGGATATCGAGCTGAGCGTGGAATACGCCAAAAACGGCGCCGAGGCTTTGGAGTTGATCGGTCAGAAACTGCCGGACCTGGTGCTAACGGACCTGGTCATGCCAGAGATGACCGGCCTGCAGCTGGTTGAAGCCATTCGCCGGCAATACGCGCAAGTGCCCGTCATCTTAATGACTTCGGCGGGGAGCGAAGAAATTGCCGCCGAGGCACTGCAAAAGGGAGCGGCGAGTTACGTTCCCAAGCGGCTGCTATCGCAATACCTCTTGGAAACCGTGCATCGCTTGCTGGCAGTTTCGGGCCAGCAACGCAACCGCCAGCGATTGCTAGGCTGCATGGCCAGCACCGATTGCAGCTTTCACTTGGATGCCGACCCAGGTTTGATCTCCCTGTTGGTGGGCTATTTGCTCGAAAGCGCCGAACACATTGGGCTGTTCGACGAGGCCGGGCGATTACAGGTCAGCGTCGCTTTGGAAGAAGCGCTCGTGAACGCCCTCTATCACGGCAATTTGGAAGTTGGTTCGGAACTGCGCGACACCGACGAAGATGCCTATCGCCAGTTAGTGCAGAGTCGGTTGGAAAGCTCGCCTTTCCGCGATCGTTCCATTTCGCTGACCGCCAAAATGACGCCGCGCGAGGCAGAGTTTGTGATTTGCGACGAAGGTCCCGGCTTCGATGTCAACGGCCTGCCCGACCCCACCGACCCCGAAAACCTGGAAAAGGCGTACGGGCGGGGCGTGCTGCTCATGCGAGCGTTCATGGACGAAGTGGTCTACAACGACACCGGGAATCAAGTGACGTTGCGAAAACGAGTTGGCTTGCCCGGGGTGTAGCCAACGACCGCGAGTCCGATCCGGTTGTACCCGGCCAATCCTGCCGGCAACCGGCAACTTTTGCCGATTCGAGCGCAGAGTCCGCCGCCAGCAGGCATTCGACGCAATGCTGGCGCGATGTTCGATCGCGGGTACTCACAATTTTTAAAGCCTTGCCTGGCAAAGGCCCGACCCGTGATAGCTTGGCGTTGGCGACTCCCCCCAGCGAACCGTGGGCACGGCGTTTGCATTGCTTAGAGGCCGTGGTTAGCCAAAGCCCGGGGGGGCGAGCTTAACGCAGTACCTGGCAAGATGCCTTACGGACTTTACATTGCGGCAGAAGGGGCCATGGCCCAGAACCGGCGTCTGCAGGTCATTGCCAATAACCTGGCAAATCTGGAGACAACCGGCTTCAAGCGCGATGTTGCCCTGCTGCAAGCCCGAAACACCGAGGCCATTGTTCAAGGGCTGGATGCTCCCGGTTCCGGCAGCATCAACGATATCGGTGGCGGCGTTCAGGTTCAAGAAACGGTCACCGACCTCTCGCCGGGCGGATACCGACAGACTTCACGACCGGAAGACTTCGCCATCCGCGGCGATGGCTATTTCGTCGTCAAGAAGAGCGGTGAAAACCTGCTTACCCGCGCTGGCAACTTCAACTTCACTGCCGAGGGCGCCCTCACCACCGACCAGGGCTGTCCCGTGTTGGATCAAGATGGAACTCCCATCGTGATGGATCCCAATCTGCCTTGGTCGCTGTCTCGCGAAGGCGAACTTCTGCAGGATGGAGCCCGAATTCCTCTGGCGGTGGTTCGTCCTCGACAACCGGGCGACCTGGTGAAGATTGGCGGAAACATGTTCCGGCCGTTGGCCGCTCCCGTGCCGGTGCAGCCCGAAGTTCGGCGCGTGGAGAGCGGCTACCTGGAAACCTCGGGCGTGAACTCGGTGGTTGAAATGATGGACATGATCTCCGCCTCGCGGGCCTTCGAATCGAATGTGACGCTGATTAAGAATCACGACCATATGCTGGGAAATCTCATTAGCCGCGTGCTGACCAACCAGTAGCGGCGCCGGGCAAGAATCGCATCCAAGAGCAAATCAGGTAGAAACACCATGGCAATGCAAACGCTTTATACGGCCGCCTCGGGTATGGAGGCGATGCAGACCAAACTCGACACGATCGCCAACAATCTGGCCAACGTGGCGACCACCGCCTACAAACGCGATCGGGCCAACTTTGAAGATTTGTTCTACATCAATTACACCCTGCCCGGCGCGGAAGACGCCGATGGCAACCTGACCCCCACCGGCGTTTATGTTGGCTTGGGCACGGCCGTAAGCAGCACGCAAACCGAATTTCGCCAGGGGTCGTTCGACACCACCAACAAAGAACTCGACTGGGCCATCGAGGGCAAAGGGTTCTTTCAAGTGACCGATCCCGGCTCGGGCCAGATCCTGTATACCCGCAGCGGGAATTTCAACCTGAATAACAACGGCCAGATCGTAATGGGGTCCGCTGGCATCGGGCGACTGCTTGAACCTCCCATGACTATTCCGCAAGATGCGACTCATATTGAATTGAGCCCTCAGGGAATTCTGTCCGTCAAGCAAGCAGGCAATCCTCAGCTACAGCCTTTGGGTACGATTCAGCTTGCCCAATTCGTCAATCCCGACGGCCTGGTCAAGTTGGGCGAAAACCTTTACGCCGACACCTTGGCTTCGGGGCAACCGCAGCTAGGCAATCCTGGGCAGGATGGTCTCGGACAAGTTCGCCAAGGAACCCTCGAACAATCCAACGTGGAACCGGTGCGAGAACTGATCGATTTGATCACCACTCAACGGTCCTTCGAACTAAATTCGCAAGCCGTGCAAGCTGGCGATCAGGTGCTGCAGTTGGTCGCCAATCTGCGCCGATTCTAACGGGTTTGACAAACGCCCTCGCCTGGCGATGGGCCTTTCGCGGCATACGTTAATTCTCTCATACTGGCCAAACATGTTCCGCCCTGCCCACCACAACTTGACGATTCGAACCGCGACCACGGTCCTGCTGTGCATCGCTGGCAGCGCCTTGGCAGTCCCTGGTACGGCCGCGGAAATTCAGCTGAAATCCAAAACGGTTGTCGCGGGCAATTTGATCATGTTGAAAGACGTCGCCACGATCTTCGAAAACGACCCGCAAATGGCGGATCGAATGGCCCAAACGGAATTGGGGCCTGCCCCGCTGGGCGACCAGCAAATCAGTCTGACGGTGGTCGACATCCAACGCACGTTGTTGCACCGGGGTGTCGACCTGTCGCGGCATCGCTTTTCGGGGGCCGCCAAGGTGGTGGTTGCCAGTGAAAGCGTTGCCGCCATCAAGCCAATCCAGCTTGCGACGTCGCGTGCCCCCTTGGCGCCCAGAGCGATGCCGCTGAATAGCGAGGCCATGCGTCAGGCAGAAGATAAATTGAAATCGGCCATTCAGGCTTTTCTGACAAACACCGTCTCGGCAACCCATGCCTGGAACGTGACTCTGCGATGCAACGCAGATGGAATGCGTCTGGCCTTGGAGTGTGAAGCGTGCCGAGTGTCAGGCGACGCTCAGTCGCGAACGCATGTCGCAAGCGTGGCGGCCTATAGCGAAACTGGCGGATATTCAAATCCTCACGCGGATGCGCCAACCCATTGGTTGGGAACTCAGATCTTCCCAGTGGTCTTTGAATCGCCCAACGGCCAACAGATTTCGCAAATCACCGCGGTGATCTCACAAACGCCCTCGGTCGTGGTCTTAGCTGCCGCTGTAAGCAAAGGCACGATCCTGCAGCGAGAGCATCTGCAACTGCAACGCGGAACGCAGGCGGCTTCCGGCGACGCTTTTCACCAGATCGAAGACGTCATTGGACAGGAGTCGACCCAGAATATGGCCCCGGGGCAAATCCTCGATACGGGCCTGGTCCGCTCGCCCGAGTTGGTGCGACGAGGAGAGATCGTGTCCGTGATCGTTCATAGCTCCGGTGTGCGACTCCGCATGGAAGGCCGAGCACGCGACACCGGCCGCAAGGGCGACACCGTGCTGGTGGAATCGTTGTCTGATCGCAGCGTTTTCACTGCTCGCGTGCGAGACTTGCAAACCGTGGAAGTTCTCGCCAGGAGCACCTCTCTGGCAGAAAGGCCAACCCAGGGCAACTCGCCCAATGGATGGACCCGCTGAGCCACGCATCCAGTGAGTGAACATGAGGATTTAGAAGCGACAGCATCATGGTTGGGCACAAAACAATAGGCGGCACGACGCCGCGTGCCGCAGGGCTCTATAGGAACATAACTGCAGGCGGGAATGAAATGAGCACGAATCTTAATAACGCGACCCGTAAGGATTGCACGAAAAACAAAGTCGGCTTTCGCTCCGCGAAAGCAAATCCTTTCGCGGAGCGAAAGGCGACTATGCCCGACAATTATTCTTCATGGGTTCCTAATACGCTCCGATCCCTGAGCCTGGGTGGTGTGGTGGGTCTGATGTTGCTTGCCGGAGTCGGCGTGGCAAATGCACAAAGTGGTACGCTCGTTCGCGAGGTGGTGCACGGCCGACCGCTGACCGTGCAAGACACTTCCTTCTATTATATTGCCCCCACGCCGCCGCGCACGATTCAGAAGCACGATATTATCACGGTGGTAGTCAATATTCGCACGTCATTTCTGAGTGAGGCCGAAGTACAACGACGCAAGCGGGCGGACTACGATGCTCGCTTGCTGGACTGGATTGAGTTGCGAGGTCTGTCGCTTAAGCCCGCCTTGCAAAACGAAGGCGATCCTCGAGTTCAGGGTAAGCTGAACACGCAATATCGGGCCGAGAACGAGATTGAAACCATCGACCGCCTCCAGTTCACGATCGCCGCCAGAGTGAAAGACGTGCGACCGAATGGCAACCTGGTAATCGAGGCTCAACAAACCGTCAAAAATAATGAGGAAGTCTGGGAGCAAACGCTAACCGGCGAAGTGCGGCCTGAAGATGTGCTGCCCAACAACCGCGTGCTCAGTGAGAATGTCTCCGATCTGACTGTGAATAAGCGAGAAATGGGTCACGTCCGCGATGCGTATCGACGCGGCTGGTTCATGAAGTTCTGGGATACCGTGTCACCCTTCTAGCACGAGAGTGCTGGGGCGTGCCGCGCCTTCGATCTTTCCAACTTCTCGCCAGCATTGAATCGCCAAGACTATGAAAACCAATCAGACATGTCGCCGCACCTGGCTCATCGCATCAGCGGTCGCAATGGCATTGCTGTCCATCGTGCCGGAGTTGGCCATCGCTCAGACTCGCCTGATCGACGTGTGTCGCGTTAAGGGACAAGAAGAGAACGAACTGGTGGGCATGGGCCTGGTGATTGGCTTGCGAGGCACGGGAGACAGCAACAAGTTTCTGCCAACCATTCGCAGCCTGGCGGCAACACTGCAATTGATGGAGCATCCCCTGGGCGGGGGCGGCCTCGCGGAGATTATCGACGCCAAAAACGTGGCGTTGGTGATGGTGTCGGCAACCGTGCCATCGGGAGGCGCCCGCGACGGTGACCGCCTCAATTGCCGGGTAAGCTCGATTGGGTCGGCGAAAAGCCTCGCTGGGGGGCGACTTTTTGTTACTCCCATGCAAGATGTGCAGCCGGGCAACACCAAGGTCTACGGTTTTTCGCAGGGCGATCTCGCCATCGACCCCACGAATGTCAACACGGCTAGCGTGCACGGCGGGTGTCGTTTGGTGGAAGATTTCTTCAACCCGTACGTGAAAGAGGGCCGTATCACGCTCGTGATCAATCCGAATCAAGCCAGCTTTGTCATGGCCCAGGAAATTTCAGATCTTGTCAATGAGCAGTTCGCCAGCCAGCAGTCGACCCCCTATGGCACGCAATATATTCGGCCAGCGATGGCGATCAATCAGGTGAACGTGGTCGTGGCCATCCCGCAGCAATATCAGAAGTTTCCCGTGGAGTTCGTGGCCCAGATCATGAATCTTCCTTTGGATGAAATCCGAACGGATGCGCGCGTGGTTGTGAATGAGCGCACGGGAAGTGTTGTGATTAGTGGTGACGTGGAGATCGGACCCGCGGTAGTAACGCACCGCAATATTGTGGTGGAAACAGGCGCGATTCAGGGTGATCCGTTCGTGGGAATTGATCCCGAGCATGCCAACCCCACGCAGTTGAAGTCGCTGCTCGAGGCATTGAACGCGGTCAAGGTGCCCACGAAAGACATCATAGACATTCTCAAAGGTCTGGAGCGGAACGGGAAGTTGCGTGGCCGCCTGATTATTGAATGAAAATTGATGTGTGCTTTTTTAGCTTGGGCGAATGTTGCGTACTTGGAATTGACGAAGAATAAGACCATGAACATTTCCAGCGTCCTATCATCATTCTCGGCGGCTGATTCCTTGGCGGTGGGCAAAGGCGCCGACAACTCCAACGCTGCCAGCGGCGATTTTGCCGATGTGCTGCGCGCCGCGGGCGCCATGCCGTCTTCCGCCACTGGCTCTGAGACCGCGACCCTTCGACCCGAGGGCAGCGACGACTCGGAACTGAAGCAGCAGTTCACCAACTTTGTGGGGCAGACACTCTTCGGCCAGCTGTTTAAGACCATGCGGGAGTCGCTCGACAAGCCGGCCTATTTTCATGGTGGCCAAACGGAAGAGATTTTTCAGCAGCAGTTGGATCAGGTGCTGACGGAGCGGATGACCTCGGCCCAAGGTGGTCAGATTGCCGAAACGATGTACAACTTGCAGTTTGGCTCGCGGAGCCAGGTTTCGTTCGACGCCGAGTTGTAAGCCGGCAGTTCCGCAACGGCCAGCGAGCGAAATGGTGGTTCAGCATGCTCAAGAAATCAACGGTGCGGTCGAAATGACTTCGAATGATATCGCTGAGGGGGACCAGCAGAGATGACAACTCAAGAACTGTCGTGGGAAGTAGCATTGCCTGAGTTGCTCGAAGAACTGTCGTCGGTACAGCAGGATTGGCTGGCGGTGCTGTTGGACAAGCAGCGCATGCTGCTGAATCCGGCAACCGAGTTGGATTTGGCTGGTCTTCAGGCCCGCGAGCAGGAATTGCTCGCGCGTCTACAGGACTGCCATGACCAGCGAACGGGACTCCTCAAGAACGCGGATGGCGACGGAGCGTCTCACGAGACCTTGCGGGAACTTGCCGGAAAGCTGTCGGGGAGCGAGCGGCGGCGTGATGTCGAGCAGCGATTGGATCAAACCGAGCAGCAAATGGCATTGTTGCGGCAGCGCAACCTATCGAATTGGGTGCTGCATCAACGCGCTATGATTCATCTCTCGCAGGTGTTGGAGATCATCGCCACCGGCGGCCGTTTGCAACCCACCTACAAGTTGGAGGCGTCGGCGAGCTCGGGTCCTACGGGAGGTCTGGTGGATCAAGAAGTATAGGTAAGTGTGAGAGCCGTTTGGCTGTCGTCGGCGATGGCGATGCACTTGCCAGCCTGGGTAGACGGGGCATACGAATGCCTCACGTAGCCCGAAGGGTTGGTCGCGGTGGGCATTTCAAGGTTCTGAGCCTGTTAACTTTTCTGGTTGGGCATTGTTGCGATGTCGCTTTATAGCTCCATACAGTTGGCAAACAACGCCCTGCGGGCCAATCAAATTGGCATGCAGGTGGTGGGGCAGAATATTGCCAATGTCAACACGCCGGGATATATCCGCGAAGAAGTGGTGTTGTCGCCCGGCCCCACGCAGCGGCAGGGGAAGTTGCTGCTGGGGTTGGGAGTTGATGTTCAGGCCATTGTGCAAAAGGTCGACAAGTTTGTCGAAAAGCAATTGCGGAGCGCCACCAGCGATCGCGTCAATGCGGATGTGCAACGCGAAACCTATCTCAAGTTGGAGCAATTGATCGGCGAGTTGAGTGAAACCGACTTGAGTACCGCGCTGAACGATTTTGTGGCCAGCATTCACGAAGTGCTGAATCAGCCAGAAGATGCCGGCGTGCGGCATTTGGCCGCCCTGCAGGGCAAATCGCTAACGGAAGATATCCAACGGCTATCGCAACGCGTGCAGGCAAATCGCCGCGATCTGAACGAGCGAGTGGTTTCGATTTCCGGCGACATTAACCGTTTGACCGAAGAAGTTCGAAAGTTGAACATCCAGATCGCGCAGGTCGAAGGCGGATCGGTGTCGCGAAGCGACGCCGTCGGGCTGCGCGATCAGCGAAGCGTGGCACTTACCAAACTGTCGGAACTGGCCAATGTGCGCATTGACGAGCAGACCAACGGCACGGTCAACGTGTCGCTGAATGGCAGTTTTCTGGTGTTTGAGGGCATTCGACGCGAAGTCGAGACCTATTACGAAGGCGACCGCGGTCTGACGGTCGCCAGGATTCGGTTCGCAGATACGGATGAGCCTCTTCAAGCGTCGGGTGGCGAACTGGCCGGGTTGCTGACTTCACGAGACGAGATCCTGGGCGGATTCCTCGAAGAATTGGACGACTTCGCCAGCACGCTCATTTTCGAGTTCAATCGTGTGTTTTCTTCGGGGCAGGGTTTGAGCGGCTACCAGGACATTGTCAGCGAGTTTGCCGTGGAAGACGCCAGCGCGGCGCTGAATCAGGCGGGACTGCCCTTCACGGCCAGCAATGGTTCGTTTCAGATTCAGGTCTATCATCGTCAGACGGGCTTGACGGAACGTTCGGATGTCTTTCTGGATCTGGATGGGCTGGACGGCGACGACACTACGCTCAACAACCTCGTGGCCCAACTGTCGGCGATCGACGGTGTGATCGCGAGCGTCGATGCGCAAGGTCATTTGCAGATTCGGTCGGAATCGAGCCAGCAGGAGATTGCGTTCGCCAACGACACGAGCGGAATTCTTGCCGCGCTCGGCATCAATACTTTTTTCCGAGGTACGGCCGCGGGCGATATTGGTGTGATCCAGGCCATGTTGTCCGACCCAGGCAAGTTTGCCGCCAGCCGAGGGGGAATTGGCGTGGATACCGCCGGAGCCGTGGAATTGGGCGGATTCTTGGATCGGCCGATTGGCTCGCAGAGTGGAATTACGATTAGCGACCTGTACGATCGCCTGGTGGGCGATGTGACGCAGTCGTCGAGCGTTGCCGGTTCAATCGCCAACGGCTACCGGGTCTTTGAAGACACGCTGTCAGCCCAACACCTTTCGGTTAGCGGCGTGAGCCTCGATGAAGAGACGATTCGGTTGATGCAGTATCAGCGGGCATTCCAGGCGACCGCGCGGTACATCGCCACGATTGACGAACTCTTGGGAATCCTGGTGAATTTATAGATATGCCCAGCCCAAAGCCGGGGCTCGCGTGACGGGTCCGTCGTCCTAGAAGTTGTTGCCTCATCGACAGCGTAACCATCAGACAATCATCATGACGAGCATTATCCCTCTATCATCGACGCGAATCAGCGACGCGCTGGTGTCTTCGCGATTGCTCAGTCAGGTTCGCTTTGACCAGAGTGAACTGTTCCGCATTCAGAATCAACTGAGCACGGGAGTCAGGTTCACGCTGCCCAGCGAAGATGCGCCGGCGGCCCTGCGCACGATCAGTTTACAGAAGTTATTGGAGCGGAAGTCGCAAGTTCAAACCAATCTGTCGACGAATCAGTCATTTTTGTCGGCGAGCGATGCGGCGCTATCTTCGGTGTCGAATATCCTGGCCGAGGTTCGCGGGCTGGCAGTTTCGGTATCGTCGAACACCACGAGTCGCGACGCCCAGGCGGCGGCCGCGCAGCAGGTTGAGCAGGCCATTCGGCAGTTGGTTGATGTCGGGAATCAGCAGTTTCGCGGTCGTTATCTGTTCGCCGGGTCGCAAACCAATGTGCGACCGTTCGAATTTTTCGGCGATCAGGTAAAGTACAACGGCAATGAGCTGAGCTTGCTGAGCTACGCCGACATCGATGCCTTGTTTGCCACCAACGTAACGGGGCAGCAGGTGTTCGGCGCCATTTCGGAGGCCGTGAGAGGCACGTCCGACCTCAACCCCGTCGTCACCGACCGCACACGGCTGGCCGACTTGAATGGTGGGCGCGGAGTGACGGCCGGCAGCATTACGCTCGCCAACGGCACGGGCGCGACGGCCACGGTCGATATCAGCCGCGCCGAGACAACGGGAGATGTGGTGCGGTTGCTGCAATCGGCCAACCTGAGTGGCAGTCAGGTGAGCGCCTGGGTGACATCGCAGGGGATCAATGTTCAGATCGATCAAGGCAATCTGACAATCCGCGAGGTGGCGGGAGGAACGACCGCGCGCGATCTCGGAATATTGCAAGAGCTTGGCGTGGGAACCGCGCCCATCGTGGGGCAAGATGTCAATCCGATCCTGCGCTCGACGACCTCGCTTAGCAATGTACTGGGGGTGAGCAGCAACGCGCGGATTGCAGCGGGAACGCCGCAGGGCACGTTCAATGTGACGGCCAACGTACGAGGCCAAGCGTTCGATGGTTACAGCGTTTCGCTGGTAAGCGGAGGCGTGGCCGGCAGTGAAAGCGTGGTATACGACGCCGTTGCGAAGACGATTCAGGTGAGCATCGAGGCGGGAGCGTCCACCGCTCAGACCGTGATCGACGCCATCAATCAATCGGCGGCCGCGGTCGATTTCAGGGCGTCGTTGGCGACAGGCAGCAATGGCACGGGAGCGGTTGCCGTATCGACGACCACCACCGTCGGCGGGACAGGAATTGAGTTCGACAAGACGTCTGGCATTCAAATTGTGAATGGTGGCAAGACTTACACAATTAGTTTTACATCGGCCCAAACAATCAACGACGTGCTGAATATTCTCAATGGCTCCGAAGCCGGAGTGCTGGCCGAAATCAATAGCGATCGCACAGGCATCGATATTCGCTCGCGGCTCAGTGGAGGTGATTTTGCGATTGGCGAGAACGGTGGCCAAACCGCCACCCAGCTTGGTTTGCGGAGCTTCAATCCATCCACCGAACTAAGCTCGTTGAACTTTGGGAGGGGCGTCGCTCCCAGCAGCAGTGACTTTCCTCAGCCCCGGCAATTTTCCATTCAGCGCAAAGACGGCACAACCTTCACGGTTGCGCTCGACGAATCGCTGGCAGCCACCGCGACGGTGAATCAAGCGGGTGTGAACAATGCGCTGACCTTTACGGCGCTCACGCCTGGCGGGCAGGGAAATGAGCTGCGCGTGCAAATTGTAGACAGCGGGCCGGGCGGAGCGTCATCGGTCAGCTTGTCGGGCGGGCTGCTGACCATTAGCGCCGATCTTGCGGCCGGACTCACAGCGCAAGACGCGATCGATTTGGTGGCGGCCAACAGCAGTGTTGCTAGCCGGGTCCAGGCGCAACTCGATACTTCCGCTGATCCGGGGAATGATGGCAGCGGCGCGTTGGCGGCGGCGGCCCCGGTATCGCTGGCCGGGGGCGCCGGGCCGGTTCGGACCATTGGCCAATTGCTCGATCGCATCAATACGCATCCAGATAACACCGCCGTGGGGGGCAAGGTGCTGGCGCGATTGGCAGTCCAGGGCAACGGAATCGAGATTTATCAAGACGATCTGACCGGCTCTGGCCAACTCACCATTCTGGCCGACGATAGCACCGCTGCTTACGATCTGGGGCTGCTCGGCTATCAGCAGGCCAGCGGCGGACCCACGCAACCCGGATCGCTGGCTTCCGTCAGTCTCAACGGCGCCGGCCCTAACGATGCGTTCACGGTGCGTTCACGAGAGATTGGCGCGGCCGGCAATCAATTTCAGCTGGAAATCGTGGACAACCCTGGCGGCGCCAATACGGTAGCGTTGAATGGCAACGTGTTAACGTATCGGGTCGATATCGCCGCGGGCTTCACTGCCCAACACGCCGTGAATCTCTTGGCGGCCAATCCGGCGCTGAGCGCGCAGTTCGTAGCCGAACTCGATACCACGCTCGATCCGGCCAACAACGGCAGCGGAAGTGTTGCCGCGTCGGCGGCCGTGCCATTTTCGGGCGGGGCCTCGGAAGCCATCCTTGGCATCGATGCAAATCCCAAAGAAACGAAAGGCGTCTTTACCGCCTTAGTGCGGCTCAGGGATGCCTTGTTGGCTGGCGATCTGGATGGGATCACTCGATCCGTAGAAGTGCTGAACGCCGCGGACCTCAATCTCAATTTCACGCGCGCCGATATTGGAGCCCGCCAACAGGGGCTCGATACGCTTTCCGTCCGACTGGGTAACGAGGAGATCGAACTCAAGTCGGCTCTCTCGCAAGAATACGAGGTGGACCTGGTGGAGGCGATCATCAATCTCACGTCGCGGCAGGCCGCCCTCGAGGCTTCGTATCGCACGTTGGCGCAGATCTCGCGGCTTTCGCTGGTCGACTTCTTGTAGCGACGAAGCCCAGCGGATTGTGATAAGATTGCGAACCTGTTTCGCGTTTCTCTCCGTGCGTTGGCAGGTCAGTTATGGATTCCGCCTTTCTGGATCATCTCCGGCAGCAAATCCAGCAGCTTCAAGATGGGGGGCTGTACAAAGTTGAACGCGTGATGAGCAGTCCGCAAGGGGCCTGGGTGGATACCTCCGGCCGGCGGGTGATCAATCTTTGCGCGAACAATTATCTGGGGCTGGCCAACGACCCACGCTTGGTGCAAGCGGCCCAGGCGGCGCTCGATCAGTTTGGCTTTGGAATGTCCAGCGTGCGGTTCATTTGCGGCACGCAAACCATCCATAAAGAACTTGAGCGGCAGTTGGCCGAGTTTCTGCGACAAGAAGACGTCATTCTGTATTCCTCGGCGTTCGACGCCAACACGGGCCTGTTCGAAACCTTGCTCGGCCCCGAAGACGCCGTGATCAGCGATCAGCTCAATCACGCCAGCATTATCGATGGGGTGCGGCTCTGCAAAGCACGGCGACTGAGGTATGCCAACAACAACATGGCCGATCTCGAGCAGCAACTGCAAGCCGCGGCCGACTGCCGGTTCAAGCTGATTGCCACCGATGGCGTGTTCTCCATGGATGGCGTGATCGCCAATTTGCAGGGCATTTGCGATCTGGCGCAAACCCATGGGGCGATGGTGATGGTCGATGACTCGCACGCCGTGGGCTTTGTAGGCGAGGAAGGCCGCGGCACGCCGGAGCGGTGCGGCGTGATGGACCGGGTGGACATCGTCACCGGAACCTTGGGCAAGGCGCTGGGGGGCGCATCGGGCGGTTACACGGCCAGTCGGAATGAAGTGGTGGAGTGGCTGCGGCAGCGCTCGCGGCCGTATTTGTTTTCGAATACGCTGGCGCCGGTGATCGCGGCCACGAGCGTGGCGGTGCTCAAACTGCTGCAAAGCAGCGGCGATCTGCGCGCGCAATTGCGCGACAACGCGGCATTCTTTCGGAGTGAAATGGCACGGCTCGGGTTTAACCTCGTCCCCGGAGAACACGCCATTATTCCGGTGATGTTGGGAGACGCTCGCCTGGCCAGCGAAATGGCGAAACAGTTGCTCGCTGAAGGCGTTTATGTCATCGGCTTTTCATTTCCCGTGGTGCCGATGGGCCAAGCGCGAATCCGCGCGCAAATGTCCGCCGCGCATAGCCGGAAAGATCTGGAGCAGGCGATAGAAGCCTTCGCGAAGGTGGGGCGCGCCTTGGGCGTCATCGCTTAATTTCTCCGCCATTTAAGTCTTTGCAATCTGGGGAGCAGGGTCGCGGTCCACCGTGTGATTGCTGGTTGCCCTGTCCATGCCTGCCCTGGCTTTTCCCCCCAGTTCGGGTTGCGCCCACGCCCTCGCTCGCGGTTGGTTCCGTGGATCGTCGTCGCCGTGGGGGTCCTTGGCGGTTGTTCCCCCTGGGTTTAAGATGGGGCGACGGCATTTTTCGACGGCTGCGAGGAGCTTCTTTTGAGCAACGAGAAAATTCAGATTCGGGTTGGCCATAGTCCCGACCCCGACGATGCGTTCATGTTTCACGCCCTGACGGCAGGCGCCATCGACACCAGCCCTTATGCGTTTCATCACGAACTGGTGGATATCGAAACGCTCAACCGCCGCGCTCTTACCGGCGAACTGGAACTTACGGCGGTGAGCATTCACGCCTATGCGTATCTCACCGACAAATACTTGCTGTGCCCCTCCGGGGCCAGCATGGGCGATAATTACGGCCCGATGGTCGTTACGCGGCAGCCCGTCGAGTTGGGCAGCCTGAAATCGCGGCCCATCGCCGTGCCTGGCACCTGGACCAGCGCGTTTTTGGCGTTGCGGCTGTGCCTGGGGGGTGAATTTCCGTATGTGGTGGTCCCGTTCGATAAGATTATCGATGCGGTTGAGGCCGGCGAATATGCCGGTCAGGAGATCGCCGCGGGTCTCATCATTCACGAAGGCCAACTCACTTACGGCGACCGCAACTTGCAGTTGGTGGTGGACCTGGGCTGCTGGTGGTACGAACGAACCGGCGGGTTGCCGCTGCCTTTGGGGGCCAACGCCATTCGCCGCGACCTTGGACCCGAGGTGATTCGCGATGTGAATCGCCTGCTGACCGAAAGCATTCGCTACGGACTCACGCATCGTGAAGAGGCCCTGGACTACGCCCTGCGCTATGGCCGAGATCTCGATCGCGGCAAGGCGGATCGGTTTGTAGGCATGTATGTGAATGACTGGACGCTCGACTTCGGGGAGCGCGGTCGCCAAGCCGTCAGACTGTTGTTGAAGGAAGGGTACGAAGCGGGCGTGATTCCCCACCCGGTGGAGCCGGAGTTCTCTTCATGACCTCGGGATCGGATCGCCCTGGCGATGGTCCTTTGCCCTCGCGGCAGGATAAATCAGCAGGTTCCGCTGCTCCCCCGGTCGCGGGAAAAGTAGTGCTTCCCGCAAGGCCGCAACGTCCGGTGATCGCAAAAGAAGACGAAGCGGCTGCCAAACGTCGCGGATGTTTGGCGGTGCTCATGGCTGGAATGCTGGTGATGATTTGCCTGGTCGGTCTGGCGTTTCTCAGTCAGGGATTCATGATCCCGGTGGTGATGATCGCCGGCTGCATCTTTTTTTACGTGTTCGTTCATTACATCATCTGGGGGTGGTGGCTGGGCAGCCTGATTCGGGAAGAGGCTCGACAAGATGAGGAAGCCCGAGCGGCGCTAAAGCAGGCCGAGAACCCTCCGCGCTAGTTTCGTTGCCCATTCTCAAGTGGTGCGCCTTTCGCGTTGATGGAAAATCCCCCGGGAGCATGTCGGTTGAAATTAATTGTAGGCAGTGGCTACCTGGGATTACGCGTGGCGGCGGCATGGCGAAACGCGGGCGAAGAGGTCGTGCTCTTGACGCGCTCCGCCGAGCGAGCGCGGGAATTCACGGCCGCCGGCTACCGCGGCCTTGTCGCTGACGTCACCGATCGTGCGTCACTGGCCAGCTTGCCTCGGGTAGAATCCATGCTGTATGCCGTGGGCTTTGACCGCACGGCAGGCAAGCCCATGCGCGAAGTATACGTGGCCGGCTTGCGGAATATGCTCGACGCGCTCCCAGCAACGGGAACGCTGCAACGGTGGATCTACATCAGCACGACCGGCGTGTATGGCTCGGCCGATGGTCTCGTTACCGAAGCCTCGGAATGCCATCCCACGCGTGAAGGTGGACAAGTTTGCCTGGACGCCGAGCAACAATTGCGGGAACATCCGCTGGGCGGAAAGTGCGTGATCCTGCGGCTGGCGGGAATCTATGGCCCAGGCCGCGTACCAAACCGCCAGGCATTGTTGGAGGGTAAGCCGATCGTGGCCGCCCCCGAGAGCCGGTTGAATCTGATCCACGTGGACGATGCCGTCCGAGCAGTGCTCGCGGCCGAAAATTGCTGCCAGCCGCCGGAACTGTACCTGGTTTCTGACGGAAATCCGCCGCTGCGCCGCGAGTATTATGCGGAAGTTGCCCATCAGTTGGGGGTTGAACCACCACGGCTTGTTGAGCCCAGTTCGGTGGAAGTCTCAACCGGCGCAGCCCACGCTTCGTCTCGATCAGCCCGCGCGCACGATGCCTCGGCCAAGGTGATTTCGAACCGGAAGATGCTGGAAGCGTTGGGCGTCACGCTCCAGTTCCCCACGTATCGCGAGGGTTTGCGGCAGGCGTTCGCGGCAGGCGATTGATCGATTGGCTTCCACCATGCGCCCCAGCAACTGGCCGCTGGCAGGCGTTTCAACTCTCGTTCGTTTGCCGGCGGTGGATCGCCGGGCTGCGTTCGATAGTATCCGTGAATCCGCAAACTCGAAGATCATTTCGCACCCTCATAACCTCCATGGCAAGTACTTTTAACTGGCAAGACAAGGTGGTGCTCGTTACCGGGGGCTCTCAGGGCTTGGGGCGAGAGATTGCACTCGCGTTCGCCCAGGCCGGCGCGCGGGTAGTAATCGTTGCCCGCCAGGCAGAAACTTTGCAGGCAGCCGCCACTCAATTGTCCGCGGCCAGCGGCGGTGACGTACGAGGAATGGCGGCCGACATTACGAACGATGCTCAAGTCGACGCCCTCTTTGCAGAGGTTCAAAGCCAGCTGGGCCGGCTCGATGTGCTGGTGAACAACGCCGGCCGTTCCGCCCGCAAAGATATTCTGGCCACTACGCCCGAGGACTTCGATGAATTGATGCAGCTGAACTTGTATGCCACGGTTCGCTGCACGCGCGCGGCCGCCGACATGTTATTAAAATCGAGCGGTTCGGTGGTGAATATCGGTTCGTTGGCGGCAAAGTCGGCTGCCCGCTATCTGGGCGCGTACCCGGCGAGCAAGTTCGCGGTGGCCGCCTATTCGCAACAATTGCGACTGGAACTTGGCCCTCGCGGACTGCATGTACTGCTGGTTTGCCCTGGGCCGATCGCCCGCGAAGCGGTGCGAACCTACGGGGCCGAAACCCAGAGTGATCTTCCGCCTGCGGCAGTTAAGCCTGGCGGCGGCGTGAAGTCGAAGCCGATTCCCGCCGCCGAGCTGGCCGCAGAAATTGTGCGAGCGTGCGAGCGGCGACAACTCGAACTGATCGTGCCGGCCAAGGCCAAGTTGCTGTTCGTGCTCCAGGCGCTTTCAGCTCGCTGGGGGGATTGGCTCTTGAAGAAGAAGACCGGCGGCAGTTAGACAGGCTGAAACAGGCCGGCGTGACTTTTGACTGCGTCGTTTTTGCGCGGTTAAGAGGTTCGTAGGACGGGCTGGTGCGTGAGTGACCAGAGACCCGTGGATTTCGATTCGTCCAAGTTTTGCGTCTCTGGTTGTCAAATGGGTTGAAGCTGGGGTAAGACACCGGGGGTGGGGCGCGGAAGTTCCCTCATAATTGGGTGAGGGCGTCGAGATTTGCCTGGGCTAGAGGTTGGCTTGGGTCCGGCATCTAACTTATAGGCGAGCGCGTAGCCGCTGCGAATTTTCACGAACTAACCTCATGGAATGGAATGACGTCGCCACGTGGATGGTGGGAGTGACGGCGTTCCAGGCAACCGTTTCCATTCGCTAACGCCGCCAGCGCACGTGATTCATAAGCCCAAGAACTCGCTGTATCGCGAAGCAACCCGAGTGGCGCTGCTGGGGATTGCGGTGAACCTGGTCCTGGGGTCGGTCAAACTTTGGGCGGGCTGGGCCGGCGAGTCATTCGCTCTGCTTTCCGATGCGGTGAACAGCTTCAGCGATGTGGGCATTTCGCTGGCCTTGTTCTACGCTCTGTGGCTGGCACAGCGTCCGCCCGATAAGGAGCACCCCTATGGGCATACCCGCGCCGAAGGAGTGGCCGGACTGACCGTGGCCATGTTGGTAACGCTTACCGCGGGTTTGATCGGCTGGGAAGCCTTGCATAACTTGGGCGAAGATCAAGCTATTCCGGCAAATTGGACGATTGCCGTGGCGCTTTCGAACTTGGCAATCAAGGAGGGGCTTTACCATTACAGCCGGGCCGTCGCGAGGCGAACCAACTCCACCGCGGTGGCTGCCACGGCTTGGGATCACCGGGCCGACGCACTCTGCTCGCTGGTGGTCCTCGTAGGCCTGGTCGCCGCGATTTTCGGAGGGGAACGCTGGGCCTTCGCCGACGATTTGGCCGGAATGGGCGTAGCCGTTCTGGTCATGCTCTCGGGCATTCGCCTCTTCGCGCAGGCGGGGCACGAGCTCCTCGACGCCCAGGCCGATCCGGCCCTGGTCCGCGAAATTCGGCAAGTCGCCAACCAGGTGGCTGGCGTACGCGACGTGGAAACCCTGCTGGTGCGAAAGTCGGGCTTGGAATACTTCGCCGACATTCACGTGGAAGTCGATGGTGACCTGACGGTTGTGGAAGGTCACCGCATTGGCCATCGGGTAAAAGACCATCTGCTGCAGGAATTTCCTCAACTCCGCGACGTTCTGGTTCACGTGGAACCACACAACCACGCCAAAGAACATCGCTCGCTCGCCCCGGAGGAAGATCTGAAGATTTCGCCGCGGAGTGACCGAGCGAAGGCATAGCCGTCGGTTGCGTTACTGTTCAAATGGGCAGTAACTCCGCCAGCCAGTGCGAATACGGGGCAAATTCGGCCCAAAACCTGCCCTGTGGCAGCTGTTTTCGGCTGGCACTACCGCTACGCCTGGCCGGTTCAACTAGGACGAATCACCCATTTAACGTAGAATCCCGGTAATGAGTTACGTGGACGACGAAGCCTTGTCGTCTTGGCAACTCAGGGAAGCATCAAGCGTTCCGATTGCGGAGCATGAACCAACTTTGTTCGGTTTGGCTCCTTGGAGGCGGCCACCTCACCGCTGGCGAAGCTGGTACATGGGGGGGCGTCCAAGGAACAGCTGAATGTGGGCGGCGCGAGCGATGACGTTCGCCAAAGTCTGAAATTTATCAAGTTAGGTAAAACATAGCATGTCGGTTGCCGATTCATTGCCCTCCTCGGCGTTGTTGGAAAGTGTGCTGGCCGAGCGCATCTTGTTGCTCGATGGCGCCATGGGCACCATGATCATGGCCCATCGCCCCACCGAAGAAGACTACCGCGGCGAGCAATTCGCTAATCACACGGTAGCCCTCAAGAATGCCAACGACATTCTCGTGCTGACGCAACCGGCGATGGTCGAGAGCATTCACCAGGCCTACCTGGAGGCCGGCTCCGATATCATCGAAACCAACACTTTCAACGCCAACGTGATTTCGCTCGAAGAGTTCCATGTGGCGGAACTCACCTACGAAATCAATCGTCGCGGCGCCGAGCTTGCGCGTCGGGCTGCCGATGAGTTCACCACGGCCAATCCCAACAAGCCGCGGTTCGTGGCCGGCAGCATCGGCCCCACGAAAGTCATGCTCTCAATGTGCGGCAAGGAGGAGCCGGGCAATCGCTCGCATAGTTTCGATCAGATGGTGGCCAGCTACACCGAGCAGATCCGAGGTCTGATCGATGGCGGCGTGGATATTCTGCTGCCCGAAACTTCGTTCGACACGCTCAACATGAAGGCCTGCCTGTTCGCGATCAGCGAATACTTTCACGCGCGCGATATCCGCCTGCCGGTGATGGTTTCAGGCACAATTTTTGATGGCGGCAAAACGCTCGGCATGCAGTCGATCGAAGCGTTTTGGACATCGCTCGCGCATTTCGACATGCTGAGCGTGGGCCTGAACTGCGCCTTGGGCCCGGCTCAAATGCGTCCGTATATCGAGGCGCTATCGCAGGTTTCCGATCGCTACATTAGCTGCTACCCCAATGCTGGCATGCCCGACGGCATGGGGGGCTTTGATTCATCGGCCGAAGAGGTCGCCGGTTGGATTCGCGAATTTGCGACGCAAGGCTTCGTGAACATTGTGGGCGGGTGCTGCGGCACCACGCCGGAATACATTCGCGCCATCTCGAAAGCGGTTGAGGAAGTGCGTCCCCACCGCCGCGGCCAGCCTCCACGGCTGAGCCGTTATAGCGGGATGGACACGCTGGAACTGCGTCCCGAGTCGAACTTCTTGATGATCGGTGAACGAACCAATGTGACCGGTTCCAAGAAGTTTGCCCGGCTGATTCGCGACGACAAGTATGAGGAAGCGCTCAGTGTGGCCCGCCAGCAGGTGGAAGGCGGCGCCAACATGATCGACGTGAACATGGACGAGGGTCTACTCGATAGCGAAGCCGTGATGGTTCGCTTCTTGAATCTGATTGGCGACGAGCCGGATATTGCCCGCGTGCCGATCATGATTGATAGTTCCAAGTGGTCGGTCATTGAAGCGGGCCTGAAGTGCGTGCAGGGCAAGGCGGTGGTCAACTCCATCAGCTTGAAAGAAGGCGAGGAAAAATTCCTGGAGCAGGCTCGGCTGATTCGCCAGTATGGAGCCGCCACGGTGGTGATGGCCTTTGACGAGCAAGGCCAGGCGGTAGATGCCGACCACAAGGTGGCCATCTGCGAGCGCTGCTACCAATTGCTGACCGAGCAGGCCGGTTTTCCGCCAGAAGATATCATCTTCGACCCCAACATTCTCACCGTGGGAACCGGCATGGAGGAGCACTCCAACTATGCCGTGGAGTTCTTCGACGCCGTACGCCGGATCAAAGAACGGTGCCCCGGCGCCAAGACCTCGGGCGGCGTCAGCAATGTGTCGTTCAGCTTTCGTGGCAATGATCTGGTTCGCGAAGCGATGAATGCCGCGTTCTTGTACCACGCCATCCAGGCCGGTCTCGATATGGGCATTGTCAACGCCGGTCAGCTCGAAGTGTACGAAGAGATCGACAAGCAGTTGCTCGAATATGTGGAAGACGTGCTGCTGAACCGCCGGCCCGACGCCACCGAACGCCTGATCGACTACTCCGAAAAGGTCAAGGCCACCGGCGGCCGCAAGCCCGAGGAGCAACAGGCCTGGCGAAACGCGTCTGTCGAAGAACGGTTGAAGCACGCCCTGCTCAAGGGCGTGACCGACTTTATCGAACAAGATACGGAAGAAGCTCGACAGAAATACGCCCGTCCGCTGAACGTGATTCAAGGCCCGCTAATGGACGGCATGAACGTGGTGGGCGAGCTGTTCGGCGCGGGCAAGATGTTCCTTCCCCAGGTGGTGAAGTCGGCCCGCGTGATGAAAAAATCGGTGGCCTACCTGCTGCCGTTCATGGAGGCCGAAAAGGCCGAGGGCGAAACCAGTTCTTTCCGCGGCAAAGTGGTGATCGCCACCGTGAAAGGCGACGTTCACGACATCGGCAAAAACATCGTCGGCGTGGTGCTCAAGTGCAACAACTTTGAAGTGATCGATCTCGGCGTGATGGTTCCCACGGAGAAAATTCTGGAAACGGCGGTCAAGGAAGGGGCCGACCTGATTGGGCTCTCGGGCCTGATTACGCCCTCGCTCGACGAAATGGTGCATGTGGCCAAAGAGATGCAGAGGCTGAAGTTCACCATGCCCCTTTTGATCGGCGGCGCCACAACTAGCGCCAAGCACACGGCGGTGCGAATCGCGCCCGAGTACGATCAGCCTGTGATTCACGTGCTCGATGCCTCGCAGTCGGTGCCGGTGGTGGAGAAGCTGATCGACAAGGACCAGCGCGACCCTTACATGGAAAAGGTGCGTGCCGCCCAGGAACACGATCGGCGCATGTTTGCCCAACAACAGGAAAAAACGCTGGTCCCCTATGCGGCCGCCTTGGAACGCCGTTTTGCGACGGATTGGGAAACGGTGCGCATCGACCGCCCCGCCTTCCTGGGGCTGCGTACGCTCGACGATTACCCGCTTGCCAAGTTGGTTCCGTACATCGACTGGTCGCCGTTCTTCGCCACTTGGGAGTTGCGAGGCAAGTTCCCCAAGATTTTCAGCGACCCCGACGTCGGCCCGGAGGCACGCCGACTGTTTGACGACGCTCAGCAACTGCTCCAGCAAATTGTTGCCGAGAAGAAACTCACCGCCCGCGGCGTCTATGGCTTTTGGCCCGCGGCCAGCAGCGGGGACGACGTGATCCTGTATACCGATGAAAGCCGGCAGCAAGAACTCGTGCGGTTCCCCATGTTGCGTCAACAGTGGGAACGCAAAGGACAACGAGACTTCCGGTCGTTGGCCGATTACGTGGCGCCCATCGAAAGCGGCCGGCAAGATTATGTCGGTGCATTTGCGGTGACTTCCGGTCATGGCTGCGACGAGTTCGTGCAAGAGTTCGTCGCCCAACTCGACGACTACAACGCCATTCAAGTGAAAGCGTTGGCCGATCGTCTGGCTGAAGCCTTTGCCGAGTGCCTGCATCAGCAGGCTCGGCTCGATTGGGGCTACGGGGCCGAAGAACAACTTTCCAGCGAGCAGATCATCAGCGAAGAATACCGCGGCATCCGCCCCGCATTCGGCTACCCGGCCTGCCCCGATCATACGGCCAAGTCGACTCTCTGGACGCTGTTGGAAGCCGAGCAGCGAACCGGCATCCAACTGACCGAAACCTACGCCATGTGGCCGGCCGCCGCCGTGAGCGGGCTCTACTTTGCCCATCCCGAGGCGCGATATTTTTCCGTGGACCGCATCAGCCGCGACCAGGTGGAGAGCTATGCCAGGCGTAAAGGCATGAGTATTGAAGAAGCCGAACGCTGGCTGGCCCCGAACCTGGGTTATGAGCGAAAGAGGTAGTCGTGGCAAAAAAGCATAATGGAACGACCGGCGTGAACGACGGGACTCAGTCCATCGTCTACCTATCTTCGCTCAAGATTCGGAACATTCGCTGCTTTGGCGGTGAAGAGCAAACCTTAGATTTGTCGGATGGGCACGGGGGGCCAGCGCCGTGGACGCTGATCCTTGGAGAGAACGGCACCGGTAAGACCACGCTGCTTCAGGCGATAGTGGTCGCCGCGCTGGAAAGAAAAGAAGAAGCCGGCAGACCGGTTGTGCGCGTGGGTCTTAATAGTTGGCTGGTGATGACGCTTAAACGGCGCTCGAATTCGCGAGGTGATAGTTCGTCGCAG
The DNA here is from genome assembly GCA_964445985.1 of uncultured Pirellulales bacterium. GTDB lineage: Bacteria > Planctomycetota > Planctomycetia > Pirellulales > S012-138 > CAYUMU01. Next base: position 100,646 of record CAYUMU010000003.1, on the reverse strand, counting down.
GTCACTGTGTTCGCCGATCGTTATGAGGGTAGGGCGAACCCGTCCGAACGAACATTGCAAAGAAGCCTCCTGGTTCGCGAAGCAAATGGCATCGAAACAAAGGGAGATCATTTTACAACACTCTATGGTGCTTATGGTGCCTCGCGGCGCTGGGGTCGCACGCAGTTGGACACTGCGAAACACGCCGCTGGTGCTTCACTCTTTTCTTCGGATATTCCACTCCTCAATCCCACGGAATGGTTGTTACAGACCGACTATTCCGCACTCAAGACTGCTTCTGAACGAACTCGCGCTGGTTTTGATCAAGTTCGCGACGTCCTGATTGATCTTCTGCCGGATGTCAACGATATCAGTATCATCACGAATTCCGAGGGGCGTCGCACGCCGGAGGTCCAATTCCACACGCCTTATGGATGGGTGGCATTTGACCAAATGGGCTACGGCTATCAGTCACTTGTAACCTGGGTGGTCGATCTCGCCAGTCGCATGTTTGACGCCTACCCTGAAAGCGTCAACCCGCTCCATGAAGCGGCTATTTGTCTGGTGGACGAAATCGACCTTCACTTGCACCCCACGTGGCAACGAAACGTGATGTGGTATCTGTCTGAACGATTCCCCAATGTGCAATTCATTGCCACGGCCCATAGCCCTCTGATTGTCCAATCGGCGCCGGATGTTAAAGCCAACATCGCCGTACTTCGTCGCGAAGGCGACCACGTAGTGATTGATAACGACGTAGATGCGGTGCGTGGATGGCGAGCCGACCAGATTCTCGCGAGTGATCTCTATGATCTGCCACCGCGGTCCCCGGCGGTGCAGAAGCTGCTTGACGAGCAGAACGATTTGCTCGGAAAGACGAAGTTAACTGGAGACGAGAGAAGACGGCTCGATTCGCTTGAGAGCGAAATTCGCAATTTACCCATCGGGAATACGCCTGAGGAAATCGAACGTAATGAATTGCTCAGGCAGACTCTTGATGTCTTGGGCAATATGGCGGAGAAAAATGCGTGATTCGCATTGCCAAGCCAGCAGATGGGCCTGACGTGCTTTCTCACGCCGACGGAGCTGGACACAGGGAGACAGCATCACTCAAGGATCGCTACGAGCATGGGGAGCGTGGGTTTACATTCCATCGCCGTGTCTACGCGCATGAGAAAGTGAAATCGTTGCTGATTGAACGCCCTTTGTTCGTGCATCCCACTCTCGACGATCCTCAGCGTTTTATCACCTTCAATCAGCATGTGGCCGTTCCAGTTCGCAACAGTCGTCGCGGCCGGTCGACGATTGACTCGTTGGGCTTGAATCGCGCGGAGTTGGCAGACCGCCGACGCGAACACCTTGCGCGTATTTCGTTGCTACACAAAGCAAGGCTCCAGCTTGAAGAGAGGAATCGAATCAAAGGAACGCTTAATTCGCAAGAGAATGCTCTTCTGAATCGACTCCGTTCCCACCTTCGCAAAGAAGGAGCGCCTACCTCCGAGTATTCTTCTATGGTGCAAGCTTTCCTAAAGTGAGAATGAACTATGAGCCTCGTCACGCCCATGGAGATGATGATTTGCGCGGCGGCCCGGCTGCTCGAAGACGATTCCACCATTGTGGTCGGCACCGGCGCTCCGTGCGCCGCCGCCATGCTGGCCCAAAAGACCACCGCGCCCCGGCTCAACTTGCTATTCGAAGCCGGCGGCATTGGGCCGTTGCTGCCGCGAATGCCGATCAGCGTGGGCGACTCGCGCACCTTTTTTCGAGGGCTGATGGCCACCAGCATGGCCGACATCATGGAAGCCTGCCAGCGCGGGATGGTCGATTACACATTCATTGGCGGCGCCCAGATCGATGCCTATGGCAATCTCAATTCCACCATCATCGGCAGCGATTACGTTCATCCCAAAGTACGGCTGCCAGGGAGCGGCGGCGCTAACGACTTGGGGTCACTCTGCTGGCGAACGCTGGTGATGACCCAGCATGATCCACGCCGGTTTGTGCCCCAGGTAGACTTCATCACCACGCCGGGCTTCCTGACCGGCAAAGGAGCCCGCGAGGCCGCCGGCTTGCCACGCGGCACGGGACCCTATCGGGTGATTACGAACCTGGCCGTGATGGGCTTTGATGTCGAAACGTGCCTCATGAACATTCACAGCTTGCACCCCGGTGTTACGCTCAGCCAGGTGCAAGCGGCTACTGGTTTTGAATTGTTGCCGGCCTGCGATCCGCTGCCAGAAACGCCGCTGCCCAGCGATCAGCAACTGGAAGTGCTACGCGAAAAAGTCGATCCGCACCGCTATATTCTGGGCCGCGCCTAACAGGCATCCCTGGCCAAACACTTTGCCCGAGCCGTTGCCTGCGCATCAAACCAAACCCCACTTCTTGCGCAGAGCCCATTCGCCGCAGAGCAGCACGATAAACAGCAACATGATCGGCCACTTGTCCCACAGCGCGGTGGGTGGAGAATCGATCGGTTTTTCCAGCGATTTCGGCGCGTCTTTCAAGCGGGCCAGCAGCACGGAAAACTCTTCGGGAGCGTAGACACGTCCTCCGGGCGTGCGATCGGCCACACCTTGCATCGTGGTGAGGTCCGCCTCAGGCCGCGTGAGTTCCAAGTCTTCTTCAAACACCAGGAACCGCGTGCGGGCGTCGCCCAATTCACCATTGGCGTCGCTGGCCTTCACCAACACCGTGTAATCTCCAAGCAAGGGAGTTTGTTCGCGGTTCAGGGTGGCGCTGAATTCATCTCCTCGCTGGGTTAGTTTCAAGGGGCTCCGCGCGCCATCGGGCGCCACCAGTTCGGCCTCGAAACGGGCGTCGCGCACCGCGCCCCCCTGCGGATCGTAGGCCCCTGCCGTGATTTGAATCGGGGCGCCAATGCGGATCCGCGGTTGGTCGGTTTCCACCCACACCTTGCCTTGACGAACGTCGTCGCGCTGGGCCAACCACAAGATGACCTGCCGCCAAAAACGTCGATGTTCGTTTTGAAAGCCATGCGTCCACCAGCGCCAGGTGGAATCGGCGCCGAAGGCCAGCACGCGACCATCGCCAAAGGCGCCGGCCAGGAGCAACGGCGATTGCTTTTCGGTTTCGAGCAGCACGGTTGCCTCGCGGCTGGTCAAGCGATTCGCGCCATCGAGCGGCGGCAACTCGGCCCAACGCGCGGCGTTCGCGGAGGCGGGCGCCAATTGAGTCAGAAAGTGCTGGCCAGCCAATCGTCGGGGAGTCATTTTGAGCGGCCCCGGCAAGTGCAAGTCGGCACGCACCGGATCATCCAGTTGCTGGCGCTCGAACCGATCCATCCGCACCGGCAATACGTCTTCCAGCGGCGTGCCCGCGTAACCCCCCGGACCAAAGGTGTGGAACCCGCCCAGCATGATCAGGCCCGTCCCCGCGGAAACGCAGTCGCGAATGGCCTGCAATTCGCCTTTTTGAAAAGCCAGGGAGTCAACATCGCCGAGAATGATGGCGTTGTATTTGCCCGGCTTGAGGCCCTCGGTCAACTTCTGGTTCACGCTGTCGGCCCGTTGATTGGGTCGCCGCGCGTCGAGCCGCAGATAGTCGACATTGATGTCGGGCGAAGCGTCGAGCGACTGGCGCAAGAACCGTTGCTCTACCCGCAACGCCCCTTCCACATACAGCACGTTCAGGCCGCCGTCGAGCACCGTCACAAATGAGCTGCGTTCGTTATTGTTAATGATTAGCTCACCCGGCTGCGGAACCAGCTTCAAGCTCAGCTTATATTCTCCTGGCTCCTGAGGCGCATAGCTCAATTGGATGGGGATTTGCTGACCGTCGCGATCGCTCTTGATCTGCATGGTGTCGACAACTTCCATTTGCCCTGGCGAGGTTTCAAACAGCAGTTGCGCCGTGACATCTTGGTTGACGAAGCCTGAAAGCCGGGCCACTCCCGATACGGCAAGTTGGTTTTTGACGAACACGGTGCGATTGGCCACGAGCTCGAGCAGTTCAATGTCGCGGGGACGTCCGCCGGCGTCGGTCTTGCCGATCACCACGGGGAAGACGGGAAACTCCCGCACACGATCGGCCGCCTGCAACGGCGGCAGGTCTTTGGGCGAATTGGCCTGTTGATGGCCGTCGGTGAGCATCACCACGCCCACCACCCGCTTACCCGCCGCGCGGCGGCGAATCTCGGCCAAGGTCCAACCAATGGCCGACTCATCGCCTTCGGGAGCAATGCCTCGCCAATCGAGTTTGCCATCGGCAAAGGGAACCGGCTTGAGCTCGCTATCAAATACCACGAACTGCACGTCGAGGTTTTCAGCCAATTCCGCAAAGTCGGGCATCGATTCGTAGATTAAATCCTGGATGAGAGCCCAGCGGGTTTTCGCGCCATCGTCCTTCGTTTGCATACTGCGCGACATATCAATCACCACGAACAGCTGCGCGCTCTGACGTTCCACGGTGCGGTAGGTCAGCGTGGGCCGCATCATTACCAGGAAGAGCAGCAGGATAACGACGCTCCGAATCGCCGTGAGAATCGTACGCCGCTGGCGAGTCAATTTTCCTTGGCTGGGCGCGAGCAACAACAGCCCAAACATGACGCCTATGACGGCGACCACCAGCATCCAATTGCCGACGGGCTCCCAGCGCAGACGCAAGCCCCCGCGATCTTCCGGCACACTTTCTTCATTTGTCGGCAGTGGATCCGCACGACTAGCGTTCTCGGTGGCCGGCGGCGATTCCGTCGGCCCGGTGTTGGAAGTCGCCGTGGCGGCAGGCACCGCCGGCGCCGATCCCTCGGTTGCTTGCCACCAGGCCTGAGCCGGATGCGCGGGTCCCAGGGTGAGCGCAACACAGGCCCCTAGCCAGACCATGGCTAGCAAGATTCGCAATGCAGCATCCCCGCGGCTCATTCGTTCACCTTTTCCCAGGGGTGACGATAGCGCGGTTTGTCGCGCATGCCGTAGAAGACATTGGCCAACACGTGCTCGGCAGCCAGTAGCAATGCCACGAGCATGATCAACCAGGGGAACAATTCGCGGCCCTCGCGACGCGTGCGAGCAATTCGCTGCAATTCGGCCGATGAACGAACCACGCTCGCCTCGTAGGGGCCAAGTTGTTGCTGCAATTGTTCGGGAGTCACCCTCGCCAGCTGGCTTTGATCTGCCCGATAGTTCACGCTAAATCCGCGATCGATCGTTTCATCGCCCACGCCCCCCTCCACCCGGTAGTTGCCTACCTGGTTCACGCCCGTCACCACAATGCGAGCTTCATTGGGATTCGAGGGAGGGTTGTCTTGCCGACCGTCGGGCAGCGTGAGCAAATACCGCGGCACGCCGCGCGTGCCATCGAGCGACAGCTCCACACGAAGCTGCGACTGTGCTGAATGATTCCAAACCTGGTTTTCTCCTCCCAGCAAGTACCGCATCATCTCGTTGGCCAACATCACAAACGGCCATGGCTCCAAGCCGGTAGGAAGGGTATTCCACGCCGTATCATTCAACTCGTCAGAAATCGGCGTCATCATTGTCATGACAATTCCCTGATCGACGTCGCGCTCGAGAATGGCCGGTTGGCCATTGGTAAATTTCGCCACCTCGCGAACGCCCTCATGCTGGGTTTCGAGCGGCCAAAAGCGTGTCACGGGAAAGCTTCGCCAGGGCACGCTTTCCAATTTTTGGAAATCGCGCAACATGCGGTGCGTGCCTTGGGCCGTATCCAAGAATACACCATCGGGCCATCGGGCCGGCGGGCCGAGCCTGCCGGGCAATAATCGCTGCGCGGCCCCGGCATTGAACGAAGGATCGGGCGCTCCCGTCTCACGTCCCAAGAAGATGGCCAGTTTGCCGCCTCGCCGCGCATATTCGTACAGCTTATCCCAGGTAGCCGTGGGCAAGGGAGGCGGATCGAGCAGGCAGACGACCTGATAGGACTCCAGTTTGCTGTTTTCGAGTTCCGTGACCGTGACGGCCGTGATTTCAAACCGAGCCCGATCTTCCTTTCGCAAGGCCGGCGGCGCCAAGGCCCCCTGCAGGTCGAACGCGTAGCTTTCCGCAGGCGGCGGCGAAGCCAGCAACACTCGCCAGGGAGGCTGTACGCGAAAGGTGAAATACCGCTGATCATCGATGGCCAGGCCGTCATCGCGCCGGCCTACGATTCGGATCTCGCCCTGATAGGCGCCAGGCTCCAAATCGAGACTACTGATCTGAATATTGAGAATCTCGGCATCGCCATCCTTTTGATTCAGATAGGTCTGGCCCTTCAATTCCGACTCATAGCGCCCGTCTTTCCAGCGCTGCAGCAACCATTGGATCTCTTTATCTGTCTCCGCTCCCACTCTCGATACGGGCACTTGAATGTCGAGCGGCGTGTTGCGCGGCAGCGTTTCGCTGGAAAGCAACACTTCGCCCAGGGCGGTATTTCGTGGTGAGAGCGAGCCGACATCGATCACAAAACGGGCAGCGTCGGGTGCATCGCCCAGCAATAGTTGCAACCGGGCCGCTTGGGCCTCGGGCCAGGCCGCCGTGGAAAGGTCGGTGAAAACATACAGTTCTTGCACCTCGTGGCTGGCCTGCGCTAGCAAGCGCACGGCGTCTTCCAGCGTTGCCGAAAGATCGAGGCTGCCGGGGATAATTTGCAATGTTTCGAGCCGCTCTTTGGCTAACTCGGTATCGTCGGCGTAATTGACCAGATCGCCCGAGCTATCGAACACGGCCACCTGGCTCTTGGGCGGCAGGTTTTTGAGTAGCTCGTTGGCCACATCGACCGCCAGTTGCAGGCGGGTCTGGCCATCTTGCTCGTAGCTCATTCGGGGCGAAGTATCGAAAACCATGACGGCCGAGACCGGCGCCGCCTGGCTGACCAATGCTCCCGAAGTGGTCAAGGTGAGCCGCGCCAGGGCCAGGGCCAGAACGACCAAGGCCAACGCACGCAACGCCAACAAGATCAAGTGACGCAGTTTCAGCCGCCGCCGATTCGCCTCATTCCGTTGTCGCACGAACCGCAACGCCGGAAAAATGAGATGCTTGGGATTCTGGCGCATGATTAAATGCAGAATCACCGGCACCGCGGCCGCGGCTGCAAAGAACGCCATTCCAAAATTGAGAAATTCCATCGAATCGCTGGCCCAGAATTCGCTATGTCCCAAAGTCAGGCGCCTGACTTCAGACAGCGGTTGTCCCCTCGGAGATCGATCTATCGCCGGCTGCGGCGGCTGATCAGGTATTCCATCAGTGCCTTGTCGAACGGCATGCTTGTGTCGAGCGGTACGTAGTCAATCCCGCTTTGAAAGCACTCCCGGCGAAAGTTCTCGCGAAATGCCTCGACTTCGGCCAGATAATCCTGCTTGAAATTGCTGGCGTCGACCTGTAGTTTCTCGTTGGTTTCGGGCTCTTCAAATTCCACAATGCCCGAGAAGGGAAATTTGACCTCCGCCTCATCGAGAATGTGAAACAGAATCACATCGTGCCCGCCGTGGCGTAGTTGCCGCAGCGCCTGAACCACGGGCTCCGGATCGGCCAGCAGGTCCGAAAATATCATCAACAAGCTTTTTTGCCGCAGCATGGCGGCAATCTGAATCAGGCTCTTGGCAATTTCGGTCCGCCCGGTGGGCTTGAGATTTGCCAATAGACTGAGCACATTGCCCAATTGGGTTCGTTTCGATTTGGGCGGCAGGCTCTTGCGAATCTGTTCATCGAACGCAATCAGCCCACAGGGGTCTTGCTGATGAATCATCAAATAGCACAGGGCCGCGGCGAGACACACCGCATACTCAAATTTATTGAGTTCTTGACGGTACGTATAACCCATTGATTGGCTGAGATCCATCACCAGATATCCCGTGATATTGGTTTCGGCCTCGAATTTCTTCACGTAATACTTATCGGTCTTGGCATAGACCAGCCAGTCAATGTCTTTCAGGTCGTCGCCATGGGTATAGCGGCGATGTTCGCTGAACTCGACCGAAAACCCATGGAAAGGACTGGCATGCAATCCATGCAGAAATCCGCGTACGATAAATTGCGCGCGCAGATCCAGCCGGGAAATCTGACGGATTACTTCCGGCTTGAGATACTGCTCGGCGGTGGTCATGAATGAATTGCCAGGGGCAAGAAGGTTATTCAGGCTTCGAACAAATGAGCCACGGGAACGCGGAAGCCGGGTAGCTCTGGCTCGGCGGACAGCTCTTGCGATAGATTCACCATCCGCGGCAGCTGCCCTGGCCGATGCACCTGAATGGTTTTCAAGTCGGGGTCGAGAATCCAAACCACCGGCACGCCGGCGGTAAGATAAATGCCAATTTTCTCGACCACATCTTCGTGCTTATCAGACGGCGAGAGGATTTCGGCGGCCAGAATAGGAGCGGCGTCGATGAGAAACACGTCGGCGGCGAACATCTGGGCGGTTTCTGCCGAGATGTAGGCCACGTCGATACCCACGGTGGTGTCGGGATTGGTCGCCAGGCGGAAAGCGGCGTCCCCAGCCAGCACTTCGCCACGCGGATGGGGGGAGGCCAAAAGCCATTGATGCAAGTAGCCAACCAAGGCGGCCAATGTACGACTATGCTTTCGATTTCTTCTGGTCATGCCGCGCTCTCGCAATTGCCCCAGCACCAGTTCCCGATCCACGCCGTCATCGGGCATGGCGAGTAGCTGTTCGCTGGTCATGCATTCGCTGATGGTAGCCATGGCACCAATCACCTTCGTTTGCTGAAAAATGGGGGGAGGCTTCCCTACGGCTCAAACTTTTCCACTTCGGGCGTGGGCACCTGTTCGATCAGGCGTTCGATAATGTTCTCGGTGGTCATGCCCTCGGCTTGGGCTTGAAAGTTAGCGCTCACCCGGTGCCGCAGCACGGGAATGGCCACCCGTCGCACATCGTCGATCGCCACCGAGAATCGGCCGTCCATCGCCGCCAGCGCTTTGCCTCCTTGAATGAGAAACTGACCCGCGCGGGGGCCGGCGCCCCAATCGACCAGCTCTTTCACGAACTTGGGCGCCGAGGCATCCCGCGGCCGCGTGGCGCGCACCAGGCGGGCACAGTATTTTACGATGTACTCGCTCACGGCTACCTTGCCCACGAGTTGTTGCACTACCGTGATCTCTTCGCCCTTGAGGATCTTGCGAACCTCAGGCTTGTCTTGCCGGGTCGTGGCGGTGAGGATCTTTTCCTCCTCGTCGGAACTGGGATAGTCCACTTTGATGTTGAACATGAACCGGTCGAGCTGGGCTTCTGGCAGTGGATAGGTGCCTTCTTGCTCAATGGGGTTCTGGGTGGCAATGGTGAAGAACGGATCGGGCAACGTGTAGGTTTGCTGGCCGATCGACACCTCGCGTTCCTGCATTGCCTGCAACAGGGCCGCCTGGGTTTTGGGCGGGGTGCGGTTGATTTCGTCGGCAAGCAAGATGTTGGTGAACACCGGCCCCTGCACGAAGCGGAAATTACGCCGGCCGGAGTCATCTTCGTCCAGCACGTTGGTGCCCGTAATGTCGGAAGGCATCAGGTCGGGTGTGAACTGAATGCGCTTGAATTGAATGTCCAAAATCCGGGCCAGCGTGCTGACCAGCAAGGTTTTGGCCAAGCCCGGTACGCCTTCGAGCAAGCAATGGCCGCGCGTAAAAATGGCGGCGAATACCTGTTCGATGACTTCGTCTTGTCCAATGATCACTTTGTGCAGCTCGTCCTGCATGAGCTGCCGCCGATGGCTGAACTCCTGCAACACTTCGCCCAAACTGCGAGATTTGGTCGCCAAGGGTCGTCACCTTCCTGTTCCTAACCGCGGTGATCCGCCAAAGTCGCCTGGCGGCGTAATGATCGCTTTGCTGAGTGTCGGCCTTGCGCCAAGACCCTTCCGGTGTTGTTCTGCGGGGATGCTACGCTCCGGCAGGCTCGACGGCTGGGCACATAGGTTCCTCGAAAGGGTGATTCTTAATTCTTACGCAGTAGGAGCTTACTGCGTTCGATTCGGACTGGAATCCTGTCCCCAACAGCCACTGGGCTGGCACCCGCATGGCAAAGCCAAGCCCACTCCCGCCTCCCCCTCCTCAGGGTTCAGTATGCTGTCATTCTATAGCTCGCTTGCCGAACCGGCAAAACGGCCTCACGAAGGGGGGGGCGACTGGTTGCCGCCTAAGTCAATCGCAAGCCTAAGTTATGATAAGACGCAGTGTTGAGAATCTCGACGGCTTCGGTCGTTCCACGAACTCTTACTGGGAAGTCCGTTACCGACGCATGTAGCGATCGTAGGGGTGACTACCGGTCACAACCCATTCACCCTTGGAATCTTTACGACGGGCTCCCGGCCCTGGGTCACCTTCCAACTCGTTGGCCAAGGGGGTTAGTTCGCCCTGCCAGTGAGTCTTGGGCGCCGCCCCCAACCAGCGTGCCCAATCGTCTAACAAGCGAAATTGCTTTCTTCGCTCGGGAACGTAAACGCGATCTCCCTTCTGCAAAATCAACTCGTGCGCGCCGACCCACCCAAACCACGGATAGCAGGCCGTATGCACGGGGATCCAGTGCCCCGTGCCTTGCTCATCGGAGAGAAAAAACTCCGACCAGTTGTGGTTCGGAATCCAAACAATGCGAGCCGGGATGCCAACCGCTCGGCAGAGCGCGACGAAGACGGCGGAACGTTCTTCACAGTCACCCACGCCATCTCGAATCGCGGCGACAACGCTGGTGTAGGAACCGAGTTTGGCGCGAATGTGTTCCTGCGACCATTCCGCGAACCGTTTTGCCTGGTCCCAAGGATGCTCCTTCGTCGAAGCGAGCTTCTTCACGAGATCCTGCACCTCGCGGCTGCTGGTCTCCACGCCAGGGCTGTTTTGCAGAAATTTCTTGCGAATTTCGGACGGTACCTGCTGATCGGGCGAAAACTGATCCTTCTCGAAACCGTGATACTGCTTCGATATTTTCAAGCGGAACGTCGCGGTGGCGGCGACTAACTGGCCGGCTTCGATTCCGGGGGCCGCTAGTCCCAATTGACCTGCCCCCGAATCAAGTTCGCGGATGCCTGCCGTGCAACCTTGGGTCTCGATCCGCACATCTTCGATGGTCTGTTCCGGAAAACTAACTGGGACGGGCGTCGTTGCTTGGATCTGCGTGGCTCGCCCGGTGCCTTGGATCGAGATGCCCACCTTGACCTGGTAGCTGCGCGATTCGAGATAGCCCGTTTGGCCTTCCGGCGGGCGATTCCAAATCCAGTTCCCATCGCCAACCACCGGAATAATGCTAAAAGCGGGTCGAGCCCCCAGGCACTCGCCCACGCCAGGCATTTGCGCCGCTGAAATGCCCTCGGCGATGGGCCTGCCCGCGCCGAAGGCGGCCAGCGCGGTCCCAGCGGAAAGCAGTCGCTGTATGAACTGTCTCCTTCGCATCATCGGCCGGCTCCCTACCAAGATGGACAATCGATCCAGGGGACGCAACGCGAGCGAACGCACCGCAACCGCGGGGAATTCGAGCTCGGGCCAATTCTAGCCAAAAGAAGCGTCCGCCAGAAACGAATCCGTACGGAGTTCCCAATGCGGTCTGCCACAAGGCAACCCATTTGCCCTATTCCTCCAGTGGTCGTTGTCCCGTCTGCTAGCATGCTGCACGTTCGGCAAGGGGGAAGCCGTGACTGGCGAAAATCCGTGTCGGTTTTGCTCTTATGGAAGCAGTTCCACAGTTGTTGGGTTGCAATTGAGTGTGCAGGCGAGGCTTAGGTGCACGGACAAGAAGGAATACCGAATTGCCAGCTTCCGCTGGCATTAAACTTGCAGTTCGTGCACTTAGCACAATGCCTGCATAACGAGTAAACTCCAGTACGCTGGGTTGGTCAGGACGGGGTTGGTCAGGCAGGCCACCACTGCTATAGTCCGCCGCCTCTCCGAACTTCCCGCTTCGTGGTCAAATACCCTTTCTCTCGCAGTTGGCGAGGACCAGATGCCCAAACGCTTAGATTCCATCAGTAACTTCATCCGGGCCACGGTCTCGCTCATCGTCGTTGGGCTGGTAGGCGGGGGTGCTTGGATTGCCTATACCACCTACGCCGAGCACGACATTGCCATCCGAGAACGGAATGAACTTCGCGATCAGGTGAAGAAGAACGAAGCCGAACTCAAGCTGCGACAGGCCAAGATTGAGCAGCAATTGAAGGAAATCGCCAAGCTTGAGACTTCACTCAAGCTGCTGAAGTTCGATAAACGCGTCGCCAAATTGCACGTCGTCGATCAGTGGACGAATGAAGACGGCGACCCGATCACGCGCGTGCAGTTCGTTGAACTCGACCAGGACGGAAAACCGCTGGAAACGCCGCGAGAGTTTAATGTTAAGGGAGACAAAATTTACGTGGAGTACTGGATCGCCAAGTTCCTGGATGAACACATCGAGAACGGCGTGGATATGAGGAATACCTCGATCTGCCTGTTCCGCTCGATCTTCGGTGACAAAGAAAACCCGGCGGAAGGCCACCTCTTGGATGACGCGGATAGCATGTTACTCGGGTACAGCCGGGGAAAAGAAATGAGTCCTTTAGAAAAGGACATTTGGTCCAATTTCTGGGATTATGCCAATGATCGGCGTAAAGCGGCCGAAGTTGGTTTGCGGGCCGTGCATGGCGAAGCGGTGAATCTCAAAGTTCAAAAGGGCAAGACGTACCGAATTCAACTGCGGGCTTCCGATGGCCTGAGCATCCTTCTCGAAGAGAGTCCGGTTGTCGCTCCCGCGCCGGAAAAGCCGAAACGCTTCTAATTGCACGGCGTTTTGGCTCATGCACTGTAAACCGCCACCTTGCCGGCCGCCCTCGACGCGGCAGAGAGTTCGCTTGAGTTCCTTGCCCCAAGCCGCCGTTCTGGCCGCGATTCCGCATCGGTCGCCGTTTCTATTCATCGATGAGATCGTTTCGCGCGACAATGATCGCATTGTTTGTCGCAAACGCTTTGCCGCCGATGAAGGCTTTTTCGCCGGACATTTTCCGCATTTCCCCCTGGTGCCGGGCGTGGTGTTATGCGAAGCGGCCATGCAAGCCGGCGCCATCCTGTTGTCGCAAAGAACCGCGGAGGCCGAGGAGGCGAGCGGCACGACGAGCCGCGTTCCCGTGGCTACGCGGCTGAACAATGTGCGGTTCAAGCAGATGGTCCGGCCGGGCGATACGGTCGATATCGAAGTTACGTTGGACGATTCCGTGGGCGGGGCGTTCTTTCTGACGGGCAAGGTAAGTTGCGAGGGACGCATCGCCGTGCGGCTGGAGTTTGCCTGTACGCTGGCCGAATCTCCGACGAACCGATGAGCAAAAGTACGAGTAACATGCCAGGCCAGATTGAAGTCCATTTGCTTCCCCAGTTGGTGTCGCCGGAGCGGTTTCGCGGGGCCGCGGTGGCCGTGTTCGATGTGCTGAGGGCGACGACCACCATTTGCCACGCTCTGGCCGCCGGCGCCGTGGAGGTGTTGCCCTGCCTGGAGGTCGAACAGGCTCGAGCCATTGCGGCGAGTTTTCCCCCCGGGGAATGCTTGCTCGGAGGCGAACGCGGCGGTCTGCTGATCGACGGATTCGATTGCGGCAACTCGCCGGAAGAGTACACAACCGCCCTCTGCGGTGGTAAGCGTTTAGTCTTTACCACCACCAATGGCACCGTGGCTTTGGCCGCTGCCAGCCAGGCAGCGCAAGTCTTCGTGGGCTGCCTGAACAACGCCGCCGCGCTTGCCAGCACATTGGCGCGCGCTTCACGAGTGCACCTGCTGTGCGCGGGAACCGAAGGCCACGTGACCAGTGAAGACGCGTACGCGGCGGGCTGCATCGTGGCCGATTTGCTCCGGAATGACCCAGGATTTAAACTGAACGACGAAGCGCAACTCGCCTTGGCGCTGGCTCGATCGTCGCCGGCGCTGGATGCATTTTTGGAAAGCCGTGGCGGGCGGAATCTGGTTGATTTGAATCTGAAGCGAGATATCGAGGTCGCCGCCCGCCGAGATACGTTTTCATTCGTACCCAAAGTTCACTGGGATGACGCTGGTCAAGCACATGTGACGACTTGAGGTCAGGATTCGAGACATGAGCGAGCCAAATCCGCAGCCGGTCCCAGGTCCGATTGGTCGACCGGTGAGCGTGTCGCCCGCTCGGGGCGAAAATCCCTACGCAGCTCCCCAATCACTGTCGCAGCCGCCCGAACCTGGCAACTTTGCGTCCGGCCCGGAGCCGACCGAATTTGTGCCCTGCCCTCGATGCGGGTGTCCCTACGCCAATCGCATCAAATCCACGTTTTGGGGTGGCAGGCTGGGGCCGAAATTTCTCACGCACGTCGCCTGTCGGGCCTGCGGCAACGCTTACAACGGCCGCACCGGCGCCTCCAACAGCCTCAACATCTGGTTGTTTGTGTTGATCGTGGTTCCGCTCGAAATCGTCGTGATTTTGGCGGCCATCATTGCCGCGGTGGTTGGCATTGGGGCGCTATTCTTTTGAAAGCACAATGAGTTCGACCGATTTCGGCGGCCTGACGAACGTGCAGCGTTGTTGTCATCCGTCGATTCTTAACGCGGGTAAACCGCAAACGGACGCGGGAGGCATTAATGTTCTCTGCAGCTTGCAGAGATGATAACGAGCAAGAAACTAACCCTTGTTAGCAAAGGCGACCGGCGTGAGCTCCATTCCACCCCACGGCCAGCCATCTTCCTCCCAGACGCCACAGGGCAAGTTGGTCCAGCCTCCCGTTGGCTCGCCTGCGGGTTCCAATCCCTACGCCCCGCCGCAAGCCGACCTGGGTCCGCCGGCGCCTTGGAATTCGTCGCAGGCGTGGAATGCCCAGCAGCCAGGAGATGGAGGAGAGACCTTTGCTCCCTGTCCCGGTTGCGGATGCACCTATGCGGATCGCGTGGGGTTTACCTGGTGGGGTGGGCTGATCGGTCCCAAAATGTTTACCCACGTGCGGTGTCGGAACTGCCGCAGCTGTTACAACGGCAAGCGGGGCACCTGGAATACCACCAACATTGTGATTTACACGGTGGTGGGTTTGATCGCCGGGCTGGGGTTGATGCTGTTCTGGATGTCGGTGAATTGAAGCGCTGACACCAATTGCCATTGGGGAGGGGCTCGCTGGGGAGTTCCCGGCTATCCAATTGCCAAGGGGACCGATTGTTTTAAGGCGAAGCGGCCTCTTCCCGCTGGGGTTGCGATTCAAAGTAGTGATCCAAGTGAATCACTTGTTTGCGAAACCGTCGATCGAGCAGCACAAAATCCCAATTGACCGAGAGGCCCTCGCCGGCGAATTCGCGAATGAAGCGCCCACGCGCCGAGGCCGGTGAATTTGTGGGCGGCGTGCGTTGGGCCTGATGAACCTCTTGGTCGGACACTTGCGTGAGGCAGAGCCCCGCTTCGGCCAATTGGGAAAAGTAGCCCTCGGGGCCGAGTTCATGGTACTTCAGATCGATCTTTTTCTTGGATGCCAAAGTCGCGGCGGGACCTGCTTGAACGATCAGGTGCAGTTTGGTAATCCAGTCGACCTGACCAATGAGCGCCGGGCGGTCATGCTCCAGTTGGTCGAGCACGTCTTCCCAACCGTTGAGCACCTGCCGGGCTTCGCCGGGCTGGGGAAGCCCCGCCACCCAGTCCTTGGCGGCTTGCAGGTAAAACCGCTGAATTTCCAGAGCGGTCACGTGGCCGGCCGTCGTGAGTTCGACCAGGGTGGTGAGGGATGGGTCGGCGCCGATTTTCTTCAAAGCCTGAATCGGCTTGGCAATGCGGGGAGCATTTCGCAGGGCGCCGCTTTCCACCATATCGAGCAGCAGCATGGTGATGCCCATCCGCAGGTACTCAGCGGTTTGGGCCATGTTTGAGTCGCCCAAGGCGATTTGTAGACGCTGTTTGCGGCGAAACAAGCGAAAGTAACGGCGTTTGGTGTTCCAGGTTTCGTTGATGGCGGCCTTCAAAAAGTGGCTCACGGCAAACAGAGGTCGGTCGCCGACCAGGCCGCTGAGGGAGAACATACAGTTCAGTCCCGTGGCCTTTTCTGAAATGTGGAAGTGCCCCCCATCATCGAGCGTGCCGGCCCCCGTGATGATTCCGCGGGTAATCAAGAATGCACTCAACTGCCTGCGAACCTGCCAAAACGCGGTCAGCCGCAGCAGCAAATACATGCCGCCCGCCAAGGGAAGGCAGATCAACAGAACAACGTAATTCAACACTCGTTCGGCCAGGGCGGGCACAAAACTGGTCCTGGTTGCCGTGAGCGCGGCGAGCATCCGCTCCCTCAACGACCGCTGGCTCCCCGCCAGTTTGCCGATGCCGTGGACCAGCAGGCAGAGCAGAAAACCGAGAACCAGACAGACCTGCACCGCCATTACCGACACCGTCTTGAGGATCAATTGCCCCAGCCAGGTGAGGGGGATGAGCGGTGTCAGGGCAATGAGCCCCAGTCGCCAGGCAAGCAGTCGCCAGCCATCGGCGAGTGGGAATTCATAATTCTCCTGGGCGCCGTAAATATTGCCGACGCTGTCGCGGCAGTTTTTGACCAGATAGAACGGACCGCCCGGCGCATCGGCCGCCGCCTGGCAGAAGAGTGCGTCTTGTGCCCGCTGGTAGAGAAGCAATTGCCGAGCACCGCGACACTCGGGGGTGGAACCCTCGATCAGGCCAAACTCGCCCACCATCAAAGCCATTTCGAACCAAATCGCCCCGCCGTTGGCCAGGAACAAGCCCGTCTTGTCGAGGGCCGCTTCCGCCGTGGGAACCTGTTGGCTGAGAGCCTGGATCAGGCTCTCGTAGACTTCGAAATGGGATCGTTGCGTGGACGCCTGGCTGGGAATACGCAGAGCGTACTCGGTTTCCAGCCCCGCCAGTCGATGCAGAATGGGAAAGCTATTCGCCACCGTTGGGCACGACCACCTCATTGAGATACGCCTGCGGCTTCCGATTGCTATCGGCCAAGATGGCGGAGATTGCATCGGCGACGCGTGGCGTGCTTTCGGCCGGCGTCTTGAGCGACCGCGGCGCGGTGGCTGTTTGAATCGTATCCAAGGCGGAAGCGGTGGTCATGCTGTCTTCCTCGTCGAAACGCGAACCAGTTGCATCACAGTCTATCCTCGTCAAAATGGCGGGGCAAGAAGCTGGCAATGCTGCTCTGAATACACCCAGCCGTGCGGGCAAGCGGAGCGGAGCCTTGTAAACCGCTACACAGCCAGCACTTAATGGGCGAAGTCCCGTCTGGCTGGGGTTGAGCGACGACTCGCCGGATTGGGCAAACCCTCGGCATGGGGCAAACTGCCCGGCGGATCGCTAGCAACGGGCGATGACCTGGGGGGCATGCAGGTGGGAAATGACGGGCCAACTTTCGGCCAGGACACAACTCAACGGCCCTCGACGGGCGCCAATGCTGTTGGCGCTGCTGGCGGGGGGCGTGCTTGCTAGGGCACGAAGGGCCGTCGCGGCCGTTCGGCTTTGGGTTTTTCTGCCAGGTGGGGCGTGGAAAATCCCAGCGGCTGGAAAGCCTTCTCTTGGGTCACTTCGGTGATCTTGATGGCGGCGATGTTGGCGAATGGCAAAAAAATGCGCCGGGCGCCGACCGTGTCGGGGGTGGGGCGATCGAAGAGCATCATGGCTTCGGTAAGCTGAAACGCCTCGAATGGGATCTGTTCGCCGAGGATGGTTACGACCACCCCCCGGGTAGGGACGCCCGCCGGCCATCCGCGGAATAACTGTTTCCAAGCTTGACCAGCATCCGCGGAAGTGGGCTTTTCCGCGGGGTTCACCGTCTGCTCGGCCATCGTACGACCGTCACCTTTCCTACGACCGCCAGCGCAACCACTCTCGCTGGAGGCAGACAAGTTGAGAATTTGGACTTGAGAAAGTGTAGCACGCGAGTCTTGCTTGTTGCGAAGAACGACGCGCCGCATTTGCCGCCCGGCATTGCATAATAGGGTGGCCCCGTATCGTGCCCGGCCAGAGTGGCCGGCGCTTCTTCGCTTGGCGCATTTGGATGAATTAGAATCAGCTCCTACTCCTGTAGGGCTCAACACCTATGACCCCCGCTATTGAACTGCAAATTTTCGAGGACGGCCGACTGGTCCATCAGACCGAGTTCGCCAACCCTATTGAACTTGGTCGGCAAATGCTGGGCGAAGCGCCGCCCTTTGCGCAGGTGACCGGAAGGCACAACGACGCCGGGCAGCGGATTGTGATCGCCCCGTTTGCGCAGGCTGATATTTCGCGCCAACACACGTTGCTCACGCCCGTGGGCGATAGCCGGGTTCGCGTGGCCAATTTAAGTTCCAAGCTGCCGTTGCCGCTGCTCGATGACGGCACCTTGCTGGCCGTGGGGCAAACATGCGAGCGTTTCTTGCCGATCCGGCTGGGCATTGGCAATTTGGTGCTGCAAGTGGGGGCCACCGAAAACGACGACGTTGATACCGTGCAAACGCTGGGCGAGCGTTCCCTTGCTCCCGGCCAGGTGCTCTCACCTCAGGGGAGCATCCGCAATCTCACCGAGATCGATCGCCGCTCGGCCGTGGAATGGTTGCGAGGAGTGATTTCGGTGCTCGAAAGCGCGGCCAGCAGTTCCAATTATTTCCAAGTGGCCGTCAGCGCCGCGGTTGACCTGGTGGGCCTGGATACGGCCGGCATTTTTATGCTCAAGGGCGCGGTCTGGCAGCCCGTGGCGGTGACCAACGCCGAACGGCATGCCGAGGCATCGCTCCGTCCCAGCCGGCATATCATTGAGCGAGTCGTTCGCGACAAGAAGGCCTGCTGGCAGTTGCCCCCGCCCATGATGATGGAAGACTCGCCCAGCTTGATGGGGCTGGACGCGGTCGTCGCGGCCCCCATTCTTAGCCGCGCGGGCGAGGTAATAGCCGTTCTGTACGGCGACCGGCGACTCACGGCCGGAGCGCCCGATTCGCCTCCCATTAATGAAGAAGAAGCCAAATTGGTCGAGCTGTTTGCCTTTGCGGTGGCCAGCGGGCTGGCCCGGCAACAACTGGAGCAACAACGGTTCACCTTGGAGCAGTTCTTTACGCCCGAGTTGGCGCATCAACTGCAAACCCGCCCTGACCTGCTCGACGGCAAGTCGGCGGAAGTCTCGTTGTTGGTGTGCGATATCCGCGGTTTCAGCCGGATCAGCGAACGTTTGGGTTCGACCAAAGCCGTGGAATGGATCCACGACGTGATGACGGAAATGTCGGACTGCGTGCAGGCCGAATTGGGCGTGGTCGTGGATTACGTGGGAGATGAAATCATGGCCATGTGGGGAGCTCCCAGCGAGCAACCCGACCATGCCGCTCGGACGGCCCGGGCCGCGATTGCCATGTTGTCTCGTTTGCCCGATCTCAACCGTCGCTGGGAGGAAATTCTAGGAGAACCATTCGAGGTCGGCATTGGCATCAACAGCGGTGAAGCCCACGTGGGTAATGTGGGATCGGAGCGACGTTTCAAATTCGGGCCGCTAGGCGATACGGTGAATGTGGCCAGCCGCGTGCAAGGTTGCACCAAGTACCTACAATGCGGCGCCCTGATTACGGGCGACGTCTATCGCCGCCTGGGCGATTCTTTTTCCACGAGGCGGCTCTGCCAGGTGCGCGTGATCAACATCAGCCGGCCCGTCGATCTGTATGAGTTGTCGAGCGGCGATGGCGACTGGAATGCCCTCAAGAACCGCTACGAATCGGCGCTGCAAGCTTTTGAGAACGGAGACTTTCGCGGCACGGTGCGGTTGTTGGGCGAGTTGATCAACTTCTTCCCCGACGATGGCCCCTCTTTGGTGCTGCTATCGCGAGCGGTGGCAGCCATGGCGGAACAAAAGCGGTTTGACCCAGTTTGGGAACTGCCCAGCAAGTAGCAAGTTTCGCACTTGCTACCCATTTACGAGCGCCAGCGCGATCGGCATGATGGGGGGCAGAATTTTGGTGCCAAGAAAATTGCATTTCGCGAAGGACGCCTGATGAGCGAAGAAGAGATCTATCGACCCGGTTTGGAAGGAATCATTGCCGGCGAAACGGCGATCAGCACCATCGCCGGAGGGCTGCGATACCGCGGTTACGCCATTGAAGACCTGGCCGAACACGCCACGTTCGAAGAAGTCGCCTGGCTGGTTCTCCGCGGCGAAGCCCCTTCCCCCAGCGAATTGGCCGCTTTCAAAGAACGGTTGAATGGGGCGATGAGCCTGCCGGAGCCGCTGGTGGAACTGCTGGCGAAATTGCCGCGGGGCGCCAACATGATGGATGTGATGCGCACCGGGTGCAGCGTGCTGGCGCATTGGGATGCCGAAGAGGCCGATAACAGTCACGACGCCAACCTACGCAAGGCCGAGCGGTTACTGGCCCAACTGCCGCTGGTCATGGCGGCCCGTTACCGGCAAAGTCAGGGCAAGAGTTTGATCGAGCCCGATCCGCGGCTTTCGCTGGCCGGCAACACCCTGTATCTGCTCTCCGGCGAGCAGCCGTCGGAGCGCAGTATCAAGGCCATGGATCTGTCGCTGATCCTGTACGCCGAGCACGAATACAATGCCTCGACGTTCGCGGCCCGCGTCACGGCTTCCACGCTTTCCGATTTGCATTCGGCGATCACCACTGCCATCGGCACGCTGAAAGGCCCGTTGCATGGCGGCGCCAACGAACGCGTGATGGATGTGCTGGGCGAAGTCGGTTCGCCCGACGAGGCGGAGAAGTGGGTTCGCGACGCGCTGGCCAACAAGGTGCGAATCATGGGCTTTGGTCACCGCGTCTACAAGACCGGTGATCCCCGCGCCGCCTATCTCAAATCGCTGTGCCAAGATCTGGCCAAAGAAACCGGCAACGAGGACATGGAACGCACGGCGGCGATCATTGAAGACATTGTGGTGGCGGAAAAGAAGCTCCCTCCCAACCTGGACTGGCCGAGCGCCCGGTTGTACTACTACTTGGGCTTGCCCATCGATCTTTACACGCCGCTGTTCGTGTTGAGCCGAGTTTCCGGCTGGAGCGCCCATGTGATCGAACAGTTGGACAACAACCGGCTGATCCGCCCCCGTGCCCGCTATACCGGGGCCGACTTACGAAAGTGGCCATCGTAGAGCGAAGTCGGGCTGAAGTGGTTTCCCACACTACTCCCCGCGGTGTTCCACCGTAATTTGCGTGGTGATGCCGCCGCGGGGCGTGAAGCTGGCAACGAGCTTCATCTGGCAAGGTTGGGTGACGGCGACCACGTCGTTGAGAATGCGGTTCGTGACGTCTTCGTAGAACGCTCCCACGTTGCGGTACTGCTGGAGATAGAGTTTCAAGCTCTTGAGTTCCACGCACACTTTGGCTGGCACGTACGTGAAGGTGAGCGTGCCGAAGTCGGGCTGCCCTGTCTTGGGGCAAACAGAAGTGAATTCGGGACACACGATCTCGATCGTGTAGGGGCGATCGGGGTGAGGGTTGTCAAAGGTTTCGAGCACGGAACGAAATTCACTCATCCGACCACCTAAAGATAAATTGCCGCCAAGAAGGGCCCCCACGTCGAGTTCCCCCTTGGGAAGGAAACATTGACCGGTCTACCGCAATGGCATTTTTCCACCCGCTCTGCGATATGACCAGGGGGGAAGCCGGGCGATTGCCAGCTTAACGCTGCTCTACCCAAATAGGCGAAAGCCAGGCCCAATGGCCGTTCTGCTGAGCCACCCGAAGGCGGTAATAGTCAACTTCACCCTGGGGCTCATCAGAAAAATCGGCGCTGGCGGTGCAGGCTTCAATGGGAGTAGCCGGCCCGACTTGGACGGCTTCGGTGAGCCAACCCCGCAAGAATTCCGTACGAGGGCCGGCCAGAAGTTCGCCAAGTCGGTAATGGAAAGTCTGGCCATTGGCGGTCAGCGAAAGCTGGGTTGTCAGCGGAGCGACCACTTCCAGAGAGATGGCCTGAAAGGTCGCGTGCCGCATGGTCAGGTTGCCGGTGGTGACGCTGCGCCAAACGCAGGCCCGCGTGGATTGTTCGAGCAGGGCATGGGGCAGATCGTGTTCATCGTCTGGCGTATCCGCGGCGGCGTGCGCGCCTTGTTTGGGCGCCACCACGGCCTGACCGGAGAAACAGGTTTCCACCTCCGCCAGTTCGCCATCCGCCAGTTTGAGCGAAAATTCCCAGGGTATGGGCTGGTCTTTGCGTCCCCAGCCCCAGCTTATTCGCAGGCGATAGCGACCGGTGGGGCTTTCGACGCCCGGCGGCAGTTGCGGTTCTACCCAGCGCAGACGGCGGCCGTTCTTGAGAACTTCCACGCGGTCGAGCGCGTCGGATCCGCGGATCGCCAGTTGAATGCGTCGCGAGCCAGCGGCTTGAATCTCTTCTCCCAACCAGGCGTCGTTCACTTGGAATCGAGCGTCGATCTTGTCGCCCGTGGCGGCGTATACCCGGCGGCGGAGGAGAGCGTCCCACAGAGCCTCACGGGTGAGTTCCTCGGCGAACACGCCCACGCGGCCAGCGCCGTGACTGCCTGGGTAGGCGCCGTGATGGTCGGTCGAGGCGATGATGCCGAAGCGATGGCCGGCTTGCCAACCGGCTTCGGCGGTGCTGCGCGTGTCGCGCGGACCCATATCGTGCAGATAAGGGAAGGGGGCCGACGCACTCTCGGCGCAGCCATGCAGCGAGTAAATCTCGACAAACGGCGAGCGCTCGGCCGAGAAGTGTCGCCAATCGATGCCGCGGTAGCCGGCCCGGTAGCCAATATGATGAGGAATACAAATGGCGCCGGCCTGGCGAACCACGTCGCGCAACCGCGGCAGCAGCGGGGCCGTTTGTAGCGGGAGATCGGGACCGGGGCCGTAGACGTTGTGGTCGCCGTACTGGCAGGAATGCCATTCGTAGCTGGGAATCGCCAAAAATTCGCCCGGCTCGCTGGCCGCGGCTTGCAACTCGAGCAATTGCTGCCAATTGCCCGCCAGGCGAGCGAATCCTTCGTGGTGGTAATCGATGATTTCCGCATACTGCCCCCGGTCGGTGGGCATGTCGGGCCAGAAGGCGTGCCCGGTGATCGAGCAGAAATCGAGCTGTTGGCGAGCGCGGGCCAGGGCCTGATCCACCGTGCCATGTCCGTAGCTAATCGAACAGTGGTTATGCAGGTCTCCCCAAAATAGTTTCATGCGCTAGCCGCCTTGGCAAGTAAGCACCGGCACTTTTGGCCGAAATATGGACCGTTTTTCACGGTATCGCAGGGTTCATGTTACAACAAACGGCGCGGCCAAAAGGTAGCTGCGACCGATCTGGAAAATTTTGCGGTTTTCTCGCCAAGATCGGGCTGGCAACAGCGAAATGTGTTTTGGGGTTGGAGGGCAAGGTACGGACTCATCATTTGAGCGAAGGAGGTCGCCATGTGGAATCGGCGGAGATTCTTGGAAGCGGCGGGCAGCATGGGTGTACTGGGCGCGATCGGAGGCGGCGTGTATCTTCGCGCGGCTTCGCGGCGGAGCGACCTTACGGCAGCCATGATGCGCGACGCCCAGCAAGAACTGGTTCCCAAAGCCCATCGCGAGTTGCAGCATCTGCCGGTGCGAGCCCGCACGGAAATTCGCGACTGGTTTCAGGGGCATTGCCTGAACGCGGCCGAGTTTGCTTACGAGGTTTGTTCGCCCGCTTTCGGCGAACGATTGTCCGCGTGCGACGGAAACGACGCAAGGCAGCGATGCGTGGCGGATATGTTTTTTGCGCGCGTGGTGTCGCAAGCAGAAATTCAAGAGCGGTTGCAGGTAATTGCCCAAGAAATGGGGAATGAGCTGGACTTTAACTGGCATGCCTGCTGCGGAACGCTGGGAGAGAAGTGGCGAATCCAGGTGGCCGAGCAAGGGTACGAACGGAGCTTGCCCGACGATTTGTCGGCGAGGCTCGATCCCCTCGTTCAGCGGTCGCTCAATGAAGCCCTGCAAACGGCCGAAGGGGCCGTGCCGCCCGGCCTGGCGAGCGTGACCAACGGACTGGGCACAACGGCGGTGCTGCTGATGCCGGTGGCGATTTTCGCGCCGGAAGTGGCGTTGCCGGCCTTTCTGACGCGGGCCCTCTTTAACCTGGGCGAATATATTGTGCGGTTGCTGAGCGATCGGGTGGGCGATTTGCAAGCGGCGATCACCAGCCGAGTGGCTCTGCTGGGGAGGCGGCTAGGATCGGAACTGGAGGGCGAAGCGCGGGCGAGCATCGCCACACTTCACCGCTGGCAAGAAGACGCCATTCGCACGTTTGCCAGCGGATATGCCGAACAGGCCGTGCCACTGTTCTAAGACGAAATGCTCATAGACAAAGGTTCTTCGAAACCCATCGCGGGGAGCGAGCCAAGCATGCGTTGCCAAACCAAAAGTTGTTGGGCCAGGTTCTGTGGGAGCGGTCTGCTTGCCTTGGTCCTCTTCGCGGTTGGCGGCTGCCAGGAACAGCGTCCCGATAAAGCCCAGTTGGCGCCCGTGGAGTATTTCCAAAAGACGCAAGCCAACACCGAAACCCCCGGTGGCCATATCTTGACCAGCACGGTACGAGAAGTTGCCCCCTACGTGCTAGAGTATCAAACCGACGGCGGCCAGACGTACCAGGTGCGGTATACCGATCACGGGAAAGGATTTCGGTACTACGATAGCCGCCGGGTGGAGAACCAGGCTGCCGAGGTGGCCGGGCAACCGGCGAACTGAAACGCGTCGGCGGTCAATTGGGCGGGGGGCAGACATAAATCCTCGTCGCCCCGGTTCTGCTGCGGCTTCCTATCTGCCGCACGATCTCGAGTCGCTTGAACCGCATTCTCTCCGCGATTCTATTGAAGCCTGAATTCGCGGCCCGTGGGGCGCCTTTGACGCTTATTGCGTGATTTCCCACTGCTTCATGGCGTGAGGGCCGGTGGTGACTACAATAAGGGTTGCGCCCCGCCGCCGACGTCCCCCCCGTAACCATCGTCCCCGCGCGGTCAATCCCTTGCCGAGGTCGCTGCCGCAACCCAAGCCTGAAGTATTATGCCCTATTCGGTTCTTAAAAATTCGCCGCCTATGCATCGCTTTCGCGGGTCATGGTTGCGGTCGCGCGGTGTTGAACACCAGAATTTCCGTTTTCGGCAACGTGGCCGAGGAGTGCGGCTGGCCGTGGCGGGCATGTGCCTGGCATTGCTGGGCAGCCTTTTTGCCCCCCTGGCAGCGAGGGCCGAGGGGGACTGGGAGATAACTCCCGAGAGCGAATTGGCGCTGGAACGCGGCTTGGATTGGCTGGCTCGACATCAAGGCCCCCAGGGAAATTGGGATAGCAACGATTTGGGCCTGGTGGCGATGGGAGCCCTGGCGTTTCTCGCCGACGGCCACATGCCGAGCCGCGGCAAGTATGGGCAAAACGTCGAGCGCGCCTTGGACTACATCCTTCGCAATGCCAAAGCGATTGGCGAGCCCGACGCCACGGGCCAACCCGCCTTGTACTTGCTGAACCAATCCGACCCGGGCCGCGATATGTACAACCATGGGTTGGCGACCTTTGTCTTGGGCCAGGCGCATGGCATGACCAACGATGACCGGCTGGGACCGGTGCTGGGGCGAGCCCTGAAGTTGATTGCCTCCACGCAGTGCAACGATGGCGGCTGGGACTATCACGCCACGCGTCGCGAGCGCGGCCACGACTTGAGCCTGGCAGTGATGCAAGCCAAGGCGCTGCGGAGCGCGGTCGATAGCGGCCTGGAGGTTCCGCCCGAAGTGATCAATCTGGCCATCCAGAGCGTGCGGGGGTATTACCGCGCCATGGGCGGGCGGCCGGGCATGGACGAAGCCACCTTGAAAAAACTGCCAGGGCAGTTCACTTACAACGGCTCGCAAAGCTCACTCGCCATGGCGGCCGCGGGCGTGGTCTGCATGCAGGAATTTGGCCAGTACGACGACTGGCGGATCGGCAAGAGCATGGAGGTAATTTCGGCCGCCGTGCAGTCGCTGAAAATTCGACCCGGCGCCCAGGAAGTCCCCTTTGGCTCGTATTCGCTGTATTACATCGGGCAAGCGTTGTATCAGGTGGGTGGAGATGACTGGCGAACCTGCTACCCCATTCTCCGCGATTACCTGGTGGCCGCTCAGTATTACAACAGCAAGAACCCGGCGGATCCGCAAAACGGTTTGCTACGTGACTCTGGCCAGTTCCGGGTGGGTGGGCGTCCGGGCGATATGTACGGAACGTCCGTGGCCTGCTTTATTCTGGCCATTCCCAATCGATACCTGCCGATTCTCCAAGAAGGAAAGATCGAATCGTTGCGACAAAACGCCGCAAGTGAATGACACCCCCCAGCCCCACCAGCCACTAGCTACCAGCCACTAGCTACCAGCTACCAGCCCCCAGCCACTAGCCCCCCGCCTTCTCAACATGCTGAAGTTCTACGCCGGTGCATTCGCGATCGCAGGCTTGGTGGCCGCCGCCGCCCCGATCTTGATTCACCTGCTCAACCGCCGCAGATTTCGCCTGGTGCCTTGGGCCGCCATGGACTTTTTGCGGCTGGCGATGCAGCGTAGCCGCAAGGTATTGCAACTTCGCGATCTGCTGCTGTTGATCGTTCGCGTGTTGGCGGTGGTGCTGTTTGGTCTGGCACTGGCCCGCCCATTTTTGGCACAGGGGAGCGATGGCAGTTGGCTGAACCTGGCTTGGATTGTGGGGGCCGTGCTGGCCGCATTCGCAGCGGGCCTGTGGGCCACGCTCAGTTCGCAGCCGGGGGCACGCAAGCTGGGCGGCGTGATGGCTCTCGGCGCGGCCTGCCTGGCAGGCTGGGGCATCTTCACGCTTTCAAAAAGTCACCGCGAAAGCGACGAAGGCCTGGCCTCGAGTCAGGAGCCGGTGCATGCCATTTTGGTGGTCGATAACAGCCTCAGCATGGCTCAATTGGAACTCAATCGCACCGTGCTCGACCTGGCCAAGAGCAGAGCCGCGGAACTGGTGGACCGGTTGCCGCGGGGAAGTCGAATTTCGGTGATTCCCGCGTGCGGCCCCCGGTCGCAGTTCAGCAGCGAGCCCTACCGCACGCGGCAAGATGCCCTGGAGGCGATTGCCGCGATCAAGTTGGTCGATCGCCGGGCAGGCGTTCCGCAGGTGGCCGCCCTGGCGATGGAAGCTCAACAAGCGGCCCCGGATCTGCCTGCCAAGCGAGTGGTCCTGTTTGGCGATCAGCAACAAATTGATTGGAGCCGCGCCACGGTTTCCGCCCTGGCCGAGTTGCAAGATGTGCAGGTCGTGCAACTGGCGCCCCCAGAAACCAGCGGCGGCAACGCCTGGGTGGCCGATTTGCGGCTGCGAGACGGCGTGGCCGACGTGGAAAGCAGCAGCACCATTTTGGTGACCGTGGCCTACGAGGGCGCCGAGCCTCGCCGCGATGTTCAAGTGACTCTCGCGGCCGATGGCGTGACGGTGGCCAGCCAAACCATCGATCTGCAACCAGGGCAACGCCAGGTGCTGGAGTTTTCGCACAAGTTCGATGTGCCTTTGGAACCGGGCCGGCCGTCATATTCGCTGGTGGCCGCCTCGCTTTCGCACGATCAATTGCCGGAAGACGACTACCGCCCGCTGGTCGCGCCGGTATTGGCCGCGCTGCCGGTGGTGTTTATCGATCAATACGGTGAGCAGGGCGAAGACCCCCGGCGGAATCAGATTGGGGAAACCTTTGCCTTCCGCCGCTTGTTGGCCCCGGTGACTTCGCACGACTCATCCGACCGAGAACTGGTATTCGTTCGGCACGGCACGATCGACCAATTGGCCAGGTCTTCGAGTGGGGCGGATTCGGGCTTTACGATGCCCCTGGACGATGCCCGATTGGTGGTCGTGGCCGGCGTGCAGCGGCCGACGCCCGAAGCCGTGGAACTGCTCCGCGAGTACGTGATTCAGGGAGGGCAGTTGGTGATTGCCGCGGGCGCCGATTTCGACCCGATTGCCTGGCACGAAGTTGCCTGGCAAGACGGCGCCGGCATTTTACCGCTGCCGCTCGCCGACAAAACGGTGGGAGGTTTGCCGCGCGAGGGAGGGCAGGTAGTCCCTTTCCAACTCGACATGAACAGCGTGCAACAGTCGCCCTACTTTCAGGTAGAAAACGAATCGGCCACGGCCTTGGAAGACCTGTATCGGTCGGTATTGTTCTTCAAGGCGGTGAACGTTGCCGACGATGCCGATACGTTCTCTGGCTTGCTACAGCGGTCGATCGCGCGGCACGAACAACAACAGGCATTCTTGGCCGAAGAAGCGGTGCGGGCGCGGCACGAAGCCCAAGGGCAACTCACGCCCGCGGAAGCCGCCCAGCGCCAGGCCGACTTCGAGAAGCTGCAACAGGTGCAACCCGAATGGCTGCTCTGGGCAGAACGCGTAGGTCGGCCGGAAATCTCGGCGGAAGACGCGGCCAGCAGCGAGCAGCCCCGCGTGCGGGCTCGGTTTGTTGGCGGCGCGCCCTACATGGTGGAACGCAATTTGGGGCGCGGCCGCGTGGTGCTGGTGGCCTCGGGGGTATATACCGGGCACGACTGGTCGGGCTGGAATACGCTTTCCAACACGTCGGCCATGCTGGTTTTTGACCGCCTGCTGCGAGGCATGATCGAGAGCACGCTTCCTCCGCGAAACGTGGCAACCAGCGACCAGGTGCAGTTTCCCGTGGAGCCTGGCCTGCGGCGAAACCGTTTTGCCCTGGTCCGGCCTGGCTGGAATACGGCGGACGATCCACTCACCGCGACAATGCCCAGCGCCATCCCGAACGAAGCGGCCGTGCCTCCCGGCTCCGAAGACCGCGGCGGGCCTGCTGCCGAGGGCGAAAGCCAAGGGGCGGAGGGCAGCCTGGCCGGCAAGCTTCCCACGGCGGCCCCGCGAGCCATCGAAGAGCCGCTTTCGGTAGATGCCTTGGGGGCCGAGCGATATGGGCTCACGCTTCGCGACCTCACGCGGCGCGGGTTCTATCGCGTGGTTGCCCGCCGGCCCGAGAGCGCGGCTTACGAAGGTCTCGACGTCAACGTGTGGGAAGTAGCGCTGGCAGCGACCGGACCCGAAGAAGAATCGGCGTTGGCTCGGATCGACCGCGCGGGCTTCAATCAACTGCTGGCAGATGAGCCGGGCCTGGTGCAAAAGGTGCGCTGGGTGGGCGTGGGCGAAACCATTCGCGTGGAGGGCGCTCGTGCCATTGGCCAACCGTGGTGGTGGAAGGTGTTGCTGGTGGGCGTGCTTGTCTGCCTGGGCATGGAAATGCTCGTGTTGGCCTGGAGCCGACGGTTGGGGCCGGCCACGACTTCCGCTACCGCATCGACCCGCCTGAGCGGAAATCTCGCCGGTTCGAAGTTGGCTGCCAACAGTCCGGCCGGTTTTGGTCAGCCCGGTAATCCAGCGACAGGTCCGACATCAGCCGCCCCGCAGGAGGTGGGAACATGACCAACCTGCTGCTGCGTTTGCATGGCTACCATGGCGTTGAATCGAGCGACGTCCGCTGGCGTTTGGTCGCGCCTTGGGTTCAATCGCCCGCAGGCACGGCGCTGCTTATCGTGGGCATGTTGGCCATCGTCGCGGGTTCGGTCGGATTCTATTTTTGGTTCCAGCCAGCCGGAAAACCCCGCACCAAAATCGCGCTGGCCGCGCTCCGCTGCGTATTGGGCTGCCTGCTCTTATTGATTCTGGCCGAACCCACGGTTGTGTTTCCGGTGGTCACCCGGCCGCGGCCCCAATTGTGGGTCTTGTTCGATGGCACCGACAGCATGGGCATCGCCGACGAGCTTTCTTCGTCGGAACGCCACCGCCTGGCGCAAGCAACAGGTTCAACCCTGCAAATTGGCGACGAACCGCGCACTCGGGCCGATTACGTGCGGGCCTTCGTGAGCCGCAAGCCGGACAAAAACCTGCTGCAACAACTGCATGAGAATTTCCGCGTCCGCTCGTTCGTATTCGACGACAGCCTTCGTGAATTGCCCGATGTGACGGATTGGGTCGGCAAGCCTGAGGAAGTTGCCCAGCGGCTAACCACCACCGGTCAATACACGGCGCTCGGCGAGGCATTTCAAGAACTGGCGCGGCGGCGGAATACTTCCAGCCTGGCCGGGGTGGTGGTGTTCAGCGACTTCAACCAGAACTCGGGTCCCGCGGCCGAAGTGGAGGCAGCCCGATTGCAAGTTCCCGTATACGCCGTGGGCGTGGGTCCGCCGGCCGCCAAAGACTTGCGCGTGCGGCTCGATGCGCCCCTCTGGATGACCAAGAACGAGCGTTCCAACATTCAAGTGGCCGTGGAGCATGAAGGGGTCGAGGAACCCCTAGCCACCGTGCGGCTATATGCCCGGCGGCTCGACGCCACGGCGGGGGCCGACGACGCCGGGCGAATCGACTTGGGCGAGCGGAAGGTGGAACTCACCTCGTCGCTGGTAGCGCTCAGTTTTCCCTACACGCCTGAGGTTACCGGCCAATACGTGTTTACGGCCGAGGTCGACCCCATCGACGGCGAAGTGGTGGATCAGAACAATCGGGCCGAGCGTGAAGTCAACATTCGCGACGACTTTCTGCGGCTCACCTATGTGGAACACGAGCCCAGTTGGGAATGGCGATTCATCAAAGAAGTATTCCACCGCGATAAACTCGTTGGCATGCGAGGCTTCCGCACTTTCCTGCGATCGGCCGATCCCAAGGTCCGGCAGATCAACGAGCTCTTTGTGCCGACCATGACCCCGCAGCGCAGCGAGTTCTTCGCGGGCGATGTCATCTTTCTCGGCGACATGCAGGCCTCGTCGCTGAGCACCCGATTCGCCGATATGACCCGCGAGTTTGTGGGCCGGTTTGGTGGCGGGTTGGTGGTGATTGCTGGCCCGCGGTTCGGTCCGGGACAGTTGGCTGGCACGCCGCTGGCCGACATGCTGCCCGTGGTCGTCGATCCCGACTTGGCGCGCCGCGATCAAGAGTTTCATCTTCAACTCACGCCCGACGGCGAGTCCACCGGTTTTATGCGTTTGGGCAGCACCGAGGCGGAAAACCGCAAAGCTTGGGATAACCTGGGAGCCATCCCCTGGTATCAACCGGTGCGACGAGCCAGTTCCGCGCCGGGCACCAAGGTGCTCGCGGTGCATCCCACCGATCGCGCCGTCGATGGGCAACTACAACCGCTGATCGCCCTGCGGCAATATGGCGAAGGCATCGTGGTTTACATCGGTTTCAACGAAACCTGGCGGTTGCGGCGGAAATATGGGGAA
Organism: uncultured Pirellulales bacterium; assembly: GCA_964445985.1. Classification (GTDB taxonomy): domain Bacteria; phylum Planctomycetota; class Planctomycetia; order Pirellulales; family S012-138; genus CAYUMU01. The sequence goes on along the minus strand of CAYUMU010000003.1, from coordinate 69,614 downwards.
CAATACTACCGCCAATTTTGGGGACAAATGATCCACCAGTTGGCGTCGCGACGCGCCCTCGGCACGCAAAAGCGGTTTGTGGTGCAGACCGATCGGCAGCAGTACAAGGTCGACGATAAAGTGATTCTCACGGTCGAGGCGTTCGACGCCAACTACCAGCCGCTGGCCGATGAGCAACTGGCGGAAGGCCGGCTGGTGGCGGAAGTCTTTGTGCCCGGCCGGCAGGTGGACGGCGCTCAGCGGATTGAGCAGTACAATGTTACCAGGCGGAAAGACTCGCTGTTCGAAGCCCGAATACCCGTGGATACCGGCGGTGAATATCGACTCCGCGTGAAAGACCCCGTGAGCGGCAAGTTTGCCGAGGCCAACTTTCGGGTAACCGATCTCTCGGCCGAACGCCGCAGTGCCGTTCGCAACGTGGCTCTGCAAAACGACTTGGCGCGCGTGCACCCCGCGGGCCGCGCCCTGGAACTGGCCGACGCGGGCAAATTGGCCGACGAAATTCAATTGAAGGTGGAAGAGGAACCCACGATTCAGATCTTGAATATCTGGAGCACCTGGCCGGTATTCCTGCTGGTGGTGGGGTTGATGGTTGCGGAATGGCTGGTTCGAAAACTTGTCTCCTGGGCCTGACACGATCAGCATTGGAACCATGTCGCCACTTCAAGAACTTCATCGCCGCCTGGCCAAGCTTCGCCGCCGCCGCTGGATGCTGCGCGCCGGGGGCGCCCTGTGCGCGCTGTTGTTGTTCGTGCTGTGGACGCTCACCCTGTTGTTCATCTTCGACTGGGGATTGCGTTTGGGTTCGAGCGCGCGGGCGGTGATTCTCATTTTTTCCAGCCTGGGCTGGGCGGCCATCGCCTTTGTGCTCATTCGGCCGTGGTTCGCGCGCCGCGAAAGCGAGACCGAATTGGCGCTGTTCGTGGAGCGCCAGCAACACATCGATAGCGATCTGGTGGCCGCTTTGGAGTTTGAACGCCTGGGCGCCGTGCCCAGCGCCCGTCGAGGTTCGCCCCTGTTGCAGCAGGCCGTGCTCAATCGGGTTGGCGAGATGGGCCGGCAGGTGGATGTGTTTCGCGGCGTGAACTATCGCCCCCTGATTCGCCGGGCCGGCATCTTAGGCGGATCGCTGTTGGCCTTGGGAGTTTTGGCGGTCATCTTTGCTCCATACACGGCCACATTTTTTGACCGGCTATTGCTCGCCGAAACGCCTTACCCCACCCGCACGCGCATCACCCGACTGGTGATCAATGGGCAAGAATACCCGCCGAGCGCCCGCGAGTTGGTGGTGCGTTGCTCGGAAGGAGACCCGGTAGAACTGCTAGTGGAATGCGCCGGCGTGATTCCCGCCCGAGGCCGCGTGGAACTGTGGGAATTGGACGGAAATGCTCGCGGCGAAGAAGCGTTGCAACAAGATCCTGAAGGAATATCCGACACGGTTTCGCTACGAGCCACGCTGCCACGGCTGCTTCGCAATGTAGGCTTCCAACTGCATTTGGGTGACGCCTGGACCCACCCCGGCCAATTGCAGGTGGTTTCGCTGCCGCGAGTTCAAGTCTCGCTTCACACCATTCCTCCCGACTATTTGCAAGGCGTGATTCCACCAACCGACGGAGAACCGGGCGCCCTGAATGCAACCGTGGTCGATGGTTCGCGCGTGGTGATTCGCCTGAGCAGCAGCAAACACCTCCATCGAGAACAGGGCGCCACGCTGACCGTGGGCGACAAGCAGTTCGCTTTTCGCCGAATCGAACCGGGGGAGCAAGCTGCTAGCCCTGGCAAGTCGCAACCCGATAGCGAACTTTGGCTGCTGGACGACGATGCCTCGCCCCTGGCTGCGGTCTCCGACACGATTCCCTTTGAAATCCAGGTTACCGATGTCGATGGCTTGCAGTTGGCGTCCCCCCTGCAAGGTTATGTCCGCCGTAAGGCCGATCGAGCGCCCAAAGCCACATTGCAAGTGACCACGCGCAGCGTTCTGCCCGACGCGCGGCCTTCGATCCTGTTTGGCGCCGTGGACGATTTTGGCCTGGCCAAGTTGCAACTCGATGTGCTGCGGCAAACTGCCGAGGGCAAGCCCCAGTTGCTGGAGAGCATTCAGCTCCCCCTGGCAGCCCGGCCCACGCGGCTGGAACCCCTCCTCTTTGCGATACCAGCCACCGCGGCGGCCGCCTTGGATCGGGGCGAACTACCAGCAGAAATCTTGGCCGGCCTGGCGAAGGACAATTTTCCCCAAGAGCTGGCTTTAACGGTCGAGCCCATCCGGCCGGGCGAAGTTTGGAACCTCGTCGGCCCTCACCGCGGCTGGCACTTTGCCGTGAAGCGCGATAAGCAAAGCGGCGTGTTACAAGTATTCCGGCAGTTTGTGCTCGATTTGTCGCCGCTCGCCCTGGAGACTGGCCAGGAGCTGTTGCTTGTGGTCCGCGCTGTCGATTACCGTGGGGGGCAGTCGGGGGAAACGGCCGTGAGCGAGCCGGTGGCCCTGACCGTCGCGGGAGAAGCGGGCGTGCTCGCGGACATTTCCGAGCCCGATACCCGCAGCCTGGAATCGCTCAATCGCATTATTCAGCGGCAACTTGGCATTGGAGAATCGCCATGACGACCTGCGACTTGTTTGATTCGGCAACCCGTACAGGGTCGGCTCAGGGTAGTGCCCCGCGCGGTACACGGCGTAAAACGCTGTGCTGGCGAACCGCGGCCGCCTGCTTTGCCGCCATGCTCATCGCCGGGCCGCATCCTACCTTGGGGGCCGAGGGCGATCTCACCGCCATTCGCACCAAGCAGCAGTCGCAACAGCGTGCCCAAACCATGGCCCGCGAGTTGGTCTCCGGCATTCTCGACGTGCAGTTGCAAAAGCTCGAAGAAAACGGTCTGACCGAACGGCAGATCTACCGCGACATTCGCAGCATGCAGCAAAACATCGATGGCCTGATCGAGGCCGAAATGCGGCAAGTGGTGGATTTGCTGCTCGAAGCCCAAACCGTTGATACGGCCGCCCGAGAGAAAGCGTTCATCCACGCCCGCGAAACCATCCGCCAAATTGTGGTACGACTGGCCGTGGAGCGGCACAACCTGCAGCGGCGCTTGAAGGCCGCGGCTCTCGCGGCACACGTCAAACAGCTCATCGCCATGCAAGACGTGGTCGTGCAGGTCACCGAATCGTTGCCCGAGCAGTTGCCGTTGCGGCGCGAGTCGCTGGCCCTCAAAACCACGCAAGACGAGCGCGACGTGCGGGCCATGTATCTGCAACTCGAAGCCATGCTGGCCGAAGTCAGCGGTTGGGGCGGTCGGGTCGGCGCGGGCGCCGCCGATGGGGTGCGGATTCTCAAAGCCGCTCAAGTCAACGAGCGACTGGGGTTCGCGATCGCCGAGCTCGAATCGGCCAACTTCAACACGTCGCTCGGTCACCAGCGGGCCGTGCTCCGCGGCCTGCGAATGCTGCTGGAAAAGGTCGAAGAAACCCAGGGCCTGCTCAATTCCGATCGAGAAGCGTTGCTGGAATTGGTTCGCGAACTAACCCGGCGTCAGGCGGCGCTTCACGAGCAAACGGTCGAGCTCAACCTGCCGGCCGATGCGCAAGCCGCCACCGCCGCGGTGCGTCCGCTGGTCGATGAACAATTGGCCATCCACAAAAGCATTTCGCAGTTGCAAGAGGCCCTGCATTTGGCCCCCGCCGCGCAGCCTCTGGCCGCGGCCGCACAAGAAGCTGGTTACCAGGCCACGCAAAACTTGTTTGAACGTCAGCCCGCACAAGCGGCCAAAGAGCAGCAAACCGTGCTCGGCAACCTGGCCGCCATCGAAGAAGCTTTGAAAACGGCCGATGACGATGAAAACGCCGATCGCACCGCGGACGAGTTGAACCAGATGGTGAAGAATCTGGAACAAACCCGCGGCGATCTCCAGAAAGCCCGAGCTTCGCAAAACGAGTCGCGGAAGCAACTCGCGGAGGAGAAGCGTGCCGAAGCCAGGCAGGAACAATCCAAGGTCGCCAGCCAGGTAAAAGAAGCGGCGGAACGCGGCAACTTGCCGGCCATCGTCAAGAGTCGCCTCTCGGAAGCCAAGGCCGCCGCGGAAGACGCGGCGAACGTGCTGGACGCTGAGAAGCCAGAGGAGAATGCGGCAACCCCCGCGGCGGCCGTTCGCGAGGCCGACGAAGCGCTGCGGCGGGCGGAGTCGGAAGTCGAAGCCGCGCTGGCAGATACCCAGCGTCGCGCGTTGGCCGTGAAGATCGGCGAACTGGGGCGGGCAATGGAGTCGCTCGAACGTGCGGCCGCCACCGAACGCAAGGTCGCCGCCACCGCGAAAGAAGCCGCCGAAGAAATGGGGTTAACGCAGCCTGCCGCCCGTCGTTTGACGACGGAACAACAGGACGTGAATGAACTGGCCGCCAAAGTAGCCGAAGGCGTCAAGAACACCGCCCCCGAAGCCGCCGAAACGCTCAAGAAAGCGCTACCCCCAGGCGAAGCCGCTACGGCAGAGTTCCAGGCAGCGGAAAAATCGCCCGATGCCGATTCCGTTTCGCAAGCTGGCAAGGGCGCCGAAAAGGCCAACGAGGTGAGCGAAAAACTTTCCCAAGCGGCCGACGAAATCCGCGCCGAGCTGGCAAAAACAGCAAAGCAGTTGGCGGAAGTCAGCCGCGAGCAATTGGAGAAGGTGACCGCGGTGCGAGAGGAGTTGGAGAAGGAGTTGCCCGCTCAACCGGCCACCCTGGCAGGCAAGCTGGCCCAGCTCGAAGCTGCCGATCAGCAGCTGGCTCAAGCAGAAATTCAGCAACAACGGGCTGCCGGCAAACAGCCAGCGGCAACCGCCAAAGAACTGGCGGAAGAAATCGCGGCGGCCCGCCGAGCCCAGCAAGCAGCCGACCGCGCCGCTGGCGAGATGGAAGCCGGCCGCATGCCGGCGGCCGACGCCACCATTCGTCAACAAGCGGCGGCTGAGCAAACGGCGGCCGCGGCTGAGAAATCCGCCGCCCGACCGCAAGCTCGCCAGGCCATCGCCGAAGCAAAACGCGACCCGCTCGGCGATGCGCTGGCTCGAGCCGAGCGCGCGGCAACCGAAGCAGCCAAGACCACGCTCGATGGCGATCGCATGGCAGCCAAAGCCGCTCGCCGCGAAGCCAAAGACGCCTTGGCCGAAGCGGAAAACCTGGCCCGTGCCGAAGCCGCCAAAGCAGCTCAGGCGCCCTCCGGAACGCCCGATCTGAGGGCGCAAGCAGCCGTGACCGAAGCGGCCAAAGAAGCGGCCCGCCTCTCCCAGCCGCAGGCCCCCAACGCCGCGGGCAAGCTCGCCGCCGCCAAGGCCAATTCCGAAAAAGCCGAGCAACACCTGGGCAACGACGACATTGAAATGGCGGCCGAGAAACAACGAGCCAGCGAACAGCTACTGGCCGCGGCCCGTGAAGAAGTCAAACAGGCCATCACCGAGGTGAGCCGCAAGTCGGCGGAAGAATTAGAGAAAGACGCGGAGAAAGCCAGGCAGTTGGCCGAGAAGGCCGCCGAAGTCGATCCGGCGGCCGCGGCGGCACTACGCCAGGCTCAACAGGCGGCCCAACAGGGGGCGAACGCGAAGCCAGCGGAGACGCAACCAGCCGCAAAGCCGGCTGTGGATCAGGTTGCCCAGGCTAACTCGCCCCAGGCCAAACCCGATCCCGGCACGCCGGCTTCAAGTAATCTCTCGCCCGCCGGACCCAAGCCCACGGGAAGTGACCAACCAGCTTCCAATGATCCGCCCCCAGCCAAGCCCGGCAACGAAAACCCCATGGGCAATACACAACTGGGTGACGCGAAACCGGGCGACGCGAAACCGGGCGATGCCAAATCGGGGGATGCCAAGCCCCCTGCCAATTCGCCCGCCGCTGGCTCTCCAGAGCAGGTAGCCCAAGCGCAGCAACAGGCGGCCGACGCGGTGCAACGTGCCACCGCCAATTTGCACGCTCGCGAGCAGCGGATTCGTCAGGATCAGGCAATTGCCGAAGCGTTGAAGCAGTTGACCGACGATCAACAGGCCGCGGCGAAAGCAATCGCGCAAAAGCGCAATGACCTTCAGCAACTGGCTCAGGCCACCCCCGCCAAACCTCAGGGCAACAATCCACCCATGGGACAAAACCCACCCATGGCACAGGGTCAACCCATGGCACAGGGTCAACCCATGGCACAGGGTCAACCCATGGCACAGGATCAACCCATGGGGCAGGACAAGCCTGCGGGGCCAAAGCCGGCCCAACCCGCGGCGCCCACGCCTGCTCAACAACAGGCCGCTCAAGATCTTGCCAAGGCCGTCCAGAAGTTTAGCGATTCCACTCGAGCCGCAGGGCAGGGAGCCGAACAGATTTCTGGCCAGAAGGAGGTTGCCAATGAACCCATTCGCCAGGCCCTGGAAATCGCGAGTCGTTTGAATCCCCAAGCCGGCCAGCCCCAGCCACCGGCCGATCAACCCCCCGGGGCACCGACCGATCCCATGGCGGGCAACGCGAGCAAAACGCCCATGCCCGGCGGACAGGGCCAAGACCCAGGCGCATCGGGCATGCAACCCGGCCAACAAGGGCAACCCGGTGCTCAAGGTCAGCCGATGCCGGGCCAGGCGGGGCAGCAATCCGGCGCCGAGGGGCAGCCGGGCCAGCAAGGTACTCCAAATCCTTCAGGGCAAAGCGGTTCACCCAGCCAGAGCAACATCGATGGGCAAACCCCCGGCCAGGCCAGCCAAAGTGGTCAAGGACAGGCGCCCGGTCAAGGGCAGCAGCCGGGGCAAGGGAAGCAGCCAGGGCAAGGTCAACAGCCCGGTCAGGGTATCCCCTCTGGCATGGCAGGACAGCCCGCGGCGATGGGTTCACAATTCGTGCCCAACTCTCCGCAAGCCACGGCCGAAATGATGGCCGGCCCCCAGGCCATGCAGCAGATTTCGGCCATGATGGCATCCGCGGCCGGCTCACCGGGCCAGCCCGGCCAGACGCAAGGCCAACAAGCACAGGGCCAACCCATGCCAGGTTCAGAAGGCAGCCCCATGCTGGGCGATCAGGCTCAAACTTCGTCCTCAGGCCAGGGCGGCAATACGAAGGGTGGCGAAGCTTCGGAAAACCAGGCCCGTCAAGAAGGCCCTTTGCAAGCCGCCAATCAAGACCCCGAAGGCGCCGACAATCGCACCGCCGACGGAGCGCAGGGAGCCGATGTGGCTTCGCGCGAGTACGTGCAACCGCCCTGGTTCGCCAAGCTGCCTCCCGAACTTCGCCAGGCCATGCAGGTTGAAATGCAACGCCGTCCGCCCAGGGCGTACGAGGAGCGCTTGCGCCGCTATTTCCAAAGTATTGACTGAGTTTTACTGCCGCCTTTGAATCGACAAGACACCATGACCGAACCGCAGATGTTTGACAACGATATCGCCGCCGTGGCGCGGTGCGAGCAAGCCTTCAACGCCATTCGCGACGAGCTTTCCAAGGTTATCGTCGGCCAGAACGAAGTCATCGAGCAGGTGCTGATCGCCATTTTTGCCCGCGGCCATGCCCTGCTCGAAGGCGTGCCCGGCCTGGCCAAAACGCTACTGGTGAGCTCGTTGGCCGAGTCGTTGCACTTGTCGTTCAAACGCATCCAGTTCACGCCTGACCTCATGCCCAGCGATGTGACTGGCACCGAGGTCATTCAAGAAAACCTGGAAACCGGCGCGCGGGAGTACAAGTTTTTGCCCGGCCCGTTGTTTGCGAACATGCTGCTGGCCGACGAGGTCAACCGCACGCCGCCCAAAACCCAGGCTGCCATGCTCGAAGCCATGCAAGAGCGGCAGGTTTCCGCCGGCGGCAAAACACATGAACTGCCCGCGCCGTTTTTTGTGCTGGCCACGCAGAACCCGCTCGAGCAAGAAGGCACCTACCCCCTTCCCGAAGCGCAGCTCGACCGCTTCTTGCTCTACGTTAAGGTGGGTTATCCGCAAGGCGGCGAAGAATGGGAAATCGCCAGGCGGGTAACCACGGGACAAATGGGCAAGATCAACGCGGTGGTGTCCGGCGACGAAATCATTGAGTTTCAGCGGCTGGTTACCCGCGTGCCCGTGGCCGACCAGGTGCTGGGCTACGCCTGGGCCCTGGTTCGCGCTTCACGGCCCGGCACGCCCGAGGCGCCCGAATTCGTCAATCGTTGGGTAAGCTGGGGCTCCGGCCCACGTGGTTTGCTCACGCTGGTTACCTGCGCCAAGGCCAGGGCCATTCTCTACGGGCGTTACCACGCCACGGTGGGCGATATTCAAGCCGTGGCCCGTCCGGCGCTGCGGCATCGCATCGCCAGCAACTTCGCCGCCCAGGCCGCCGGCATGGGGAGTGAGCAGTTGATCGATATGTTGATGGAGGCCATCCCCGCCGATCGCAAGTACGAAGCGCCGGCCGCCTGACAAGTCTCGCCTACTTACTTGATCCTTCGTTAGCCCAGCCCGGTTATGTCTGCCAGCGTTCTCTCCCGCTACCTCGATCCCGAAGTGCTCAGCCACCTGGTTCCTCGCAAGATCGAACCTCGAGGGCTGGTGCTGGGGAATTTGGCCGGGGCGCATAAATCGCCCATGTCGGGCTTTGCCGTGGAGTTTGCCGGGCATCGCGAGTACGCCTGGGGCGACGACCCCAAGCACATCGACTGGCGGCTCTACTTCACGCGCGACAAGTACTTCATCAAACAGTACGAGATGGAGACCAACTTTGTCTGCCACATGCTGCTCGATGTCAGCGCCTCCATGCGTTACGGCGAAGGGCTGGAACAAAAGCTGCAATATGCAGGTCAAATGGCCACCATGCTGGGTTACTCCATCGTGCGGCAAAGCGATAAAGTCTCGTTGGCCACGTTCGACGAGCAGGTGCAAGGGTTTGTGCCGCCGAGCAATTCCATGGCGCAAATCGTGCGGATGACCAGCCACCTCGACAGCATCCGGCCTATTCAAAAAACGCAAATGGCCGATTGCCTGGCCGAGCTTTCCAGCCGGATGGGCCGCCGCGAAATTGTGATGGTGTTCAGCGATTTCTTCACCGAGTTGGAACCGCTGGAGCAGGCTCTGCAACAGATTCGCTTCAACCGCCACGAATTGGTGCTGTTCCAGGTGATGCACCACGATGAACTGTGTTTTGAGTTCGATGGCATGGTCAAATTCCAAGGGCTGGAAGTCGCCGAAGACTTCCTCACCCAGCCAGACGACGTGCGCCAGGCCTACCTGGAAGAAGTGAACCGGTTCAATACGCGCTTTGAAGAAATGTGCCAGCGAAACCGGATTGAACGCGTGCTGGTCGATACGCGGCGGAACATGGGCGAACTGTTCATCGACTACCTCAATCGTCGCGGCATGCTGCAACGACATCGCTAACAAGCAGCGTCGTGGCGAAACCAAGATGCACGGCGTTCATTCGCGAGCGGCGGCCGTGCCTAAGTAATTTGCTTGGGCGAACCAGGGCCAACACCCGTTTCGCGCAGTTCAGATAGCACGCGGTGCGTCACCGCCACATCCACAAGCTCGGCAATCGAACGCACATGCAATTTTTTCATGATTCGCGCCCGCCGCATTTCCACGGCGCGTTCGGTTAGATTCAGCCGCGCGGCAATCGATTTGTTGGGAATACCAGCCATGATCAGGGAAAGCGTTTCGCCTTCGCGGGGCGTCAGGCTTCCCATGCCGGCCTGGACCTCCACAAATTGAGCATCCCGCTGCCGCCACACGCTGTCAATTTCTAGCGATTGCACGATCAATCGGCTGAGCGTGGCGCGATCGAACGGCTTTTCCAGGAACTCGATCGCACCGCATTTCATGGCCGCCACCGCGGTAGGAACGTCGGCGTGCCCTGTCATGAAGATCACCGGCAGGCGTTTGCCTTCCCGCAGCAACTGGGCATACAGCTCAAGCCCATTCTGAAGCGGCATGTAAATATCGAGAATGAGGCATCCCGCCATGTGGGGCTGATACTGGCCCCGAAATTCTTCCGCCGAGGCAAATGTGCGAACGGCGTAGCCCAGGGCTTCGATCAGCGATTGCAACGAATGCCGCAGATCGAAATCATCGTCGACAATGAAAACAGTCTTAGCGGCAGGCATAGTCGGTTTGGGGTTGGGCGTCGGCATTCAGGATTGCCTCGCAAGGCAAAGTAAAGCTGATCGTTGCTCCCTGCTGAGGTTGGCTCCGTCCCCAGAGTCGTCCGCCATGGTCGTCAATAATGGCGCGGCTAATGGCCAGTCCCATCCCCAGCCCCTGGGCCTTGGTGGTAAAGAACGGCGAAAACGCACGGTCGGGCTCAAACTCTCCCCAGCCGGGGCCATTGTCGGCGACTTCGATCCGCGCCTGGTTTGCTGCCGCAAAAGTATGAATCGTGATGATGCGAGGCGAGGACTCAGATTCTTGCAACGCCTGAACGGCGTTCTGAATCAAGTTCAATAGAACTTGCTGAATTTGGATCGCGTCGCCCGTAACCAACGGCAACTGAGGATCGAGGTTCACTTGCACTTGAACCTGGGCATGCGTTGTTTCATGACGGCACAGATTCAAGACTTCTTCCACCAGAGTATTCACGTTGAGCCGTTCTGAAGTTGTTTTGCCAGGCCGCACAAAATTTCGCATCCGGCGAATGATTCCGCCCGCGCGGAGGGCCGACTGAGACAAAGCCTCCAGGTGAAGGCGCGCTTGGGCCACGTTGGGGGCTGGCATCTCCAGCAGCAGCCCACATGCTTCGGCATAGTTGGTGATGGCTGCGAGCGGCTGGTTCAATTCGTGGGCCAGGCCGGTTGCCAGTTGGCCGAGCGCGGTAACCCGCGCGGCGTGGGCCAACTGCGTGGACAGTTGCCGCGAACGGTCTTCGGCCGACCGACGCACTTGCATTTCAGACTGCAAGGCTTGATTGGCGAGAGTCAGTTCTTCGGTTCGCTCCTGAACTCGCTCCTCCAAGTGATCCACTTGTTGGCGAATGGTTCGATGGGCCGGGCGTAGGACCAGGTAGCCCAGCGCGGCTAGCGAACACACAATCCCGAGCGCCGCCGACCAGCTCAACAGCCGCAAGGTACGAACCTGCGACCAAGCCTGATGTTCGTACTGCTCGACGATTTGCTCCATGCGAGCCAAATACGCCGGTTCTTGTACGAGGATGGTCGCCACCGAGTCGGCCAGCCGTGAATCGGATCCGGCGTTCGCCGCGTGGCGACGATGGTCGGAAAGGTCCAGCGCGGCGATGTTCTTGGCCGCCGTTTGCATCGCCAAAAACGACGGCTCCAGTTGAGAAAACGCAGCGCGAATTTCAGGCCATGCCGTTTCCGGCAACTCCAGGCTCGCATCGCCATCCAGCAGCCCTCGGTGAGCCTGCGTCCATTGAGCGAGCGCCAGCTTGAGTTCGGCCTGCCGAAATTGCTGTTGATTGAACGACGAACTGACCTGGATTGCCAACGCAGACTTGCTGATTTTCTGGCTCAACATTCGCTGCCGCCCAGCCAGGTTGATCGTGGGTCCGTGAAGCGTGAGCCGCGTGAGCAGGGGCTGGAGAACCGCTTGATCGATGAGCACCAACGCCACCACCGTGAGTAGAACGGCCAGATACCGCCGCGGTAGTTTAGCGGCGGTGAGCTGAGCTGCCGTGTGCAACTGAGCGGCACGAGGCGACGGTGGAGGAGAGTCGTGGCCAGACATCGGATGGGGAAGCAATTGCACAAGGAAGCGGGCGGGGCGCGTGATCGACTGGCCTAATAGAAAACTTCATTCCGAATCAGTGACCTTGCCGCAAGTGACTTTACGCAAATAGTTTAGGCGATGCCGCCAGCTTTGGAACGCACAGGCATCAAGTCTTCTGCCTAAAGATCAAACATTCGCTGCCCTGATGCGCGGCACGGTAGCGGCGCAGCGTTTCGGTTCTCCGAAGCGAATCGCCCCACCCGCGGTCCAACAGCCCCTTGCTGGCTTCGGATATCCGAAGAGGGGAGCGCGATGCACGGCTTCTGGCACTTCGAGTGCTTAGCAGTTCGACCATCGCCCGCCTTGCTCGCCCTGTTTTTCCTTCCCCAGTATTCCTCACCGCAATGAGCGCGCCCTCCATGGAATCTCAATCGGGTAAGGCGACTCGAATCCGCCTGTTCTCATTTTCGTCGCCCCAGATGAGGGCGTTCCACATGTCGTGGTTGGCGTTCTTTCTGTGCTTTTTTGCCTGGTTCGGCATCGCGCCGCTGATGACCGTGGTGCGTGCGGAGATGGGGCTCACGGCGGAGCAGATTGGCTGGTCCATCATTGGCTCGGTGGCGATTACCGTATTGGCGCGATTGGCAGTGGGCCGAATCTGCGATCGGATCGGACCGCGGCTGACCTATACCTGGCTGCTGATTTTGGGGTCGCTGCCAGTGATGGGCATTGGCCTGGCCGACAACTTCACCACATTCTTGATCTTTCGCGTGTTGATCGGGGCCATTGGGGCTTCGTTCGTGGTCACGCAGTACCACACCTCGCTGATGTTTGCCCCCAATTGTGTCGGTACGGCTAATGCAACCACCGCCGGATGGGGAAACCTGGGCGGAGGCGTGACGCAGTTGGCCATGCCCTACCTCTTTGCCTTGCTGGTAGGCGTGCTCGGCTTTAGCGATGCGCTCGGTTGGAGGCTGGCGATGGTGCTGGCGGGGTTGATGTGCATGGTGATGGGCGTTGCCTATTACTTGCTCACGCAAGACACCCCCACGGGGAATTTTCGCGAGCTACGCCAAACGGGTCGCATGGCGACTGGCAAATCGGCGCAAGGCTCTTTCCTGGCCGCTTGCCGCGATCACCGCGTTTGGGCGCTGTTCGTGGTGTATGGCGCGTGCTTCGGCATTGAGCTCACCATGAACAACGTGGCTGCCCTCTACTTTGTGGATCACTTTGAATATTTTCGCGACATGAAGCCGGTGGACGCGCTGGCCATGGCAGGCGTTTGTGCCGGCCTGTTTGGAATGATGAATATCTTTGCCCGCACGTTGGGCGGCTATGCTGGCGATCGCTTCGGTTCTTGCTGGGGGCTCTCGGGCCGCGTGCGCTGGCTATTCATCGCCCTCCTGGCCGAAGGCATCTGCCTGATCGCGTTTTCACAAACCACAACGCTAGCCGTTGCCCTGCCGGCGATGCTGCTGTTCAGTCTGTTCGTGCAAATGTCGGAAGGAGCCACATTCGCGGTGGTGCCGTTCATCAATACCAAAGCGCTGGGTTCGGTTGCGGGCATCGTGGGGGCGGGAGGAAACGCCGGTGCGGTGGCCGCGGGTTTTCTATTCAAGACCAGCGCCATTTCCTGGCCCTCGGCCCTGCTGATTCTGGGTGTTCTTGTCATGGTGTGCTCGTTTTTGAGCCTGACGGTTACGTTCAGCACCGCGGCAGAGTCCGAAGCCCAAGCCGCTACCGCGGCGGCGATCGCAGCCAGGCAAGCATCGGGCCTGGCGCAGCCAGCACGGCTGGGCCAGACGGTCATCGCATCGGAAGCTGGCTAAGTGTTGTCCCCATGGCCGCCGTCAGGGTTTCCAGGTCGCGATCCGGTTGCGGCACGGAGGGCACTGACTTTCGCCCGGAGGCCAGCTTACTGGCATGCGTTCTAGGAACTTCAACCTGACTCTTTGGCAGGAACACAAGCCGTGTCTAATCCCGCAGAAACCTGGAAGGCCGCGAAGCATGGGCTGGATGTTTGGCCCGACATTGAGCGCTATGCGGCCGCTGGCACGGCCATGAAAGACATCGACTCGGCTGACCTTGAGCGGATGAAGTGGCATGGCTTTTTCTATCGCAAACGCGATGGCGAAGGTCGTTATATGAATCGCATCCGGCTCACCGCCAGCCAATTGAACGCCCCACAAGCTCGTGAGATTGCCTTTATTGCCTACCAGCTAGGCCACGGAATCGTGGATGTGACCACCCGGGCGAACGTGCAAGTGCAGGGAATCGAGATCAAGAACCTGCCTGAGGTGTCGCGGCGATTGGAACGCGTAGGGCTGAGCTCCAAGCAGACGGGTCACGACAATATTCGCAACGTGTTCGGGCATCCGTTCAGCGGGCTCATGCCTGAGGAATGGATGGATACCACTCAGCTTTGTCACGAAATCACCGCGATATTTTTGGACAGTCGCGAGTATGCCGACTTGCCGCGGAAAATGAATATCTGCCTGAATGGCAGCTCACGGCATTCAGCTCATTTCTGGACGCAAGACATCAGTTTTTTGGCGGTGCAAGAATCCGATGGCGAAGTGTTGTTTCAAGTCTTGGTCGGGGGCACCCAGGGACAAAACCCGCACCTGGCGTGGCATCTGCCCGTGCTGGTGGCGCCCGATCAGGTCGTGGACGTGACGCGGGCGATTCTCGATCTGTTTCGAGCGAAGGGCTCGCGCGAGAAGCGCAACACGGCGCGATTCTGCTTTTTGATGGAGCAGATCGGCGTGGCCGGCGTGCTGGCCTGGCTCGCCGAGCAGCTTCCCTATCGCTTGCGTCCGTGCGTGCGGGAGCCTGTGCCGGCATCGAGCTACGACGAATTGATCGGCTGGTTTCGTCAACGTGATCCCCAGCTATGGACGCTGGGATTGTGCGTGCCGCTGGGGCGCATGTCGTGGCAGCAACTCGAAGGTTTGGCCGTACTGAGCAAGAAGTGGGGTGACGGCCAATTGCGAGTCACGCACGAGCAAGGCATCGCCGTGATCAATATTCCCACGGCCTTTAAAGACGCCGCGGCCACCGATGCCGCCGCGCTGGGTTTAAGCCTGCATGGCGATCCGTTGGAACGCAACACCATGGCCTGCACCGGCAGCCAGTTTTGCAACATTGCCGTGGTGGAAACCAAGGGGCAAATGTTCCAACTGATGGAGCAACTCCGCCAGCGGGGAGTGAAGCTGCATGGCATTCGAATTCATATGAGTGGCTGCCCCTCCAGCTGCGCCCAGCACTTCACGGCCGACATCGGACTGAAGGGGGTGCGCGTGCGTAGGTTGCTGGGCACCCGCGAAGGCTTCGATGTGTTCTTGGGAGGCGGCATCGCAGGCCAGGTTCATATGGGCCTTCCCTACCGGTTGGGCGTGGATGCGGGGCAGATGCCGGCACTCATTGAAGAGGTGGTGCGCGAATACTATTTGCGCCATCAAACGGGCGAAACCTTCAGCGCCTACTGGCGAGCCAAACTGCAAGCGGTGGAAGCCGCCAAGGTGGGCGACCACGACTACCAATTGCCCACCTGGCTCTGCGAAAACTGCGCCTATCACCACGTTGCCGAAGATCCTCCCGTCTTCTGTCCTCGCTGCGCTGGCTTGCGCCGCTGTTTTGTGCGTTTGGAAGACGATGGTTCGGAACCGCGGCGAACGAAGCCCACAGACGCTCTCGCCACTCGAACCGATGGCTTTGTGTTCGCCGCCAACGATGCTGATCTGGCCGAAGGTCAGGGACTAACCGTCACGGTCGCAGGCAAGGATCTGGCCCTGTTCCGCAGCCAGGGCCAGGTGCTGGCGATGGATTCCGCCTGCCCTCACGAAGGCGCCCCGCTGGCGGAAGGCGAATTCAAGGATGGGGTAGTCACGTGCCCCTGGCACAGTTGGCGATTCGATGCCTGCACGGGATGCAGCCTGGACCCGCCAGGCCATCCGGTTCCGCGTTATGAAACCCTGGTGGAAGCGGGGAAGATCTTCGTGCTGCTCGATGCTACCCTTCCAACAAATGCGTCGCCCTCACCGCCCAATGGCAAGCACAGCCCATCCCGGCCTGTCTTGCAGAAGGTCGAAACCTCCGCTCCCGGCATCGCGCGAACGAAGCTGTCGCGTCCCGTTGAAGCGGTGCTTGAAATTCAGGAAGTGATCCAAGAAACGCCCGACGTGCGGACGTTTCGTCTGGCGAACCCCGCCGGCAAAATCCCCGTGGACTTGCCTGGCCGGTTCGTCAAGGTTGCGGTGCCGCTGGGCGACGAGGTCGTGTGGCGCTCGTTCACTATCAGTTCTTCACCGAGCGATACTGATCGGCTCGACCTCACCATCAAGCTCAACCCCTTCGGCACGGTGTCGCGATATTTGTTTGAGCATGCCCGGCCGGGCGTGTCGTTGCGGGTCAAAGGGCCTCAAGGCGGATTCTGCTTCGACCCGGTCAAGCATACCGAACCGCTGGTGCTCGTTTCGGCAGGCAGCGGCGCGACACCCATGATCAGCATCGCGCGGTTCCTGGCCGCGATGGACAGCCAGACACCCTGTTTCTATCTATATGGCGCGCGCACTCGTGATGACATCTTGTTCCACGCCGAGCTACAAGCGTTGGAGCAACAGTTGCCCAACTTTCGTAGCCTGGTCACTCTTAGCCAGCCCGACAAGGCCTGGTTGGGGAGCGTGGGCCGACTATGTGGTGGCCACCTGGCGCAAACGGCCGCGGATCTGGCCGCTAGTCGATTCTTTTTGTGCGGGCCGAATGAATTCATCGAAACCTTTTGCCACGAGCTAAACACGCTGGAGATTCCGACGCCGCGAATTCACACCGAAAAATTCCTCGATGCCATGGTGGCTGCGAAAACGCGATGACCAGTCTTTCTGCCCGACTCAATCAGGCATCTGCCAGCCTGGAACTCGCCATGCCAACCGCCACGAGCGGTGCTACCTGGCTGGTGGACGTGTTGCTGCGCGAACAGGCGGACCTGACTGCCGTGGAGCAATTCGCCGCCCTGACTGACAGGTTGCCGGGCGAGCCGGCCAAGGCGGCCCGCTATCGGTCGCTGCTGCCGGCCACGCCCCCAGGCCCAGGACAGCAATACGCATTCGATGTGGATCTCGATCGCTGTTCGGGCTGCAAAGCGTGCGTGGCCGCCTGCCACTCACTCAACGGGCTCGATGAGCAAGAAACCTGGCGCGACGTGGGCCTGCTGGTGGGCGGCACGCGGAGCAAGCCTGTGATGCAACACGTGACCACGGCCTGTCATCACTGTTTGGAGCCGGCCTGCATGATTGCATGTCCGGTGGAAGCCTATGTGAAGGACCCCGTGACCGGCATTGTGAAGCATCTCGACGATCAGTGTTTTGGCTGCCAATACTGCACGTTGGCCTGCCCTTACGACGTGCCCAAATATCAACCCCGCCTGGGCATCGTGCGGAAGTGCGATATGTGCTCCACGCGGTTGGCCGTGGGCGAAGCTCCCGCCTGCGTGCAGGCTTGCCCGCACGAGGCGATCCGCATTCAACTGGTCGATGTGCAGCAGGTGACCGATGACGCGGAGGCGGCGTTGTTTCTGCCGTCGGCCCCCGATCCACAAATCACGCTGCCCACCACCACCTTTCGGACCAGGCGCGTGCTGCCGCGGAACATGCTGCCGGCGGACTACTTTGAGTTGAGCCCTCAGCATCCTCATATGCCGCTGGTGTTCATGCTGGTGCTTACTCAGCTTTCGGTGGGCGCGTTTGTGGCCAGTTCGGTGCTGAACCAGTTCATCTCCCGTGCAAGCTGGACCGCGTTTCAGCCGGTCCATGCTGGCATCTCGCTGTCACTGGGCCTATTGGCGTTGGGCGCCAGCGTGCTTCACCTGGGGCGTCCTCACTTAGCGTGGCGCGGAATCTTGGGAATCAAGCACTCGTGGCTCAGCCGTGAGATCCTCGCCTTTGGATTGTTCGCCTTGCTCGCGGCGGCCTACTTCGGTGCGGTGATGGCAACCTCGCTCGACTGGATCAATCTGGCCGCCTGGCTGACGCCACTGGCCACGGCCGTATCGAGCGTGGGCGTGGCGGCCGTGTTTTGCTCGGTAATGATCTATGCCTTCACGCAGCGCGAATTCTGGAGTGTGGGTCGAACGACCATTCGGTTCGGGCTCACCGCCGCCCTGCTGGGGCTTTCGGTGGCCTGGTTGAGCTTGGTCCTGCGAAGCGCATTTGAGCTGCCAATGTTTGTGTCAGAAACGTCAGAAACATTCAGCAACATTCTCGCACGCTGCACCATGGTTGTGGCCGCCGTCAAACTGCTGTGGGAAGCTTCGCTGTTTCGGCATCTTGCCTGCCGTCATATGTCGAGCCTGAAGCGTTCGGCCCTGCTGGCAACGCGGCGGATGCCGAGACTGACGTTGGCCCGTTTTGTGCTGGGCGGATTGGGCGGAATCGTGCTGCCGATCGTGTTTCTCAATCTGTTTTCCCAAGCCGTGCCCTACCGTCCTCAGGCAGCGATGGTTGTGGTCGCGCTAATGACGTCGCTGAATATTGGCGGCGAACTGCTAGAGCGATGCCTGTTTTTTGCCACCGTCGCAGCGCCTCGCATGCCGGGAGCCCTGAAGTGAACGAGCCCCAGATCGAGGCGATGGAAGCACGCGCGGCCTCATTTCGCATTCCTCCGCTGCGAGCTCAAAACGGTCCCCTCACCCGGCAGTTATTGCTTGAGCCGGGCCAGTTTGGACTAGGGCTCGTGCCGGCAGCTTCCAAGCCCACCGCGACCACGCCGATGGTCTGCGGTTATTGCTCCACGGGTTGCAGCCTGGACATCCATCTTCGCGACGGACAGGCCGTGGGGTTGACGCCCAGCGCGGCCTACCCGGTAAACCTAGGCATGGCCTGCCCCAAAGGCTGGGAAGCTCTCACCGTGCTCGACTCTCCCGAGCGGGCATCCACTCCCTTGCTGCGAAACGGCAGCGGACGACTGGAACCAACCGACTGGCACACGGCCATGCAAACTTTCGTGAGCCGACTGAAGGCCATTCAGAAGGCTCACGGCCCAGCCTCGGTGGCGTTTTTGAGCACCGGCCAAATCGCCACCGAAGAGATGGCCCTGCTGGGAGCGGTGGCCAAGTTTGGCCTGGGCATGATTCATGGCGACGGCAACACCCGGCAGTGCATGGCCACGGCCGCGACTGCCTACAAACAGTCGTTCGGTTTCGACGCTCCACCTTATACCTATGCCGATTTTGAAGAATCGGACACGATTGTGCTGGTGGGCAGCAATCTATGTATTGCGCATCCCATTATGTGGGAACGCGTGATGCGGAATCCTCACTCGCCGGAAATCATTGTGATCGACCCGCGGCTGACGGAAACAGCCATGCAGGCCACGCAGCACCTGGCACTTAGGCCTAAAACCGATCAAGATTTGCTATATGGCGTGGCCCGCTTGCTCATCGAACGAGAATGGATTTGCCACGACTATATCGAAGCGCATACAACGGACTTCGAAGCATTCGCGGAATTCGTGCTGCCATTCACGCCTGAACGGGTATGCGCGGCAACCGGCCTCGAGCCGGCCATTCTGGAACGGCTGGCACAAACAATCCACGATGGAAAGCGGGTTTCATTCTGGTGGACCATGGGAGTCAACCAGAGCTACCAGGGAACGCGAACGGCACAGGCGATCATCAATCTGGCCTTGATGACGGGGAATATGGGGCGCCCCGGAACCGGCGCGAATTCCATCACGGGGCAATGCAACGCCATGGGGTCGAGGCTGTTCAGCAACACCACCAACTTGCTAGGGGGCCGCGACTTTGCCAACGCGACACACCGCCAGCGTGTTGCTGATATTTTGGAGATCGATGCCAACGCGATCCCAGCCGAACCGAGTTTGCCCTATCATCAGATTCTAGAAGGCATTCTCCGCAAAGAAATCCGTGGGCTATGGGTCGTATGCACCAATCCGGCCCATTCGTGGATCAACCAACACCAGATTCGCGATATTCTCAGTCGGCTTGAGTTTCTGGTGGTGCAAGATATGTATGCCAACACGGAAACCGCGGTCGTCGCCGATCTGGTGTTGCCGGCAGCGGCCTGGGGAGAGAAGGAAGGAACCTTGATCAATTCGGAGCGGCGGATCGGCCGCATCAAGAAAGTTCACAAGGCGCCCGGACAAGCATTGAGCGACTTTTCTATTTTTCGCCTGGTTGCTCACTACTGGGGCTGCGGAGAAATGTTCCGCCGCTGGGATTCGCCCGAAGCCGTGTTTCAACTCCTCAAGAAGCTCAGCGAAGGACAACCGTGCGACTTCTCGGGAATCGCCGACTATGCGGAAATTGAAGCGGCGGGCGGCATTCAATGGCCCTATCATGACGCTCACACCGAGGCGGGCCGCGAGCGGCGACTGTTTGCCGACGGGCAGTTTTTTCACCCCGATGGGCGAGCCAAGTTCCTGTTTGCCGATCCTCGACCTCAGCCCGAGCCGGTTAGCGTCAGGTTCCCCCTGATCTTGCTCACGGGGCGCGGCTCGGCTTCGCAGTGGCACACGCAAACGCGGACTCGTCAGTCGGCCGTGTTGCGGAAGCTTTCTGCCATGTCACCCTATGTCGAAATCAATCCGGCCGACGCCAAGGCACTAGGAATTCGGCCTGGCGACCAGGTCGACGTGGTGTCGCAACGGGGCAGAGCCGCCGCCAGGGCATTCATAACCAGCGCGGTGCAGCCGGGCCAGGTATTCATGCCCATGCACTATGAAACGGTGAATCAACTGACACACGCCGCCTTCGATCCGCACTCCAGCCAACCATCGTATAAATGCTGTGCCGTACGGATCGAACCGAGTCGCATTCACTGATGAAGCTAACGCTCGAACGGCAGAAACTTCACTTGCGCCCCCTATTGACGACATCTATTGGCCATTGCTGGAATCTTCCAGCCGCACCAGCAACCAGTTTTCAACTTTGTCAGCGCCAAAGTGAACGAGCACGGGCGCTTCATTCTGGGTCAGATTGTACAACCCCGTTTCAATAACAATATTCTGGTTATCGCCAACGTGAAAGGCAACGCGCTGGGTGTTCTTGTCCACCTGGCCTAGCACCGATTGGGCCTGGTCGGTGCTGCTGTTGTAGAGCGTACCGCTGACAATGCCCTCCTTGTTAACCGCCAATTGAATTGTGCGGGAGGGGTCAACATCTTGGGCCGTGGAAGAAACGGCAAAGGTTCCCAGCGGCATCCACTCGGCCTCGGCGGCCTCGGCCTGAGTTGCCGGAGGTTCGACCGCCGCCAAGGCGGCCGCGCTGGCAGCGTAATCGGCGGCCGTGCCCAATGCTTGGCCTGCCACATACACTTGATCGTTGTCGTAGTAAACATTGCCCCCCGTTCCGTAGTCATAGTAGATCGGCTCGGACCAAACATTGGCAGGCGCCGACCACGTAAACCAATTGGTCAGTCCGGCGTAGGTCGGTGTGCCCCACCAGTATCCCCAGGGTTGTCGGCCGAAGCCGTAGCCATAGTTCCAATTGTTAAAGTTGACGCTGGTGTAGTGAGAATCCCACCACGAGGCGTTGAAGTCATTCCGATGGTAGTTGTTATAGTTCCAATTATTGCGAATCCCACTGCCCCAGGAATTCCAGTAGTTCCGGCGATCGGGATGACGATCGATCCAATTGTCGAGTCCCCCTCGGCCGGGCCGATCCAATACATTGTTCCAACGATCGTGGATGCCGTCGCTACCTGGTCGATTGGCCCAATCGGGCAATCGGTCAGGCCCCCACGGCCGATCTGGATTGGGCCGCCAGGGTCGGTTGGGATCGGGATGCCAAGGACGATCACCACCACCTCCCGGCCGGTTGGGAAAGTTTGGAATCCCGCCGCCGTCGCCCCCGGGTCGGTTGGGAAAGTTTGGAATCCCGCCGCCGTCGCCCCCGGGTCGGTTGGGAAAGTTTGGAATTCCGCCGCCGTCGCCACCGGGCCGGTTGGGGAAGTTAGGAAATCCATCGCCACCCCCGCCGGGTCGATTGGGCAGGTTGGGACGATTGTCAACAATGCCCGGCCGAACGGTGCCTGGCAGAGTTTCTGGCCGAACCGGTCGATCCATGCCCAAAAAGTCTCCCAAATCGCCCGCCGATGGCCGGTTTCCGGCGCCGATATTGGGGAAGTTTCCGCCTGGACGGTTTCCTGCTCCAAAGTCGGGCAAGTTGTTGCCAGGACGATTGCCCGTCGCAATCCCTGGGAAATTCCCACCCGCATGGTTCCCGCCCAAACTGGGAATGCTGGGTCGGGTGGTCGGACGATTGGCAAAGTCTGGGAGTGAACCGCCGGGGCGATTGCCGATCGAGGGCAAATTGCCACTTGGTCGATTTTGCCCGATCGATGGCAGCGAGGGCCGCGTGCTGGGCTTGAGGCCTCCGCTGGGGCGTTGGAATTGGGGTTGCCCCCCTCCGGCGAAATTGCCGGCCGGGCGATTGAACGAAGGTTGGCTGACATTCGGACGGCTAACACTGGGCCGACTGATGCTGGGACTGTTCATGTTCGGCCGCGAAACGGAATGGCCTCCCCCCAGGTGCGGCGCGCTCGGTCGAGACACCGCCGGCCGGGAGGGCGCGGGCCGAGACACCGCTGGCCGGGAGGGGGACGGCCGAGACACCGCTGGCCGCGAATGGCCTCCGCCGCCTCCTTTGAACCCACGCGCGTGGAGATCGCCGGCAACCAGGGCCAGGGCCGCTGCCAGCACGATCGACGTTTTCTGCTTTACGATCATCGTGAGGTCCTCGCGGCAATTAGGGGTTGATGTCCGCCGGCTTGTCTGAATCCGTCGCGGGCGGGGGATCGGCCGACCGCTCCATGCGAATGGCTTCGCTGCCCGGTTGGGGTTCACCCTCGATTTCGTGTCCGATCAATTTTAGCGTGAGCGTATTGTCGTCGATGGGCGTAAGCACAAAAGTACCCGAGGCCGCTCGGCCATCAGCCAAGGTTTGGCTGGTTTTAATCAACCAATCCGTCCCGCTCCTGCTCCAAACGCCATCCCCAAACGATCCGTCGGAGTTGAACGACCAGGATCGAATTTCGCGGCTGCGTGGATCCCAGCCAATCACTTGGGTCCCTTGCTGGGTGATGCCGTTCTTGGTTTGTACCGAGAACGATCGCAGCAGATAGGCATGATTGGCCGACCAGCGGAAGGTTGTGTCCACGCGAGCCTCATCCGACCGATCCACCCAGCGACCCACCAGCCAATCCAACTCGCGCAGGGCGTCAAAAGAAGTGGGCGGCTGCGGAATGGGCATCTCTTCCATCGAATCGATCACCCAACTGCCGCCTTCGGTGACGAAGATGGCCGTAAAGGCCGACAACGCCGGCGAGTCGCCGCCGCTGCCAATACTCGTTTGGCCATCAACGCTGGCCACATCGGGCTTGATCATGCGGACGCGCTCCACGCGGCCCGCAAGTCGTGTGTCGGGGCTTTCCTTAAAAACCGCCGAAATATCGGCGACAATCGCTGCTCGCCCTTCGGTTCGCTCGCCCGTTTCACGGTCCAAGTGGACACCCTTTTCGGCCCACATCGCCGCGACGGTCTTTAGATCTTGTTTGTTGAATGCCTCGACGTAGGCGGCAATGGCCTTGCGAATCGACTCCTCTTCAGCTTGTGCCGAAGAATCGAAGCCGGCCAGCATGAGCCAAGACAAGCTAAATACCGCGATCATTTTCAATGTATTCATGACATGCACGCTTCCGTGGATACCAAAGGACGCGATCTGGAAAATGAATCCGCTTCCATTTCACAAAATGGAATTCGACGCCAATCCTTGCCAGCGAACTGGCCGACGATTCTCGAGTTGACTCAATCGGCACGAAACATCCGAGGCCACGGCTCGGTTATCCAAGCGGCCGAACCGGAAAATTTTTTAGCTGCACGAATACAGCGGACGGGAGCAGTTTGCAGGCGAGGTCCGCCAGAAACTTTTGCACTGAGAGCCTTCCAAATACTCCCTCGCCCCTCGCGGGAGAGGGTTGGAGTGAGGGGGAAACAGGGTTCCGGATAGGCTCTAAGATCATAACCGCTCCGGATGGCATTTTGCTAGATGCCAGGGTGTGTCCGCCGCATTTCTTCACTTCCAACCAGGGTTGGGCCCAGTCGCTTGCAAAGGAAAAACCGAGGGGGCAAATCGACGACGTTGGACAACCACCTCTCCCCGGCCCAATGAGGCATTCCCATCGCGGTGGCAAGCTATTCGCGCGGCGATTAACGGCCACGGCTGCCATGTTCCTCGCCAGCCCACTTTGCAGTACAACAGGAAGTACCTTCCGTGGGGCGGGATTGGAATGCCCGTCGCAAGTTCTTGACCTCTTGGGTTCTTCCCGATTTGCATGGCTTCTGATCGCCCCGATAGCTCCCAATTGCTGATCGAATTGCTGGCCGCGGCTCGTGCCGGCAATATTGACCAGCGCGAACAATTGTTTCAAATGTGCCAACGATATTTGAACATCATTGCTCGCAGCCATGTGGAAAGTTTGCTGCGGGCCAAGGTCGATGCTTCCGACATCGTGCAGCAAACCATGCTCGAGGCGCATCGCGATTTCGGCCGATTTTCGGGCGAGACCGGAGGCGAGTGGCTGGCCTGGCTGCGTAAGATTTTGACCCGCAACGCGGCCGATTTTGTGCGGCGGTATCGCGTGGCGGCCAAGCGGAACACCGCGCGCGAGGTTTCACTCGATCAGCGCGCCAGCGACGATTCCGAGCGCCGAATCACGGCGGAACCAGCGGCCGTCGATCCCTCGCCCAGCCAGCAGGTCATTCGCCGCGACGAAGAGATTCAACTGGCCGAAGCGCTCACCCAACTCTCGCCCGACCACCGCGAAGTCATCATGCTCCGCAACCTCCAGCGGCTCCCCTTCGATGAAGTGGCGGCGAGGATGAACCGCAGCCGGCCCGCCGCGCAAATGTTATGGGGCCGCGCCATTCAACGGCTGCAACAGATTCTTGCGCTCGACTCTGATTCGAGCGGTGGCGAGCTGAAATAGCCGTACGCCGCCGCACCCAAAAGCGTCGCTCCCGCGCCCCTCTCCGCTGGTAATTATCCGCCGGCAATTATTCGCGCGGCTGGCGGTCAAACACTAATAGCAGATTGGGCAGCAGCACCAAATCGCCGATCAGCGCCGCGAACATGGCAATGCTGGAGAGCAGTCCAAATTGGAACAGGGGAATAAAGTCGGTGAGTAAGAAGATCGCGAACCCGGCCATGTGAACCAGCGAGGTCCATACCAACGGGCGGCCCAGGTGGGCCAGCGTTTCGTTCACGGCTTCCTGGATGGGCATGCCTTGCATGCGGGTGCGCATGCGGTAGTGCAGCATGAAATGGATCGTGTCGTTGAGGGCAATCCCCAAAGCAATGGTCGCCACCATGGCTGACCCCGAACTGATGGGGATTTTCGCCGCCCCCATCACTCCAAAGATAAACAGCACGGGAAATAGATTCGGTAAAATGGCCAGCGTTGCCAGCCGCAACGACTTGAACAGGCCCACGCAAACCAGGCCCATCACCAGGAACGAAGAACCCAGCCCATACACCATGCCCTTGCCCAGGCCGCGTGAGAGATCCACGTTCTGCATCACGCTTCCCGCCATGTGGCAGTTGAACTGCTCGGTTGGCAGTTGGCTTTCCACAAATTCCACCAAGGGGGCAAACCCCTGAGGGCCGTTGAGCGCCACAAACGTGAACCGCATTGCCCCTTCGGCTCGCTTATCGGTATTCCAGGCTTGAAAGGTCTGGTTGAGCGCCATCGCATGTTCCAGTTGTGGGCCATTCAACTGCGATTCGCTGATGGGCGAGCCGTGCGAAAATCGCTCCAGCAATTGTTGGAACCGGTCGCGGAACGAAAGGGTGGAAAGAGTGCGCAGCGCGCCCAGGTCGGCGCGACTTGAAACCTTCGCGCTGAACTCGCGGGCAATGGCCATATTCTCTTCGTAGGCGGGGCTGGCCGCGGAACGCAGCAAGGGGGCAGGCGTGGGAACCTTGGGGACCAAGATGACTTCCAACTGGTACACGGCAAACTTTCTCCGCTCGAAGTGGTCGAGCGCCACTTTGATGGGTTGATCGGCGGAAAAAAACGAAAAGGGATCGGCATCGACGTACAGCCCAAAGGTTTCGTCTTTCGGCCGCGGCCAGGCGAAAAACACGAGCAGCCCGACCAGGCTCAAGAAAGCCAGGACAAGCCCTCGCGGGCGTGTGGTGAACGCCACGGCCAATTTCCCCAGCCCCGCTGCCTTGAGCCAATGGCCAGGATATGTTCGCGGAATCGCGACCCATTGGGTAACAAGGAAGACGCCCAAAAATGCCAGCAGCGACCCGGCAAACATTTGGAACCCCAGCTCGCGAATGGGCTCCAATTCATTGAAGGCGAGCATCAAGAAGCCCACGCCGGTGGTGATGGCCGAACCGCAGCAGGGCACGGCCACCCAGCGCACCAATTGCCAGCGTTTGCGGCGGCGGATCGTATCCTTCTCGGTGGCGATTTCGTCAGCCGATAACCTATCGCCAGCAGCCAGGCTGGATTCGGTGGCATCGTCGTCGCGAGGCTCCATTTGATGAGCCGCGAAGTGCACCGTCGAGGCGATGGCAATCACCGACATCAGCGTGGGAGTGGCAATGGTCACCACGCCGAGCGATCCGCCCAGCGCGCTCACACAGCCCAGCACCAACACCATGGCCCAAATGCCACCGATGACCGCGATCGCCACCGAGGGCAAACTGCGAAACGCAAACAGCAAACTGGTCAGCCCTACCAGGATGGAAGCCGGCAAGAAAGTGTACGCCACCTGCCGGGTGCGCTTTTCCATCTCGCGCATCATGGTGATGCTGCTGGCGACGTGGAAATCGACCTGTTGCCAGTCGCCGCTGGACTTTTCCTCGGCCACAATGCGTTCGACCTCGCTGGCAACGTGCCGCCGGCGAGTGTTGAGCCCATCGGGGTCGGTCTTGTCTTCGCCAGCATGGAAGACCAGCTCGCACACGATCATCAGCGTGCGGGTGGGATCGCCCGGCTGGGGAGTATCCCACAGCGCGCCGTTATAGACGTCGAATCGCCTGGCGTTGGCCGGATCGAGCAATTCGGTCAGCGGCGTTTGTTCGATTTGCTCTGCCACGAGAGAACAATCGTAGACCTGGCGGAAGCCCTCGATCGCCTGCAATTCTTCGCGTAGCGCCTTCAAACGAGGCAGATCTTCTTCGGTGATGGGCCGGCGAAAATGGAGTGCCACCCCCAGATTGTCGCCCGCGTCAAAATGCTCTTCAAAAACCTGCCAGGCGTCGAGCGTGGAGCGCGGCATCCAGCGTTCGGGCGCGTCCGAAACTTCCAAGCGGGTAAAGCAATAGAAGGCCGCCGCGAACAACATCCAGGCCGCCGCCTGGGTCCAGCCACGGTGGCGATCGAGGAAATGAAGCAGGGCAGCAATCATGGAAGGCTAGCAATCAACAACGGTGGTGAGTTCGCTCAGACAAAAATAACCCTGGGACTGGCGTGACCCTCGGCCGGGCAAGCCACATGGCAGATCCACGCTTCTGACCCGATGGATTGGGTGGAGGCGAGCGTGTTAGATGCCAAAGTACTCTTCCAACGCATCGCGCATGGGGGCCGCGTCGGGGGTGATGCCCGTCCAGATTTCGAAGGAGATCATTCCTTGATTTACCAGCATTCCCAGCCCATCCAGAGGAGTACATCCGCGCGCTTTCGCGGCTAATAGCAGTTGCGTTTCCGGCGGATTGAAGACCACGTCGGCCACCACCAGCCCCGGCCGAAGGGAACGCTCGTCGACCGGCGCCCGCGAATCGGGATCAAACAGCCCGATGCTGGTGGCGTTGATCAGAATTTCCATGTCCTCGGGCACGGCGTATTCGTGCAGCCAAGGCACGGCCCGTGCTTCACGTTCCAATTTGCCCGCCAGCAAATCCACCAACTCTTGCGCCCTGGCTTCCGATCGATTGACAATTTGAAATGAGGCGGCGCCCGCCAGGGCCAGTTCCACGGCAATCGCCCTCGCGGCGCCACCCGCGCCGAGAATGGCGACATGCTTGCCCACGGGATCGGTTACTTCCCGCAGTGACTGCACGAACCCCTTGCCATCGGTATTTTCGCCAATCAGGCGATCCTCGACGCGATTGATGCAATTGACGGCGCCCATCAGTCGGGCGGCCTCGCTCAGGTCATCCAGATATTGAATGACCTCCACTTTGTGGGGTTTGGTGATGTTTCCGCCGCGAAACCCCATGGCCCGCATCCCACGCACGGCGTCGCCCAAAAATTCCGGGGCAACTTCCAGGGTGAGATACCGCCAATCGAGGTCGTGGTGCGCGAACGCCCGCTCCAGCATATATTGCGTGGGATTCCCGGCGACCGGCTGGCCAAAGCAGGAACAAATCGTTTGCAATTCGCTGGCGTCAGACAAGTGCATTTCCCCTGTTGGAGAGCTGAGGGTCGAGAACACAATCGTGCCCCCCAACCCTGAGAAACCGGGCGTCGGCGAACAAAACGAGTGATCACCGTAGTCGCCGCCAAGGAGCCAACTTCCGTGGCGGCTTCCCCATACTATCCGCATTAACCAGAAACGTGCAACGGAGCCGGCCTTTCTAGAATGGCGCGCGTTTCCGGCTTCATTGCTCGGGGCGACATGCCAACGCCCTGGTTCCAGCGCCCGCCAGGGCTTCCCCTGTTGCTTGAAGGGGTGCTTTCTTTCTAGGATGTAATCTACGCGGAGGGGGCGTTGCGACTTCCTCGGGGACGGGATAAGTCAAATTCACGTGAGGAAGTGCCCTCAATGGCACCCATGTCTGGCGACAAATTGATTCAGCGATTGCAGGAGATCAACCTCCTCGACAGCAATCAGGTGCAAGAACTGCGCTCGCAGTTGGGCAGCCAGGCCGATGTCGACAGCATTTCGCAGTACCTGTTGCGGCAGAACCTGCTCACCAACTGGCAATTGGATCGGGTGCAAAAGGACTATCGCCAGGGCTATTTCTACGGCAAGTACAAAGTGCTCTACATGTGCGGGGCCGGCACCTTTGCCCGCGTTTACCGCTGCTCCACGCCCGATGTTGGTGACAGTTTCGCCCTCAAGCTGCTGCGCGCGCGTCACGGCGAAAACGAAAAAACCATCGAACAGTTCATGCGCGAGGGCGAAATCGGCATGAAGCTGCGGCACCCCAACGTAATCTCCGTTTGCGATATCTGTTCCAGCCACGACGCCCATTGGTTCACGATGGAGTTCGTGGAAGGCAACACGTTGCGGGAGTTTCTCAAAATCCGCAAGCAGCTCGATCCTCAAGAAGCCACGGTGATCATGACCGATGTCCTCAGCGGCATCGCCTATGCGGCAAAAATGGGGTACAGCCATCGCGATTTGAAACTCACCAACGTGCTCGTTTCCAGCCGAGGAACGGCCAAGGTGGCCGACTTTGGTCTCGCCGCCCGCCAGCCGGGCGAAGTCGTGCGCACCGTCGATTACGCCGGACTCGAAAAGGCGACCGGCGCCCCTCGCGATGATCCGCGCAGCGACATCTTTTTCCTCGGCTGCATGTTTTACCACCTGCTCACGGGCAACTCGCCGCTGACCGAAACTCGCGAACGCGTGGCCCGCGGCGCGCGAGGGCGGTTCTTGAACATGGCGCCGCCGAACCAGGCGCCCGGCGTTCCGGCGCCGTTGGTGCAGATATTAATTCGCTCGATGGCTCTCAATCCCGACCAGCGTTATCAGCGCCCCGCTGAAATGTTGCTTGAACTGCGGCGCGCGGCCGAACGGCTGGGAGTAAAAGAGGCCGTTAGCAATCGCCCTGCCGCCGTGGCGGAACCGAGCCATACAATCATGGTCGTCGAAAGCAATATGGAGCTGCAAAATGCGCTGCGGGAGGGCCTCAAACGCAGCGGCTTTCGCGTGCTGGTCACCATCGATCCCGACCGCGCCCTCGCCCGGCTCGAAGAAAACCCCAAGCTGGCCGATTGCATGCTCTTCAGCACGCCGGAACTCGGCCAATCGGCGCTCGATGCGTTCAATCGGCTATCGCAAGTCGACTACGGCAGGGCAAAGCCTGCCATTCTGATGCTCAGTGAAGCCCACAGCGGCTGGGAACAGCAGGCCCAACTGGCCGACCATCGCAAGGTCTTGCACATGCCGCTCAAACTCAAAGAGCTTCGCGCGGCCTTGGGCTCGCTTATTCATTCCGAGGCTACCGAAGAAGAAGCCAGCGAAGCTTAAGGGGCCGGAATTTCTCGCTTTCCCGCTCTGCCTCGGGTATTCTCCACGGCAGATTTTGATGCGCGGTCGCGTGCGTGGTTTCTCATCCCCCTGGGCTCGCGATTCCTCGCGTCTCTTTTACCACACGCCCCGAGCTTTCATCTTCCGGCAGAGGATGCACACCATGGATCGACGTCAGTTCTTAACCCGCTCTACCCAACTCGCCGCTGGCGCTGCTGCAGCCACCGCCGCCTTTTCTCAACTTGCGCCGGCCCAGGCCGCGCCCAACGATCGCGTGGTCGTCTGCGTGGCTGGCGTACGGGGGCGGGGTAACAGCCTGCTGAACACGTTCGCGCGGCTGCCCCAGGTCGATGTGAAATACGTCTGCGATATCGATGAGGCCGTGCTTGGCAGCCGCACCGACCAGGTTTCCAAACTCACGGGCAAGCAATCCAAAGGCATCAAAGATTTCCGCCACGCCCTCGACGATCCGCAGGTCGACGCCCTGGTGCTGGGCACGCCCGACCATTGGCACGCCATTCCCACCATCATGGCCTGTCAGACCGGCAAAGACGTGTATGTGGAAAAGCCCGATGGCCACAACGCCCTGGAAGGCCGCGCCATGGTGGAAGTAGCCAAACGCCACGGCCGCATTGTGCAATTGGGCACGCAAGCCCGCAGTGGCAAGCACGTGGCCTCGCTCATGGAATACCTGAAGGCAGGCCATATTGGTAAAGCCGTGTTCGCCAAAGCCTGGGAAAGCAGCCAGCAAAAGGGAATCGGCCACCCGGCCGATAGCACGCCGCCCGCCGGCGTGGATTACGACCTATGGTTGGGCCCCGCTCCCCAGCATGCCTTCAACACCAATCGGTTCCACGGCAGTTGGCGGTGGTTCTTCGATTATGGAACGGGCGACCTGGGCAACGACGGCGTACACCGACTCGACCTGGCCCGCATGGCCCTGCAAGCCGCCACCGAAGGGCGTGGCGAAGCTCCGCTGGGCTTTCCTAAAACGATTTCCGCCGTGGGTGGCAAGTATTACTTCGATGACGCGCAGGAGTGGCCCGACACGCTGATGGTGTCGTACGACTTCGGCGGCCGGATGCTCACCTACGAAATGCGAATTTGGAGCGCCTACCACATGGAAGGCGAGCCCGAGGGCGCCGCCGTTTTCGGCGACGAAGGCTTTGTGATCATTGGCAACACGCGCTGGCGGGCCTTCGACCGCAAGGGAAAGCTCGTTATCGAAGAGCAGGCCAGCTACAACGATCCCGGGCATGCTCAGAATTTTATTGACTGCATGCACACGCGAGCGAAGCCGGCCGCGGATCTGGAAACGGTGGGTCATCCCTCCAGCCTGCTCTGCCACCTTGGCAACTGCTCGTGGCGGGCCGGGCGAACGCTGCAATTTGACCGCGAAACGTACACCTTTGTGGGCGATAACGACGCCAATCAGTTTCTCACCCGTCCCGAGTACCGGAAACCGTGGGTTCTGGAAGACATCGCCAAAGGCTAAACTGGAAATGAGCCAGCCAGCCCAAGGGGGAAATGGCCAAAGGCGATCCCCCGGCTGGCCGAATGAATTTATCTCTCGCGGTTGTCTGATGGCATATAGCGTTAAAGAAATCTTCTTCACCTTGCAAGGCGAAGGGCGCCACACCGGTCGGCCGGCGGTGTTCTTGCGGTTTGCCGGTTGCAACCTGTGGACCGGTCGCGAGGGTGACCGCGGCACGGCAGTCTGCCAATTTTGCGATACCGATTTCGTGGGCGCCGATGGGCCGGGCGGTGGAAAGTTTCGCCATGCCAGCGATTTGGCCCAGGCCGTGCTGCGTTGTTGGCAGGAACCCCCGGAGGAAATCACGGCGTTGCGTGCCAATCCTCCGCGTTGGCTTGCGGTGCAGGAGAACCCCTCGCTCGCCGAGTCGCGCGCGCCCTACGTGGTATGCACGGGAGGCGAACCGCTGCTGCAGTTAGATAAGCCACTGATCCGCGCTCTGCATCAGGTTGGATGCCAGATTGCCATCGAAACCAATGGCACCATCGCGGCGCCGCCCGGCATCGACTGGATTTGTGTGAGCCCCAAAGCCGGGGCGCCATTCGTGCAGCAAGCGGGGAACGAACTAAAGCTCGTCTATCCGCAGCCGCCATTTGATCCGGCTAGCTTCGTCGCGCTGCCGTTCGACCATTTTTATCTGCAGCCCATGGACGGTCCTCACCGCGAGGAAAACACCGCGGCCATTGAGGAATATTGCCAACGGCATCCGATCTGGAAAATCAGCCGGCAAACCCACAAGCTCTTGGGCATTCCTTGAATCAGGCTGGCAACGTTCTGGCATGGCCTGCGCCGCTACTCACGCACGGGCTCGTCGGCCAACCGCTCCGCCACCACCAGCCAGGCATGAGGCCCGCCGGGGCTGAACTCGACATCTTTCAGGTCCGAACGCACCTCAAACCGCGACGGCTTGATCGATTGCACCAGCCAGCCATCGCTGAACGCCGTGGCGATTTCCTCGCGCGATACGCGCCGAGGCCCTTGCGTGCCGGGCTCTGCATCACTGAAGCACAGCAAGAACAATCGTCCACCCGGCTTGAGCGCCGACGCCAAACCGGCAACGTACCGCTCACGATCGGTGTCGTTGAATACGTGGAACAGACCACTGTCGATGATGCTGTCGAAAACCTCGGGAAGCACCTTGAGATCGAGGGCATCCATCACCAAGAAGTTGACCGTCAGTCCTCGTTCGACAGCTTTTTGCTTCGCTCGGGCAATCGGTTCGGCCAGGAAGTCAATGCCGGTCGCTTTATGCCCTCGATTGGCAAAGAACAGGGCATTGTCCCCGGTGCCGCACCCGCAATCGAGCACCGAGCCCACTACCTGGTCGGCAACTTCCATGAACGTTGCTTGCGGTTTGCCGATATCCCACGGTGGCAATCCAGCGTAGGCCGCTTCAAAGGTAGAACGATCGGGGACCGACATATTCAACTCCTGCGAACGGGTGGCGCGTGACGAGGCGTAAGGCGTGACGAGGCGTAAGGCGTGACGAGGCGTAAGGCGTGACCAGGCGTAAGGCGTCGCCAGAGAACCTGGGTGTCGCCAGAGAACCTGGGTGTCGCCATGCCAGCGGGCCCGTCATCGGCCTCGGGCTCGATTGTAACGTGCCGAACCACGCCGCCCAGCCATCAGGGCCACCAGGGCGTGCCCCGCTTCATGATCGGCGGTAAGTTCCGGCATGGGCGGCCCGCGGGCGAGGACTATCTTCCGCCCCGACCAGAGCTGCCCCGACTGGAACTGCCACCTCGGCTTGAGCTGCCGCCTCCGCCGCCGAACGGACTGCCACCGCCACCGCCCGGAGCTCCAAAGCCTCCAAACCCGCTGGAGCTTCCTCGGCCGCCGGAGTCGCCGCCGCCGCGCTGCATCATGTCGCGAAACTGCATGAAGCGCTGGATCCGCTCGCGGACTTCGTCAGGGCTTTCGCCGGAGGCTCCGCTCGGCTGGGTGCTGGATTGCGTTGCTGACGCGGTGGCAGACGAAGCACTGGACGTGGTCGGTGTTGCGGTGCGGGTAACAATCTTGACCTTGTCGCCAGCAATGGCCTGCAACGCCTGTTGAATGGCCGCGGGGCTGGTACGCTTGGCGCTGTAAATGAATGACGACTGATCGGCGCCGCCGCTGGCCGCCTGATCGAGCACCGCCACCAGCGTTTCGACTTCCAAGAAAAGTTGCTGTGGCGCGGAAACCACCAGTGAATTGCTCCGCTCATCGACGCCTAGGGCCATCTTGTTTACGTCTTCGGCTTCTTCGGAACCGCCCCGGCCACGACCACCGCCCCCGCGCAACGCGCGAATCAAATCTTCGGGCGAAGGCTGACGGGAACCGCCCGAGTTGCCGCCCGAACTGATGAGTTTATCGGCATAGACCTGCCGCACGACCTTTTCGATTTCGGTCGCGCTGGTGTGATGAACCGGAATCAACCGCGGCTTGCGAGCAATCTGCGTTTCGGGCGTGCCTTCCTGATCGATGTAGGTTAAAAGCCGCTCGATTAGATCGAGGTCGGTAACGCTGGCACTGATGAACAGGGCATTGAGCCGGGAGTCGGGCACGATCAACACCGAACTGCCGCCAAGCAAACTGGACGAACTGCTGCCGCCATCGAGCCCTAGAAAACCACGCATCAGGCCGCCGCCCATATTCCCCAGGGCTGAATCGGCGATAGAACCCAACAGTCCTCCGCCCCCACCGGCGCTTTCCTCCGTGGCGATCGTGCCGCCCCCCAGCACCTTATCGAGCGTTTGCGCGGCTGCGGCGGCCGTGGTGTGTTTCAGGTAGAACACATGGAAGTCTTCCGGCTGAAGGGCTCCCATTTCTTGCAGTTGCGATAGCAACCGTTCGGCGTCGTCCAAGGCGTCGAGGTCTTCCGAAGAAATCACCAGGCCGCGGGGCGTGACCATAATCGTCACATCGCTGGCGGGGTCGCCTGGAAGATCGGAGCGAGGCGGAGCGTCGGCGGCTGTTGCTGGTTGCGGTGATTGGAAGACCGCGGGGAACAGCCTCACCTTTTCTCGCCGAATCGGGGCTTCGCCGACCGCTTCAGGTTTTGTAGCGGTGCTGTGTGAAGCACTGTTGGAATTCGCCCGCTGTTGAGAGCCAATGCCGGGCAAACGACCGGCCGCCGCCAGACTGCCGTTGACGCGGTTGGGTTGTTGCACGCTGCGAAAAGCCGGTAGCGAACCGTCTCGCCGAGCGTCGGGCCGCGGCGGACCCGAGCCCGATTCTGGAGCCGCTGGCCGGGGTCGGCTCATGCCCGGTAACGGCAGGTCGTCTAAAGAGTCGAGCGGAGCGTTGCCGCGAGGATCTGATGTGCCAGGGGCAAATTGCGAGGGATAAACCACGCGAATCCGATTGCGTCGCAGGGTGGGGAAATATTGTTCCAGCAATTCGGCCGCATTGCGGCCGGCCGAGCCCGTCAAGTTCGGAATGACCCGCACGTTGGAGCGTTGGCTGGGATCGATCGGCTCCAGGTTGTCCGCGTCCCATTGGAACTGCTGCAAGAGCTGTTCGATCTGGGCGATTTGTGCTTCGCTGCCCATGGCGACCAGGCGCTGGGCCGTGGGATCGTAACTAAGCTTGGGAGCCTTCTTCTGCTCTTCCGGGGTCTCGCCCGCCATCAATTGGGCAATCGTGAGCTGCACCACCGAAGCATCGGCCGAGGCTGCAAGCGTCCAAACGCCAATCTTCTTTTGGGCTTGGGTCTGCATCTGCTTGATCGTGGCGCGGATCGTGGCGTGCTCGGTCGGCCGCGCCAGGGCCACGATACTGCCGGTGGAAGGGTCGACCGTCAGCCGCACGCCGGCCGAACCGGTCATCATGGTTTGCAGTACTTGCAGCACGGTGTTCGGGTCGGGACCCAAGACGGGATGGATCTCCAGTTGCAAGGTCTCGCCCACGGCAACTTCGGCCGAGGCCGGGGCTTCTTTGTCAATTTCTTTCAGGTAGTTTTCGATTTGCTTCAAGACCTCGGGCGGCGCGCTGACGAGCAGACGCTTGGTGACCATGTCGGGAGCAATCTTGATCGTGTCGGTGGAATTCAGGTCTTTCGGAATCCCCAGCAACTCGCGAATGATCGTCATCGCCTCATCCACGGTGATGTATTGCAGCGGGAATGCCCGAAAGCCGCCGTTGCCGCCTTCGGGACCTTCCACGCGTTCGACCACGCGACGGATGGTTTTGAGCCGGCCGGCGGTTTCGGTGACCAGGATTTGCTTGGCCTTGGGCAGGACCACGATCGCGCCTTGAGGGCCGAGCAGCTTGCGAATCTCAGCCTCGGCTTCCTCGGGTGCGAACTTATCGAGCGTGAACAGCACGCTCACCAGCTCAAATTCGCCGCGGTTGTCGAGTTCTTCGGCGTTGACGAACGGCACCCAACTGGGCGGAACGCCGTTCTCCAAGTTGATCAGCATCAAGATTCGTTCTCGCTTGACGAGCATATAGCCCTTGGTGAGGAGCACGCTGTTCAGCAGGTCGATGGCTTCGGCGGGGGAATACGTTTTGCTGTCGGAAGAGTAGTTGAAGGTGCCCTCGGGCAAATCGACAAAGTACAGCGAGTAACCGGCCTCTTCGGCCAGCCAATCAAGCACGTCTTTCCAAGGGGTGTAACGGAAGCCAAACCGTAGCTTTGCGTTTTCTTGAGCTGAGGGACCGCCAGCGGTGGTTGTCGCCCCCGCGCCGGCCCCTCCATTCGTGCGGCCGGCTTGCGACTGCATGGGCGTGGCTGGGGCCAACGGGCTGACTGCCGGCGCCCGATCTTGATTGACCGCCGCCGCTCCGCCGCGAGAAAGGATTTCCGCCCCCCCTGCAGCGCTGCTGGGGTTGGCTTCCCTGGGCGGGGCGCCCTCGGGGTTTCCATTTGCGAGGGTGGCGGCATTGTCGCCGGCCAGCACGCTCCAGGCGGCTCGTTGGGTGGGCGATAGAATCTGCGCGAGTTTCCGCTCGTATTCAAATTCGGTAGTCCGCCGCCGGTTCTCATCCCGTTCCGCGGACAAGGCCTGGCCGCGTTCGGAAAGCAAGGTCTGGATTTGTTCTCGTTGCTCGGGCGAAATCTGCAATTGCTCGGCGATCTTGGCTTCGTTCAGCGAAGCCAGTCCCTGGGAAGAAATTCGGATTTGCTCCAACCGACTGCGCTGATCCTCGGACAGCAAGGCCAGCCCCAGGTTTTCGGACTCGGCCCGATAGGCCGATAAACGCTCGGCCTGCTCGGCCGGCTCCAAGGTTTTGAGCTCATCTTGCAACTCAAGCACTCCCAGCTCGCGTGAGCTGACGAGTTGCTTGAGCTTTTGAACCGTGTCGGCGTCCAACCCCAACTTTTGGGTGGATTCGTCTTCCACAGCCAACGCTAATACCCCCACAAAGTCGGGGTCGGCCGAGCGGGCCGAGCCAACGTCGAGCAATAGGCAGAATGCTCCCACCGCGCAGATCGTGATCGAAAAGCGACGGACGGCTCTCTGGGTTGAACGCATTGCGTACAGCGCTCCTCTGGCGAGAATACTAGGCGGAATCAGGAAGAGGAGGGATCTTTTCTCTATCCTACGTCCGACTTAACCTATTGACTACTGAAACTTTGCGCCGGAATAGTGGCGGGCCTGCCCCGATGTTGCCGTTGGTCCGGTCGCAGTTCACGGGCGCGTACCCCGCCCGGCACGTAAGCGTACGCTATTCATTAAACCCCGCGATGCCCCGGAAAGCTTCGCCTAATTCTTTCGATTTGCCGCGTTTCTTCCCATACGCTGCCAGAAGCAATAGCCCGACAGGAACCGAGAGCATGACCACGACCAATTACGACTGCATCATCATTGGCGGAGGGCACAACGGGCTGGTCACTGCCGCCTACCTTGCCAAAGAAGGCAAAAGGGTTTGCGTGCTGGAGCGCCGCTCGGTGTTGGGGGGAGCGGCCACGACCGAGGAACTTTGGCCGGGCTTCAAAATATCAACAGCCGCTTATGTAATTAGCCTGTTTTTGCCCTCGATCATTCGCGATCTCAAGCTTTCGGAGTATGGGTTTACGGTATTGCCTCGCAACCCGTCGTCTTTTACGCCCCTGCTCGACGGTCGCAGCCTGTTGCTGGGACCCGACCGAACGGCCAACCAGCGGGAAATTTCGAAGTTCAGTTCGGCCGACGCTGAAGCGTATCCCCGCTACGAGTCATTGTTGGAACGGGTTGCCGGCGTGGTGGAACCGCTGCTATCGGAATCGGCGCCCGATCCGCTTCCCCTGCCGCGCTCCTGGCGCAAGATTGGAATTGGCAAGAAGTTGCGCGATGGTCGCCAAATGTGGAACCTGCACGGCGCCCTCAAGAAGCTGGGGGCCGATCTGCCAGAAGCGATTGAATTGCTGATGGGGCCTGCCAGGCCGTTGCTGGAGCGGTGGTTCGAGTCGGAACCGCTGCGGGCCACCCTGGCGACCGATGCCGTGATTGGTTCGTTCACCTCAATCAACGCACCCGGAAGCGCTTACGTACTGCTGCACCACGTGATGGGCGAAGCCGGCGGGGCACGCGGCGTATGGGGTTACGTGCAAGGAGGCATGGGAGGGCTGGCCACGGCTTTGGAGGGAGCCTGCCGCGACCTGGGGGTGGAAATTCGCCGCGAGACGCCGGTGGCCAAGATCAACGTCCACCGCAACTCAGCGGTTGGCGTGGAACTTACCACTGGCGTGGAACTTACGGCCAAAGTGGTCGCTTCGAGCCTCGATCCTCATCAAACCTTTGAGCGAATGCTGCCGGAAGACTCGCTGCCGGAGACATTCGCCGCCGCGGTGCGGCGAATCGACTATTCTTCGGCGTCGCTCAAGATCAACGTGGCCTTATCCGAACTGCCCGACTTTCGCTGCGAACGGGGTACGTCGCCGCAACCTCATCACCGAGGCACGATCCATATTTCGCCCGATATGGATTACCTGGAAAGAGCTTACGACGACGCCAAGTACGGCAGTCCCAGCCAGAACCCCATCCTCGAGATTACGCTGCCTTCGGCCGTGGATACCACCCTGGCCCCCAGCGGCAAGCATGTGATGAATATGTTTGTGCAGTACGCCCCCTACCAGTTGCGAGAAGGGAATTGGGACGAGCGGAAGGAGGCTTTCGCGGATCGCTGCCTGGAAATCCTGGGGGAATATGCGCCGAATATTCCGGGCGCCGTGCTGCATCGCCAGGTGCTCAGCCCTTTGGATTTGGAACGAACCTACGGCCTGACCGGCGGCAATATCTTCCAAGGGGCCATGTCCCTCCACCAGTTGTTCTCGATGCGGCCTGTGCCTGGTTGGGCCGACCACCGCACGCCCATCCAGGGGCTCTACTTGTGCGGGGCGGCCTCGCATCCGGGCGGCGGCGTGATGGGCGCGTGCGGGCGGAATGCGGCACGCGAGATTCTGCGGGATTTTTGAGCTTCGCTGTCATCCCCACAGGCTTGGGGGGGAGTTGGGGAGGGCCGTCGACTGCTGCCGCGCGCAACAGACTCGGCTTTGCTGGCATTTGCCTTAAGGTTAAGTTAACCGCGGTCAGCCGCGGAGGCGGCTGTGTGAAAGTCAGGAAGGATTGACTGGCGCGGCGAATTGCGGAACCCGCGCCGCAGGCTTCGTTGTTGCCAAGACCAGTGAAAAGGATGTCCATGCCCATCGTTCAGCCCCAGTGTCGGCAAACTTCACTTGCTGTTACCCGGCCGCAATCGCTCGATTGGCCGTTGATGCGGAACAATATCGCGCGCGAAGATCTCAACGCCGTGGTGGATTTGCTGCAAACCGACGATCCCATTCTGACGAATGGCCCCCAGGTTCGGGAGTTCGAAGCCGAGTGGTCGGCCTGGCTGGGCAGCAAGTATAGCGTGATGGTCAACTCGGGCTCGTCGGCCAATTTACTTTCGATGACGGCTCTCCGCGAAACTCGTGGGCTGGGTCAGGTGATCGTTCCCCCGCTCACTTGGGTTTCGGATATTGCCTCGGTGCTGCAATGCGGATTCGAGCCGGTGTTCGCCGACATCGACATGAAAACGCTGGCGATGGATCCTCGGATAATTCTCGAAAGCATTCGGCCCAATACCAAGGCGGTCTTCCTCACTCACATTCTTGGTTACAACGGTTTGAGCCAAGAACTGCTCGACGAACTGGCCGCTCGCAATATTCCACTGATCGAAGACGTGTGCGAGTCGCACGGAGCGACCATGGGCGATCGCAAACTGGGAACATTCGGCTGGATGTCCAACTTCTCGTTCTATTACGCGCATCATTTGAGCACGATCGAAGGCGGCATGATCTCGACCGACGATCCCGAACTGTATGAAATGCTGCGGATGCTGCGGTCTCACGGCATGGTGCGCGAAGCTCGCAGCGAAGCCATCAAGGAAGACTACCGCCGGAATCATCCGGATTTGAATCCCAGCTTCATTTTCGCCTTTCCTGGTTACAACTTCCGCTCCAGCGAAATCAACGCGGTGATTGGGCGTTCGCAGTTGAAGCGGCTCGACGAGAACAATCACCTGCGCGGCCGCAACCTGCGGATCTTTCTCGATAATCTCGACTCCCAGAAGTACTTCACGGAGTTCGAAACGGCCGGCAGCAGCAACTACGCCCTGACGTTGGTTATTCGAGAGCCCAACCTGGCGTTGGCCGAGCGGGTAATGCAGGCGCTCGACGACTATCGGGTGGAATATCGGCGAGGCACTTCGGGCGGAGGCAACCAACTTCGGCAACCCTATTTGAAACGCCTGCTGGGAGAGCAGCACGCCCTGTGCCCGGTGGCCGACCATGTTCACTTTTTCGGGTTCTACATTGGCAACTACCCCAGCCTCGATCCAGACAAGATTCTTCGGTTGTGCGCGATATTGAATGGCCTGTAAGCCAGTCGGCAGCAACGGCGTCGCCACTTGCAGTTCGCTGGGCATCGGCTACGCTCGTTGAAGCAGGCAGCTATGGCAATCAATCAATATCCGTCGGACAATTTGCAGGACCTACAAAATGATGAATCAGCAAGTGTCGCTGGTGGATCGCGCGCGAAAACTGGGGCTGGTTTGCGATGAGCTTTCGCCCGATTCGGTTACCTCGCCCGTGGCCGCTTTGGCGTGTTTTCCCATGTATATGGTGGCCAACGTGCATGCCTGGACTGCCGACAAGCAATTCCGGGTGCCCGTCCTCGACATCCCGGGCTTTGAAGCCATCCGCGAGGCGTTCACCATTGGCAAGCAGGAGTCGAAGTTCGATTTGGCGCGGCAGCACCGCCACGTGTTGAGCGCGCTGCTGCAATCCAAGCCGGCCGATCTCATTATTTACGAATACGCACTGGAAACGCTCCAATCGTATTTGGAAGGCGCCTCGCCAGCGGTGGCTCAAGAAGTGCGTATTGCCGTCGCGAGAATGATCGTGGCCGTGGCGAAAGCTTCGGGGGAAGGCATGTTTGGCTCGGGCGATCCGGTCTCGCCCGAAGAACGCGAATGCATCGCCCATATCGCCGCGAAGCTCAATCTTTCGGCGTCTGCCGAAGCCGCGGCCATTTTGGCCGAGGTGCGCTGAGCCGTTCGTTGATCGAACCGCGAAGCGCCTGACGGATAAAAGCAAACGGCAAGCAATCGGCAGCCTCGAGTTGGGCGATCTTGCCGCTTACACGAGTTGTTGGCAACCTGTTGGGTGGAAGCGCGGCGCAAGGTAAGTTACGATAATCACTCCGCTGCCCGAATCTCGAATGGGAATTTGGCGGCGAATGATTGATCCGCTTTCCATGATCCCTCCCGATTCGTCACGGCAATATATTCCGCCTTTAGTACGCAAGGGTTTCCCACCATGAGCGCTCGACGATGGTTTTTCCTGGCAATGCTCCCCGCCTGTGTGCTGGGTCTGGGCTCGATCAACTCGGTTGCGGGTCAAGAGTGGTCGCGCTTCCGCGGCCCTAACGGGCAGGGCGTGGGCGAAGCAAGCAACATTCCAGCCCAATGGACCGACGCCAATTATACCTGGAAGACCAGGCTTCCTGCTGCCGGACATTCCTCCCCCGTGTTGTGGGGCGACAAAATCTTCCTCACCTGCGCCGACGACGATGAAACCGCGCGGCGGATGGTGGTGTGTGTCGACGCCAAAACGGGCCAGGTATTGTGGAACCGCAAATACGAATCGGCCTTTCACCGCAAGCATAAGTTCAACAGCTTTGCGTCTGCCACCGCGGCGGCCGACGAAGACCATGTATACATTACCTGGAGCACGCCCGAAGAATATACGCTCATGGCTCTGGATCACGCCGGCAATGAAATCTGGCGGCGCAATCTGGGACCGTTCGTCAGCCAGCACAGTTGCGGAATTTCGCCCATCGTCTACCAGGATCTGGTCATTTTGGGCAACGATCAAGACGATGCCGATCAGGTCGACCCCAACCAGCGTGGCAAGAGCTTCTTGCTGGCGGTGGATCGCAAGACCGGCAAAGATCGCTGGATGACCGAACGCGTTAGCGACATCGTGGCGTACTCCACGCCCTGCGTTTACCAGCCCCGGGGCGGAGAACCGCAGCTCATTTTCAACAGCAAATCGCATGGCGTAACGAGCATCGATCCCAGCAACGGCAGCGTGAACTGGGAGATCGCCGGTAGCAAGGACGCTCCTTTGCTCGATAAACGCAGCGTGAGCTCGCCCGTGCTGGTGGCCGGAATGATCACCGCCAGTTGCGGTTCGGGTGGCGGCGGCAACTCCTTGGTGCTGGTGCAGCCAGGCAATGTTAGCGAACCGCCGAAGACGATGCATCGGATCGATCAAAAAGACGGAGCGCCCTACGTGCCCACCCCGATTGCCAAGGGCGATCTGCTCTTCCTCTGGAACGACAAAGGCATTGTGTCGTGCGTGGACGCTCCCAGCGGCAAGGTGCTGTGGATCAAACGCGTGGGCGGAAACTACTTTGGCTCGCCGGTCCTTATCGACGACAGGATTTACTGCGTATCGACCGATGGCGATGTGGTCGTGATTAAAGCTGCTGGAGAGTACGAAGAGTTGGCCACGAATAGCCTCGGCGAAATGTGCCACTCCACTCCGGCGGTGGCAAACGGCGCGATGTACATTCGCACCTATAACCACCTGATCTGCGTGGGTGGCAAGAAATAGCCGCCAGCGTTCTGACTGTCGTCGCTCGATAACTGCACTTTAGGTGATTCCCTCGCCTTCAGGCAGCGAGGGACAGCAGGCGTTCTAATCATGCTTTGATTTTTGTCGCAGCTGGCGAATCATATCGTTCAGGTTGCGATGATCTTCGGCAATGACACGCGAGGCGATTTTGATCAGATTGGTGGAAAACAGACCAGGACTGAATCGGCGGACGAAATGATGCAGACCAGTCAACGCTAGACTTGTCGCCGGCTGGCAACGCTGACGGAACGGGCCTCTCCGACTGGTCGGTGCGGCTAGGCCCAACCGCCGGCTACTGGCTGCAAACCCCTTCGGGATAAATACGGATAAGTTCTGCTGTTCTCATTCAGGTCGAGATGATTGCCTATCGAGGAAATCGGAAATAATTTTTCGGCCGCTGCCTATATCCTACGCCAGCACCTGGCGCACCACGTTTCCATGCACGTCGGTCAGGCGGAAATTGCGGCCTTGGAAGCGGTAAGTTAGGCGCGTGTGGTCGAGGCCGCAGAGATGCAGGATGGTGGCTTGCAGGTCGTGCACGTGAACGGGGTTTTCGGCCACGCCCCAGGCGATTTCATCCGTTTTGCCGATAACCTGGCCGCCGCGGACGCCTCCGCCGGCCATCCAGATGCTGAATGCATAGGGATGGTGGTCGCGGCCGGTGACCTTGGAATTGGCTCCGCTGCGGTTTTCTCCCAGCGGGGTGCGGCCGAATTCCGAGTTCCAGACGACCAGGGTTTCATCGAGCAGGCCCCGTTGTTTGAGGTCTTTGAGCAGGGCGGCGATGGGCTGATCGGCCATGAGACAGTTGTGTTTTAGCTGCGGGTCGAGATAGCTGTGATGGTCCCACGATGAATGGAAGATGCCGACCGTGCGCACGCCGCGCTCGATCATGCGGCGGGCCAGCAAGCAATTACGGGCAAACGGTTCGAACAGCCCCACGCCGCCTAAGTTCGAGCCAATTTTCGGCTCATCGCGGTCCAGCCCATAGGCGTCGAGCGTGGCTTGCGTTTCGTCGGAAAGATCGGTGA
Source organism: uncultured Pirellulales bacterium (assembly GCA_964445985.1). Classification (GTDB taxonomy): domain Bacteria; phylum Planctomycetota; class Planctomycetia; order Pirellulales; family S012-138; genus CAYUMU01. The sequence goes on along the minus strand of CAYUMU010000003.1, from coordinate 26,128 downwards.
GCTCGGGAGCGGCCGATTGCATGCGGAATGCCAGTTCGTAGGCATTGATGCGGGCGGCCAATTCCGAATCGCGGACTTCATTTTGATGGAGCCGATTCAGATCGTTGATGGCCGCGATGCTTTGAGCCTGGGCCGTGGCATCGATGCCGGCGGGATTTCCAAGGTTGAGAACCGGGTCGACGTCGCTACGGAATTGGGTGCCTGAATAACTGCTGGGGAGAAACCCGCTGGACCAACTCGCCGACCCGCCGGGGATGCCGCGGCCCACGGTCACCAGCGACACAAAGGCGGGCAAGTCGCGCGACTCGCTACCGAGGCCATAGGCCAACCACGAGCCTAGGCTGGGCCGGCCGGCGATGGGCGAGCCGCAATTCATCATCAGTTGGCCGGGCAAATGGTTGAACTGATCGGTGTGCAGCGAACGGATCAGGCAGATGTCGTCGGCGCAGGAACCGATGTGCGGCAGCAAGTCGCTCATTTCCATGCCGCATTGGCCGTACTTCACAAAGGTGCGCGGCGTGGCCATCAGCCGGGCCGACTCTTTTTTGATGAATGCGAAGCGGACGTTTTCCAGCATCGATTCGGGCAGCGGTTGGCCGTCGAGCTTGTTCAGTTGTGGCTTGGGATCGAATAGATCCATCTGGCTGGGGCCGCCTTCCAGATAGATGTAGATGATGCGCTTGGCCTTGGCGGCAAAGTGAGGCAGGCGCGGCAGCGTGGGATCATGACCAGCAGAAGCTGCGCCCGTTGGCTCGGCCGCGTGGATGCCGTCTTGCATGAATAACGACGACAACGCGGCCGCGCCGGCTCCGGCCAGGCCATTCACCAAGAACCGCCGGCGGCTCAGGTCCAACTGTGATTGCTGAATCATGGCGGGGTCGATTGCTCGTGGGTTGCGCATGGCTATTACTCCCGCGTTATGAATTCATCGAGGTTCATCAGCACCCTGGCCAACAGGATCCAGGTGGCGCGCGCTACCGGCTGCTCTGGGCTTTCTGCAGGGGGCTGGGCGGCAGCGTGTGTGCCTGGGGTGGGGTTCGCTCCCAGCAGTTCGCGCACGGCCGACTCGTTGGCAGCCAATGCCGCGGAACGATCGGTGTAGAGTTCGCGCAATCTGGCCTGCTCCGCGGCGGTGGGTTTTCGGCCCAGGCAGCGCAGGAAGGCCAGTTGGAGCTTGCCTTCGAACGAAGCTGAGTTGCTTTCCGCCAGGCGGTTGCCCAGTGCTCGAGCACAAGCGAAGAACACGGGATCGTTGAGGAGCGTGAGCGCTTGCAGGGGGGAATTGGAACGCTCGCGTTGTACGCAGGCCACGGTCGAGTCGGGGGTGTCGAACGTGAGCAACATGGGATAGGGAGTTGCCCTGCGAAAGAGAATGTACATGCCGCGGCGATGTTGGTCGGCGCCCTGGCTCACTTCCCAGGCGGCATTGCGGCTGATGCTGGTGACATAGGCGGGTTGGGGCGGACGAAAACCGGGGCCGCCAATGGCCGGCTCCAACATGCCAGAGGCTTGCAGGGCCGCATCGCGCACGGCCTCGGCTTCCAGGCGAAACCGCAGTTGGCGGGCCAACAGCGTGTTGAGCGGATCGCGCTGCTCGAGTTCCGGCCGCCCTTGGGACGATTGCCGATAGGTGGCCGAGGTTACGATCAACCGCAACATGGCTTTCCGGCTCCAGCCTTGGGCGACGAGCTCGCTGGCCAGCCAATCGAGCAGGGCCGGGTGCGAAGGAGGTTCGCCGCCTGAGCCAAAGTTATCTACCGATGCCACCAGGCCGCGTCCGAATAAGTGCTGCCAGAAGCGGTTCACCGTGACCCGGGCCGTGAGCGGATTGGCCGGATCGACGAGCCAGCGGGCCAAATCCAAGCGATCGGCCTGATGATCGCCACGCGGTTCAAGTGGGGGGAGAACCGCGGGCGTGTCTGGCGCAACGTCGTCGCCGCGACTCCGATAATCGCCTCGCAGGTGAATGTAGGAAACCCGCTCGGTTTTCCGCCTGGCGATCGTGCGAACCTTGGTGGCGGGCGGCGAGGGTTTCTTGGCGGCGTGACGCGCGTAGTCGTCGCAGAGCCTGGCGAGGGCCGCGTCGCCGATGGACTTGGCCGCTTCAATCTGTTGCTTTTGCGCGGCGGATCGCTTGCGTTCTTCGATCGACAGGGCGGCCAATAGCGGCGCGTGCTGGTCATCTTTGGGATTGGCATCGCAAGCTTCACTTGCATGTGCCAGTGACGCGGCGATTGCCGACGACAATTTATCTTCCTCGGCTGACCATGCTTTCAGTCGGGCGGTGTAGCGTTCCATTTCGCCCGGCAGCGGGGCGGAAATGTCCACGTCGTCGGCGTTGTTGAAGAACGAAAAGAGTTGATAGAACTCGCGGTGCGAAATCGGATCGAACTTGTGGGAGTGACATTCCGCGCAGCCGACGGAAAGGCCGAGCCAGCCAATCCCCACGGTGCTAACGCGATCCACAATTTCTTTGAGGCGATATTCTTCGAGGTCGACGCCGGCCTCGGTGTTGCGGAGAGTGTTTCGCAGAAAGCCGGTCGCCGTTTTTTGAGCCAGCGTGGCCTCGGGCAGTAGATCGCCGGCCAACTGTTCGATGGTGAATTGATCGAACGGCAGATCGCTATTCACTGCCGCGATGACCCAATCGCGATACATCCAGGCGTAGGGGCGGAGGGCGTCGCCCAGGTAGCCATCGCTATCGGCATAGTGCGCCAGGTCGAGCCAATGCCGGCCCCAGCGCTCGCCAAAGTGGGGAGAGGCCAGCAAGCGATCGACGAGCCGCTCGTAGGCGCCGGGTTCGCGGTCCTGAAGGAATGCCTGCACTTCGCGCGGTTGCGGGGGAAGCCCTAGCAAGTCGAGAGATAAACGCCGCAGCAGGGTGGCGCGATCGGCCTCGGGGGCTGGTTCGATTTCTTCTTGCTCCAGTCGGGCCAGCACGAATTGGTCGATGGCGTTGCGCGGCCAGGCGTTGTTCTTTGTGGCCGGAGGGAGCGGTTTGGCGATGGGGCGAAACGACCAATGATCGTCGTACCTGGCGCCTGCTAAAATCCAGCGGCGCAGGAGGTCGATTTGCGATTTGTCGAGCGTGTGCCCCGCAGCGGCGGGCGGCATTCGCAAGGCATCGTCGTTGCTGGTGACGCGGAGAAACAGTTCGCTTTGTTCTGGCTGGCCGGGAACTACGGCCCGGATACCGCTATCGAGCTGGGCGAGGGCGGCATCGCCGCGGTCCAAGCGCAGCCCCGCCTCGCGGCTGGCCTCGTCGGGGCCATGACAGGCAAAGCAGGCTTGCGAGAGGATGGGCTTGATGTCTCGCGAAAAATCGATGGCCGCGGGCTCATTTGCGCTCGTTGGGCCGGGGGATAGAAGCCCGACGAACATCCAAGCGGCGAAGACCAGCCATCGTATCATCGAAAACGAATCGCCTGCGTGCTTCATGAGGAAGGAGCTCTCGCTTGGCAAGCTGAGGGGAGGGATCGGCCTCTCGTTATTGCTGCTTCTCCGCTAACCGGATCACGCTGCCGCCTGCCGAGGTAGGTAACGGCGATGGGAACGCATTATGGGGCGGGATTTTAAGCCTAACATGGCAGAGCCCCCCTTGCTACTGGAAGCCGCCGCGGGAAGCCGTTGCCTTCTTGCGGCCACGAGTGGTTTGACCTCCAGGGTTTGAGCGGTGATCTTGCCGGGCTCGCCTGTCACTGGCCAATGTGTTAGACTGCTACCCAAACAACCGTTTGAAAGTTGAAATCGCTGCCAGCCCTAGCGGCGCGCGACAAGAACATGCCCCCCAAACAGGCAAGCTGCGTTCAACTTTCCCACGGGTTTGATACCTTCCGCCCCCCAACTTTTTTCCCGCCCGGAGTTGCCACCCATGCGAGGCATGCTGGCTGTCATTCTATTTACGGCCCTGACCGCACTGTGCTGGGGGATTTACGGTCCCACGCTGCATGTGGGGCAAGCGGAGTTGGGGCAGCATGCCAATCCGGAAACCGGCACGCCGGCCCAGTTGAGTTTTTGGCGAGCTTTCATTGGGGTGGGCCTGGCTTACTTTGTGATCGCGGTGCTGGTGCCAGTGATTTCGCTCAAGGTTAACGGCGAGCGGGGAAATTGGACGTTCAGCGGCACGATTCTCAGTTTGATGGCTGGGGCGGCCGGCGCGGTGGGCGCTTTGGGCATCATCATGGCGTTTGTCTATCGCGGCAGTCCGATTTATGTGATGCCGCTGGTATTTGGCTGCGCTCCGGTGGTGAACTCGTTTCTGACCATGTGGTTCGCCAAGAGCTATAAAGAAACCAACGCCGTTTTTTGGGCCGGGTTGATTCTGGTCGTCGCCGGCGCCGTGACGGTGATGGTGTTCAAGCCCACCGCGGTAATGGCCGCGCAGACAACGGGGTTGCAAACTGCCGCCAATTTGGGAATGGTCACTCTTGCCATTATTGTGACTGCCGTGTGTTGGGGCGCTTATGGCCCGGTATTGCACAAGGGCCAATCGGCCATGAATGGCAGTCGCCTGCGGCCGTTCATTTGCGTGGGTTTGTCGTACTTTGTGATCGCGGTGATCGTGCCGTTCTTGGTGCTTTCGGCTAAGCCGACGCCGGAGCCAGGAAATTGGAACTTCGATGGAACCTTTTGGAGCCTGATGGCGGGAGCCGCCGGCGCGGTGGGGGCCTTGGGCATTATCATGGCCTTCAACTTCGGTGGAAAACCGGTGTATGTGATGCCGCTGGTGTTCGGGTTTGCCCCGGTGATCAATACCGGCGTGTCGGTGATTGGGATGGTAAAAGCCGGGCGCGACTTCAGCATCAGCCCAATCTTCTACGCTGGCCTGATTGTGGTGGCCGTGGGGGCGGTGACGGTGCTGGTGTTTGCCCCGAAACCGCATAAGCCGGCAGGCGCTCCACCCTCCAAGCCCAAGAAGCCCGAACCGGCAGCCGGCGCGGCCTCGTAGGCGCAAGCCGCCTCCGCGGTTGTTGATCGCCGCAGGAGAACAGCGGATGACGCTGTTTCACGGCGGGTTGGCCCCTGGGGAGCGTGTATCGCGCCCCGTCTTTTGGGCCAGGCCAGGGGCGGGATTGCGCTGGGATGTGCTGCTCGCATGTTTCCTGGCTTGTGCTGTGCGGAATTGACACAACCGCGCGCATCTCTGGGGTGCGCAACGGTGGAGAACGCGGCTGTGCGGAGCAAGCGGCGCGGCATTCTCCTTTTTTTCTGGGGCGATCTGACCGCTTTCTCTGGTCCCGACTGCCGCCGGCGAAGTTTGGGCACGCCGGTTGCTTTTAAGCGATACTGGATACCACCGATGAGAACGAGGCACCACTCAGGCGATTCGTTCGTGAGCAAAGCGTGCATCGAGAATGGCGTTTGCTACCATGAGGGAAATGCTGCTGACCTGGATTCGTTGTTTTGAGCGGTGTCGCATTTCCCAGCAAGGAGTTTGATCATGTCTGGCCAAAAGAAGGTCTTGTTTCCCACCGATTTTTCCGAATGCAGCGACGCTGGCTTGGAGCATGCAACCACGCTGGCTCAGAATATGGGCGCTGTGTTGCTGGTAGTGCATGTGGAAGAACCGCCGTTGGCTTATGCCGGTGGAGAAATGTACTACGGCGCGCCCGAGCCCGATACGCGCGCCATTGAAGAAATGTTGCAGCGCGTGCGGCCCAAGACGGGCGATGTGCCGGTGGAACATCGATTGGTGGTGGGGAGTCCGGCGCATGCCATTTGCGATTTGGCCGAGCAAGAAGGCGTGGACATGATTGTGATGGGAACCCACGGCCGAACCGGCCTGAAGCGGCTGTTGATGGGGAGCGTGGCGGAGCATGTCGTACGGTGGGCGCCTTGCCCCGTGCTGACCTTCAAAGAACCGCACGCCGAGCAGGGGGGCGGCGAAAAAGGCTGAAGCCAGTAGTTTAAGCCCACGGCGAGGCGGGAAGCGGCGGTTCACTCTGTGCTCTGCTCCGTGAATCGTTTCGCCGCAATTGGGAGATCGAACCGATGGAAAAAGTTTTCGAACGATTGAAAGGCCTGCATGTGGCGGATTGCATGAGCACCAACGTGGTGCCGATACTCGCCCATCAAACGATGACCCAGGCGGCACAACTGTTGTGCGAGCATGGCATCAGCGGCGGCCCCGTGGTCGACGAGCAAGGACGTTGCGTTGGCATGCTCAGCGCCGCCGATTTCATGCGGCGGGAACATGCGCCCGGCGATGCCCGAGCGGCTTCGGCCTACGCCAAGAGCGCGCACGATCGGGCTGGAGAGGGCGCCTTGCCGCTGGAGATTACGGAAATCTTTACGGACACGGTTTCTCGGCACATGAGTCCGGCCGTGCAATCGGTAAGGGCCGACACGCCGCTGGTTGAGGCGGCCCGCATGATGTGCGGCTGTCACGTTCATCGGTTGCCGGTGCTCGACCAGCAAGGACGCCCGGAAGGGATGCTCACCGCGCTCGACCTCTCCGCGGTTCTGGTGCACGTGATGAATGAAGCAGAGCAGAGCGAATTACCGCGACGCGGGTAAACCGGCGCCGCATGCGGATGAACCGGCAATGGGGGCAGCAGGAGTGGCAGGGTTCGATGTTTGAAATCAAAGCAAGTTTCCTTTGCTCATCCAAGAAAGGAGCGAGCCATGAGATGGTTTTCGAAGTGGGCGGCGGCCAGCCTGGTGGTGATGGTGGGCGCCGTGGTCGTGGGAGGGTTTGCCTTGCCGGGTGATGCCGCCAAGGCGGTGGACCAACCTGCTCCCAATCAGGTTTCTGAATTCATGAAGGCCAAGCTGAAGCATGCCGAGCGCGTACTCGAAGCCGTGGCCTTGGAAGATTTCGATCTGCTGGCCAAGGAATCGCAGGCGATCAGCTTGCTGACGCAAGAAGAGCAGTTTCAAGTGCTGGTGACGCCGGAGTATTTGCGGCAAAGCGTGGATTTTCGCCGCTCGGCCGATTCCCTTACCAAGGCGGCGCGCGACAAGAATATTGACGCAGCGGCGCTGGCTTACGTGGACATGACCATGAAATGCGTCAATTGTCATAAGTACGTGCGCGACGTGCGGATGGCGAGCCTGCCGGCCGAACTGTTCAATCGGCTGCACTAATACAACTTGCCTAGCCAGGCGTCCCCCGCGGGAGGGAACTGGTGACTGCCGTTAGTACCGTTGCGGCTGCTGCGATTGTGGCAGCCGCGCCGGTTTATGTAGTCGGAGAATTGGCGACTTGTCGCCGGGGGATGAAGTCTTGCCAGCTTCGCTGTCGATGCCATCCCCAGCAGGCTGCGGTATTGGGACCGGGAGCACCAGCCATTTAAGAATTCCAGGCACGTCCCCCTTCTTCCGGGAGACCATGCTCCCTATAATCCGCCGCCTCTCTCTCAGGAGCATGCGCATGGAACGGAATCGATCTTGGTTATTGGCGATTGGGCTGGTGGTGGTGGCGGCAGGCTGCCAAGGCGCCCCCGGTGTATTGAATCCCGGCCCGCCGCAGTACCAACGGCACGTCTCGCAGCAATTCGATCCGTACCCCAGCGTGGAGGACGGGCCAGAAGTGGTGGGCGGGCGACCGCTCGACTACCAACAACCCTACTCCGAAGTCAGCCGGAGCCAACCAGGCCGCTGGACCGATTCGCGTTGGAACCCGCGTAACTGGTTCGGCTCGTGAAGTTTGCCTGAGTTGAGGAGCTAGGCTCGGCGCAGCCTTGACTCCACCAGGCGAATGGCTTCTTCGGCTGTAAAGCTGCGATCGGCCAGGCGGAAAGTTTCTCCTTGCGCCACCGAATGTTCGATACGGCGCTGGGCGGAAACCACGGTGCTATGGCTGCGATTGCCGAAGAATTGCCCGATTTCGCTGAGTGCGGCGCGCGTATGCTTGCGGGCGAGCCACATGGCCAGCATGCGAGGCTGGCTAACGTCTTTATGTCGGCGCGAGGATTGCAATGTGCTGGCGTCGATTCCGAACACGTCGCAAACCGCGTGTTCGATATCTTGCAGACGCACGCCGCGAGCTGGGCGCAGCGTGTCTCCCAGCAGTTCTTCGGCCATTTCGCGAGTGATCGGGCGACCTTGCGCCTGGCTGGCCACTTTGAGCAACTTCACGGCGCCTTGTAGTTGCCGGGCATGCGTGCTGGCTTGCGACGCCAGCAGTTGCTGCACGTCGCGCGGAATCTCGACGCCAAACCTCTGGGCTAACTCGGCCAGGATGCCCTGGCGAACTTCTTGCGTGGGCGGTTCGATCGGGCAAATGATGCCCCCTTGCAATCGAGACGCCAACTCGGGGCCGATTCCGGCCAGTTCGGCCGGCGGTCGATCGGCGGCAATGATTAACTGCTTGCCGGCTCGCACCGCCGTGTCGATGGTATGAAACAGCTCGGCAATCGTGTGTTTTTTGCCGGAGAAGAACTGGGCATCGTCAATGGCCAGCAGTTCCAGGCCCCGATGCTTGTGGCGGAAACTCGGCAGCCCCCCGCCATGCAAGGCTTCCAGGAACTCGATGGTGAATCGCTCCGCGGTCATGCAAACGGCGGCGGCGCGACGCTGCATGCGAAAGCGAGATACGAGACCTTCGAGCAAATGGGTCTTGCCGCTGGCCGAAGGCCCCCAAATGAAGAGCGGGTTATAACGTCCGGGGGCTGAGACGACCATTTCGGCCGACGTGAACGCCATCCGGTTGCCATCGCCCACCACAAAGTTATCGAGTCGCGGTTTCCAGTCCGCTGGCACGCCAAGCGCGCCATTTGGGCTGGGCGACAAAGCGGGCGGAACGCGGCGGGAGCTTTCTGCCGGCGACGGTGAGGGCAAGGATGACGGCAACGCGGCAGGCAGGCGAAGCGTGGGAAATCCCGGGGGATCTTGCGGTGCAAGAGACGCGGGGCCGCGCGGCGACGATGCCGATGCCGATGCCGATGTCGATGTCGATGGCTCTGCCAGAGTGCGCGTGACGTCGGAGGGAGCGACTAGACCAGGCGCGGGCGGTGCGGCGCCTGGCTGATGGTGGTAGTCCGTGGCCAGGGTTCCGGCGGCAATGGTTGGCAACGACGCCAACTCAAAGACAATCGGGAACGCTTCTCCCAGCACCTGCTGGCTGGCGGCTTCAATGTCGGAGCGGAAGTTGCGACGAAGCCAGTCCAGGAAAAATTGGCTGGGGGCGACGACGGACAGCGAACCCTGCCGCGGCTGCAGCAGAGTATTGGAGCCGAACCACAGATCGAACCGTTTCCTGCCGATCCGCTGTTCAATGGCAGCTCGCAGAGCCAACACGATCTCCGTATCGCCCGTCGTCACGTCCTGTGTCCCCAGCGCATATTACGACCGCTGACGAAGCTCTTGCCTTGTGAGCAAAGCTTCGCCTCACACAACTACGAGGCTGCGGAGAGTCAGCGGCGCCAGACGGCCAATCATGGGCCGCGGCGGTGGAATGGAATCTGTCACCCAGTGACTTGTGTCACCCAAGAGGCCCGATTGTATGCGTGCTAGCACGCGTGTCAAAGCAGAACGCGCGGAGGCCGAGCGGGGGAGTCGGCCGACGCGACCCTTTGGGTTGTAATCCATTGTGTGATCTGGCTTTGTGGCAACAAAAAACTGCATCCGATTGAGCTGCCCAGGTGGATAACTTGTTCGCGCGGCGGGCGTGATGGGCGGAGCGCGGCGACCCCGAAAATCCGCAAGTGCTGTTCATGGAATAGGTATGGATGATCTGGAAACGAAGGGGTTGCATTCACCAAAACTTCGCGCAATCGCGATCCGGCACTAAGAAAATTTTCAGCCCTCGAATGTCGGGCGAACCTCATTTGGGGAGACGTTTTTGGGAGCGCGGACTCATGTCTGGGGCGGCGATGTTGGGGTGCAGCGGGGCGCGGCGCTGATGCATGGCCGGGCGACGGCCATGCCACGTTTTCGGCATAGATCACCTGAACGGCAAAGTTTGCCAAATCGATTCAAGCCATCCAGGGCGCATCGTCGATGTAAGCCGATAACGGACGTGACGCACTTTTGCGCAGGGGCGAGCCGGTGATCTGCCTTCTCGCCTGGCCTTGGGTTTTTCTCGCCTTCAGCGGCGGCTAGCATCATGCACCACCAGCGCAGCAACTCTGCCAAGAAAGTACGAGCGGGCCAGCAACCGGGCCGCTGGTATTTGATCGGCCTTTCCGGACTGACCGTGTTCTTGCTCGTGCTGTTCATGTTTGGCCCCATGGCGGGCGAATGCATTTGCACCTCGGGCGTGCACCTGCGAACCCGGGTGAATGACCGTAACCTGGCGGGCGAGCTCACGCCGGCCCAAATCGTTCGCGATATCAGCGATCGCCAACACATCCATCAGGCTTTGGTGCGAATTGGGCACCTGAACCCTGCCAAGACCAGCGGCGCGGAACGGGATCCGCGGACTGCCCAACTATTGGAGCGGCTGCGGGTAACGGCGGCCCTGGATAACGGCGGCGACTGGCGAGTTGAAGTGTCGTTCGCCCACCCGAATGCTCCGTTTGCGGCGGCCGTGGCTCGACAAATGTCGGAAGATTTTGCCGAACGCTATCAGGCGAAGGTGGCCGGTGTGCTGCTAGCGAGCCTGACGCAAGCACGAGACAACGCCGAGCAAGCGCGGCGAGCTGTCGGCCAGTGTGAGTCGGAGGTGGAACGGCTTTTGGAAAAGGTGTTTCCCAGCGGGTTGGCTCAGCGGCAATTGGGCGTGTTGGAAGATCCCTCACGCAGCGGACGCCATCCGCTAGCGGTTGTGCTTGCGGCCGCCGAGATCGAGGTGACCGACCCCGAAGTGTTATTGAGTCGGTTGGCCACGCTCGAACAAGAGCGGACCACCTTGCTGAAAACCCGCACCGAGCAGCATCCGGCGGTGGTGCAACTGGGGGAAGAAATTGCCCTGATCAAACGGCAGCTGGATTCGAACGAGTCGCATACGAAGACTTCGATACAGAAGCCCCTGGCGGATGAAGAGCAACTGCCCGCGGCTTCGGCGGCGGTCGCCATGTCGGAAGAGACGAAGCGGATTGTGGCGCAGCATCATGAAGCCGCCGCCATTTTTCATGGTCACCGGCGGCGGTTGGAAGAGTACGTGTCCACGCTGCAAACCGCCGAGACCGAAGAACGCCAGGCATGGGAGCGGCATCGCGATGCAATGGCGGCGCCGCTAGCCAGTTGCACGCCGGTGGGCGGAGTTTCGGTATTCAATCCTTCCAAGTGGCGGATGGCCACCCTCAGCGGCTTGGGGGCGGCCTTGGTGCTGGCCGCTGGCATCGGCTGGGTTTCTACCTTGGCCTGGCAAACATGCCTCAGCCCTCGGCAATTGCAGCTTGAGTCGGGCGTTCCGCTGGTGGCGATGGTGCGAAGCGGCAAGCGTTTGGGCTGGTCGCCCCGTTGGTGGGTTCGCCAGAGCGTGGGCGGCTGGCGGATTTTTTGCGAGCTGACACTGGCTGGCTGCATTGTGTGGGTGGTGGTGATGTCGCTTTGCGATGGCGGCTTTGCGAGGGAATTTTGGGGAGATCCCCTGGGTCAGATCGCGGGCGCGGCCCAGCGCACGGCGGGATTATTCGGCAAGTAAGCGCCCCGGCCGACGGGGACAGGAAGATCTTGTATTGAAACGCTGGTCTGGGTAGATACGCACCTCGCCTTTTTGGGCGCCTGGACCTCACCATGCCAGGAATACGAATACAGGGACGAGCATGTACGAATCCTTCTTTGGCCTGAGCCAACGCCCATTTGCTTCTGCCCCGCTGGTCGAGCGGTATTTTCCGGCCTCTTCGATCGACGGCGCCCGGCAGACGTTGGCCCGATGCGTCGATCGCGCCGAGGGCTGCGGTTTGTGCATTGGCGGCCCGGGCATGGGGAAGAGCCTGCTGTTGGCCGTGCTAGCAGATCAATTCTCCGAGCCTTTCACGGCAGCACTGCTGTCGGCCGGGTCGTGGGGTAATCGCCGCGAGTTTTTGCAGGCCCTGTGTTACGAACTGAAGATTGCCTATCAGGGATTGGACGAAGGCGAGCTGCGGCTGGCCGTGGTGAATCAACTAACCCGCACAGACAAGTTTCGTCGGGGCATTGTGCTGTTGGTTGATGAGGCCCATTCCCTCTCGGTGTCGCTGCTCGAAGAGCTGCGAATGTTGTCGAACCTGGTTCGCGGCGGCGAGCCGTGCGTGCGACTCGTGCTGGCAGGCAACCTGCGGCTCGAAGAATTGCTGGCCTCGCCGCAGTTGGAATCGTTCAGCCAGCGGATTACCTGTCGCTGCTACTTGGAGCCGTTCGATCGCTCCGAGACCATCGACTACGTGCGGTTCCAAATTGCCGTGGCAGGTGGCCGGGCCGAGCATGTGTTTCAGCCGGCCGCGGTTGACGCCGTGTATCGAGCCAGCGATGGCGTGCCGAGGTTGGTCAATCAAATGTGCGACCATGCCTTGCTGCTGTCTTACGAAAAAGAGGAACGACCGGTGGCAGCCCAAGGCGTTCAAGCGGCTTGGGCCGACCTGCAGCAACTTCCCACGCCCTGGCAAGAACCACCGGCGCTGCGCATTGCGACTGGCGAAGCGGCCGCGTTCATCGAATTTGGCTCGCTCGATGACGACGACGTTTCATCCGCAGGGGAGTCGCTGGAAGACGATGTGATTGAGTTCCCCAGCGCCGACGACGCTTGGGAAACGGCCGAACAGGCCGAGCTGGCAACGGAACACGTACACGACGAAGACCCTGGCCGCGACGAACAACAGCACGTTGAATGCCAGGGCCACCACGAGCACCGCTCCGAAAGTGAAATCGCGGAATCGGTGGTATCTCAGCATCTTATCGATGACATTGAACCGGTTGCCGACACGCATGAATCGCAAGAGGGGAAAGGCGCGGCGGCGCACGACGACGCTCACCGGACCTACCACGAATCGCACGATTTCCAGCCCACCTCGAGCGAAGCCTGGCAAGAAGAACCGCAGGCCGCTGATGACGCTTTGCATTCGCGGCCGGACGATCTCAATTCGCTGAAGTCCACCGAAGCTCACTTCGAAGAACTCGAACGGCAACTGGCCGAGTTCCAAAACGTGGGGCAGGAATCGCTCGGGCAAACCGAAGCCGAAATTGCCTTTGAAGATGAGAACTGGTTTGACGATTTCGAGCAAGAAGAGCGGTTGATCGATCCCTACGCCCAGGCTGTAACGCCGGGCCAGGCTGTGGATCCCACCTGCGAACGGAGTGAGCACGAGCCAGTTGCCGAACATGAAAATACGTGCTCTGCCGAATCGATCGCGGAGCCGATCGACGGTGATTGGGCGGCGGAAGAGGCAGTGTGCGAACAGCACGATGCGGATCTGACCGCGGACGAAATCGAGCCGCCTGCAACTGAGCAAGCCGCGCCCGAATTCGAATTGCCCGAAGAGCCGGAGTGGAACGCCGACGAAGAATGGTCTGTAGACGACAACTACCACAACCCTCACGCGGTTGCATCGGTGGAGATTTCGGCCAAGCGCGAGCCGAAAATGGCGGCCGAGGACCAAATTCATGAGCCGGTCGACAATCAACCTTGCGAAGTGGTGGTTAACCCCTATGAGGGTTTGGCCGACCTCGAAGAGCGATTGCGGCGCGAGGCGCAGGCTTTGGAAGCCGCAACGGCAGGCACGGCCCGTGCTGGAGTTGACGCGGCTGGGGATGCCGGGGATTCGTATGCGGACGCCAGCGCCGATGCGGATGAACCAGCCGAGTTACATGCGGCGAAGCTGACGCTGGCCGAAGTGATGCGTCGTCGTTTGGAGTCGGACCTTGCCCAGAAAAGTGCGCCGCCGCAGGGCAGTTCGCACAAACCTGCCACGGAAGACAAAACAGTCGAGTCCGACGAAACTCGGACTTCACCCCGTGATACCGCGGAAACTGTAGAGGAATCGTTGATTGTGATCGAGGACGATTCGCAGCCAGTCGAACCGCCCTCGGATGAAGAACCGAGAGTGCAACGAAAAGATTACCGTGAGCTCTTCGCCAAGTTGAGGCGAGGATAACCGGCCATTCGCGCCGCGGTACGTGCCTGCTGCGCGGCCCGGCGCGGAGAAATGCCGGTCTCGCACGATGAAGACCAACAGGGGAAAACGCCAGTGGCAACTCCAACCGACGGAGAACGGAAACCGTCTGACGGTCCTGATCAGCGTTGGGAACGCTACTGCCGACTGCGCGAGACCTCGCTTTCGATCATGGTGCACGGCAACTTCGAGGCGGCGCCGGCTGTGGGAGCTCAGCCTGCTTTGCGACTCGATGCCGGCATGGCTTCGCTCAAGCCGGGTGGCCCTCATTGGCTGAATGCGCCCGCCGCGCGAGCGGCAGGCGACAGCGTGCTGCCTGAGCCGGATCTTGATTGGCGGTTCAGTTCCGAAGTGGATATGACGATCGACGTTGTCTTTCCACTTCCGGTTGCTGAGTCGGCGCCGCCTGAGCCAGTGCCCGTTGAGCGAGAGCCTGCTGAGACATCGCAGGGGGAAGTGGCGCCCATCGGAACGGCTGATGGCAAGACATCTTCTCGCGCGAAGACTGCCGAGGCCATTTCCATTCCGACAGCCGCTGGCCCGGCAGAATCGAAGTCGGCTCTCAAATTCCGCGTTGATCAGGCCGCGAAGAGTTCGCAAGCGGCAGGCCCGCATTTGGCTGGGGGCGCAGCGCAGGGAACGAAGGCGACCAGCACCGACTCGCAGGTCAATCCAACTGCCGGCGCGCCTGCCGTCGATACGTTACGGCTGCTAGCGGTGTCTGCTGGCAACGACAGCGACGAAAAAGTTCACCGGGTGGATGCTCAAGCCGAACCGCTGGCCGGTCCTCATTTTTTGAATCCGGTGATCGCGACGGGTGGAGCACTGTTTCCCATCGACGACGCCTATCGGCAGTTGCGCGACTACATTCTTCCGCATACCCCCGATGGTTCCACGGCGTTGGCCTGGCTGGGGGCTCAGCCCCTGGAAGATGGGGCGTCGCTGCTCACGGCCTTGGCCGCGGCGTTGGCTGAACGAGGGCCCGGCAACCAGGTGTTGCTGGTCGACGCCGACTTCCAGCTGTTTTCGCTGTCACGACGATTCCGCCGGCCGGGCAGCGCCGGGTTGGGCGATATCATTGCCGGCAAAAAACCGTGGCGCGACGCCGTATTGCCCACCGCGCTGGCCCAGATCGACGTCCTGCCGTGCGGCAGCCTGTGCGATCCGCAACTGGCCACGCTGACCTCGGGCTATTGGCAGCGGTTGCTCTCGGAATGGAAGTCCAGTTATCGCTATATTGTGATCGACGCTGGCAGTCCTGAGCAGCCCAACCTGGCGGCCATGCTGCAAGCCGTTGATGCCACCTATCTGGTGGTGGAGTACGACCGCACAAGCCGGCAGGGTTTGACTGCCGCGGTGGATCAGTTGCGTCGCTGGGGAGCAGTCAACCTGGCATCGGTCATGGTTGGCGTGCCGGCCGCGGAGTACGTGGCCTAGGACATTTCGAAATTGGCCAAGGATGGCAAATACGTTCAAGCGTTTGACAGCCAACGAGCGGGATCGCCCACCCTCACCGTTTGGCTGCGAACGCAGGGCTGAAAATCACTTCGAGAAGGGAATCTCACGATGTGTGGAATCGTTGGTTATGTGGGGGATCGTCTGGCGACCGACATCTTGATGCCCGGCTTGCGCAAGCTGGAGTATCGGGGATACGATAGTGCCGGCGTGGCGACGGTCACGGTCGATGGCCGACTCAACGTAACCAAGGCGGCGGGCCGCATCGATCTGCTGGCCAAAGCGCTGATTCGGCAGCCGGTTGCCGGTTCCACCGGCATTGGACATACGCGCTGGGCCACCCACGGACCGGCGACCGACACCAACGCTCATCCGCACGTGGGCGGTCACGACCTGCTGGCGGTTGTTCACAACGGCGTGATCGAAAACTTCCGCCTGCTGAAAAAGCGGTTGATGGATCAAGGCGTGGTGTTTCAATCGAGCACCGATACCGAGGTGATTGCCCACTTGATCGCGTCGTGCCTGGAAGAGCAAATTCTCGCGGCCGGACCCGATCGCCTGCCACCGGCCGAAGGCGATTACACCATGCTGGTGGCGGCCGTGAGCGAAACCCTGGTGCAGTTGCAGGGCACGTTTGGACTGGCGGTGGTGTTTCACGGCTACCCCGATGTGATTCTCGCTGCCCGCCGGGGCAGCCCGTTGGTGGTGGGCGTGGGCGACGACGAGCATTTTCTGGCGAGCGATCCTTCGGCCCTGGCCGGGTACACGAACAAGATCGTGTATCTCTCGGATCACGAATTGGCGGTGATCACTGCCGAGGGGCTGCACATTGAGCAGCGCGACGGCATTCGAATTGCCCACCAGGTGGAAGAAGTGGAGATTGCCGACGATTACGTCTCCAAAGGCGATTTCCCTCACTACATGCTCAAGGAAATCTTCGAACAGCCCGAGTCGCTGGAGAACACGCTCCGCGGCCGGCTGGATATTGATGAAGCCACGGCCCACTTTGGCGGATTGAACCTCAGCTCGCGACAATTGCGGGCCATCAACCGCGTGGTGCTCACGGCCTGCGGCACTTCGTGGCACGCAGCGCTGGTGGGCGAGTACCTGATCGAAGAATTTGCCCGGCTGCCGGTCGATGTGGAATACGCCAGCGAGCTGCGATATCGCAATCCGCCGCTGGAAAACAACACCTTGCTGTTCGCCATTACCCAAAGCGGCGAAACGGCCGACACGCTGGCGGCGCTGCGCGAGGTGAAGCGCAAGGGCCACCCCACGATGGCCATTTGCAACGTGGTGGGGAGTTCGATCGCCCTGGAGGCCGATGGCGGCATCTACCTGCATGCCGGCCCCGAAATTGGCGTGGCCAGCACCAAGGCGTTTACTTCGCAGTGCGCCACGCTGGCCATGATGGCCTTGTATTTTGGCCGATTGCGGCACTTAAGCTTCGCCGCGGGGCAGCGGATTATTCAACAGTTGCAGCAGTTGCCCGACATGATTCGGCAGGCGCTCAACTGCAATGACCAGGTGCGGGCGATCGCCGAAAAGTATTACGAGTGCAACAACTTCTTGTACTTGGGCCGGAACTACAACTTCCCCGTGGCGCTAGAGGGCGCGCTCAAGCTGAAAGAAATCAGCTACATTCACGCCGAAGGTTATCCGGCCGCCGAAATGAAGCACGGCCCCATCGCGCTGGTCGATGAGAACACTCCGAGCGTGTTCGTCAGCCCTCACGGCACCGTGTACGACAAGGTGTTGTCGAACATGGAAGAGATCAAGGCCCGCGGCGGACCGGTGATTGCCGTGGTCTGCGACCGCGACAGCCGGGCCTCGGACCTGGCCGACGACGTGATCCAGGTGCCGGTGGTGGAAGACTTCTTGCAACCCATTGTGACGATGATTCCGCTGCAACTGCTGGCCTACCATATTGCCGTGCTTCGCGGCTGCGACGTGGACAAGCCGCGCAATCTGGCCAAGAGCGTCACGGTGGAATAGGACGGGAACGTCTCGCCGCGATTACGACCAGATTTCGAACAGCAGATGGCAGATCAGAGCGCCCACAATCGCCATGCTCAGCCCCCAGGCTAACAGGGGCATGAACAGCCGTTCGCGCGCGTCGCGGTTGGGTGAAGCGGCCAGGCAGAGGGCGCCAATGGTCGACACGGGTGAAACATCGACCATGCCGCTGCCGATGTTGATGGCCATGGCAATCGACAGCACATTGCCGCCACCGAGATTTTCCACGAGGCCGGGCGTCATGGGCAGGAAGGTCGGCAGCACCACGCCCGAGGTGCTGCTGAAGACCGAAATGGCGCCCGTCACAAAGGCCATCAGGCCCGCGGCCGTGCTCGGAGTCGACACGCCGGCCAGCAGCGAGGTGAACAGCTCCACCCCGCCGGTTTTCTCGACCAGCGAGACCAGCATACTGACACCGCAGACCATGAGGATCACGTTCCACGGCACGTTGCGGAACGCGGCGCGCTCGTCGCCCACTCGCAAGGCCACGAGAATACCAGCGCCGCAGAAGCCGGCCATGCCCACGTCGGCATGGAAGCCCACCACGGCCACCATCAGTCCGGCGATCACGGCCAACGTGATCCAGTGCCGAGCCAGAAATGGCTCCTCGCCAGCCTGGTCGGTCGCGGGCTCGGCAAGTTCCGCGGCGTCTTGGGTGCTGTCGTTGGCTGCATCCGCGGCAGCCATCGATTGGCGGCGGGCAAATAGCCGCCAACCTCCCAGCAACAGATATCCGCCGATGGCAACCACGCTGTTCGCCAGCATGTTGAGCCAGTAGGTTCGCCATTCGTAACCGGCCAGGCCGATCTTTTCCATTTGCTCGCGGACGATGATGCCGGTGAGGGCAAAGGGTGACAGCCCTCCGGCCACGCCGCCATGCCCCACCAGAATGATCATCAACAGCGGCGGAATCTTGGCGCGGTCGGCCACCAGCATGGCCATGGGGGCCACGAGCGCCGTGGCGGCGATGCTGCCCACGCCGACGGTCGAAAGCGCGGCGGTGAGCAGGAAGAACATGATCGGAATCAAGCCGAGGTTACCCCGGCACAGCCGCACCGCGCGGTGCGCCACTCGCGTAAGCGTGCCGTTGGCTTCGGCCAGCATGAACAGCATCGTGACGCCGACCAAAGTCAAAAACAAACTGGCCGGAAAGCCGGCGATAACCCACTTCACCAGTCCGTCCGTCGACTTGGACGACAACTCTTCAAGAAAATGCGGCGCCACATAAACGCCGATCAGCCAGGCGAGTGCGATGGCCACCACGCCGACATTCACCCGCGACGTAAAGCTGAGCACCACCGCGGCCAGCAAAGCACCAAGCGATATCCAAGCCAGGGTCATGTCAATTTGGTTCTCGCGAGTTGAGCCGGCCAAGAAACCGCCGCGGCCGCCTGAGCGGCGCCGCGGATCAAACAGAATACTCGATCAACAGCCCATACCCGCCGGCTTCGCGATCCGCGGGGCGATAATCGGGATGGATGGAGATGAGCTTGGCCCCGCCCCCCAAGTGAAAGGCCAGCATCGGCTCCACCCAGCGACCGGTTGCCGTGCGCAATTGCACATATTCGGCGATCGGCATCTCGCGCCGCTCCGCGTAGCCCACCGGGCGGGTGAAGCCGAGGATGCGCTGCACTCCGGGCTCCGCTCGGGCTCGATCCAACTGGGCATCGATCAATTGCCGCCCCAACCGTTTGCCGCGGCCTGCTGGCGAAACCCCCACGCCAATCAATTGGTAGATTTCGCCCCGCGGGTCGTGCGTTCCTTGAAACGTACCGTCGCTTGTCAATTGGTCGAATTCGGCCGGCGTGGCGGCAAAGAACTCGCTGCGCACCTTCTGGCTCCAGGCCACGGCGACCACGTTGCCATCCAATTCGGCCACCAGTTGGCCCGTGGGGAATTGCTCGATGCGCGAGGCAATTTGCGCGCGATCGGCAGCTAGCGGACCTGGCCAACTGGCAGCTTCCACCTTCACCAAAGCATTGATGTCGCTCGGCCGGGCGGGGCGAATGATCATGTGTCCCCCAGCCAATCGCGCAGGATTTCATCCCGATGCTCGCCCAATTGAGGCGCCAGGTGCGAAAGCGGCAGGCTCTGGCCATCGAATCGCAACGGCGAACCGGCCGTGATAAAACGGACCTCGCCCGCTGCCATGGTGTGCAGCATGCCGCGCTCGGCCAAGATGGGGTCGGCGACCACGTCGGCCATGGTGCGCACGGGCGCCGCGGGGATGCCGGCGGCATCGCACACGGCCAGCCAATCAGCCACGGTTCGCTGCTTCAGTTTTGCTTCCAGCGCCTGCTCCAGCAAATCCACGTTCGTCGAACGCGCGGCATTGGAAGCAAACCGGGGGTCGGTCAGCAACTCGGGAGCCTCGATCAGCTCGCACAGCTTTCGCCACAGGGTTTCATTTCCGGCGGCGATCACCAGTGGGCCATCGGCGGCATGGTAGGCCTGAAAGGGAGCGATCGAAGGATGCCGGGTGCCGATCGGCCGGGGAATTTGCTGGGTGACATCCATGCGGCTCACGGCGTTTTCCAGCACGGCCACCGTGGCGTCGAGCATGGCCACGTCGAGCGTGGACCCTTGGCCTTGCTGATCGCGTTTTCGCAGGGCGGCCAAAATGCCCAGGGCCGTGAACATGCCGGTGAGGATGTCGCTGATCGAGCTTCCCACGCGGGCCGTGTGGGCGGCGTCTTGCCCCGTGATGCTCATCAGTCCGCTCATGGCTTGCACAATCACGTCATACGCCGGCTGATGGCTGCGGTTGTTGCCGTGGCCAAAGCCGGTGGCCGAAGCGAACACCAGCCGCGGGTTCAGCTCGCGGAGCCGCGCTGCGCCCAAGTCGAGGTGTTCCATGGCGCCAGGCCGGAAGTTTTCCACCAGCACGTCGGCCCGCCGCGCCAATTGCAAGAAGGTTTCGCGGTCGGCAGGCTGTTTGAGATCGAGCGTGATGCTGCGTTTGCCGCGGTTGACGCTGGCAAAGTAGGCGCTGTAGCCGTCGGGCAAAAATGGCCCAAACTGCCGGGCGTCGTCGCCGGGGCCAGGCCGCTCAATCTTAACCACATCGGCGCCAAGATCGGCGAGGAGCATGGTACAGTAAGGGCCGGCCAGCACGCGGGTCAGATCGAGCACGCGAATGTCGGCAAGGGGCAATTGCGAGTGATTGGGGGGTGCGTTCATGGCCGCTAATATAGCGAGGTTGCGTATCGATGCGAAACCACCAACACGATTGCTTCTGGCGGGAGTCGCCGCCATACTAGACGCAACCATTTAGTTGCTCCTAGGAGGCTCCACGTGAACACCGATCAAATCCAAAAGAAAATCATACTTAAGTCGTCCCGCGAACGCGTTTGGCAGGCAATTAGCGATTCCGCGCGTTTCGGCTCGTGGTTTGGCGTCGAATTTGATGGCCCATTCGTCGCCGGCTCGCGTCTGCACGGCCGGATCGTTCCTACCCAGGTCGATCCCGAGGTGGCGAAGCTGCAAGAACCTCACTCGGGAAAGCCGTTTCAGATTCTGGTCGAGTCGATTGAACCGATGAATCGGTTCGCCTTCCGTTGGCATCCATTCGATATTGATCCAAATGAGGATTATGCGCGCGAACCGATGACGTTGGTGACCTTTGAGTTGTCCGAGGTCGAGGGAGGAACATTGCTGACGATCACGGAGTCGGGCTTCGATCAGATTCCCATCGAGCGTCGAGCTCAAGCCTTTGAGGCGAACGATGGCGGCTGGACTCACCAGACAAAGCTCATTGAAAAATACCTCGAACTCTTGATGTAACCTGCAAGGCGGCCGGTACGGAAAATGAATATACAGACATCGCGACTAACGAAGACGGCGCCAATCTTCGCCGCCCTTGGCGACCCCGCGAGATTGGCGATGGTTGCTCGGCTTTGCAGGGATGGTCCGCTGCCAACCATCCGGTTGAAGCAGGGCACTCCCGTCTCACGCCAGGCCGTGACCAAGCACCTGCGGATGCTCGAGGATGCCGGACTTGTGCAGAGCCGGCGTGTCGGGCGAGATCGACTTTGGCAGATCGAGACGCGGCAACTGACAGAAGTTCGCAAATATCTCGACCAGATTTCCTCGCAATGGGACGCTACCGTGGAGCGACTTCGTCGATTCGTTGAGGACGAGCACATCTAGCACGTGCCGCACGGCGGCCGTGCTTTTCTCCTTGGAATCTCAGTAGCCTATCTCCGAACCGAGGTTCAACTCCAACGCAATGTCACTGCGAATGCGCAATGTCACTGCGAATGATCGTAAGCCTTAGGCGTCGCGATTGAATGCCTGCAAGAGCTTACGGCCCTTCAGCAGGTGATAAGCTTCGTGAGGGCCGGGGGGACGCTGCTGTTCGCCCGCCGGCAGCCAGTGGATTTGGCCCGACTCCACCATCACCACGCCGGGGCGTTCTTCCAGGCGAGCGACATACACGTGGATCTCTTGCCCAAAGAACTGCCCGACTTTAATGGGGCGAACTTGCGTGTAGCCGTTGTGCGTCAACTGCTCTCCAATCGCCTGGGCTCGCACGCGGGTATCGCCTGCGAGATCGTCGTACAGGGTTTCGCGGATGGAGGCGTGATCGGCCGACCAGCCGGCATACATCGCGTAGATATCGGCCGGCGGCAGGTCTTCCAGGTCCACATGGAATGCGTGAATCACTGGCTGGGCGATGCCAATGCCCGTGAGACGGCCATTGGGGAAGCGGTACTCGTACCGCACCAGGCAGCAATCGACCGGTTCTCGATAGCCGGGCCAGAATTGCTGGCTGCGATCGACCACTTCCAACTTGTGCGGCGGCAAGCCGAACTGAGCGGCGCCAGCCAGCCAGGCGGCGAACTCGCCTTCGGCCTGGGCCTCCGTGGTGCGGTACTGGGGATCGATCTTGTCTTCCAGCCCTAGTTCGGTGAGATAGCGCACGGCTTGCGGACGCGACGCCGGCTCGGCGGCCAATTCCAATAAACACTCCAAACCGTCTTCATCGCCCGCGCGGGCCAGCGCCGTGGCGGCCTCGGCCTTGATGCGGCGATGGCTCAACTGCATGGCTTGCCGCAGCCGGCCCACCGCTTTGGGATCGCCAATCAGGCCCAGGGCGTCGCACACGGCAATTGAAAGGGCCACGCCGCGGCTGACCTTGTCGCTCAGTTCTTGCGGCGTGTGGGCGAAGTCATTAGGACGGGTTTCCAAGTCGTTGAGGTGCTGCACCAAACCGCCGAGCAAATCGATGAGTTGGCCCACTCGCTGGCGGCCAGGGTGGGGGCGGAGCACGCCTTCGTGAACCAGGTAGTTGGCCAGGTCGAGCACCGAGGTGGCGATCTGCGGGTGCTGAATCGCCTCAAGCAACCGTGGGTAGAGCGCCGCCACGGCGGCATCTTTGCGACGAAATAAGGGGACAAACGCCAGATCGGTATGCGCGCTCACGGTGGGAGGATTCTCAACCATTAGCCTGGTAAAGCACTCCAACCCCGTGGGCGTGGCCGCGCGACTCAGGCCGCGCAGAATTTGCCCACGCATAGCGTCATCGGCCGGCAGCGCCAGGTAGAGCCGCTCCCAAGTCACCAAGGCCTGGTTCGTGGTGAGGCTTTCGGCGGCTTGGGGATCGGCAAAGCGGTCCCACTGCGGCGCCAGCCAGGCAGCCAGCGCTCCGCTGGCCGTGGATAGCTGGTCGCTCGGGAGCTCTAAAGCGAGCGATACGCCCGGCAGCATGCCCGCCAGAGGCGTTAGTTTGCCAAGCGCCGTGGCCTGCTCGCGGGCCGCCTTCTTCTTTTCGAGCGAAGTTCCGCCATATTCCAACAGCAACGGTCGGAGCTGAGCGAGAAGCGAATTGATGCTTGCCGTTGCCATGAATGCTTTGCATGGAAGGATGGAATTGAGCCGTGGCCCGCTCGCCTCCATGTTGCTCTTAATTCGACTCGGCCCCCGCCACGGCAGGCCGGGGAGGGAGCGGCGGTAGCTGCACTTCGAGCACGCCCCGCGCCCGCGACCAAATCAACACGGCCTCAATGACCATCCAAACCTGGAGCAACAGCGTGGCGATGCCGACCCCAAACAACAGGTGGCTGTTCGACCATCCCCAGGGTTGCGAACCATTGGCCATGGCGTACATGGGCCAGAACCAGCCGGTGGCATCGTTGAAGATTTGGTACAGCAGCGCCCAGGCGGGCATGATCAACATCGCGATCAGGGGGAGCACGATAAACCACACGGGCTTTTGCCGCCGCCACAAGTAGAAGGCGATGACCATGAACGCCAGCCCGGCCAACAGTTGGTTCGTGGCGCCGAACAGCGGCCACAGCAAGAACCCTCCGCTGCCTAGTCCCTTACCGCTGGGCAGCAGGGCCACGAGCATGGCCAGGCCCACCGCGACGCCAGTGGCCACATACTTGTTCGCCAGCGGCTTGATATGCATGGTAGCGCCGAGCTCGTGAATAATGTACCGCTGCAACCGCGTGGCCGAGTCGAGCGTGGTGGCGGCAAAGCAGGCCACCAGCATGGCAATAATGCCCACGGCAAACCGCAGCGGCAATCCCAGCGCGGAGAGAAAGTTGGCGCCCCCTTCCACGAACGCGCCCACGGTTTCGCCGAGTGAAAATTTATCCCAGTCTTTCGAACTGCTGTACCGCGCGCGCCAGGCTTCGCTGCCCACCAGCGCGGTTCCTTCGGCATTGGTCACGGCTTCGTACCCAATGCCGTCGGCCCCCTTGCGGAAGCTGCCCATCCCCACGCCCGCCGTGCAGGCCAGGATCACGATCACCGCCAGGGCGCCTTCGAGCAGCATGGACCCGTAGGCCACAAATTGGGCGTCCTCTTCGTTGGCGACTTGCTTGCTGGTGGTGCCGCTGCTCACCAGGCAGTGGAATCCGCTGCACGCTCCGCAAGCCACGGTGATGAAGAGGAAAGGCCAGATGGGAGGTGTATGGGCAGGCAAGTCGGCGGAGGCCACCACGGCGGGCGTACTTGCCGCGATATCGGCCTTGCCCGTCAAACCGGCAATCCCCAGGCCGGCCACGATCAACAGCAGGGCCACCAGCAATTGGTGGCTATTCACATAGTCGCGAGGCTGAAGCAACAGCCACACCGGCAGCACCGAGGCGAAGAAGCAGTAGATCATGAGCACCATGGTCCAGGCAATCACGGGGTTCACCAGCGGCAAGCCCGAAATGGTCCAAGGAGTACGTCCTTCCCCCGCCACCCCCAGCGAAATATCCACCAGCCCCGTGGTTTCCAACTGGCCGGTCGTGGCGTTGACCGCCATTTGATCGGTGACCGCGATCGGCAGGTATTCCACGCCCACGTAAAGCGCCACGTACAGCAGCACCAGCGAGACCAGCGAAGGCACGAGCAAATGCCCTCCGCGGCGGTAATTCAAGTAGCCGATCATCATCGCCAGCGGCAACGACGCCCAGACCGAGAGCACCGACTCGGGGTACATCTCGAAAATGCTCGCGATTACCAGGCCGAAAATGGCCAGCACGATCGTGAGCGAAAAGAACAAGATCAGCAGGAACAACACGCGGGCTCGCGGCGTGATTAGTCGGCCGGCGATTTCACCCACGGTTTGGCCGCGATTCCGCATCGAGACCACCAGCGTGCCCAAATCGTGAACCGCGCCAATGAAAATGCAGCCAAACACCACCCACAATAGCGCGGGCAGCCACCCCCAAAATACGGCAATCGCCGGACCCACAATCGGGCCGGTGCCGGCAATGCTGGTAAAGTGATGTCCAAAGATCACCTGCTTGTGGGTGGGCACGTAGTCCACGTTGTCTTGCAGTTGCCGGCTGGGAACATCGGCCTCGGGGTCCAGGCGAAAGATACGCTTCGCCAGCCAACGCCCGTAGGTGTTGTAGGCAACAATAAAGCCAAAGAATGAACCAAGGGCGACAAGCAACGTGAACATAGGGAAATACCAACCGCGGGATGGTGAGGGGGAGTGCTTCGCTACGATGGACCGGCCTGGGGAGCCGGAGTTGGGCCAACGGTGCGACCCACGCGGGGAGAACGCGCGAAACCGCCTAGACCAACTACCGGCGCCAAGCGGAACCGCGGCGCTGAGCGCTCGCTAGTCAACCATTATACCGCGCCCGGCGGGGAGACAGCAATTGGGCGCGCGGCGCCACACCAGATTTGCCGGACATCGCGGGTGGCTGGGGTCAAGTTGTGGCCAAAAGCCCCTCCTACCCCCACCCCACTCCGCCCACAACTTGCCCCCAGATAAACCCGGCCAAGCCAGTGTGCCACTGCTTGCGGTCGACTGCGTCTCCTATTCACAATACATTCTCCACGACCGGAAGCAGTGCGGCAGCGGCGTCGGCGTTCCCTTTCAGATGGACGGGTCGCCAGCAATTCCGCACTGCTCCCAAGGAACTGCCAGTTCCTCGCTACCATCTGCCCAGCCATGGGCTAAAGGCGGCTTGAGTGCGTGGCGAGTATCCGTAGGGCAGGCATTTTGCCTGCCACAATGCGGCTTGAAGGGCCGATCACCGCGTTCATTGCCCATGCGGCAACGCGCTTCGCGCGCGGATACCGCCCCACGCCAATAGCAGGTAAATCATCAAATCATCATCGCTCCTCACCAAGAACGACCGTAACAGGCATTCGGCCCGCATTGTGGCAGGCAACAGCCTGCCCTAGTGCGCCTGTGCGTGTGTTTGGCCAGAGAGGTGCGAGTCCTCTTC
>CAYUMU010000002.1:10983-171008 GCA_964445985.1 uncultured Pirellulales bacterium | reverse complement strand
CGCCAAAACCGACCTCCGAGTAAAGATCAATCCCGACGGGTTATTGAGCAGTCACTAGTCGGCGTTGGTTCTCACACCCCTGCGAGAAAACGACTTTTTGTAACGAACCCAGAACAGGAAATCGTGACACGAGATGTCAGCCATATAAATGCATATCTTGTTGCCGGCCCTGATATCTATGTCGAGCCAAGGAACGTCAATTTAAGCGGCCTGAACGAAATGGCATTTGGCAATATGCCGATCGACGGAGGCGCGCTCTCTTTCAATCAAGACGAACTCGATTCCGCGGGGATTGATGGGATTCTTCGCGATCGCTTTATTCGCAAAATCTATGGCGGAGCAGAGCATGTGCGCGGCCAAAGCCGATATTGCTTGTGGATAAGTGATGAAAACGTCGGTGAAGCTTCGCAAATTCCAGCGATCAAGGCTCGCCTTGATCGCGTGAAAGAGTTTCGACGTGCATCTAAACGGCCTGCAACTCGCAAGCTTGCCGAAGCACCACATCGCTTTGGTTGGGTTGCTCAATCTGGAGCAGAAGCCATTATTCTATTGCCGCGGATACTTTCCGAACGGCGCGATTACATCACTGTCGGGCATGAGCCGCCGGGAACACTTACGACGGATCAAGCTTACGCGCTCTACGACGCTCCGCTCTGGAACATGGCGATCATTGCCTCTCGCGTGCATCTCGTTTGGATCGGCACGGTCTGTGGCAAATTGAAAACGGATTTTCGCTACTCCAACACCCTCGGCTGGAATACCTTCCCCGTCCCTCCGCTCACCGATCAAAACAAGGCCGATCTCACCCGCTGCGCCGAGGATATTCTGTTGGCCCGCGAGGCGCATTTTCCGGCGACGATCGCCGAGTTGTACGATCCGGAAAAAATGCCAGCCAACCTGAGGGCAGCCCACGATCGTAATGATGAGATTCTGGAGCGCATCTACCTTGGCCGCCGGTTCAAGAACGATACGGAGCGGCTGGAGAAACTGTTTGAGTTGTATACGCAAATGACCACACCAGCTAAAGCTGGTGGCTAACACGGCGTCGGCTAAAGCCGACCCTGCTGGCTTCAGCCAGCACACCGTTAGACGCCAGCTTTAGCTGGTGGCACCGTTAGACGCCAGCTTTAGCTGGTGGCACCGTTAGCCACCAACTTTAGCTGGTGGACCTTGGGAAAATTAGCCGGCTTCAGCCGGCTTGTTGCTGGCCTTCAGGCAACTGAGCGAGGAGGCAAATATGGCCGCGCATGTGTTTCACGAGATCTACCTGCATCTCACCTGGCATACGAAGGAGAGTCAGGCGTTGATCACGCCGAAGTTGGAACCCGAGGTGTTTGCGTTCTTTCGGGCACGATGCGCGAAGACCAAGGGTGTTTACCTGCATGGGATCAACGGCACGCCGACACACGTTCATTTGGCGCTGAGTATCGAGCCGTTCGTGACCATCAGCGAACTGGTTGGCGAACTGAAAGGCGCGTGTTCGTTTGAACTGAATAAGACGCACGGCAAGAAGGTGCTCGAATGGCAGCGCGGGTTCGGCGTGGTGAGCTTTGGAAAACGGAACCTCCCCTGGGTGCTGGCCTACATCGCCAACCAAAAACAACACCATGCGGGGGGAACGGCCGTCGAACGATTGGAAAACGCGGATCGCGCCACGGAGTCCACCAGCTAAAGCTGGTGGCTAACGGTGGAACTGGTGGCTAACGGCCTTAACTCGTAGAATTGGACGCATGAACCAACCCATCTCCATCCCCTCCGTCTCCGTCAAATACGCCCACGATGGCCGTTCGACAACATCGAACCTCTGGGGCATGCGGCCGATGCAGGAGCGGGCTTACCAGAAGCGCGGCGAGCAGTATCTGCTCATCAAATCGCCGCCGGCTTCGGGCAAAAGCCGGGCGCTGATGTTCATCGCGCTGGACAAGCTGGCGAATCAGAAGCTCAAGCAGGCGATCATCGTGGTGCCGGAAAAATCGATCGGCGCCAGCTTTTACGATGAGCCGCTTAGCCAGTTCGGATTTTGGGCGGATTGGAAAGTGGAGCCCAAGTGGAACTTGTGCAATGCCCCCGGGGGCGACAATGGCGGCAAGGTGGAGGCGGTAAAAAGGTTCTTGGCCAGCGACGACCGGGTGCTGGTTTGCACGCACGCCACCTTCCGGTTTGCCGTGGACAAGTTTGGCGCGGAGGTTTTTGACGACCGTTTGATTGTGGTGGACGAGTTTCATCACGTTTCGGCGAACCCCGACAACCGGCTGGGCGACCACGTGCGGCAACTGATGGCTCGCGACAAGACGCACCTGGTGGCCATGACCGGCTCGTACTTTCGCGGCGACGCCGAGGCGGTGCTGCATCCCGATGATGAATCCAGGTTCGAAACGGTTACCTATACCTACTATGAGCAGCTCAATGGCTACGAGTATCTCAAGCAACTCGATATCGGCTATTACTTTTATGCCGGCAGCTATGCCGACAAAATTCTGACGGTGCTGAACCCAGGCGAAAAGACCATCCTGCATATTCCCAATGTGAACTCGCGGGAGAGCACCAAAGACAAAATTCGCGAGGTGGAACATATCATTGAGGAACTGGGGGAATGGCAAGGCGTTGATCCGCAAACGGGGTTTCAATTGGTGAAAACCGCCGAGGGCAAGATTCTCAAAATTGCCGATCTGGTGGACGACGAACCAGCCAAGCGGGAAAAGGTCGCGGCGGCCCTGAAGGATCCCACCCAGAAAAACAACCGCGATCACGTGGATCTTATTATTGCGCTGGGGATGGCCAAGGAGGGCTTTGACTGGATTTGGTGCGAACATGCGCTGACGGTGGGGTATCGATCAAGCCTGACCGAAATCGTGCAGATCATCGGCCGCGCCACCCGCGACGCGCCGGGCAAGACCCGAGCCCGCTTTACGAACCTGATTGCCGAACCCGATGCCAGCGAGGGAACGGTAACGGAGGCGGTGAACGACACGCTCAAGGCGATCGCCGCCAGCCTGCTGATGGAGCAGGTGCTAGCCCCGCGATTTGAATTTCGGCCCAAGCACCCCCAGAATGCGCCAACGCCTGGCCTGGATTACGGGGATGGCGGCTATCGGCCGAACCACTGCAATGTGGGGATCAACGCCGAGACGGGCCTGGTGCAAATGGAAATCCGGGGACTGGCGGAACCGAAAAGCCCCGCGGCCGCACGGATTTGCCATGAGGACTTGACCGAGTTGGTGACCGCGTTCGTGCAGGATAAGCAAGCCATTGAGCGCGGGCTGTTCGACGATGAACTGCCGCCGGAGGAACTGACGCAGGCGCGGATGGGTAAAATCGTGAAGGAGAAGTTCCCGAACCTGGACGAGGAAGATCAGGAAGCCGTAAGGCAACACGCGATCGCGGCCTTGAACGTGGTTCAGCAAGCCAAGAAGGCGATCATGGCAGGCGGGGGGGACGAATTCAGAAACACGTCGCTCATCGACGGAGTGCGGAAGTTCGCCCTCTCGGTGACGGAGCTCGATATTGATCTCATCGACCGCATCAATCCGTTTGGAGAAGCCTACGCGATTCTGGCGAAGTCGATGAGCGAGGAACGGCTCAAGCAAGTTGCGGATGTGATTGCGGGAAAGCGGGTCAGCATGACGCTGGAAGAAGCGCGCGAATTGGTGAAACGCGCCAAGCGGTTCAAAACGGAGAAAGGACGCCTGCCACTGTTGACCGCCGCGGACCCGTGGGAAAAGCGGATGGCCGAGGGGATTGCCTACTTGCAACGCATGGTAAAGGAGGGCGGCAATGCGTGAACGCGCCACGAATGAAGACCTGGAATTGCTCGGCGAATTGGGCGTGGAAACGGCCCCGGCCGCAACCGGCGGGCGGACTGCCAGAGAGCAGCGAATCATGGCGGGCTTTGAGGAAATTGAACGGTTTGTGGAAGAACACGGCAGGGCGCCCGAGCACGGTGAGCATCGGGATATCTTTGAGCGGCTGTATGCGGTGAGGCTGGATCGAATTCGGGATTCCGCCGAATGTCGCGAAGTGCTCAAGGATTGGGATTCGCGAGGACTGCTCGACGCTGGAACCCACGCCGCGGCCAACCAGGCGGAAGACGAGCCTGGCGACGAAGCGTTGCTAGCCTCGCTGGGGGTGGAGGCCTTGCCGGAGGGCGCCGTCTCGCGACTCGTGCATGTGCGCAGCCGAGACGAGATCCGGGCCGCCGAGGAAGTTGCCCAGCGAGCGCCGTGCAAAGACTTCGAGATTTTCAAGCCGATCTTCGAAAGCGTGCAACGTGAGTTGGAGACCGGCAAGCGGCGAACCGTGAAATTCAAAGAGTACGGGGAGGTCGAGAAAGGCGACCTGTTCATTCTTGAAGGGCAGAAGGTGCTCGTTGCCGAGTTGGGCGAACGCTTTGTCAGCGAGTATGGCCGCCAGAATCGCCGCCTGAGAGTTGTTTACGACAACGGCACGGAAAGCGATCTGCTCCAGCGCTCACTGCAACGCGCCCTATATAAGGACAAGACCAGCCGCCGCATTACCGAGCCGGGCTTTGGGCCGCTGTTCTCCGAAGTTGAGGAGGAAGACGACCTGGCGACAGGTTCTATCTATGTGCTCAGGAGCAAGTCGGACCATCCCTATGTGGCGGAGCATAGGTCTGTCATTCACAAAATCGGCGTAACCGGCGGGGACGTGAAAAGCCGAATCGCGGGCGCGAAGAAAGACCCCACCTATCTGCTCGCCGAGGTGGAAGTGGTCGCCGCCTTCAAACTGGCGAATGTCAACCGCAAAAAACTCGAGACGTTGCTCCACCGTTTTTTCAGCAGCGCTCGCTTGGACTTGGAATTAAAAGATCGTTTCGGTTCCCAGGTGGAACCCAAGGAGTGGTTTCTGATTCCACTGCCCGTGATTGAAGAGGCGATTAAAAAAATTAAAGCTGGGACGATCGGAGATTTCCGCTACGACCCACAAACGGCTGGCCTGATTCCGAACTGATCTGCCGAAGGCGATGATTGCTACTCCTTCAGTACCAAATCAATGCACAGCACGGCCCCCACAATCAGTTGCCGCACGGGGTTATCCGGCGGAACCTGGTCCGAGATGGCGATCATGTAGGTGTCGGCCGTGGTGAATAGTTCCTTGCCCAGGCCGGCCCATTTCTTCGTCACGCGGGCCAGTTCGTTCTCGCCGGCCAAGAACCGGAATTCCCAGCTTGTCCAGGTGCCTTTCAGCACGCACAGCGGCTGATCGTCGCGGCCGAGCACGTCGAACGCCCCGCCGATGGAAATTAGCCGCTGGCGGAAGCCGCCGATCTTTTCGCCGCGGTCGTCGAGCACTTTGACCATCGACCGCAAGATGGTCGTGCGGCGGTTCACGGCCAGCACGGGTTCGCCCTCGGGCGTGGTCACTTCAATATGGAACGGCGTGTGACGGCGGTAGTCGGTCAGGCGAAACATCCGGGCAAAAGGGCCGATCCTCGGCTCGCGGCACTCCATGATCTTTTGCTGGGTATTGGGATCGAAGATATCGAAGTTCTTCGCCAGCTTGAAAAAACCGACGTGCTCCTTCACCAGGAGCAAATTCTGGTTCAACACCGGATGCATGGGCTACCCCTGCCTGAAAGTTAAGACATGTAGTTGACGAGAACCGGCACGTGAAACTGCGAGCGGCGACCGCAGCTAGCATGCCCGATGAAAAGGCAAGATGCCTGCTGGGCCGGCGCAAGTCAAGCATGTCGTCGCCGGCCAGGGCATGGGGCCGCCCCGCGCTCCATTGCGATCGCTTGCGGAAACGGTACAACGAACAGGCAGGTGGGCGGTCTGGGCGTCTCGTATCCGCGGTTGAAACCGACCGCGGCCGCTTGCCGGTGGCCTCTTCGTTTCAAGAACTTCTACAAACCACGGATGAATTGTTATGAGTGACTGGATTGCCAAGCTGCTCGGCGATGACGCGTCTTCGCTGCTCAACCACCACAGCCAAACGGTGCCCGCGGCCCAACTTCATCTGCCCGGCCCCGACTCGCTCGATCGCCTGTTTGTCCCGTCCGATCGCAGCCCTCGCGTGCTGGGCAACCTGGCGCGGCTTTACGGCTGTGGGCGTTTGGCGGGCACGGGCTATGTATCCATCCTGCCCGTCGACCAGGGCATCGAGCACTCGGCCGGCGCCTCGTTCGCTCCCAATCCCGAATACTTCGATCCCGAAAACATCGTCAAGCTGGCCATCGAAGGGGGCTGCAACGGCGTGGCTTCCACGTTCGGCGTGCTGGGGGCGGTGGCCCGGCGGTATGCGCATAAAATCCCCTTTATTGTGAAGATCAATCACAACGAGCTGCTGACCTATCCCAACAAGTTCGACCAGGTAATGTTTGGCAGCGTGCAGCGCGCGTACGACATGGGCGCGGTGGCCGTGGGCGCCACCATTTACTTTGGCTCCGACGAATCAACCCGCCAGATTATCGAAGTGGCCCAGGCGTTTGATATGGCTCACGAGCTGGGCATGGCCACCATCCTGTGGTGCTACCTCCGCAACCCGGCCTTCAAGACTTCGAAGGTGGACTACCACGTGGCGGCCGACCTCACCGGCCAGGCCAATCACCTGGGCGTGACCATTCAGGCCGACGTCATCAAACAAAAGCTGCCCGAAAACAACGGCGGCTACAACGCCGTGAAGTTCGGCAAGACTTCGCCGCTGGTGTACGAAAAGCTCACCTCCGACCACCCCATCGATTTGTGCCGCTACCAGGTGCTCAATTGTTACTCCGGCCGCATTGGCCTGATCAACTCGGGCGGCGCGAGCGCCGGCGAGTCCGACCTGGCCGAAGCCGTCCGCACGGCGGTCATCAACAAACGCGCCGGCGGCATGGGCCTGATCAGCGGCCGCAAAGCCTTCCAACGCCCAATGAGCGAAGGCGCCAACCTGCTGCATAAAATTCAGGATGTGTATTTGGACACCGAAGTAACCGTGGCGTAGAGCGGGCGGTAGGCTATCGTGCGGGAGCCGATCGTTCAAGCCAAATACCGATGTGCCGCCAGCAAGACTAGCGGGGCATTTCCTTCATTTTCAGGTTCGAGCCATGCAAGCACAATCCATGATCTCATGGGGCGCCTGGTTGCGTCATCTAGGCGGCCCTGTTTCGCGAGCTCGGTTCGGCATCGTCGTTGCTCTCACCTTGAGCCTGCTTTCGCTAGCTGCTGGGGAAACCCAGGCGAAAGAAACGAAGCCGAGCGTGCCCAACATCGTCATTATTCTCGCCGACGATCTCGGCTTTTCCGACCTCGGCTGTTACGGCGGCGAAATTGCCACGCCGCAGCTCGATTCGCTGGCCCGGAATGGTTTGCGGTTTACGCAGGCGTACAACACCGCTCGTTGCTGGCCGAGCCGCGCGGCGCTGTTGACTGGCTTTTATGCCCAGCAGGTGCGGCGCGATGCGTTGCCGGAACTGGGCGGGGGCGGACGCGGCGCGCGGCCAACTTGGGCGCGGCTGCTGCCTGATTATCTCCAGCCGCTCGGCTACCGCAGTTATCACTCCGGCAAATGGCATATCGATGGCCCCGTGCTGGCTGGCGGTTTCGATGAATCGCTCGACGTGCGCAACCAGGGCAATTTTTTCACGGCGGCCGGCAATCTTCTGAATGACAAGCCGGTAAAGGTCGAGGCGGACGAGTCCGGCTACTACACCACCTCGGCCACCGTGGATCATGCGATTGGCTGTTTGCAGCGGCATGCCCAGCAGCATGGCGATCGGCCCTTCTTTCATTACCTGGCATTCATTGCGCCGCACTTTCCGCTGCATGCGCCGGCCGAAGATATTGCCCGCTATCAGGGACGCTATGACGGTGGCTGGGATGCGCTGCGCGCGGAACGTCATGCGCGTCAACGCCAGAGCGGCCTATTGACGGCCGATCTCTCCAAGCTGGAGACCGAAGTCGGTCCGCCCTATCACTTCCCCGAGGCACTCAAAAAGCTAGGGCCGGGCGAAGTGAACCGGCCTCTGCCGTGGACGGAATTGACTCCTGAGCAACAGGCATTTCAAGCCACGAAAATGAGTATTCATGCCGCGATGGTCGATCGCATGGATCGTGAGATTGGCCGGTTTCTGACACAGTTGAAAGCCATGGGGGCCTGGGATAATACCCTGATTATTTTCGCCTCCGATAACGGCGCCAGCGCCGAAATCATGG
This sequence comes from uncultured Pirellulales bacterium, assembly GCA_964445985.1. Classification (GTDB taxonomy): domain Bacteria; phylum Planctomycetota; class Planctomycetia; order Pirellulales; family S012-138; genus CAYUMU01. Next base: position 162,855 of record CAYUMU010000002.1, on the reverse strand, counting down.
TGCGCCACGGAGGGCATGACCCTCAAGCCGCGCCAGGTTCGGCGGCCAGCTACCTTTGCTTAGGGCCAGGCTTTTCCAGCGCGGCCAACACACCGTTCCGCCGGCATAAAACCTGGGTCCACGAAGGCGGCATCAGCACGCCGTTCATTGTGCATTGGCCGCGAGGAATTGCGGCGCGCGGCGAGTTTCGCCATACGCCCGTCCACGTGGTGGATGTTGTGCCCACGGTGCTGGAATTGGCCGGCGGCCAACTGCCGACCGAGTGGAATGGCGCGAAACTACCCCAGTCGCCAGGCAAAAGCTTTACACCGGCACTGGCCAGCGATGTCGTGGTGCCGCGCGATAGCCTGTGGTGGCTGCACGAAGGAAATCGAGCGATTCGCGTGGGCGATTGGAAGTTGGTCGCCGCCAAAGGCGACGCCTGGGAACTTTATAACCTGGCGACGGATCGCGGCGAAATGCACAACCTGGCCGACCAGCAGCCAGACAAGGTGCGCGAGCTGGAGCGGTTATGGAACGCGCAACTGGAAAGCATGAAGACGCTGGTTGCCGGTTCGCAACCAGCGTCTTGAGTCGATTCATTTGTATCGCGTTGATGCCGAGGCATGCTTACGCCTTGGGGCGTAAGCATGGCGCATGAAAGCAGGGTGAGCCCATCCTATCTCGTTACGGCAACAGCATAATACAAGATGGGCTGTTAAGTTCCGTCGGCTCGCCCACGGACTTGAGCTTGCCTGAATCAGTGTCAATGCGGAAGACTGCCACGTTCTTGCCTGGCATGTTGGCGCAGATCAGCAAGTTTCCCCCCGGCGTAATGGCCAAATTTTGCGGCCCTTTGCCCAGGCTGGGCGTAATCTCAATCAGCGCCAGCCGGCCGTCCTCGGCAATCCGATAGGCCGCAATACTGTCATGGCCGCGATTGGTTCCATATAGATATTTGCCGTCGGGCGTGATCTTGAGATCGGCGCAATAGCTCTTGCCATGGGAATCGGTCGGCAAGGTGGAAATATTCTGCTTTTCGGTGAGTTTGCCGGTTCTGGCGTCATAATCGAACACCGTCACTGAGTTGCTTAGTTCATTAATGACATAAACGAGCGGCGCAGTGGGGTGGAACGTGAGATGGCGAGGGCCGGCGCCGGCAGGCGTTTTGGCAAACGGTGGATCGGCCGGTGTAAGCTTGGCCGTGGCCGGGTCGAGTCGGTAGCACAGCACCTGGTCGAGCCCCAGGTCGGCCGCGTAGGCAAAGCGATTATCGGGGCTGACCACAATACTGTGGGCGTGCGGTTCCTTCTGTCGGGCCGGGTCAATGCTGGACCCGCTATGTTGGAAATGACTAGCCGATTCGGCCAGCGAGCCATCTTCTTGAATCGGCAGCGAAGCCACGCTGCCCGACGTGTAATTGGCCACCAGAATGGCTTTGCCTTTGGCATCGACATCCAAATAACAGGACGCGACTCCCAGCGTGGACTGGCGATTGATCAGCTCCAGTTCGCCAGATTTTCCGACAATCTTATAGGCGGCAATCTGCCCTGGATCTTGGCCGCCGAACTTGGCGGCGTGGATCGAATACAGATGTTTGCCATCGGGTCCCAGGGCCAGGAAGAATGGGTTCTCAACCCCCGTGGTCTTGCTGGCCGGAGTCAACACGCCGCTCTGATCATTCAGGCGATAGGCTTGAATCGCCCCCTGGTCGCCCGCGGCGAACGACGAGACAAAAACCAAGGAGTCTTCGGCCTGAGATAGGACAGGGCTGATCAACATGGCGGTCGCCCATGGCAGGAGGGCATACAGAGCGCGAGTTGGTTTCATGGCGTGGCTCGGGGGCTGAAGCAAAGGGAGAAGATCGATTCAAATATGCCACGCTTGAGCGATGATGCCAAGGCGGCAGCGGCGAGTACAATAGGGGGCGGTAACAGCGGCTCGAACCATCCAGGGGCAACCTGGCGCAGTGGGGAGCGAGGCGGCAACAATGCCTGCCCCTTCGAGCGTGGTCGTCCCCGCGGCCATCTTAATCTGGCGACAGGTGGCTGCACCACCAGCAACCTCGTCGAACTCAGGCGGCTGGCTACGGTTCCGACGAGCTCCATAATGCTTTTGCTTGCCCACAATGGTAAACTACGGAAAACTCCCGGAAATCCATGCCGCTCGTCCCTGACTGGCTGCTCTCAAAAGCAAACAAACCAGCCTGATCGACTTCAAGAAGTGCAATGTTCAGAAGAGTTCCATCAACTAGGAAGCCGATGGTCTCCAGGCGCGGGTGAACCTGGATGGCAACCAGAAAGATCTCAAGCAGGAAGGCCCTGGCCTCCGTCGCCGTCAGAACGTGACGACCAGCAGGAACTGATCCCTATGAGCATTGAGCGTTTCAAAAACATTCTCACATCGGCCGCGGAGCTGACCGAGTTGCTTGGTTCGCCCAGCGAGGCGGTACTAAAGAAGCAGTTGTCTGAGCTCGATGAGCACATGACGGCATTTATTGCCACGTCGCCCTTTCTGCTGTTGGGCACGGTCGGCAGCGACGGCAAATGCGACGTCTCTCCTCGGGGCGACATGCCCGATGTTGCCAAAGTGTTGGATGCCAAGACGCTGGCGATTCCTGAATGGAAAGGCAATCGTCGCATGGACAGCCTGCGCAACATCGTTCAAACCGGTCGGGTTGGTCTGCTGTTCCTGACTCCCGGCCTGGGTGAAACGCTCCGCGTGAACGGTCGGGCCTGCGTGATTCGAGACGACGACGTGCTGGCTTCCATGATCAAACAGGGGCAACAGCCGCGCGTAGGCATCGCAGTGGAGGTCGAAGAGTGCTACTTCCAGTGCGCTAAGGCCCTGATTCGCTCGAAGCTATGGGAGTGGTCCTCCCAGGATTCCGAGCCGCCCACTTTCGACTTCGCCCAGGTTCTCGTCGATCAAGTAAAGATGGAAGGACTCGAAGTCGAGCCCCTGCGGCAACAGATCGAAGATTCCTATAAGAATCGCCTGTACTAGCCCCCAAAGTCACGGTCTGAATTGGAGCTTTCCAATCCTGTCGAGGGCCAGACGGCCTTGTTGACACCCGTGGGAGGGCCGCGCAAAAACAAAAACCGGGCGAGTCTCAATCCACCCGGTTTCGCGTAAGTCAATGCAAGGCGTAACCTTGCGAGGGTGACTGAGGGGACTTGAACCCCCGACCCCCAGATCCACAATCTGGTGCTCTAACCGACTGAGCTACAGCCACCGCAACGTAAGCAAAAATGATAATCGTTCGCCGAATTCCGGTCAACCGGCCGTTCCCTAATCCCGCGGGGCGTGTGGGCGGTCGAAGCCGGCGGGCCAATCCGTGGGCGCCGCCTTCCCGCTGCTCCGGCGCGGCATCATGGGTTGCGCAGCGACGGCCCCCGTTGATCGTGGCCCGCCGCCTTTTGAAAATGTTGAATCTCTTTGAAATGTGCCAGCAATCGCGGCCTTTCCTCCGCCGTGAGCGGGCCGGAATCCGTTGGAGGATTGGGCTGGGCAAGGCACGTCTCCGAGGGATTCTCGGGATCGATGGTCGTTTCCTTGGCTGTCTCTTCCGGCGTCCCTTTTGGTTTCGAGCTCATGGGGTAAGCGTTCCATTCGTTAGCGAAGAACCAGTGCGCGCAAATTGCTAGCGTTCATCGTGGCAGATGGCAATACTGGGTGCGAGCCCAATTGGCGGGGGCGAGCCAAGACGGCTGCTGGGGAACCAGCTTTTCCACCTGGGTGCGACGTCTCGGGAAGTAAGCAAACAGACACTACCATCGACCTTTTCATTGTTGGGGATAGAGGATGACCAGGCCGCGGCTGACATTTCGACTGGCATTGTGGGCGTATTGTTGCCTGTTTTCAGTGGCGGCCTTCGCTCAGGCGCAAAAGCGGCCCACACCACCCACGCGCGCGTTCGATGCGCCTGGCTCTCCCGAGTTCGTGCGTTTGGACGGCAAGCCCGGCGCGAATCCGCCGGCCGATGCGGACGGCAATTTCGTCATCGGTCCCGATTATGCGCCGGCTCCCGAGCGGAACGTGGTCGAGGGCGTGCCGCGGGGCAAGGTCATGCAGTTCACCATGGATTCGCGGGACGGAAAGCTCTTCAATCCGGGAATCGCAAGAAATGAATTCGGCAAGGTCGATCCTGACAATCCCAAGACCTTGATTGTCGAAACCCATCCGATTGATTACACGCGGCAAATCACGGTTTACGTTCCCGCCCAATATGTGCCCGGCAGCGCCGCGCCGTTCATGATCATGCACGATGGCCCTCAGGGCAAGCCGGACCTCACCGTCCCGCATATTCTCGACAACCTGATTGCCCAGAAACGCGTGCCAGCGCTGATTGCCATCATGATTGCCAACGGCGGCGGCGATGCCCAAGGACACGAGCGCGGGAAAGAATATGACACCATGTCAGGCCTGTACGCCGAATATATAGAGACCGAAGTGCTGCCGCTGGTGGAGAAAAACTGTGATGTCAAACTGACCAAAGATCCCAATGGCCGTGCGGCCATGGGCAGCAGTTCCGGCGGTTCGGCGGCGCTGATCATGGCCTGGTATCGCCCGGACCTCTATCATCGCGTGCTCACCACGTCCGGCACGTTTGTCAATCAGCAATGGCCGTTCGACCCCAAAACGCCCGGCGGCGCCTGGGATTTTCACGAAAGACTAATTCCCGAAAGCCCCCAGAAGCCCCTGCGCATCTTTTTGGCGGTCGGCGACCGCGACAGTCTCAATCCCAACGTCATGCGCGACGGCATGCACGACTGGGTGGAAGCCAACCACCGCATGGCCAAAGTGCTCAAGGCCAAAGGCTATCACTATCAATACCTATTCTGCCTGAATGCCGGCCACGGGGTGGGCAATGCCAAGGCCCAGTTCCTTCCCCAGGCTTTGGAGTGGGTGTGGCATGGCCACGGTGATAAGCCAGAATGAGCCAAATTTAGAGCCCATCCAATGACTCCCTCGCCCCTCGCGGAAGAAGGTTGGGGTGAGGGGAAACAGGGTTTTCGGATAGGCTCTTGGTCTTCAACCGCCGCTTAGCCTCGCGGCGCCAGAGCGCCGCTCGCCTGAATCGCTTTCCAACTCAGTTCGTGCGGCATCACTCCTGCCGCGATACTCTTGGCCGCGGCCAGGCCGGCGGCTTCGCCCATCGGCACGGCGTTGCCCGTCACGCGATAGCTGGCATGCGCGATGAAGTCGCCGCTGATGCAGCGACCGGCCATCAACAGCCCATCCACGTCGGCCGCCACCAGCGAGGGATAGGGAATGTCGTACGGCTTCAAGCCGCCTTTGGCAAAGCTGTGGTCCACCTCCTGATCGCCGCTCGTCGACAGCGCATGCACGTCGATCGGGAAAGTGGCCCGGCATACCGCGTCCTGGTGCCTCAATCCCTTGGCCAGATCAGCGGCCGTAATCTGATATCGGCCCCGAATCCGCCGGCCCTCGCGGATGCCGATTTGCTCGGCAGTGGCCACCACCACGATGTCTTTCCAAGGGCCGCCCAGTTTTCGCAAGCCGCTTACAATATCGTGGACTTCGCGCCGGGCGCGGATGGTGGCCTGCGAGATGGCCTCGCTGTCGAACGCCGATACCCCGTACTCGTGATTGGTCATGATCGAGTAGATACCGCTGTGCAAGTGCCGTAGCGTCGGCGCGCGGTACGACGGATTGATCCCCGAGTCCTCCATCAACGTCAACAGCCGCCCCTTGGCCGATGAACCGGTTTCGCGGAGGTACTCGCGAATGGCCGTTGGCTCCACGCCCGTGAGCAGCGCCAGCATCGACATTGGCTGACACGTGCAATCACTCCCCACGCCCACATCGAACCGGCATCCCGCTTGGGCCGCCAGGTCGCCGTCGCCGGTGCAGTCGATAAAGCGATCGGCAACCCAGGCCTGCCGACCCGACTTCGACTCCGTCAAAATGGCCGTCAGCTGGTTCTGCTTGTTGGTCACCGCTCCCACCACGTTGGTGTGCAGCATAATCTTCACGCCCGCCTCCACCAGCAACTCTTCGAGCACCAGCTTGGCAATCTCGGGATCGTATACCGTGCCTTGCGTACTGCGGGCCACGTCACTCCCCCGCTCCGCGAATAGCTTCAGCAATTCGGCCATGATGCCCGATTTGCCGCCCGTATCGAGAATTTTCGTCAACAGACCGGCCGTCCACACGCCGCCCAGGCAGCCTGCCAATTCGATCAGCCGCACGTCGGCGCCCGCCCGCGCGGCAGCCAGCGCCGCGGCAATGCCCGCCGGTCCGCCTCCGCACACAATCACCTGGTTCCGGCCAGCCACGGGAATTTCGCGTGGCGACTCGGTGAAGCTGCGTTGGTCGCTCGAAAGCGTCCCCCCCGTTCGCGCCACTTCTCCACGCGCCACATCGGGTGCTGCCGCATTTTCTTTGGCGATACTCTCGCTCGTGCCGCTCTGGTTAGGGTCTTTGGCAAACACCAGGCTGCTTGATCCCAACACGGCGCCGGCGGCCGAGGCTCGGAAAAAATCACGGCGATGCAGAGAAGACTTCGAATCGTGCATAGTAGTTGCCCAATGCGGCGGCGCGGCGTTGTGGTTAAGATAGAAAGGACGAGCAAGGCACGCCCCCCTAGTTTGCAGCATATCATGAATCGCCGAGAATTCTTAACTGAAAACTGATCTTGATTCGCTGGGCGAATTCTCCTTTGTCGAGACCGCGGTCGTCGAAAAGAGTTTATATCCACGGAGTAGTTTAGAGGAACATGTTGTTTAGAGGAACAACGTGCGATTGCGGTTTACCCGCGTTAAACTAAACATCTTATTGACGATTGCGCCGCCAATGACCCGAAGGCGACCACCGGGAGCCTGGATTCGTGGGCTATTAGCTCACGGCGGAAGACGTTGGGATCGCAGCGCTCAATAAATACGTGAACCAAACGGCGTGGCAATGTTGGCTGCTAAGCGAATCGCGAACGCCGGTCACCCACCGGCAAATGTCTGCAACGAGGTGCGTATGTCGGCACGATGGCGGCTAACTCTGCTCCTGCTCCTGCTCCTGTTGGGCATGCCAATGGCAGTGGCCGTTGGCGAAGAACAACCGGCAACGCATCCGGCCGCCGAAGACATTGAGTTCTTCGAAAAGAAGATTCGCCCCCTGCTGCACCAGCGATGCTACAGCTGCCATTCAACATCCTCTGGCAAACGCCAGGGAGGGCTGGTCGTCGATGGGCGAACCCCGTTGCTAACCGGCGGCGACAGCGGCCCGGCCCTCGTCCCCGCCAAGCCCGACGAAAGCCTGCTCATCGAGGCCGTTCGCTACGACGCCAATAGCTTCCAGATGCCACCCACTGGCAAGCTGCCGGCCCACGAGATCGCCCTGCTGGAAGAATGGGTTCGCCGCGGCGCCGTGTTCCCCGGCGACGAAGCCGCCGTCGCCCCGCGAAAAGAAATCGATTTCGCCGCCGGCAAAAAGCACTGGTCATTTCAGCCCCTGCGCGCGACCGATCCCCCTATGCTACCTGTCGCACCCGCCAGACATCGACGGATCGATGCCTTCATCGCCGCGGAACTCCAGCAGCACGGCCTCTCCGCGTCTCCCGAGGCCGATCGCCGCACGCTCATTCGGCGGCTCAGCTTCGATCTCATCGGCCTGCCCCCCACGCCCGCGGAGGTCGATGCTTTTATCGCGGACAACTCGCCCGACGCTTACGAGCGCTTGGTCGAGCGTTTGCTCTCCTCGCCCCACTACGGCGAGCGCTGGGCTCGCCTCTGGCTCGATCTGGCCCGCTACACCGACGCCACCGCCTCGTGGCTGGAACGCACCGCGCAAGCCTACCTCTATCGCGACTGGGTGGTGCAAGCCTTCGCCGACGATCTCCCCTACGATCAGTTCGTGGTCCGACAACTGGCCACCGACATGCTGCCCAGTACTGGCCCCCAAGACCTCGCCGCCCTGGGCTTCCTCGGTCTCAGTCCCACCTACTGGAAAGAGCTCCAACTCCCGCCAGAAATCATCCGCGTGATCGTGGCCGACGAGTGGGAAGAGCGCATCGACACCGTCGGCCGCACCTTTCTCGGCCTCTCCATCGCCTGCGCTCGCTGTCACGACCACAAGTTCGACCCCATCAGCACCGAAGACTATTACGCCCTGGCAGGCGTGTTCGCCAGCACCCGCTTGTCCGAACGACCGCTCGTAGCCGAGGGCGACTACGCGGCGGCCGCCGCGGCCAAACAGCAGGTCACCGAACTTCAGGCACAACTTACCAAACTTCGCAAAGCCAAACCGCCCGCCGCGGACTTGGAGGCCCAAGTCAAAACGCTCGAAGCCAAAATTGCCCAGCTCGAAAACGACACGCCCCACTACCACGCGCCCCTCGCCAACGCGGTCAACGATGAATCGCTGTTCGTCGTCCTCAAAGGCGACGACCCCCAGTCCGGCACCCGCTTGGAATATCGCCCCGGCTCCCGCGATCTGCCGGTCTTCATCCGGGGCAACCCCGAACGACACGGCCCGGTGGTGCCGCGGCGATTCCTCCAGGTCCTGTCGCCAGGCGAGCCGCCACCCTTCCGCCAAGGCAGCGGCCGCCTCGAGTTGGCCCACTGCCTCGTCAACGATGCCCGCCCCCTCTTGGCCCGCGTCATCGTCAACCGCATCTGGCTCGCCCACTTCGGCCGAGGGCTGGTCGAAACCCCCAGCGACTTCGGTCTCCAAGGCAGCCGCCCCTCGCACCCAGAACTCCTCGACGACCTCGCCGCCCGCTTCATCGAGCACGGCTGGTCCATCAAATGGCTTCATCGCGAAATCGTCGAATCCAGCACCTACCGCCAGTCCAGCCGAGCCACCGCAAACGCCCAGGGCCTCGACCCCGATAACCTCTGGTTCGGCCGCATGAACCGGCGCAAGCTCGATATCGAATGGTGGCGAGACGCCATGCTGGCCGTCTCCGGCACGCTCGATCCCACGCCCGGCGGACCCTCCACATCGCTCGACCAGTCAGGCAACCAGCGCCGCACACTGTACGGCACCGTGCATCGCCGCGAAATCTCCAGCTTTCTCAGCCTGCACGACTTCCCCGACCCCAACGCCCACAGCCCCCGGCGGCTCGAAACCACCACCCCCTTGCAAGGGCTGTACGTCCTCAACAGCCCACTCATGATCGCGCACGCCAAATCCTTCGCCGAGCGGATCGCCCGCGAAACTCCCACCGACCTCTCCCAGCAAATCGCGCAAGCCTACCGCCTGGCATTCGGTCGCCAACCCACCGCGTCCGAGTTGCAGTTCGGCATCGCCTTTCTCAGCGAAGCCCCGCCCGGCCAGTTGTGGCAATACACGCAAGCCTTGCTCGGCAGCAACGAATTTCTGTTCATCGACTGAAGGATGCCATCGTGACGACACCCTGGAACAACGAATTCGCATTGCCCGAAACCTGCACGCGGCGGCGTCTCTTGCAAACCCTCGGCGGTGGACTCGGCAGCCTGGGCATGGCCCCACTGCTCGCCCAGGCGGCAGCCGCCACCAGCGGGCCGCGGCCCCACTTCGCGCCGCGGGCTAAACGGGTCATCCATCTCTTCATGAATGGAGGGCCTTTCCAAGCCGATCTGTTCGACCCCAAACCGGCCCTCGAAAAATACGCCGGCCAGCGACCCGCCGGAGCCGACCTCCGCACCGAACGTCCCACCGGCGGCCTGCTCCCCTCGCCCTACGCTTTTCAACCCCGCGGAAAAAGCGGCGTGCCAGTCAGCGAGTTGCTGCCGCAACTGGGCGACCTCATCGACGACATCTGCGTGCTCCGCTCCATGCACGCCGACAATCCCAATCACGGTCCGGCCTTGTTGCAAATGAACAACGGCACGATCCTCCCCACCCGCCCCAGCATGGGTGCCTGGTTTCTCTATGGGCTCGGCGTCGAGAACGAGAACCTCCCTGGCTACGTGGTCCTCTGCCCCGGTCGCCCCGTGCGGTTCTCCATTCTTTGGAACAGCGCCTTCCTCCCCTCGCAACACCAGGGCACCTACATCAACCATTCGCAGCTCAACCCGCGGCAAATGGTCCCCAATCTGCGCAACTCGCTCGTCGACGCCAACGCGCAGCGGCGGCAACTCGATCTTCTCCAGCAAATGAACGCCGAGCACCTCGCCCAGCATCCTCAAGACGCTGCCCTCGAAGCCCGCATGCAGTCGCTGGAAACCGCCTTCCGCATGCAGTTTCAAGCCAGCGACGCATTCGACATCCAGCAAGAACCGCGGCACATTCGCGACGAATACGGCACCGGCCACTACGCCAACGGCTGCCTCCTCGCCCGCCGGCTTGTCGAGCGGGGTGTGCGATTCGTCCAACTCTACTATGGCAACGGCCAGCCCTGGGACACCCACTCCAAGCACGATTCGCAGGTTCGCAAGCTCGCCGCCGATATCGACGGACCCACCGCGGCGCTACTGCGAGACCTCAAACGCCGCGGCCTGCTCGACGACACGCTCGTGGTCTGGGGCGGAGAGTTCGGACGCACGCCGACCTCGGAAAATGGCGACGGCCGCGACCACAACCACCATGGCTTTAGCATGTGGCTGGCCGGCGGCGGCGTCCGCGGCGGAACCACCTACGGCGAAACCGACGACTTCGGCTTCAAAGCCGTCCACAACAAGATGCACGTCCACGACCTCCACGCCACCATCCTGCACCTATTGGGCCTCGACCACGAACGGCTCACCTACCGTTACGCCGGCCGCGACTTCCGCCTCACCGACGTCCACGGCCGAATTGTTCACGATATTATCGCCTGACCTGGGAGGGGTGGCTGGGGACTGGTTGTCGCCACACAACTTCCCACCACCAACACCCGCAGCCGACAACCAGCCCCCAGAAGAACTCGGCCAAACAACTCATAACAACCACTCAGCCTCGACCCACCATCCCCAAGCCCCTCCTTCAACTCCGCACTCCGAATTCCCCACTCCGAACTTCCCGCTCACCCGCTCCCCGCATCCCCCGGAATACTCCGCCCATGCGGGTCCTGCTCCGGCTCGTTCAGCTCGCTCGCCAACTGCGCCGCCAGGGCCGGGTCGATGAAGTGTTCCGCCCGATGGGCAGAAAAGTGCAATTGATCGTCAGGCAGGGTGTCTTCGTTCTTCGCCAGGTACGCCTCCCACAACCGATGCGAACGCACCAGGTCGGCGGCCGCCGTTCTTCCGGCAGAAGTGAGCCGCCAGTCGCCGCCGCTACGCTCGATCAGTCCGCGGCGTTTCAATCGCCGCGCGGCCACCAACCGCACCAGCGGCCCCACGCCCAGCGATTCGGCCGAAATCGCGGCCCCTTCGTCCTCAGCCAACTGTTCTTCGTGCCGATACAGTCGCCCTAGCAAATCTTCCGAAGCAATCCGCATGCCCAGCCGCGCCCGGTGCCAAGCTCGGCTCACAACCCCATAGCGAGGGCTGGCCACAAACGCCAACAAGAAAAAGCCCCCCACGGCCAGCGACATCATGCCCGCCGTGCTCGCGTCTTGCACTTCTGCAAAGCCCAGCGGTTGAAACACCATCGCCGGCAACGTAATCGCCGCAACGTGTCCCGCCACCGCGCTCAAACCAGCCACCACCAGGCTGCCGGCAATCACTGTCCCCAGCCGATCGCTGCACAACCGCATCGTCGCCGCCGGCACAATCAACATGGCAATCACCAAAATGCTGCCCACGATTTCGAAAGCGGTCACCAGCGTGGCGGAGGTAATCGCCACCAATCCCAAGTGAACCCAGCGGGCGTTGATGCCCAGCGTCGTGGCCAAGGCCGGGTCGAACGTGCAAATCCGCAATTCTTTATAGAACACAAGTGTCAAAATCAGATTCAGCGCCAGCACCGCGGCGGTAAACTCCGCGGCCCCCTCGCGCGTGGCCGGATCAATCACCAGGTTCTCCACCGCCCCAAACAGCACGCAATCGGCGTCGATATGCACGTTGTCGGCAAACAGCCGCAGCAGCAGCAAACCCACGGCAAAAAAGGTGGTATACACCACGCCCAGCGCCGCCGAGCTTTCCACCTGGCCTTTCCGCCGCACCCATTCGCTGGCCACGGCGGTCAAGATTCCGCTGAGCAGCGCGCCCACAAATAGCATGCCGTGCTGCGCGGCTTGCAGGCTTTCCAAACCTATCCAACCCGCGCTCCGCATCGCCTGGCCGGCCAAAAATGCCAACACAATGCCCGGCAACACCGTATGGCTCAGGGCATCGCCCAGCATGCTCTGCCGACGCAAGAGCAAGAACACCCCCGGCAGCGCGCAGGCCATGGCCGCCAGCGCCGAAATCAACACCGTCCAGGTATCGATATCCCCCCAACCAGCCAGCAAACGGAAGAACTCGCTCATGGCGACGGACCTCCTCCCTCGACGGCGTCGGCATTCGCATGCCCGCGAGACGAACCTGCCGCCGCGACCCCCAAACCATGAGGGCTGCGCGGCATGGCCAGGTCGGGGTACTCATCCGCCAGCCGGCGTTCCAGCTCGGCCAGTTCGTCTGGCTCCAGAAAATGCTCGATCTGATCCGCGGTGCGGTCGGCCAACTCGCTCGGCATCTGGCCAAAATGCAGCAGGTAAAGTTCCCACAGCCGGTGCTGCCGCGCGGCTTGCACGGCCGTCTCCGCGCCGCTCACGGTCAGGCGCACATAGCCCGGCGGCGCCAACCTCAACCAGCCCGCTCGCGAAGCTTCGGAAAGCAACCTCGCCACTTCCGCCGCCGTCCAGGTGCGCGCAGAAAGCAACTCTTCGCGAGTCACAGGCGCATCCACCAGCGCTGCCACCCAAGGACCGTGTTCCTCCGGCAAGCGGTCTTCAATGATCTCAAACATCGAACGCAGCAGGTCGTCGCGGCCCACCCGGCGACGAACCTCGCGCTGCCGCAGCCAACGAGGAACCACCCCGCGCCGCGTTCCCAGCAACAAACTCAACCCAAAGGCGAAAGCCCCCACGAGCACAATGCTCGGCCCGGCCGCCCAGCGACTGAAGATGGCGCTCGGCAACACCCCAAAGAACGCGCTGAAGCCCCCCAGCCCCGCGGCGATCAGCGTCATCCGCAACAGGTGATCCGTCCAGAAGCGGGCCGCGGCCGCCGGCAGAATCAACAGCGCCACCACCAGCAACAGGCCCACGCTTTGCAACCCAATCACGGCCACGCCCACCACAATGCCCATCAACAGCAGATCCAGCGCCAACACCGGCCAGCCTTGGGAGGCGGCAAACTTCTCGTCGAAAGCCAGAATCGAAAACTCCTTGAACAACAGCCCGCACAACACCAGCACGGCCAGCGATGCGGCGGCAATCAACTGCACGTCGGCGGCCAGCATCAAGCCCGCCTGGCCAAAGATAAAGTTCTGCAATCCGGCCGTGCTGCCGCTGGGCACGCGCTGCACGATCGAAAGCAGCGCAATCCCGCCCCCAAAGAAAATGCTCAGCACAATCGCTTGCGCGGCGTCATCCTTAATGCGGGTATACCGTCGAATGCCCACGGTCACCGCCACGCCCGCCAGCCCGGCAATCAGCGCCCCCAGCAGTAGCCCTGGCAGCGATTTCCCCTGCCCCGCCTGCCAGGCTTCTTGCAACAAGAACGCCAAGCAAACGCCCGGCAGCGAAGCGTGCCCCACCACGTCGCCCACCAGCGCGCGCTTGCGCAGCAGCATGAACACGCCCACCACCCCACTGGTCATCCCTAGCAGCAGCGTGCCCAGCAACACCACGCGGGTGTTGTAGTCGGCCAGCGTGATGGCTCGCACAAAGCGATCCGTCAGCTCATCACCGTTTACTACCGACGAGTCCACGGTTTCAGCAGCGGCCGCGGCTTCCGTGGCGAGCAAGCAGGTGAGCAACAGCAACCACACTCCACGGCGCCAGATTCCGCAGCGCCAGATTCCGCATTGCAGCAGCCGGCTCATCAGGGACCACCCCCGAGCGCCATCTTCTGGCCCACCTTGTCTAGCAAGGCCAGCTTGCCGCCGTAGGTGCGACGAAGATTTTCCGAGGTGAAGTACTCCTCCACGGGGCCAGCCGCCACCAACCGCAGGTTGAGCAGCAGCACTTCGTCGAAGTATTCCCGCACGGTTTGCAGATCGTGATGCACCACCAGGGCCGTCTTGCCGGCTTCGCGCAAGTCGTGCAACAGCGCCACAATCGCCCGTTCGGTGGCGGCGTCCACGCCCACGAACGGCTCGTCCATCAAGTACAAGTCGGCGTTCTGCACCAGCGCGCGGGCCAGGAACACGCGCTGCTGCTGCCCGCCCGAAAGTTGGCTGATCTGACGGTCGGCAAAATCGGCCATGCCCACGCGTTCCAGGGCTTCCAAGGCTTGCTGGCGATGCCGCTTTTGCACCGGCCAAAACCAGCCGATCTGCCGATACAAACCCATCGCCACCACTTGCAAGGCGTTGATGGGAAAATCCCAATCCACGCTTTCTCGCTGCGGCACATACCCCACGCGACTGCGGACCTGGCGATACGGCAAACCAAAGAAACGCACCTCGCCCGAAGCCCTCGGAACCAGGTCCAGGCAGGCCTTGATCAGCGTGGTCTTGCCCGAGCCGTTGGGACCCACCACGGCCACCAGCTTTCCCAGCGGGGCGTCGTAGTCGATATCCCACAGCACCGGCTTGCGGTGGTAAGCCACCGTAAGATCGTGAATGGTCAGCGGCGAAACCGGCGAGTGCTCGCCCTTGGAGGGCCGGGAGACTTCGATCATGGCAGGAGAAACCGTCAGCGGGGTGAGCAGCTCACGAACGACCAGCGCGGCGGCAGCCAGCGCCTGGCCACGCTCATTCTACGGCGTCAACTTGCCCTGCATACCACGCTCGGGCGCGTCGCCCCCCAAGCTTCGGGCAATCGTCGTCGCATTATGGTCCATCATGCCAATGTAAGTCCCCTCGTAGGTGCCCTCGGGCCCCATCGCGTCCGAGAATAGCTGGCCCCCCAACTTCAGATTCCAACCCCGTTCCTTAGCCCCTTGTTGAATCGAGCGAATCCCGCGGGCGTTGACGCTGCTCTCCACAAAAATGGCTTCAATTTTCCGCGACACAATCAGGTCGATCAATTGATTCACATCGCTCACGCTCGGCTCCGACTCGGTCGTGATGCCCTGCGGCGATTCCACTTCCAGACCGTAGGCCTTGCCAAAATATCCAAACGCATCGTGGGCGGTAATCAGTACCCGTCGCTCCTCCGGCACGCTGGCAATCACCTGCCGCACATAAGCGTCCAACTGGTCCAACTCCTTGGCATAAGCGGTCGCGTTGTGCTGGTAGTCTTGCGCATGCTCAGGATCGTAGGCCGCCAACCGCTGAGCGACCTCCCGCGCGCATTCCTTCCACAAGGCCACATCCATCCACACATGCGGATCGGGGTGGCCTTCAAACTCAGGCGGCTGCCGCAGCTGTTCAGGCTTCAATGCCGCCGTCACCGCAAACACCGGTTTGCCGCTTTGGGCCAGGCTCTCAAAGGTGTCCGACATCCGGCCTTCCAGCATCAGCCCACTGTAAAACACCACGTTCGCCTCGGTCAGCCGCAGCACGTCGCCGCGGGTTGGCTTGAAAAGGTGCGGATCAACCGTCGCCGCCATCAACCCCACCACGTTGGCATGCTCGCCAGCCACCTCGGCCACAATGTCGGTCACCATCCCCGCCGTGGTGACAATCCGATACGGATACTTCGTCGGCGGGCCAGCGCTCGGAACATCGTCGGCACACCCCAGGGTGGAAAGAATGGACAAGAAGGCGAAAATGCACAGATTGTGCTGACTGCGTAGCGGTTTGGTCGTCATGTAAATAGGGGGTAACAGGGCAGGGAGGGAGGAGGCTCGCTTGCCGTCAAACTGGCTTGAACGCTCGCTCCGGAATGTATTTGTGTAGCCGCAACTATGTTTTTGACTACTCAAAATATTATCGGCTCTGCCGGCTGCCGCGTCAACTTGAGTTTGCAACTTCGCGGAAGCTTCCTCATTGACCGCCCCTGCCAGCTTGGTATGCAAGGGGTATTGAAGGCCGCCACGGCAATTCCAACAGCCACCCATCCGCCGATTCCCCCACTTTAGGCAGAACAAATCATGAAGGTTTTGATCGTTTACTACAGCACGTATGGCAATGTGTACAACATGGCGAAACTGGTGGGAGAAGGCGTCGCCCAGGTGCCCGGCTGCGAGGCGATCATTCGCACCGTGCCCGAGCTGATCCCCGACGCCGTGATTCAAGGCCGCGCCGACATGAAGGCCGGCCGCGAGCTTCAGAAAGACGTGCCCCTCGTCACCAAAGACGACTTCCGCGAAGCCGACGCCGTCGCCTTCGGCACGCCCACCCGCTTTGGCAACGTCTGCTCCCAGCTTAAAAACCAGATCGACCAGCTCACCGAGCTCTGGCTCGGCGGCTCGTTCGAAGGCAAACCGGCCGGCGTGTTCGTGTCCACCGGCAGCCTCCACGGCGGCCAGGAAACCACCATCCTCACCCTCATGGCCCCGCTGCTCCACCTGGGCTTCGTGCTGGTCGGCGTCCCCTACTCGGTGCAACAACTCTTCACCACCACCGGCGGCGGCTCCCCCTACGGCCCCGGCCACGTCGCCGGCGGCGACAACCAACGCGAGATCGACGAAAACGAAGCCGTCATCTGCCGAGCGCTGGGGAAGCGACTGGCGGAGATTGGTTTGAAACTGAAGAAGTAAGGCGATGGAGATTTCCCTTTTAGGACATTGCAATCACTCTCGCCTGGCCACGCTCGATACCGTCAGCGGCACTTTCAAAATTCGTCGCCGCCGCCGCGTAGGTAGCGGCGAGGAACGCCAATGGGAGCCGATGGTCCCCCAACACGGAGTGTTTGACGTGCTGGGCGGTCTGCCCGTGGCGTTGTACCGAGAGACTTGTGACAGCGCCACGCTCATCTTCCAGTTCGGACTTCGCTCGGTCGCACTGGATGCGGCGGCATCGTCGGAGTTTCGCCCGGAGCTTGAGAATGACGATCCAGGGATATTCAGCGCGTGGCGTCGGCGCAGTCTCTGCCTGCGCATCGGAGGGACACCGATCTTTCAGCATCGGTATCGCCCTGGACGTACCCTGCTACGCCTCTTGGACTTGGTGATGATTGCCGTGCCCGCGTGGCCTCCAGAAGAGGAGGACTACGATCTGCTATACTTAGTCCATCGCATCCTCGCTGAACCCGGGTGGCGGCGTGTGCTAAGGGGGACGTAAACCGGTCTCCGTATGGCAGGCAGAATGCTTGTTCTACGGTTGTTAGGAGCGAAAGCCGACATTCTTAACCGCGCGATGCGACGATACAAACATTAGCCCATGCCATGCGGGAAAAGAAGCGAATGCAAATCGTTCGATGATTACGGAGGCGATCCATGACGCCTTGTCGAATTCAACTTTTCCATCTGCGTAGATTTGTCCGCTACCTCGGCTGGAATGGACTGGAGAAGCATTCGTATCGCCTTCCTGAACAGTTTCAACCCAGACAGCTTGTCTGGTACACATGCGGGGAGCCAGATTCTGTACGACTTCAGATTAATACTCGCCCCAGCATGTGCATTGCAATTTTTGCACCACGTTATCGCATCTGTAGCGGTAGGATGGCACCTGAGCCTAAGCGAAGGGCGTGCCACACTGCCCCAAAGTCCATATCGCCTTTACGGCGCTGCCGCTCCGATTACCGCTGCGGAGCGGGTGGGGAAGGCGTTGACCACGAACCGGCTGCGGGCTCGGAGTTGGGCGGGCACGCTGGAGAGAAGGTCTTGACGCCAGCGGGTGATCGAGGCCGGCGACATGGTGATCATGGTCCGCACCGTATACGAGCCGCCCAGGTCGGTGTAGAGCTTGGCCACGTAGTGCGTTTGGTTCTCGATGGGGTCGGCGTAGGGGAGCGACTGCATGTGCTTGACCATCGACTCCTCGATGCCGCCGATCTCGCCGCCGAAGTGTTTGTTGAAGGTAGTGAGGTTGTCGGCCGAGGCGCTGCCGAGCAGGCCGCGGCGGCCATCGCCTTCGAGCGGGCCGATCTGGCTCATTTCGCGCAGGTAGGTATAGAACTGCTGCTTGCGGCTTTCGGCCAGGTAATGGGTGAGCGCCCAAGCGGCGGCGTAGCCGGTCGAGGTGAGGCTGTCGGCGTTGACCGTGTCTTTCACCGTGCCGCCGTCGGGGTCATGCCCTCGGCGCTCTTTGTAAAAGTTGCTGAGCTCGTACATCCGCATGTCGTTGGGCTGGCCAACGCCTTTCCAGCGGCCGCGTTTCACTTCGGTGGCCGAGAAATACTCGGGCAGGCCTTCGCTGATCCACATGGGCCAGCGGCTGAGTCGCTGCTGCACGCCAACATTATGCAGAACCTGATGCACGCCTTCGTGGGCCACGGTGGCAATGGCTTGCTTCATCGCCAGGTTGGGGGCCACTTCGGCCAGCTGAGACTGCTCGTACATCACCACATAATTGGTAATGCCGTCGTAATAGGCGACCACGCCCTCGGGCATTTCGCGGAACTTTTGGAAGTCGGCCTCGGTTTTGAACATGATCACGGCCATGGGCACTTCCGGATCTTGGACGTCGATCTTGCAGGTTTTGAGGTAGCGAACCAGGCCGGGGTACATCGATTCGAGAATGGCCCGCGTGCCCTGGGCGAAGATTTCGCTGGAGTCGTACAGGAAGATGTAGTTGCGGGTCTTGTAGGTCTTGAAGCCTTTGAACTGTTTGGCCTTGAGCTCGTTCAGCAGTTCATCTTGCGTGAGGGGGACAAACGGCCGGACAGTTTCTTTGGTTTGCGTGGTGGGCACCGAGCGGAGTTGGCCGCTGGGAAGCATCACAATGGAATGGCTGCCCGCCTGCACGTGGAGCTTGGCCACGACCTCTTTGCGGTCGTCGTCCATGGTCAGCACGCGGCGGTCGCGGCCGGGCACGACGGGGCCATCGGGAATGGCGAGGCCCAGGTCTTTGGGGTCGCGGGGGACGAACGGCAGGCTGCTGTTCTCGTCGGTGGTCGTTTGAGCGGCCGCGGGCGAAGTCAGGCCGAGCGAAGCCAGCACAACTGCCGGCAACAGCCAGGCAAACGACGAAGACAACGCCAGCCGCGAAACGAACAATTTGGGCCGCATGGAGATCTCCCGCTCAGAAAGCAGATAAACCAACGAATGATGTGAAAGAGTTGGGCCGGCAGGGCGGCTGCTGATCAACACGCCCACGTTGGGTAGCCCCCCCGGCTAGCATGCGAAGAATGACTTGCCCTGGCCGAGTGTACTGTGATCCGCCCCTCTCCCTTGCCGAATGGAAAACTGGCCGCGAACATGCCAAGTGAATTGTGCCAAGAAAGGGCGACGTAATGCAAATAAAAATTCTGGTGTGGGAGGCTGGTTGCGGGGGGGGCCGCGGGTTGGTGAGGTTCGGAGCGATTTGTTTGCAGAAGATGAAAATAGCGCGCAGGCAGCCCACCCCGCTTGCTGGACGTCTCCTTTTCGGGGAATGGCGGAATTGCGAGAGCAATCCGATGCTCAACAATGATCGTCGCGTAAATGATCGACGCCCCCCTTGGACAACGTGACCATCGCACAGCCGTTTTCACATCGCCCAAGGTGCTGCGTCCATTCTATCGGCACCCCACCACAGCCGGTAGAATAGCGGTTCCCCCAGTTCTGCAAGGAGGTCACTGCAATGCCGAAGAAACCAATCCAATCCAACGAAGCGGTCCCGCTCAAGCTCACAGCCGCTGAGCGGAAGCTGATTCTCGAAGGCCTGAAGTGCCTCGATCGAGCGCACGAGGAAATCATCCGCAACACGCCGCCGGGCAAGCCGGTGATGATGACGCTCGATACCCTGGAAGATTTCGCCGACTACATCGCCGGCGAGGCCAACCACTGCGACAGCCCGAAGCAGGAGAAGAAGCTCGACGCCCTGCTTCTCAAAATTGAGAGCGTGGAGGACAGATGCATCAACAAAAGTTCCGAACCGCTTCCCCTTAAACAAGGCCCAGATAAGATCGCCCAGGGCATGAGCGACCTGCTGGCCGGCAAGAATCCCGGCGTGATGTCGTTTCAACTCCAGCCAGGCCAAAAGCCGGAAGAAACGTACCTGCTGAAGCTCACGGTACATCAGCGGGAAAGTCTGATCCACTGCACCGACGTCGATAACAAGATACGAGGGCGGCTCAAAAAAGCGGGTAAAGGGGCACAGATCGTGGAGGTGACCCGCAAAGAACTTGACCATTTGCATGATGAAGCCTGCCAAGCTGCGTATTACGCTCGCAGCCCGCATAAGCAACGCCTGGCCGCGATCCTGCAAAAAATCTCAGACGCATATGCGAAAGTCAACGCGGACTTGTTCACCGGCAACCAGCCAGGCGCCACAGGAAGTGTTTCCCAAACAGCCGGTGCTCTCTTCCAGTTCAAGATTACTCTGCTGGGCCATCGGCCGTCGATCTGGCGGCGCATTCAGGTGCAGGACTGCACGCTCGACAAGCTGCACGAACACATTCAAACGGCGATGGGTTGGACCGATTCACATCTTCACCAATTTGAGATCCAAGGTAAACGCTACGGAGATCCCGAACTTCTGGACGATGACTTTGACGACTTGGATGACTTGGATTGCCTCGATTCAACATCAACCCTGGTGAGCGAGATTTTGCCCAAGGCTGGCAAACGGTTCGCCTTCAAATACGAGTACGATTTCGGCGATAGCTGGCAGCACGAGATCTTATTCGAGGGTTGCCCTCCGCTGGAGAAGGGCAAGAAATACCCGCTGTGCTTGGAAGGCGAGCGAGCCTGCCCGCCCGAAGACTGCGGCGGCGCGTGGGGCTTTGCAGACTATCTCGAAGCCCTGGCCGACCCCGAACATGAGCGTCACGAAGAATTGCTGGAGTGGGATGGGCCGTTCGACCCGAACAAGTTTGATCCCAAGCAGGCGACCAGCCGGATGAGGAAGGGGCTGCCGGATTGGCGGGAGATGGAGTGATCTGGAAAAAGGAAGCCGAAGATGTTGCTGTCGCCTAAGGATGCCGAACTACCTGGATGATTCAGGTGAATGGGTTCACTTTGGACGCCAGGTACTTGAATCGGGAAATTCAGGAAGAGGCTTTTCGCAAGGGCCTGATTCCATACATCCCCGAATGATTACAGACGTCGCAAGGCAGGATGACGTGGAGTAGCACGATGGCAAAGCCAAAACCGCGGCCCAAGAACCGAATCATCGACGATGGTGATTCGATGTGGACACAAAAAGGGGCCACGCTGAGCGACAAGTCTGTTCGGCAGGAATTCGGTTTGACGCAACAAGAGATCGTTGCAGCCATCCGAGATGGCAAGTTGCAATACCGAGTCAACTATATGCATGGCAACCCATGGTTTCGGCTATTGCGGCACGAAGTCGAGGCGCTCGTCCGAAAGAAGAGTGGGCAGAGCCACCTGCATAAGAAGAAGCTCGAAAAAGAGTTGGCCGACCTCAATAAGGAAACCAGGACGCTGACAACTCGCCTGAAAGCCATTGAACGGCGACGAGTTGAATTGATGAAGGAACTCGGCGGGTAACGACGAAATGGACCCAGCCCAAGGGCCAGGTTGGGCTGTCATCCAGGATGGCGATCTTCACGGGATGATCTTCTTCCACGGCGGAGATCATTCGGGCTTCGTGGCGAGCAAAGCTAATGCGAAAAGCAGGCGGAGGAAATGACTTGGATTCTGCCGGGGAAAAATTGAAACTCGGCAAGGGAGTCGCCTTCGTCAAGAGCCAGCTTAAGAGGCTGCGTCAGGAAAGCGAAACGTGGGAGGCCGACTTTCGGGCCATGCCCAAGCCAATCAGGCAATCGACGACACCCTGGGTATCCTGTGTGACGCCCGCAGGGCTGGACACCTCGTCAACCTGCCGCTCGGAGAACTACAGAACGCCAAGGGCAAGCCCAATCGGCAGTTGATCGAAGACTACTGCTATTGGTTTCACAATTATCTCTGATCTCGATTATTACCGATCTCGATCCGAAGCGGGCGGCATGACACTACGCTGCCCCGCACCACCCGTGTCACCGTCAACGGGCCGCGTGTTGCATTTCATGCACGGCTAGCTGCACAACGAGCAGGCTTTCGATGGCCCCAGCTTCTTCGTCCGCGGAGAGGGTTCCCACTTCGGCCATGGCCGCGCAGGCTTGTGCGTGCGTTTCCTCGTGCTTCGCCGCCGCTTCGAGCCACTGCAGCGTTTTGGCTCGGTCGCCGTTGGCCCAGGCGAAATCTGCCTCGGCCAGCGCGTGATCACTGGCAAGCCGGGCGTGATCCACGATGCGGCCGACCCCTTCGTCCAGCATGGCCTTGGCAATGTTCGCAAGCTCTGCCAGGGCTTCGCTGCGTTCCTTCAATAGGTCTTTTTGGGCGTCGCCGGCCTCGTAGGCGCTGCCGGCGTTGGGCACGTCAACCAAATCCAACAAGTGCGGCAGGTAATGCTGTCGCTCCAGGGCCGCTTTCAGAGCGTCCACGCTCAGGCTGTCTCTGGCGCTTTGGGCCTTGGCCGTTGCAATGACATCGCCCGCATCCACGCCGGTTTCAAATCGAACTTCAGCGATGGCTTGGAGACCGGCGGAAAGTTTCGCGGCGTCGTCGAGTCGCGCCAGGGCCAGACGCGGCCGATGAGCGGCAATGGCGGCCACGGCCTGGAGCAGGGCCAGATGCCGCTGAACCCGCTTCAGCGTGGCTGGCAGCCCCGGCCCCGCTTCGACGCGGAACTGTTCGATCCGTTCCAGCTCTTGCAGGCGGGAAATCGCACCGTCGATCAACCGCCGCTGGTCCTCATCCACTTGATCCCACGGCTCCTCGGGCGGGGGCTGTTGACGAATTGCCTCGCGCCACGATTCAAGGTTTTGCAATCGCCACACGGCGGTTCGAACGACCCAGTGAGGGGCGATGGCAAAGCGGGGACTCGACGCCTGGGAGGCTGGGTTGCCGTCCGCGATCCGCAGTAGTCCCCACCGCGTTTGCGTCCATTCTTGAACCACCTGCGCGTGTTGACGGAGGACGCGCTCCAAGCCAAATGGTCCCGCGGCCCCTTGGGTCGCAACTTCGGCTAGCATTTTCAAACGCGCCTCTGCCTCACTGGCAGCGGCCCGGAGCTTTGCTTCGGCAAGTTTCCGTCCCCCCAGGGCATAGGCAATTTGGGCCTCGGTAAGAGCCGCGGTGAACGCAGGCTCGCGGAGCAGGAGATTGCTATCGACTCCCGCCCTCTCCCTCAAACGGCGCAGCTTCAAAACCGTGCGAAGCGCCATGGCCTCGTCCGCGAGCGATCGCCAACTGCCTCCCATGGCGGCGAGCGCGCGAAACTCGGCCTTGGGCTCTGCCTGGTTGAAGGCGAACAGCATCGAGCCGTCGGCAGCCAAGGTCACGGCCACCAGTGGTCCAGCCACCGACTTCTCCTGAAAGCGGCTTTGCAGCATTTGAGGATCCCAGAGTCCAATGGTGCCGTCGCTCCCGCCCGTGGCCACCACCTTGCCGTCTTCGGAAAAGCAGAGGGATTCAATCCTGCCGCGGTCGAAACGGAGGGTCGGCGCCCGTTCCATTTCTTCCGCGGGAGTCGCCGGGCCGATCTGCCAAAAGTGAACGACGCCCTGGCTTCCCAGATCGGTTTCAACCAGCCCACCTTCGATCGCGACGGCTTCACCATCCGGCGAGAAAGCGATGAACCGTGGCGCCTCATCCAGATCGATGCCCGATTGCCGTTTCATAGGCCAGGCGGCATTCGGAGGCGTGCGTTGGGCACTGGGCGCATCTTGGGAAGGATCAGCATCCGGGGGTTCCCCACCCGGGACCGAGCTGCCGTCTACATACAGGCGTACCGTGCGCAAGTCCTCGTTGTCCTCTTCCACCGTGGCCAAACTCCGCCCATCACGGCTCAGCGCCACCCCGCACACTCCCGGGGCAACGATCGTAGCTTCGATGTTCCCCTCCAGCACATCCCAGATTTGCACCGGCCTGGAAGGCGGGCGGTTCAAGTCTGCCGGATCGCCTTCGCTGGTTGGCGTCGGAGGAGGATTGCTCACCACGGCCAGACGGCGACCATCGGCGGATAGGTCCCAGGCCGCGCCGAGCAAGGGAAATTCAACTTCAAACTTCCGCGCAAGCTGCCGGCTGGGTAGATCCCATAAGCAGACCCTGCCGTCTTCAGAAGCCGACACACAACGTGCGCCGTCGGCGGCGCAGCGAAGGAACACGATCGGCGCTGGGTGCTCCCTCAAGACATGCAACACCTGGAAGGTAACCGTATCGACCAACGCAATGGCCCCGCTCTCCCATCCGAGGGCCAACTGTTTGTGACCGGGTATGAAGGCCACTGCCCGGCAGAAACCGTGCTCGGCCAGCAGGGCGTTCCACCACGCCGTATCGACGGGGCGTTGGCCGCCGGCAAACGCCTGGTGATAGAGATGGTCCCAGGTGAAATCGCGCACAGCCGGAGGACATTCCTCTTCGCTTCCCAACAGACTTAGCGCCAGATCAGGATTGCTCTCGATCACGTCCTGAACTCGAGCGAGCTGCGTGATATATCGCCCTCGCAACGCCTCGTTGGCTTTGAGCTCCGCAAAGTGACGCGCCTCGGCCTCGGCCTGGGTTTTTTGCTCGGCGATCTCCCTTGCCATCTGCTCGTCGCGAGATTTTTGCTCCGCCAGTTTCCGAGCTTCCCCTTCGAGCAGCACCAGGTTGGCGTTTCGCTTGGCCAATTGCAACGCCTCGGCTTCGCTAGCCACGGCCCGGCTCCGCTCCCATTCGGCCTCCTGCTTGCGACGATCGGCCAGCACCCGCGCCTGCTGTTCCGCTCGAGCTTTTTGCTCGGCAATTTCGCGATGCCTCTCCGCCTGGCCCCGTTGATTCAGGGCGAACAGTCCCATCAGGCAGGCCGCGACCGTCAATGCCACCAACCCTGCCACCATCGATTGCTTCAGCCGGCGATGTCTGGCTTGCTTCTTCACCGAATGCTTGAGAAACGCATCTTCAAGCGTGCTTTCCGCAAACGGGAGCGAGCGAGACAGGTAGCGGGCTTCTTCCAGGGGCTTGCCCGAGCTCAGCAGAAAGTCGGCGTGCTTACCGCCATCGCTCCAGCGGTGCGCTGCCGCGGATACCCGGGCGCGTATTTGCAAAAGTTCCCGGTCCTGGACCAACCACGCCCGCAGCCGCTCCCAGCGTAATAAGAGGGACTCGTGAGTGATTCGAATCACCGGTGTGCCATCGGCCGTTTGATCGCTGATCAGCAGTCTTGCGGCGACAAATGCGCGGACGAACTCGCCCTGCGCGGGATCGCTTTCGAACCCTGCGCGCGGCGATTGCTTCCGGGTTGGAGTATCTTCCGCCGGGCTGACGGTAACTAACTGTCGAAATACCTGGGGGAGGGTAGCCCGCACTTCCTCGGACAGGTCTTGATAGATAGTCTCGGCCCGGCGCGCGATTGCGCCTTCGAGTTTTCCTAGCTCCTGGTAGGCGGCGAATGTCAGCAGGTTCTTGCTTCGCCGCTGGTATAGTTCCTCGAGCGTGAACTCCAACAACGGCAAGCTATCGGGATCGAGGACCGCTGCATCCCGCAACACGTCTTCCAACCGCTCGCCGGTCTGCTGGTCGACCTCGAACCGCAAGGCCGCGGCTTCGGCAGGCAGGCGGATCATCTGCCCAATCTCGGCGGCCGCGGGACCTTCCAGGTCGAACTGCCCGTCGCCGCTCTTCAATTCGACCAGGTCGGCGATCGTGCCCAGCGACGTGTAGAAATCGCTCC
Source organism: uncultured Pirellulales bacterium (assembly GCA_964445985.1). Classification (GTDB taxonomy): domain Bacteria; phylum Planctomycetota; class Planctomycetia; order Pirellulales; family S012-138; genus CAYUMU01. Next base: position 137,178 of record CAYUMU010000002.1, on the reverse strand, counting down.
GCAGGGTCGCGATCACCCAAGTGCGTCCGCTGCTGGCCAGCGACTTGAGGCATGCGGCAAAACCGCGACGCTGCTCGGGGGTTACCGAGTCGAGCGTGAACAGTTCTTCCAACTGGTCCACCACGAACAACAGCCGCGCTTCGGGTTGCGGCCCGCCGGGTTGGGCGGGCTTGAGTGCCGCGGAAGCCTGCGACAACGCGCCTTTGATCAACAGTTGGGCGGCGGAAGGGTATTCGCGCAACATACCGGCGATTTCAGCCACGGTGGTTCCATCGGCCGTCAATTCGGGAATCGCCTCGGCACGCAGCAATGCCACCGCCAAACCATCGAACAAGTCGCCGGTGGAATCGCTGGGGCGGAAGATCGCTCTGCGGCAATGTGCAACGTGGGGAATCACCCCCGGTCGCGAGAGCATCGGCAGCACGCCCGCTCTCACCAGGGACGACTTGCCGCTGCCCGAGGGTCCCAGCACCAGCACGAAGGCCCGGCCCTCCATGGACTGGTTGCGTAACCGTCGCACGATCTCGCTCACGGCGCGAGTCCGGCCGAAAAAGATCGGCTCGTGCTCAAACTCGAAGAGGTCCAGCCCGCGGAAAGGCGAGCCCTGCGTCCAGGTGGCCGTGAGTATCCGCAGTTCGTCTTCCGCCAGGCCCAGTAGTTGGAGCCGTTTTTCGATCAGCTTGATGAGGTGATGCTCAACATGTTCCTCGAAGGTAGCGCTGTCGTTGAACTCGTGGAACGCGGCGACTAAGGTCTTGTTGGCGCCGTAAAAGTGGGATTCGAAAAACTGCTCGACGGCCGCCTTCTGCGCGGCCGCCTCGTGAATTCTGTCCTGCTCATCGAGCAGCACATAGGCCTTGGCCCGTTTGCGGTATACCAGCAAATCGGGCAACCCTCGCTCGGTTCGGCCTCGGATCGCCTCGGCAAACTCGTACTCCGTGCCGGTCATTCCCTCCGCGCCCAGAATCCCAGACGGTAAGCGCGTGCCGATTCGCGACCACAAAATGCAAATGACAATGTCGGTCTCGGCGGGCGAGGGGATCTGCGCCTGAAACGACGCCGTCGCCACCAAGGGCTCATGTTCCCAGAAGATCGGCGCCAGACGGCAGACATGCCGATATCGCTCTTCCAGACGAACGATGATTTTTTCGCAGATGAAGCGTTCTTCCATCACGTCGCCAGGTGATGAGACAAAGATCCGCAAATCGGGGAGTGAAGTAGGCAAAGCGGCGACTCCCACAATCCCGGAGACAACAAACGCCTGGCAACGCAACTTCAACATACACAGCCCCAGACGCGGGGCACAAGACGATGGGAAGCACGCGAGCAGCAGGGCGAGGTCGGCATTCCGCGCGGCTATCGTCCAGCAATCTTCATTGCTCCGTCCTACTCTTGAACCAGCACCCATTGGCAAACGGCATTCCTGGGGAATAATAGATTAGCGCACCTTGGCGCCCACCACGGCGGCCTTCGGCTTTCCGCAAAAAAAATGACCGAATTCTGGCAAACCATCGTCGTCGTCGCCATCTTGCTGGCAGCCTGCGCTTATATCGCCAGGGCAGCCTGGAAGACGCTCGTTGCCAAGAAATCTGCCGGTTGCGGGACGGGCTGCTCAAGCTGCCCCGCGAATGTTTCGCCGTCCAACGCAACGACCGGCGGCGGTGGCTTTGTGGCCGTGGACGATCTGCTGAAATAGACGATCATTGTAGGCCAGCTTTCGCCGAAAGCGGCCTGATGAGCGGCGCGTTGCAGTGAAGCCGCGCCGTCATTCGTCAACGGACGTGGAAGCGCAAGGTGAGAACGCCCCCAGCCACGAAAGTCTTCGCCGCGCCGTCTTCGCGCCAATTCGGCTGGCGGTGTGGTTCACCTTCCGGTTCGAGGGCGGCCTCGGCGAGGCTTGCCCTACGGGGGCGCGGTTTTGTTTGGCGCGTTGTATCGCCACTGCGCCGCCTCTTCGCCATCGAGCCTTAGCGTCAAGCATTTCGCGCTGCCTCCCGCCTTCACAAACTCATCCAGCGGCGTTTCCTTCGGGAAAAATCCCCGCTCCGCCAGCGTGGCCTGCAACCGAGGGCAACCGGTATTCGTCACCACCGTTTTGCCCACCACCACGGCATTGCAAGCAAACCGCCGGGCTTCTTCCTCGGCCACCGGAATCAACTCCGGCACCGTCGCCGCCAACGCCCGCTGGCCGTAATCGTCGAACGCGGCCGGGTAATAGATGGCTGTATTCACATTGAGAGGGCAAAAGCATGTATCGAGGTGGTAATAGTAACTGTCCACCAGTTCCAGCGGCAGCACCCGGCAGCCCAGCATCGCGCCCAGCAGTTGATGCCCTCGGGCGTCGCTACGAATGCGATAGCCGGCCAGCAGCGTATCGCCGCAAAACAGGGCATCGCCGGCCCCTTCAAACGCAAACTGCTCCGGCAGCTTTTCGATGGTAAACCCGGACGCCGCCAGCCAGGCTTCATCGTGGGCGGTTTCGCCCTGCCGCTGCGGATGCAGAAAGTTCGCCAGCACGGCCCGCTTGCCTCCCTGACTGTCGCCGTAAATCAAAGCCGCGTTGGCCGTGAACACCAGGTCGGGCAGGCCCGCCACCGGCGGCAGCAACGAGATCTTCGCCCCGGCCGCTTCCAGCGTGGCCTTCAACCGGCCCCACTGGTCGTGGGCCACCGCGTGGTCGGTTTGCCGCGTACGGTCCATCCAAGGGTTAATCTCGTACTCAATGCCGTAATGATCGGGAGGGCACATCAGTATGTGCGGCGTTGGCCGGTTGCCGTTCGTAGCCGTGTCGTTCGTAGCCGTGTCGTTCATGGCGGGTTCGCTCGTCATGGGGTCGCTCCCGGCTCGCCCCGTTCCAGCCGCGTCACCTCGTCCACCAAGATTCGCAGGAACGGTTCCACGTCGGTCACCAGGCCGACCGTTTGAAAGCTGCCGCGATCGTTCAGCTTGATCACGGTGGAAGGGTTAATGTCCACGCAAAACACCTTCACCCAGGCTGGCAGCAAGTTGCCCACCGCCACCGAGTGCAGCGTGGTCGCCACCATCAGGCAGAAGTTCACGTCGCGCAGCTTCTCTCGCATTTCCCGCTGGGCGACCAGCGAGTCGGTAATCACGTCGGGCAGAGGGCCGTCGTCGCGAATGCTGCCGGCCAGCAAGAACTCCACATTGTGCCGCACGCACTCGTACATGATGCCCGAGGTCAGCACCCCTTGTTCCACGGCCTGGCGAATGCTGCCGATGCGGCGGATGCGGTTGATAGCCCTCAGGTGATGCTCGTGGCCGGTTTCAATCAGCCCGCCGTGCTGCAAGTTCACGCCCAGGCTGGTGCCGAACAGGGCCTGTTCGATATCGTGCGTGGCCAGGGCATTGCCGGCGAACAGCTTGTTGATGTAGCCCCGGCGGATCAGCTCGCACAGATGCTCGCCGCTGCCGGTATGCACAATCGCCGGCCCACCCACCAGCACCGATTTGCCCCCTTCCTGGCGATTGGTGAACAACTGCCGGGCAATATCGCGAATCGCCAGTCCCTTGGGCTTTTCGGAAGAGACCGCGCTGTTCATAAAGGCAAACGTGTGCCGGCCGGTCTCGCGCTCGTGCGGAAACACCCGCACCCCGGCGTGCCCCACCACAATCGGCTCGCCCCGTTGCACGTCGCTCATCGCCAGGCAGCGGGCCGTGCTCTGCTCGGCATCGACCACAATCCCGCAATCCATCTCCTGATCGGACACTTCCACCCAGTGGCCATTCAGGCGGATCTCGGTCTTCTGGTTGGTCGTGGCGTAAAAGCTTTCGGGAAAAGCCCCCGGCACATCGGCCGCCACCAGTCGGCAATCGACATCGGTGGTCGGCACGGCCCCGTGGTCGGCGATCTGCTCCAGAATGGCCGCCAGGGTTTCGCCATCGGCCGCGCGAACTTCCACCAGGGCGTAGCTCGGGTCGCTCCGAGCCTGGCCAATCGTAATTTGCTTGATCCGAAACGCCCCGCCCAAGCCGGTGATCAGATCCAGCACCTTGGGCAGAATCAAGCTGTCGATAATATGGCCGGAGACTTCAACGTCTTCCACGGCCGGCAAGTGCTGGCTCGCCAGTGGGGGGTCGGTGTTCATCCCTGTCACCTCAAAAGGTTACGAGAAGTGGAACCGCTACCTCCGCCCTCAAAGCCGCACCGTCAACGCAACAACGCGCGGCTCGCTTTCGGGAATTCTAGGGCCGGAAGCCCCCGGCACCAATACAGACTCATCGCCCAACGGCCGCCGCAGGCACTTATCGCCCCCAAATTAATCAAGAGACACCCCCGAATCCGCCCTGCTTGCGATTCGCTTTTCCATTGCAGGCATGGGAGCAGGTCGCCTATCTTGGAAGGTAGGTTGCCAGGATCTCCGCAATCGAATTCCTCCCGACCTCGCCCCGCGCAGAGACCGACGCCCGCCATCCTCGCCCGAAAAAACCTAAACGTCCTGCTGGTTTGTGGATGTGACATGAAGAACCCCACCGGCGAATTTGATCGACTCTTCCAAAACGCCGTCGCGGCGCGCTCGTGCCGGCGCACGTTTCTTTCCCAGGCGACCGCCGGCATTGGCAGTGCCGTTCTGGCCGGCTTTTTGGCGCCGAAGCTGTTCGCCGCCGAAGGCCAGGCTGCCGCGGCAAACTCATCGGAAAAACCCGCCTCCTGGCCGGGTCTCGTCAACCCATTGCACCACGCCCCTCGCGCCAAAAGGGTGATCTACCTCTGCATGGCGGGTGGCCCCAGCCATTTAGAAACGCTCGATTACAAGCCGAAGCTGGCAGAAATGAATGGCCAGCCCATGCCCGAGTCGTACACGGCCGGCATGCCGATCGCGCAGCTTCAAGGCAAGCAGCTCAACTGTTTTGCCCCGCAGCACCCGTTCGAAAAATACGGCCAAAGCGGCCAGCAGATTTGCGGCATCTTTCCCCACGTGGGCAAAATTGCCGACGAGATTTGCATCGTGAATTCGATGGTTACCGACGCCATCAACCACGATCCGGCCCACACCTTCATGAATACCGGCAGCCTGATCGCCGGCCGGCCCTCGATGGGCTCGTGGATCAACTACGGCCTGGGGAGCGATAGCCAGGACTTGCCCGGCTTTGTGGTCATGACTTCCATCGGCAAGTTCGGCCAAAGCCAACCCATCGCGGCCCGGCAGTGGCATAGCGGCTTTTTGCCCAGCCGCTTTCAAGGCGTGGAATTCCGCTCCAAGGGCGACCCCGTGCTCTATGTACGAAACCCCGCAGGCGTGAACCGCGACCAGCAGCAAGACATTGTCGATACCGTGCAGCAACTCAACCGTCTGCAAGACGCCGTGGTCCATGACCCCGAAATCGCCACCCGCATCGCCGCCTACGAAACGGCCTTTCGCATGCAGGCCAGCGTGCCCGAGCTGATCGATATCGCGGACGAACCTCGGCACATTCTCGATCTCTATGGCACCAAGGGGGCCGATGGCTCCTTCGCCGGCAACTGCCTGCTGGCCCGGCGGCTGGCCGAGCGGGGCGTGCGGTTCATCCAGCTCTATCACCGCGGCTGGGACCATCACGGCGGCATCAAGCAAAACGTGGCTGGCACGGCGGCCGAAGTCGATCAGGCCGCCGCGGCCCTGGTTACCGATCTCAAGCAACGCGGCATGCTCGACGACACCCTGGTGGTGTGGGGTGGCGAGTTCGGCCGCACGCCCATGGCCCAAGGGAATGGCCGCGACCACCATATTAAAGGCTTTTCGCTTTGGATGGCGGGCGGCGGCATCCGCGGCGGCGTCACCCACGGCCATACCGACGAGCTGGGTTATTCCGCCGTGGAAGACATCGTGCATGTCAACGATTTCCATGCCACGCTCTTGCACCTGCTCGGCATCGACCACCACCGCCTGACCTACCGGTTCCAAGGTCGCGACTTCCGCCTAACCGACGTGGCGGGGCATGTGGTGAAAAAGATTCTTGCTTAATGCGCCTTCGATGAACGAATGGTGCACGTCATTCCCGCGGATGCGGGAATCCAGTGGCAGCGGTTGCGACTTGACTATTGAAACCGGCTTGGACTCAAATCCTCAACCGCACGGCGCTCCTCAACACCGATAAAGCCCACCATGCCCTATCCCTGCGGAAGAACCCTACCGCCCGCCCTCACCCGCCGCGAGGCCCTTCAACGCGGGGTTCTGGGCTTCGGCGCCGTGGCCTTATCCACGCTGCTCAGCGACTGGTCCTTCGGCGCTCCCACCTCGTCGGCCGATGATCGAGCTGGCTTCAAGCCCGAGAGAAGTCCCTTCGCGGCCACCACCGGCCATCACCCGGCCAAGGCCCGGAGCGTCATCTTCCTTTACATGGACGGCGGCCCCAGCCAGGTCGATACCTTCGACCCCAAACCGCGTCTCACCAAGGACCATGGCAAGCCGTTCGGTCCCAAGATTCAGCCCACGCAATTCAACAATATTGGCAACACGCTCGCCAGCCCTTGGGCTTTTCGTCCGTACGGCCAGTGCGGCACGCCGGTCAGCGACCTGTTTCCCAACATCGCCCAGCACGTCGATCAGTTGGCCGTGGTTCGCTCGATGACGTCCAACTTTCCCGAGCACACCAACGCCAACTACTTTTTGCACACCGGCCACGGCCAGCAGGGTCGCCCCAGCATGGGGGCCTGGTTTGGGTATGGACTCGGCAGCGAGTGCCGCAACCTGCCCGGCTTCATTGTGCTCAACGGCGGCCTGATTCCGCCCGGCGGCATGGACAATTTCAACTCCGGCTTTCTCCCGGCCAGCTACCAAGGCTCGCTGTTCCACTCCGGCGCTACCCCGGTCGCCAACGTGCAGCGAATGGAGCCCACCGCCAGGTTGCAACAGAACAAGCTCGCCCTGCTGCAAAGCCTCGACCAGGGCGGCTTGGAGCGATTGGGCCGCGTCGACGCGCTCGAATCGGCCATCGCCAACTACGAGCTGGCCTATCGCATGCAGGCGGCCGTACCCGACCTCACCGATCTTTCTCGCGAAACCGCGGCAACCCATCGACTGTACGGGGCCGATTCTGCCTACGGCCCCACCGCCACCTTTGCCCGGCAATGCCTGCTGGCGAGGCGACTGGTGGAAAGCGGCGTGCGGTTCATCGAGCTCACCTGCCCTTCGGTCGGCGTCGATCGCTGGGACCAGCATGCTAATCTCAAGGAAGGGCACGCCCGCAACGCCCGCGCGGTGGATCAACCGGTGGCCGGCCTGCTGGCCGATCTCCGTCAGCGGGGTCTGCTCGATCAAACCCTGGTGGTCTTCTCCGGAGAGTTCGGCCGCACGCCGTTCGCCCAAGGGGCCGACGGCCGCGATCACAACCCCTTTGGCTTCTCCATGTGGATGGCCGGCGGCGGCATCCGGGGCGGAACCATCTTTGGCGCCACCGACGAATACGGCTACCATGCCATCGAAAACAAGGTGGAAATCCACGACCTGCACGCCACCATGCTCCACCTGCTGGGCATCGACCACACTCGGCTCACCTTTCGCTTCAGCGGCCGAGACATGCGCCTGACGGACGTGCATGGGCATGTAATGCACGACATTCTCGCCTAAGATGGGTGGCTGGGGGCAGGCTGCCACCCATTCGACCATGAGCTACCTGTCAGCATGAACGGCAGCCTGCCCCCAGTGCCTTGAAGCCGGCAGCGTGATTCCCACCCGTATGGCCAGGTTCTTCTGGGGGCAAGTTGTGGACCAAGGTTATCACCCGTAGCAAACTTCGTTGGCCACAACTTGACCCCAGCCACCCGTCACTTACTCCCCATGAAATCCACTTTCCGGAAGCGGCTGAAGAAAACCTTCCCCATCACGCTCAGCGCCATTTTGGCCCTGCTGAACGTGGCCCTGATGGTCTGCTGGATTGTGCTGCTGGCGCACTTCGATGCCTGGAGCGGCCTGGCGATTGGCACGGTGGTGTTCGCCCTCACGCTGCTAGGGCTGATGTTCTATTCGTTCTTGCACGTCAAAGAAACCCGGCTCAACCAGCGGCAAGCCAATTTCATTGATAGCGTAACCCACGAGCTCAAAAGCCCCATTGCCTCGCTCCGGCTCTATCTCGAAACCCTGCAAATGCGAACGCTCGACCGCGGCCGGCAAGAAGAGTTCTTTCGCACCATGGACGCCGAGCTCACCCGGCTCGACGAGCTGATCGACCAGTTGCTGGAAGTGGCCCGGCTCGATGCCGTCGGTCAGAACCAGCCTCCCGAAGATGTGCCGATGGAATCGTTGATTGCCCGCTGCGCCCGTTGGGCCGCCGAGCATCATCGGCACAATCCGGCCGAAGTCTTCGAGTTTGACCTGCCGCCGCTCTCCATGCGGGCCGTGCCGCTCGTCCTCGAAATGATCTTCCGCAACCTGCTCGACAACGCCGTCAAATACGGCGGCGATCCTCCCCGCGTGAAGGTCTCGGCCCGCCTGCTCGACCCGAAAAGAGTGCAGGTTCAGGTATCCGACAACGGGGCCGGCATCCCCGAAGACTTGCGGAAGAATATCTTTGGATTATTCTTCCGGGGCGGCAGCGAATTGGAGCGGCGGCAAAAGGGCACCGGGCTAGGGCTTTACATCGTGCAAACGCTGGTCAAACAACTGAAGGGCACCATTCGCGTGCTGCCGGGACCCGCTGGCGTTGGCAGCGTGCTCGAAGTCACCCTGCCCGGAGGAGCGGCCCCATGCGACTCCTGATTGTCGAGGACGAAGCCGCCCTGGCCGGGGGGCTTAAATTCAACTTTGAGCAGGAAGGTTACGACGTCGAACTGTTCGGCAACGGACCCTCGGCCCTCGCCCGGCTGGCCGAAGGCGGCATCGACCTGGTCATTCTCGACCTCATGCTCCCTGGCATGAGCGGCTACGAAATTTGCCGCGAAATCCGCCAGACCGATCACGAGATTCCCGTGCTGGTGCTCAGTGCCCGCACGCTCAGCGAAGACCGCACGCTGGCATTCGACTGCGGGGCCGATCAATACATAAGCAAACCGTTCGTGCTGGTCGAGCTGCTCAGCCGCGTGCGCAATCTGCTCAAGCGCCGCCAGCAACGCTCCGTGGCGACCCAGCCAGCCAGCAGCCCCGAGGTCGAAACCTGCCAGCTCGGGGCGGCCCAAATCAACTTCCGCACCTTCCAAGGGCATCGCGACGGCCAAACCTTCGATCTCACCACCCTCGAAGCCCAACTCCTCCGGTACTTCTTGCAGCACCCGGGCCGGGTGCTCAGTCGGGCGGAAATTCTGGAGGAAGTTTGGGGCGAAAACACCGAAATCTCCACCCGCAGCATCGATAACTTCGTGCTCCGGCTGCGCAAGCTCATCGAGCCCGACCCCAGCCGGCCCCGCCATCTGCTCTCGGTGCGGGGCACCGGTTACCGCCTGGTGCGCACCCCCGCTTAGAACGGTATCCGCCATCTGCCACCCGGGCCGATAATGCGAATAACCGGTGAGGCACCGCCCGTTTCGCCAGGCTTTCTCAAGCAGCCGGCCAAAGTTGCCGAATCAAAGCAGGTTGCGGGATCTGTCATCCCTGCCAATGGCCGTAAGTACGAACGGCACAAGGCGTGGGGAACTTATCCACCCCTGCGATGCACCCCCCCGCAAAATTGACGACCGACCGCCCCTCCCCGCGCGGGTATGTTCGGGCCGACTTTGCCGATTAGGCAAACCGCGGGCCGGGCCGCGGTAGTCAGTCGAATTGGCAACTGCTATGCTTGACAGCCGTCGCCGCCCCAGCCACGGCACTTGCCGTGGTTGACCAGCGTCTGACACGGAAAGGACTCGATGCAACGTACCCATCCCAGCTTGGACTTTACCCACCCGCTCCCCTATGGCGCCCTGGTGTGGGAAGGCGGCGTGCAATTTGTCGTGTTCAGCCGCCACGCGACAGCAATGCGAGTATTGCTGTACAACCGCGTGCGCGATCGCGATCCTGCCGAAATCATTGAGCTCGACCCCGATACCGATCGCTGGGGCGACATGTGGAGTGCCTTCGTGCCCGGCGTGGGGCCAGGGCAGCTTTACCACTTCCAGGCCGACGGCCCCTTTGAGCCCTCCCAAGGTCACCGCTTCGACGGGCGGGCTCGTCTGATCGACCCCTACGCCAAGGCCCTGGCCGGCGAATTCCAGCCCGGCCCCGATGGCATCATTCGCCCGCCCAAGTGCGTGGTGATCGACGACCACTTCGATTGGCAGGGCGATCGCCACCTGCGGCGGCCGCTTTCCGAATCGATCATCTACGAGATGCACGTCCGCGGGTTCTCCAAGCACCGCTCCAGCGGGGCCGAAGAGCCGGGAACCTACCTGGGCATCATCGACAAGATTCCCTACCTGCAGTCGCTGGGCATAACGGCCGTGGAACTCATGCCCGTTCACGAGTTCCCCACCACCGGCTGGCACGGTGAAAAGCTCACCCGCCCCAACTACTGGGGCTACGACCCCATCGCCTTTTTCTCTCCGCACCGCGGTTACGCCGCCGGCCGCGAGCCGGGCGCCCAGGTGCGAGAATTCAAGGAAATGGTGCGGGCTCTCCACCAGGCCGGCATCGAAGTCATTCTCGACGTCGTCTTCAACCACACCGCCGAAGGCAATCACTACGGACCCACCTTCGGCTTCAAGGGCTTGGAAAACCGCGTTTACTACATGCTCGATGATCACGGCTATTACCGCAATTACTCGGGCTGCGGCAATACCGTCAACGGCAACCACCCCGTGGTCCGCGAGCTCATTTTCCGCTGCCTGCGGCACTGGGTGCTGAACTATCACATCGATGGCTTCCGCTTTGACCTGGCTTCCATTCTCAGCCGCAACCAACGGGGCGAATTGATGCCCGACCCGCCCACGGTGGAAACCATCGCCGAAGATCCCTTGCTGGCCGACACCAAAATTATTGCCGAAGCCTGGGACGCCGCCGGCGCCTACCAGGTGGGCTCGTTCGCCAATGGCCGCTGGGCCGAATGGAACGGCCGCTACCGTGACGACGTCCGCCGATTTTGGCGCGGCGACCCCGGCATGGTGGGCTGCCTGGCCACGCGCATCGCCGGCTCGAGCGATCTGTACCAGCCCTCGGGCCGCCGGCCGTACCACAGTATCAACTTCATCACCAGCCACGACGGCTTTCCGATGAACGATCTGGTGAGCTACGACCACAAGCACAACGAGGCCAACGGCGAAGACAACCGCGACGGCGACAACAACAACCACGGCAACAACTACGGCGTGGAAGGGCCCTCGCGCCGCGTGGCGGTGCAGGCCGTGCGCAAACGGCAAATTCGCAACATGCTCGCCACGTTGCTCCTCAGCCAGGGCGTGCCCATGCTGCTGTGCGGCGACGAATTCCGCCGCACCCAGCGAGGCAACAACAACGCCTACTGCCAAGACAACGACATCAGCTGGGTGAACTGGAAGTTCATTGAGCGGCATGCCGATTTGGTTCATTTTTGCCGCACGCTGATCCGCTTCCGCCGCGACGAACCCACCGTCCGCCGGCCCACATTCCTCAAAGGCGTGGTCGAAAAGCCCGGCACGCTGCCCGACGTGAGCTGGTTCAGCCCCGAAGGCCGCCCCGCCGATTGGCACCTCAGCGACCATAGCCTGACCTGCATCTTCGGAGCGGCCACGACCAAAGACCGGCAAGTCGGCCGCCATGTGCTGCTGATGTTCCACGCTTCGGGTCAGGCCCGGGAATTCACCATTCCCGAAAATGCCCGGCAAATTCGCTGGCGAAAATTCATCGACACCTGGGAAGAGCCGCCCGGCGACATCTTCCGCGATGCCGATGGGCCGCTGCTCAAAGGCAAGCGCATCACCCTGGGGCCTCAATCGCTCGTGTGCTTTGTTTCGGAACGTGCCGAAAAAGACGTGGCCTTGGAAACCAAGGTGGAAAAGACCGTCCAAAACACGGCCGAAAAACCAGCCAGCAACGGCCAAAAACTCCGGTAGGATACGCACCCCGTGCGTACCATCCGCGCCGCGTTCGCGGGAGGCTGGGGTCAGGCTGTCGCCAAACGGCCCCTGACGACCGTCTCGCGTAACCGACGGCCTGCCCCCAGAAACTTCGAGACAAGTAGCCGTGGGGTGGTTGCTCGTCAACCACCCTCTGTGGTTGGAACTCAAAAACAACGGTCGAATATGCTACCGCTCAACGCTCGCGCCGCGGCCCTTTGCCAAACCATGCTGGCTCGCGCCGAAGAACTCGGCATCGCCATCCACGCCACCGCCGAAGCCACCGTGATCGATTGCGGCATCGACGCCCCCGGAGGGCTCGAAGCCGGCCGCCTGCTAGCCGAAGTTTGCCTGGCCGGGCTGGCGTCGGTCAGCTTTTCGCCCGGCGGACCCGACGCCGTGGGTCCCCACGTGAACGTGGCCTCCGACCATCCCCTGCCGGCTTGCCTGCGCGCTCAATACGCCGGCTGGCAGGTGCAGCAAGACAAGTATTTTGCCATGGGCTCCGGCCCCATGCGCGCCGCCGCGGCCAAAGAACCGCTCATCGGCGAGCTCGGCGGACGCGAAGACGCCAGCATCGCCGTGGGCGTGCTCGAATCCCGTCAACTTCCCACCGCGGCCGTCTGCCAGTACCTGGCCCAAAGCTGCGGCGTCGATCCGGCTCAACTCACCCTGCTGGTGGCCCCCACGGCCAGCCTGGCTGGCGCCGTGCAAGTGGTGGCCCGCAGCTTGGAAACAGCTCTGCACAAGCTGCACGAACTCAAGTTCGACCTCTCAACCATCGTCGCCGGATACGGCTCCGCGCCGCTGCCGCCCCTGGGCAAGCACGACCTGGCCGCCCTGGGCCGCACCAACGACGCCGTTCTCTACGGCGGCGACGTCACCCTCTGGCTGCGATGCCCAGACGAACAACTTCGCTCGCTAGGGCCGCAAGTCCCCAGCTCGGCCAGCCGCGACTACGGCGTGCCGTTTCTCGAAATCTTTGAACGCGCAGGCCGCGACTTCTACAAGGTCGATCCCCTGCTCTTCAGCCCCGCTCGGGTGACCTTCATCAATCTCAAGACCGGCAACAGCTTCCGTTACGGCAAAGTCACGCCCGACGTTCTGGCCAAGAGCTTTGGCACCATAAGCTACGACTGAACCAGTGGACCGGTTCGAGGAGCGTCGAAACCGTCAGTCCCGCGGAATGCAAGCCTCACCGCTGATTTCATAACCCGACGCGTTAGCGAGGGAGTCCCACGAACGTCCCTCGCTAACGCGTCGGGTTGCCAATCGTAAGGCATTCACAACACCAGGGGCAGCCGCAAAAAGCCTGCAAAATTGCGCCACACCTAGAAAACGGTTGAGCGCGTGAATCCGGAAGTTCTTCCGCGATGCCACTTCATCAAAATAGCTGATATCGACGAATATCAATTTCCAGCGGACGCTTCCATGCCGACTCATGGAGCCGGGCATTGCTTGCCATCGCCTGAATTTCAATTCGAGGCTGCCTACCGTTCATATCATTGGCCTTAGCTACCCACGCCTGATCGGCATAGGCGCAGCTCGCCGGAGGATAGATTTTCTGTCCGCCGCAGAGCCGCTTCACGTCTTCTGGATCTAATACCGGAACGGCCGAATTCTCGGCGGGGCCGGCTTATAGGTCTGTTGCGGCCGCGGCGTGGTGGAATGCGCCTGGGGTTGGTCGGGCCACGAGGTCGCGGGGACCGGCGTTGGCAGCGCTGCCGGAGGAGGCGTGTTCAGCCCAGGCTGTGGGTAGTTGGCTGGCGGGCCTTGGTAGCCGGCCTGGGCGCCAGGGTAACCAGCCGGCGACCCTTGATCGTTGGGCTGCGGGCTTGGGAAGTTTGATGGCGCGCCTTGGTAATTGGCCTGGCCCGGCAGCGTTTGCGCTGGCAACGCCTGCGGTTGGCGGAAGTTGCTGGGCGTGGCCGGCACGCGCGTTTGGCTGACCGGCTCGGGATTGCCCATCCGTCCAATATCGACGTTGGGGAAGCCTTCCAGTTCCGGCTTGGCCCACAAAGCCATGTCGCTAGCGTTCAGGGTATTGATCTGCACGTTCTCGAGTTTGAGCTTCAACGTGGTATCGAGCGAAGCCAACTTCAGTTCAATCTTCTTGGCAATCCACGCGCCGCTCGCGGCATCCAGCTCGTGCTGGCTGGTGAGCACGCTCAGCACCGTTTCACCCCGCGGATTGTAAAGATGTTGCTCCAGCACATGCCCCGTGCGTTCTTCGATTACGGTCAACTTGGTAACGGGGCCGGTAGCCGTTTGTCGCAGCGTGCGAATCTCCAGCCGGCCTTGTCCCACCTGGTTGGGACCCTGGTGTTGCTCGTGAGGGGCAAACGTGGCCAGCCCAAAAGCTTCAGGGATCCAGTCCGGCTCGATCGGCATCAACCGCGGGGCCATGCTCTGGTGGAAGTCGGCATGCCGCAGGTAGTACACGCCGGCAGGCTGCATCAGCCGCGCCCAGCTCCACAACAGCTCATCGTTGCTGCCGATATCCACTTCAGGGCCGGTGATCGAGGTTTGACCTCGCAAGCGAAACCGCCGCGGACGTTCCAAGGCAATGTCGGCATTGATGCTCGGCATCCATCCCGCACTAACGCGGCAGCCCGTGGCCTTGAGCGAACGCACCCGGCCGCTGTTGGCATTCACCACGGCCGTCACGTCGCCTAGCGTGGGCGTCTGCGACAACACCGGCGGCGCCGTCTGGCGATGAAAGGGGTTTTGCAGATTGGCGCAGTTGGCGCCGCTGGCGGCAACCAGGGCCACCGCGGCCAGACTCAGACGAAGGTTCTTCAAAGCGTGCTCTCCTGTTAGGCGGCATCGGCAAAGAGGAGGCGGGCTAATTCGTCTTGAATCTCCGCGGCCCGGGCGTCACTGGGAACCTCGGCCGCAACACGGTAGGTTCCACCATCGCGAGGGCATGACAGGACGAGCACTTCTTGGTCGTCGGCGTTTTTCTCGGGATCTTCCCACTTCAGTAAGCGGCGGCGCACGAGCAGCAAAGCCAGCACAAACCGCAAATCTTGTTTCTCGGGCTGCTCGGCCAGCTCATGAAAAAGCTGCAGCAGAACCTCGTCGGGAGCCAGCCTGGTTTTGCTTTCTTCCTTGCGAGGCACCCGCGCCTTCCACCACCCCAACGCGTTCTCAGGCGGCGATTTCCAGCATTCCCGGCCATAATCGCGCCGCACCAGGTCCGCGCCTTCCACGAACAGGGCGGTATAGAACGTCTCGCCTTCTTCCAGCACACGGCCAGAAACGGCACAACGTCGGGCAGATCGGTTAACGGCGTAATCCATGCCAGCACTACAACGCTTGCAATTAGCGAGGGAGGGGGGGGCCTTAACTAAATTCGGCGCGGTTTCGTCCACCAGCCGCGCCACGCAAGTGTACCCCACTACGGCGGCCGGAGACTCTCGGTTCGTGAGCGTGGGCAGGAACAGTACCGAATCTTGGCAATCACATCAAGAGCCAATGGAATCTCTTGCGCAGCCTCTCCGAAACCTCAACTTTGTGTAATCGGACCAAGCCAACGCTCGATGCACAGGGCGACGAAGAATGAGGTCCCCGTCTTTCGATCCATGGGGGAACATTCGTTTCGTTCCGGCCCTCCCTTCTCACGGATTCATAGGCATCATCACGGCCGCCGCGCATGTATCATTTTCAACCTGCCTTGGAAGAATTGCAAAGCGCTGAGCGGCTGATCCAACAGCCACTTCCGATGGCTGGCAAACACTGCCGTTTTTAACGAGTTTCGTCGTCGCACAATCGATTCAATCCGCGCCACTCTGGTTCGATGGTGGGGGTGAAAAAAACAAGCACCGCTTGGCACGCGCATTGCTTTTGAAACTCCCTGCCGACGCGGGAAGATGGTCGGCGCTACCTTTCCAGCGAATACCTAGGAAGCTCTGATCCCTGGCTGCGAAGCCCGCGGAAATGAGTCGGCATTTCGCGCGGTGGATAGCGCCGCGCGTTACGGAATGAATCCGAACGGGTGCTCTGATTTTCCGCTGGCGGAGTTGTCGATGCTAGGGATGGTAAAGGCTGGCAGCAAGCGGTTCACTTCCCCTTGCCGCTGTTCTGGCTGCCAGCAAAACTTGGAGATCGCACGATGCGCTCAAATCTATTGCCCGTTTGTTTGGAGTCGTTAATCGCCACGTCGTCGCTCTTGGGCGTGGAACTGGAAGACCGCAGTTCCATCAGCAATGGCCAAGACCTGGACCTCTGGGACGACCTGGCTCAGGAGTCGGCCCGATCTTTGCGATCCGGTTCGCAGCGCGATCTGTTCTTGGTGGCGCCGCTCGACATTTTGGTATCGGAACACCAGGGTCGTAAGCAGTTTCACTTGCTGGAGCTTAACGGCACCGGCATTGGCGGCGTCTCCAACATGCCGCTCGCGCCGCTGGCTTCCATGCTGCGTTCGCTGACCGAGACCTCACAGAGCTTTGACGACCCCGATGGCGTGGTCTTGCTTGGCGTTTCGGGCAAAGAGTCCGAGGATCAGCCGCGTTTGAACCGCCTGGCCCACGAAAAGGTGTTGTTCGTGGACGCCATTCGCCAAGGCTTGGAGCGGAAGTTTGGCCAGGGGTACGCCCGCAGCCTGGGGCAAATGGCCAACGACCGTGAGCGCGCCAGTTCTCCCGGCCCAATCGTCGTGCCCGGCTATATGAAAGATCTGATGCGAGCGCTCCACCTCAATAGCGACGGCACCCTCAGTCTCCACGGCCGCCCGGTCATGGGCGCGGTCAACGATCGCTTCTGCCGGAACCTGATGCAATGGTTCGATGAACGCATCGATCTCACACAATTTAAAACGCTCAATCGCTGCTTCGCCGCCGGAAGCGATAAGGGCGTGGCCTATGATCTCATGAATGAGTATGTCCAAGCGCACCCCCACCAGGCGCTTCCACGGAACGTGCTGTTCGAGCATGCCCACACCCGCCAAGAATTGATCGAGCTGGTGCAGGTCTGGCTGCGGCGCGGTCGGCAAGTCGTCATCAAGCCGCACGGCACGGGGCTAGGGCACGGCATCGAGTTCTTCTTTAACCCGCTCGAATCGCTCGACAATATCGTCAACCAGATCGACCGCTCCCTGCAACAAACGGCCGAGTTCTATGGCATCACCGGCGGCGCGCTCCCCTATACCCTCTGCGAATATGTCGACGCTTGCCAGATTCGCGCGTCTCAACATCCGCTCTCCGGCCACAAATATGAATTGCGGGTCGTCGTGTACCGCCATGGCGACGAACTGCGCGCCATGCCTTCCATCGCCAAAATCGCCCGCGAAACCGATGACGCCAACCACACCAATCGCCGGGGCCTGATCAACAACGTCACGGCTTCGGGCGACACCGGCAAAGTCCGCGGCACCGATTACATTCTGCCACTCTGCAACGAACAGACGCTGGAATTGCTCGACCTCAGCCCTGCCGACATGCACGACCTCTGCACCGTGGCCACCGGCTACGTGCGGCACGTGGTCGACCAGGTGCAAGACCAACCCCGCCGCTTCGGCTTGCCTGGCGCCCCGGTGGTTCAATTCGAAAGGGAATTGGCCAAAGCGGCGTAGGACGACCGCGTGGCAAAGCCTTGGCGCGGACCCATCTTTCCCGCGCATACCCTGACCCCAGTGAAGACGGGGCGGGAATCCAGGAAGCGGCGGATGCGCCATCCCACCACCTTCGCATCCCCCAGATATTGGAAGAGCAGATATTGGAAAAACAATTGCGGGGCGGCCCCTCGTATGCGATTCTTTCACCTTGCTCCGGCCTGGGCGAGATTGGAGAGACATCGCCAGGCCGGGTTGCCCCCCCCACGGGTTTGCGCGGCATGGAAGACTCTCCCGATCCGATCCGCTGGCAAGCGGCGCGCAGGCCAGGCCCACCCCATTAGAACGAGCTCGCGATGTCTCCGTTGGCCATTCTGGCAATTGGAATTGTAACCGTTTTGGGCATGATCATCGTGCTGCGGCTCAATGCTTTTCTGGCGTTGATCACGGCGGCCTTGATCGTGAGCCTGCTCGCGCCAGGCGAGGTCAGCGTGAAGGTGTCGCGCGTGGCGGGCGCGTTTGGCTCCACGGCGGGCAGCATTGCGATCGTGATCGCCCTCGCCGCCATCATTGGCAAGTGCATGATGGATAGCGGAGCGGCCGACCGCATTGTGCGCGCTTTCTTGAGATTGCTAGGGGAAAAGCAAGCCTCGGTGGCCCTGATGGGCAGCGGCTTCGTGCTCGCGGTGCCGGTGTTCTTTGACACGGTGTTTTACTTGCTGGTACCGCTGGCCCGCAGTCTTTATCGCCGCACCAAGTCCAACTACCTGCTGTACCTGCTGGCGATCTCCGCGGGTGGGGCGATCACGCATACCTTGGTTCCTCCCACGCCTGGGCCGCTGGTCATGGCGGCCAACCTGGGGGTCGATGTTGGGTTGATGATCATTATTGGCACGCTGGTCGCCATGCCGGCCGCGGTGGCCGGTCTCATCTTTGCCCGCGTGTGCGATCGGATCATGCCGCTGCCGATGCGTCCCATTGGAACCGAGCCCGAGCTTGAATCGCTCCCCGAGGCTCAGCAGCCGCCCTTGTGGATGGCCGTTTTGCCGGTGGCCCTGCCGGTGCTGCTGATCGGCGCGAACACGGCCTTGGAAACCATGGCCGACGCGGAAGCGGCCGCCCGTTTTACGACCTCGCAAATTCGCGACTGGGATGGTTTTGTGAAGTTGCTGGCGGACGCTCCCCAATCGAGCGAGCCCCGCTTGCAACCGGCCCGGCGTATCATGGACCAGTTTTCGCCCGAGCTTCAAGCCACGATCACTGCCGCGGCAGCCGCCGGCTCGGTGGATGAAGCCACGCGCGAGCAAATCGTGGAGGACTTGAATGTTAAGGTTTTGAGCAACAAAAAGTTCTACGAGCCGGGCGGCGACGATTTCCCCGGCGTGGTGCTCAACCCAGCGCGCATCGCGGGCTTGCTCTCGAAAGACGAAGTTTCGTTGGTCGAAGCGCAGCGCCGGCTTGCCGTTGAAGAGGCGGCATTGGCGGAATCGGGCGCTGGCAAGCTTCCCTGGGACGAACATCAACGGCTGCAAGGCTTGAGCTCCCTCAATTACTTGCTAACCAAAGACATCGGCCGACTGTCGGTTCCGCAGACGCAACGCCTGAACCGCCTGCTGCTGGAAGCGGCGTTTCCGCAATACATTGAACCCCATGTGTGGGAAACCTCATGGCGCCAAGTAGCCAACTACGGGGCACTGTTCGGCGACCCCAACTTTGCCCTGTTGCTTTCGGCCGCCGTGGCCATTCTCATGTATGTGCGGCAGCGACGGCCCAGCCGCCAGGAAGTGGCCATCAGCGTGGAAGACGGCCTGATGAGCGGCGGCGTGATCATTCTCATCACCTCGGCCGGCGGCGCCTTTGGCGCCATGCTGAAAGAAGCCCAGATTGGCCCCGCCATCGAAAGCCTGTTTGGCGGCGGCGCCCAAGGCATGATGCTGCTGTTCCTGGGTTTTGGGGTTTCGGCCCTGCTCAAGGTGGCCCAAGGCTCCAGCACCGTGGCCATGATCACCGCCTCCAGCATGCTCGCCGCCATGCTCGGAGCGTCCGGGCCACTCCCCTTCAACGCCGTGTACCTTTGCACCGCCATTGGCGCCGGCTCGCTAATCGGCTCGTGGATGAACGACAGCGGCTTCTGGATCTTCGCCAAGATGGGCGGCCTGACCGAAGAAGAAGCCCTGAAGAGCTGGACGCCACTGTTGATCGTGCTCGGCGTGGTCAGCATGGCGGTAACCCTGCTGCTCGTTTACCTGATGCCGCTGGTAGACGCGGTGTAGGGAGCAAGGCACTTTGAGCCTATCCGAAGAACCCGGTTTCCCCCTCACCTCAGCGGTGACCTGATAAAAAGTTTCTCACGACCTTTCTTTCTCCCTTCTCCCCCCGGTACTCCGGGGGAGAAGGGCTGGGGATGAGCGGGTTCTTCGCGGACCTGAAATAGCATGCTCAACTCCGCTTCCCAAGCCCCCTCACCCTCACCCTCGCCCCTCTCCCCGGAAATACCGAGGAGAGGGGCGAGGGAGTCATTGGATAGGCTCTAAAGCGGCGCCGGCAAATCGCGGCGGCTAAAAATCCACAGGGCCGCCGCATAACACACCGCGCCCAGCCCGGCGAGAATGCCGCAGAACAGCCAGGCCAGTCTCCAGCCGTGGAACTCGTCCAGAAACCAACCCGGCTCAAAGGCCCCCAAATACGTGGTGTAGACCATCCATTCCAAGTCGGGCGACAGCCGCGAGACCACCTTCAAGATCAGTTGAATCAGGCAGAACGCCCCGGCAATGCCAATCGTTTTCCACCGGCTGCGCTGCCACGAACCGACCAGCGTGGTAAAGCCCGCTAAGAAAAACGTCACGGCGAACAAGTTCAACGTGGCTGGCAAATAGTCCATGGCCGAGATCGATGACTTCAGGTTCATGATCTGCAAACCAAAGCTGGTTCCCAACCAGCACGCCAGGCAAATCACCGCGGCGCCCGCGGTGGTCGCGACCATTTGAGGAAGCAGAATCGTCACGCGGCTCACCGGCTGGGCCGCCAGCATTTCCATGGTGCCGCGGTCGATCTCGCCGCTCACCGCGTCCGACCCCCGCGCGATCGACCACACCGTGATGGTGAACAGCACCACCGGATCAACATACGCCAGCAAGATCATCCCCCGCTGCGTGGCCACCAGTTCCAACGGCAGCGGCAGCAGGTTCGGCAGGTTCACTCCCTTGAAACCATACTGCAAGAACATCTCGAGAATCGCCAGGTTCATCCGGCTCACCAGCCACACGAACAGCAGGTGAAACAGAAACAGCACGCCCGCGCAGCACAGCATCAACAGCCAGGTGTCGCGAATGTTCTTGGACCACAAGGCTCGATTCATGCGGGCAGCCTGACCTCGTTAGCATCATGATGGGGATGGAACCGTTCATACACGGTTTGCAAACCGAGCGGCCGCACCCGAATATCGCTCACCTGCTGTTCGCTGAGCCAATGCAACACCGGGAGCAATTCGCCCGCGGTTCGGAGCGAAATCCAACCTTGCCCGTGGCGCTCAACTTCCAGGCTGTGCAGGTCGGGCGGCAAGTCAGGCATTCCCCCCAGCAATTGAGCCTCGATGCGATGCTGGCGTTTCAACTCGGCCATGGCCTGGCTATGAACCAACTCGCCGCGCCGCAACACCACCACCCGGTCGCACACCGCCTCCACTTCGGAAAGCACATGCGATGAAAACATCACCGTGCGGCCCTCCGCCTTGGCTTCTTGCACCAGCCCCAGCACCTGCGAGCGCGTGGTGGGATCGAGATTGCTGGTGGGCTCATCCAGAATGACCAGGGGCGCCCGCACGGCCAAAATGGAAACCACGCCGAGCTTTTGGCGCATCCCGGTTGAACAGCGCGTGACCGGCCGCGACAAGTCCAGATCCAGCCGCTGCGCCAGCTCCAACGCCCGCGGCAAATTGCCGTCCGGCCGCACCTTCTGAAAGAACTGCAGCACCTCGAACCCGTTCATGCCGCGAAACAGCCGCGCGTCGCCGGGCAAATACGTCGTGGCCCCGTGCGTCTTGCGGCTTTCGCGATAGCAGTCCCACCCGGCAATCGTGGCCCGCCCGGCCGACGGCCGCAAAAAGCCCATCAGCGTTCGCAATAGCGTGGTCTTGCCCGAGCCGTTAGGGCCGAGCAAACCAAATACTTCGCCCGCCTGCACCGTCAACGTGCAATGGCGAAGGGCCGTAAACGCTCCGTAGCGCTTGGTCAGGTTCTCGGTAACAACCAGCGGGTTGGGCATAAGGTTGGCCAAGCCAATTTCTCCCTCCCCCTGGCACGGGGGAGGGCGGGGTGGGGGTACTGCAGCGGTAAAGATTTTACTATCGGAGTCGGCCTGGATCGCGCTTTCTAACTCAGGAAGAGACTCTGCGTCACCCGCCTGGCAAGCTACCCCTACATTATGCGACCATGCCCCGGTGCGACAAGGCTCCCGGCACTCGCCCCTCGCTCGACGCACGGCACGCCGGCCCATCCTGCTGGGGAATTCAACCGCACTCGTCCTCCCCCCGCAACCGCCTGGCGGGACAATTCCGATTCTAGTGAAGACTCGGGCAAGAACCGCCGATAACTTCTCTTGTCGCCCGGCCAGCCAACGCCAGCGGGGGGCACAACCACAAGAGACTGGAGCCAGACGGCCAGGCAATCGGCTGCAACCCGATCAAAGTGGGTTCGACTCCCACCGGTCTCTCTTCCACAGCAGCAAGCTATCGCACGCCGCCCGACCTCCATTCATGAGGGTTGAGAGCGGCGTGTTGCCATTTGCAGCGGCCTAAAACTCCAACTCCATATTGTCTTCGCCCAAGATTACCGAGGGAAAGATCTTCAGCGCTTCGTCGATCCCAATCGGGTCGTCTCCTTCAAAGGCCGGGTCGATGTGCGTTAGCACCAGCACGCCCACGTCGGCCGCCTTGGCCACTTCGGCCACGCGGTTCGTCCAGCTATGGCCGGTCATCATGGCGATGTCTTGCTGGTTGTTGGAAAAGTTGCATTCGTGCAGCAGCACGTCCACCCCTTGAATGTGCTTCACATAGTCCGCTTGGGGATCGGCCGTGGTGTCGGTCACATAGGCGAGCGAGCGGTCGGGCCAGTCCAGCCGATAGCCCACCGCTCCGCCGGGGTGCACCAAGGGGAAATGCCGCAGCTTTCCGCCGCCGGGCAGCATTTCTTCGCCCTCGGCCAGCGAGCGGAACTCATAATTGGGCATCACGGGGAACAAATGCTCGTTGAACAGATGCTGCTTGACGGCCTCGAGCTTGATCGCTTCGCCGTGAATCACCACTTCGTTCACCTGGCGGCGGTACAGAATGCCCAGCAAGAAGGTCAGCCCCGCCACGTGGTCGAGATGGGCGTGCGACAGGTAGATATCGAGCCGCGGCGTCATAATGCGGCTGCGAATGCGGAACATGCCGGTGCCGGCGTCGAGAATCACGCCCAACTCCGGCAGCATGATGCACGAAGTATGCCGGCGCTCGTTGGGATGATAGCCGTTCGTCCCCAGCAGGACCACTTTCATCGGCGGCTCGATCTTTAATATGGAAACAGCCTGCCAGGCAGGCAAAGGGGGGGCGGGCGACGAAACCGATTCACGCGATCCGGTGAATATAGCCTACCATCTATCCCCCCTGGGCCGCGACAGCCTAAAAACCGGCATTTACTGCCAGGATGGCGAGAGCTGCTGCAATTCTAGTCCAAGTCGCGATAACTTCGCTTTTTGCCACAAACAGCGCATCGGAAACGCACACGCTCCTCTTCTACCTGCAAAAACTCGGCCGGTTGGCCACAGTGAACCCACCAGGTTATGGGTTGGCAGGCGCCCACGACACCCGGCGTTCGGTGCAGCACTTCTTCCCAAACCTCGCGAGCCAGATCGACATGCTCCCCCCAGCTGTCTTGAAAAACCGCGTCGGTAAACTGCGCGTCCCACTTGGCTTGGGCGGAACCATCCGCGATACACCAAGGGCAAACACGCTCGACTTCGTCCTCGCAGTACACCGGACCTTCGTACATATAACCCCGCGCCTGACCACAACACTCGCAGGAATCCTCCGAGTCCATGAGCGCCCCAGACGAAAACGGACTGGGGTGGTACTTGAATTTGGGTAGTTCGGAAAATGCTGATTTTGACATTTTCTTACCTCGCGCTGCGTCTTGTACCGAGAGATGATGACGAATTGAAGCGAGAATTTAGGACGGAGTTCCGGTTGGAGAATACCAATACGTCTGCTTGTGGCCCAGCGATTCCAACTGCTGCATCCTGCACTTTGCATCCCGTTCGCTGGTTGGTTCGCCAACCTTGAACGCGTTGCCATCGTCTCCCTGCCGCCACACTTGAAACGCGTGCAGAGTCTCAATGCTGGGGCGTCGCTCGGGAAAAGCGGACATCAACAGCCTTAGCTCCGATTCCAATTTCTCGTCCCCAATCCTGCTGCATTCAGAAGCCGCCAAGGGGATGTGTCGCAACACATGGTCTATTTCAGGCGCATCGGCAAGAATCCGTACGCCTTGGCACTCATGCACACACTCGAACGCAACCTGCAGACCACATGGATATTCGAATGCCCAAAAATCCGTGAGGCCAACTCCATCCTGCCGATCGGTGAGCATCGGAGGGCCGAGCCTTTGGGTGACAATTTGGCGCGACACATTGCCATACAAGAGATAGAGAGGGACATCAGGAAACGGAACCGGAAATGAAAGCGGCTTGACTTTTACTGGTTTCTTCATCGGGTTCTTTCAGAAACACATCGCCTAAACAATTGCCATCTCCGGCCGCGCGGCATTCTGCCCACGAATAATCCCCAGCACCTGTTCCCGCTCGCTCCCCGTCAGCGTCAACCGAGGTTCGCGCACCCATTCTTGGCCGAGGCCGGCTTCTTGGACCGCCAGCTTGATATATTGCACGAACTTGATGTGCGTATCGAGTTTGAGCAACGGGTAGAACCAAAGATAGAACTGCCGCGCCCCTTCCCATTGCCCGCTCTGGCACAGGTTCCAAAAATGCTGGTTTTCTTGAGGGTAGGCGATGCCTGAGCCGGCCACCCAGCCATCGATGCCCAGGGCGGCCGATTCGAGAATCAGGTCGTCCACGCCCACAAACAAAGCATAGCGGTCGCCGACCTCGATCCGCAGTTCGGTAATGCGACGGGTGTTGGCCGAGCTCTCCTTGATGGCCACCAGGTTTTCGATATCGGCCAGCTCCGCGAATTGGGCCGGCGTAACATCGACCGCGTAGCCGACCGGATTGTTGTACAGCATCCACGGCAGGCTGGTCGCGGCGCCCACGCGGCGAAAGTGCTGCAGGGTTTCGCGGGCGTCGGCCTTGTAAACCATGGCCGGCATCACCATAAAGCCAGCGGCGCCCAGTCGTTCGCCGTCGCGCACGTATTGGCAGGCGGCGGCAGTGCTCATTTCGGCCACGCCGCTCAGCACCGGCACGCGTCCATCGGCCACGCGCACGGCTTCCCCCAGCAACGCCCGCTTTTCCGAGGGCTCGAGCGTCTGGTTCTCGCCCAGCGACCCGGCCACGATCAGGCCTTGCACGCCGGAGGCAATCAGCGCTTCCCAGTGCCGAGCCGTGGCCTCAAGGTCGAGCGAAAGGTCTTGCTTGAACTGCGTGGTAACGGCGGGAAACACGCCTTGCCAAAACGGGCTACGCATGGGGTCCATGGCCTTGGAGAAAGTTAAGAAATAGCAGTCGCCTGAAAACGATTGCGGCAGGGGAAGATTTTCGCCGATGGGGGGCAACAACGCAAACTTCAACCCGCATCGAAGTGCGTGATCCAACCCCCATCAGCGATTAGACTGAACCAACCGTGGGGAGCGAACCGCGCCCCACGGTTGACTCGCTCCCAACATCAACCGAACGGCCCCCGCCGCCAACTCATTCCACCTGGTGAACATCTTGCTGAAATCTCTAGGCTGGCTCCTGCCAATCGCACTCATCGCCGTCTCCCGCGCGCACGCCGCCGAAACGATGGAACGCGTGCTCGACGCCAAACTGCATCATCTGCGATCGGGGGCCGAGCGGGAATGGACGGAGTTTCCCCCGGAAGCCGAGGGCTCGGAACTCAAGCTAGGTTTTGAAATCCAGACCCCCAGGCCGTCCACCTTGCGGCTACGTCATCGCGACATCAAGCAGCGCTGGATCATCGAGGTCAACGGCCAGCGCGTCGGCACGCTGCCGGTCGATGAAAATCAGATGGTCACCTTCTGGGATCTACCCCAGAGCATGCTGGTACAGGGCCAGAATGAATTGCGAATCTCAGGCTCGGGCCGGGCCTCCGACGATGTCCTGCTGGGCGACGTGCGCCTGATCGAACGACCGCGCGCCGAAGTTCTCAGCGACGGCACGATCGAAGTGCGGGTCGTCGATGCCGATACCGGCCAGCCAACCCCGGCCCGGATCACGGTGCTCGACGACACCGGCGTGCTGATGAGCACCGCCGCCGAATCCAGCCACACGCTGGCGGTGCGGCCCGGCATCGTGTTCTCATCCACTGGCGCGGCCCACTTGCCGGTGGCGGCGGGCAAGTATCGGATCGTGGCCGGGCGAGGATTCGAGTACTCCATCGACCAGGCCGCCCTCGAACTCCAACCGGGCGACGTTCGCCAGGTCAGCCTGACCATTCGCCGTGAAGTCCCCACCCAAGGCTACGCGGCTTGCGATCCCCACAGTCATACCTTTACGCATTCCCGTCATGGCGACGCCACGATCGAAGAACGCATGATCACGCTGGCCGCCGAAGGCGTGGAATTGTCCGTGGCCGCCGACCACAACATCCAGATCGACTACGAGCCGAGCGCCAAAGCGCTCGGCGTGCGGCAATACTTCACGCCCATTGTCGGCAATGAAGTGACCACCGACGTGGGGCACTTCATCGTGTTTCCGCTCCTGCCGGGGCCGGCGAGCATGGACCACCGGGGCCAGGATTGGGCCAGCGTGTTCGGAGAGATCTTCGCAGGCGATGAGCGGCGGCTGGTGGTCTTGAATCACGCCCGCGATATTCATAAAGGGTTTCGACCGTTTGATCCTCGGCATCATATCGGCATCGCGGGCGAGCGGCTCGACGGCCAAACCCTCAAGGCCAATTTGATGGAGGTGGTCAATTCGGGAACGACTCAGACCGATGGGCTGCAACTGTTCCATGATTGGTTTGGTCTATTGAATCGAGGCGTGAGAATTACCCCGGTGGCTGCCAGCGATTCTCACGACGTGGGCCGTCACTTTATCGGTCAGGGGCGAACCTATATTCGTTGCGATGACGCCCACCCAGGCAAGATAGATCGAGAGCAGGTTTATGACAGTTTGCGAGCCGGACGCGTGAACGTGAGTTACGGCTTGCTGGCCGACCTCACGGTAAATGGGCAGTACGGGCCGGGCGATCTGGTTCCGGCGGGCGAACAATTGACGGTCGCCACCCAAGTGCTGGGGCCGCATTGGACGCAGGCCCAGGGCGTCACGCTCTACGCCAACGGCGTGGCCATTCGCCAGGCAAGTCTCGATGATGAAAAAAAGCCCGGCAACCGGGGCGTGATCTGGCAGGGCAAATGGAAGCTCCAGCGGCCGCGGCATGACATATTTCTGGCAGTCATCGCCACGGGGCCAGGCGTGCGGGATCTCTATTGGCCCACGCCCAAACCGTACCAGCCCACGTCGGCCGACTTCACCCCCTATACGCTGGGCGCCTCGGGCGCGGTATGGATCGATGGCGACGGCGATGGCCGGTTCACCAGTGCCTACGAGTACGCCCAGCAAGCGGTCACAAACAGCGGCAACGATCTGCCCTTGCTGATCCGCGCTCTCGAGCCGTACGACGAAGCCGTGGCTATTCAAGCCGCGAGCATCTTGCGGGCTCAAGGCATCTCGCCACGGGCCGACAAGCTGCAACAGGCGCTGGAAGCGGCGTCGGCGGACGTGCAGCGCGGCTTCTCCCGGTACGACGCGGCCTGGCGCGCGAGCCAACGGGCCATGGTGGAAGCCAACTGAATTCTCAAAGTCGTCTTTCGCTCCGCGAAAGAATCCGCTGCCGCAAAGCGAAAGCAGACCAGGTTCGAAAACCGTACGGCAGCGCCCCATTAGCTGCTTTTCCCTTGCAATCAACCTTGCGGCGATAGCTAATGATGGCCCAATGACATCCATATTCCGCGCTCACCCCGAACGGCCCACCATACCCCTTGGAGAGTTTTGCGATGCGACTTCGTTTCCCTTTTCTCCCCACTCTGTCTTGCCTGCTGCCGGCCATCGTGCTGTCGTGCGCGTTGCCGGCAACGGCCGAGGTGGCCGTGCCGCCGTTCTTCAGCGACCACATGGTGCTGCAGCGTGAAACCCAGGCGCCCATCTGGGGCACGGCCGCGCCGGGCGAAGTGGTCACCGTCAAGTTCCGCGGCCAAGAACAGCAGGCAACCGCCGACGCCGCTGGTAAGTGGAACATTACGTTCACCAGTCTGAAGGCCGGCGGACCCGATGAATTGACCATCGCCGGAACCAACCGCCTGGTGCTGAAAGACGTGCTGGTGGGCGAAGTCTGGATCGGGTCGGGCCAATCCAACATGGCTGGCGCCGCCGCTGGCTACGCCAAGAACGACGAAGAGCTCGCCAAGATGGTCGCGGCCAAGCATCCGCAAATTCGCGGCTTTAGCAATCGCAGCGGCGGTTGGCAGGTGTCGTCGCCCGAAACCAATGGCGCCTTTTCGGCCCTGCTGTTTTCGTTCGCCGTTAAGTTGCACGAAGAACTGGATGTGCCCGTCGGCATGATGCTCGGCGCGGTGGGCGGAACGCCCTCGGGCGCCTGGCTCACCCCCGAAGCCTTGCAAGCCAGCGAAGCCTGCCAGGCCCAAATGGCCGAGTACGCCAAGACCTACGACGCCCAGCTGAAAGACTTTGAAACGCGGGTTTTGCCCGCCTGGCAAAAAGCGGCTGACGCGGCCAAGGCCTCCGGCAAGACGGTGGGGCGAGAACCCAGCCCTCCTGGCAAACCGGGCACCGCCCGCGGCCAACAGCCGGGCTACCTGTACGCGGCGCACATTCAGCCGTTTGTCGGCTATGGCATGCGCGGCGTGCTGTGGGACCAGGGCGAAAGCGGCACGGCCATCGGTGGCGTGGACCAATACACGCTAATGGGCGCCCTGATTTCGGGCTGGCGCAAGGCCTGGAACAACGGCCAGTTCGCCTTCATCTATGTACAAAAGCCCAGCGGCGGCGGATGCGCTTGGGATCCCAAGAACCCCGTCACGGCCAAGGCCGAAGCCTTCGCCTCGCTGCCGGACAACCAGTCCGGGGCCGCCATCACCGGCCGCGCGAGCCAGGGCGCGGATTATGTGGAAAACCATGTGCGGATCATGAACTACCCCAACGTGGGCATGGCCATCAGCAGCGATTTAGGTTCGGGCGTTCACCCCACCAACAAGTCGGGCTATGGCAGCCGCGCGGCCACGGTGGCGCTCGGCATGGCTTACGATAAACCGGGCGAGTATTACGGCCCAATCTACAATTCACACACCATCGACGGCAACGAAGTCCACATCAAGTTCGACCACGTGGGCCAAGGTCTGGCCATGCAGCATGGCGACAAGCTGCAGGGCTTTGCCATCGCGGGCGACGACAAGAACTTCTACTGGGCCGACGCCCGCATCGACGGCGACACGGTCGTGGTCTCCAGCCCCAAGGTGGCCAAGCCGGCGGCGGTGCGTTACGCCTGGTCCATGAATCGCCCTTGGGCCAACCTGTTCAATAAAGACGGCTTGCCGGCCGTGACCTTCCGCACCGATTCGTGGTAGATCGCCCGCCAGTGTCTTATGCCGTCATTCCCGTGAAGTCGGGGATCCAGTTATGCTCAAGCAATCGTCGTTGGCCCCCTGCTGAAACTGGATACCCTCGAACTGCCCGCCATGTCAGCTTCCACTCCGCCGGAACCCTCTGAGACCGCGGGCAGACTCGGTCTGGGGGACACCGTGGGGATTATCGTGGGCATTGTGGTGGGCACCTCGATCTTTGTTTCGCCCAAGTTCGTCTTCATGTACACTTCCGGCCCCGGCATGGCGCTCGGCCTGTGGGTGGTGGGTGGCCTGCTATCACTGCTCGGCGCGTTTTGCTACGCCGAGTTGGCCACCACCTATCCCCGCTCGGGCGGAGACTACGAATACCTGACCCGCGCCTTCGGACCCTCGTTGGGCTTTTTGTTCGGCTGGGCGCAATTGGTGGTGATCCTCACCGGCAGCATTGGCGCCATGGCCTATGCCTTTGCCGAATATGGCGTGCGGCTGGGGGGATGGGAGGCCGCAGCCGCGGTTTGGCTGGCCCTGGGCGTGGTGGTGGTGCTTTCCGCCATCAACCTGCTTGGCGTGGCCGTGGGCAAGACCACGCAAAACCTGCTCACCTCGGCCAAGGTTCTGGGGCTGGTGGCCATTGTCATCGCCGGCTTCACGGCGACCCCGGCCGAGTCCATCACTGTGGACGATTCGTCCGCCGCGGGCAGCCTCGGCCTGGCCTTGGTCTTTGTGCTGTACGCGTTTGGCGGCTGGAACGATGCCGCGTTTGTATCGGCCGAAGTTCGCGACCGCAAACGCAATATGCCCCGCGCGTTGTTCCTGTCCATTGGCCTGATCACCGCGATTTATCTCTTGATCAACGCCACCATGTTGTGGGTGCTGGGCTTTGAAGGCGCCCGGCACGCCTATACGCCCGCGGCCGACGTGGTCGCCCGCGCGGCAGGGCCTTGGGCCGCCCGCGGCGTGAGCGTGCTGGTGATGATCTCGGCCTTGGGCGCGGTAAATGGCCTGATTCTGACAGGCTCGCGCGTGCTGCAAGTGCTGGGGGCCGACCACCGGGTCTTCTCGTTGCTGGTCCGGTCCAATCGCCAACGGGGCGTGCCGCTGGGAGCCATCGTGGCACAAGCGGCCGTGGCCCTGGTGCTGATCGCCGCGGTGGGCACCGCCGCCGGCCGCCAAACCATCGACTGGATCTTGGCCCGACTGTGGCTGAATCCGCTCCCTTGGGATGTTTACGACGGCGGGTTTCAAACCCTCGTTGCCTCGTCGGCCCCGGTGTTTTGGACTTTCTTTTTGCT
Source organism: uncultured Pirellulales bacterium (assembly GCA_964445985.1). GTDB lineage: Bacteria > Planctomycetota > Planctomycetia > Pirellulales > S012-138 > CAYUMU01. The sequence continues at coordinate 106,602 of CAYUMU010000002.1, read as the reverse complement.
GACCGGAATTTCGATCTTTGTCTTGCGCTACCGCGACCCTGATCGGGTCCGGCCGTTTTCCATCCCCTGGTATCCGCTGCCGCCGGTGGTGTTCTGCCTGACCTGCCTGTTCATGCTGTACTCCAGCCTGGTTTACGCCCGCGCGCTGTGCCTGCTGGCGGTGATCCCCGTCCTGGCAGGCATCCCACTTTATTGGTGGAGCCGCCGCTCGAGCGGCGAGGCGGCAGAAGCGGAAGGATAGCTGTAGCCGGCGTTCAGAGTTTGCAACGGCCCGCCGCAAGAACTACCAGTGCCCGGCGTGAACGCCGAGCAAATCCAAGTCGATCTTCGCCGCGGCTCGCTGGCCGTGGGGCTCACCGGTGAAGGCAATGTTGCCGCCGCCGACATCATCACGGCCCTGAAAATGGCCGGCTTGGAAGCCAAGATCGAAACGGGTTCCGCCCCCCAGCCAGCGACCACGGAAGGCAAATAGCCAGCCAAGCAACGATTTTGGCCCCCGCATTCAACCCCGAAGGGGTTTCCAGCCCATAGCCGGCGGTTGAGCGTTAGCGATACCGCCGGAAAACTATCGAAAAATCCCCATCGACCCCAGCTAGGGGTCGCAACCGCGTGGGGCGGCTAGTTCCACCCGGCTACATCCTTCAGGATAAACACAGAGATTTACAACTCGGGTAACCAGGGCTGTCGCCGCGCTCAAGCCCTGGCTAAGAGCTGGCATCCCTGCCGGGATGAAAACCTGCAGGTCACAGGCCCCAGTGACGCTTCGCATCCATTGGCGGCCCCTTAGGGAGTGGGATCGATGGATTGGTCCCGCACGGCGAGCATGCTCTTGTACACGTTGTAATCCGTGTCGAAGCTCAGCAGCCTTCCGGCGTTGCTGGCCATGATGATGTTCACGCCTTCGAGGTGATTGCTCGATGGCCGGGCTTTCTCGTAGCCAGCGGGAGTGGGACCGCCCGTGCCGCCGATGGGCGTGGATACGGGGTCGATCCACCAGACCATGCAACTCGCGGCTTCGCTCCCCACGTTGCTCCAATGGGTGGCGTCGAGGTTTTCCGAAAGCAGCAGCGTGTTGGCCTTGCCGTCGGCCTTAACCACAAAGCTGGGCGTTTGCCTTTGCGGCGAGACATTCGTGGTCGATGTCACCATATCCATGAAGATGCCATTGGAACGAATGTCCGGTGGATCGGTATTATTGTCAGGCCGCCCTGAGTTGACCACAAAGCTAATGACCGGTCCCTGCTGAGAATCGCCGCTCTTGGCCGTGTCGGTCGGGCAAATGACGAATTCTAGCTTGGGAGTTGCCGGTGCTGGATACGGCGCTGTCGCTGGGGGTGGTGGAACGGTATTCCAATCGTCATATACGTCCTTCCGAGACAGGTTCGGAAGGATGGGAACTAACCAACTCACATTAGGGCGGTTGGGATGAAGCCTGGGATTACGCCAACCGGGGTATGCATTCTCCTTCTCCGAATACATATCAATCGCCACCCCCACCTGTTGCATGCGGGTCAGGCATTCGGTTTGCCGGGCTGTTTCGCGCACGCGGTTGATGGCGGGGAAGATCAGCGCGATCAGCATGCCGATGATCGCGATAACCATCAACAGCTCGAGCAGCGTGAACCCGGAGCGTTTGGCAAACGACATGAGCGTGGACCTCGGAGACAGGGAGAAGCATGCCCCCCTCGGGCAGCCTCCACTGTGGTCCATTGTGCCACAAGCCGTGGCGATCGCCAAGCAAGCAGCTTGGGCGTTTGGGCGGAATGCCTTCGAAACCGGCGCGCGGTTTTATGGTTCGACGCAGGACGCCTGGATTTCGACATTGGGAACCACGCCCGGCCCCAGATCGGTTTCGATGGCGATTTTGCCGTTGAATTTTCCCGCTTGGGTGGCGGTGAACGTGACCGGGATGAGGTGCAAAACCTTGGAGTCCTCGGAGAACTGCACGTCGAAACAATCGCCACCTTGGCAGTGCACCTTGGTGATTTTGAACGGCTTTTTGCCGCGAACCACCAATTGCTTGGTGGTGGAATTCCCGGGAGCTAGCGGCGTGAAGAACAGCGGCGAGGGGCTGACCGTAATATCGGACTCGATTTTGCCCGACACATCCACGGGGAACGTCTTGAGCCGTTGATCGTTGGTGACCACGGTCAGTTGTTCGTTGATATAGCCCACGGGGGCATCGCCGCGAACCCGCACCAACAAGTCATAGGCTACCTCGCCAGCGCCGCGTTTTTTCTCGGCTAGTTCGGCTTCGAGGTAGGCGTTGGTGGTTCGGACGTCGACAATTTGCCAGTCAGTGCGACCCGCATACAGGATTTCGATATGCTTTTCGGCGGGCGAGCCCTGCGCGACGGTTCCCAGTTCCACGCTGCCGGGGTGCAGCACCACGTCGCTCCGAATGTAACCGTCGATGCGAAGCTGAACTTCGGCGGGGAAGGGCTGGTCGATTCTGACGGTGAGCACGGCGTTTTTGGCGCCGAGGAAGGCGCGGGTGTTGAAAACGGCCAGGATGTCGGCCTTTTCGAAGGTTTTGAGCGTTTGCTTCGAGATTTGCGGCGTGGTGCAGCCGCAGCTCGATTCCACGGACACAATGTGGACATCTTCCTTATACAAGTTCGTGATCTCGAACTTATATTCGGCCTTGGCTCCGCGCACGACCGTGCCAAAATCGTGCCCCAGGGAGTCGAACATTTTCTTGGCCCATTCCTGAGCATTCGCCAAACCGGCAAAGTTCAAGACAGCCGCCATCAAGATTAGCTGCCGGAAGCGCACCTTGGAACTCTCCCATATTCGGAGCAAAACCCTATCCCGGCATGCATTCGTATCGATCGGCCCCTGCCTTGGGCGAGTGCAGTGGTTTGCACGGGCAAGGGGGGCGGATACGGGCCGCCGGGACTCATTCGCGGTGGAAAAATCTACGCCTGCTAACAGGTAGTGTCGACGTTTGACGCATCCGGCCAGCTGTTGCTAACTCAACCATGGCCGACGCTTAGTCGGTGTTTTCGACCATTTGGGGGCTGCCAGTTCAATATCCCTGGCCCAACACGCAAGATCGTACCAGATTTACTTCTCCGCGGAATTAACGGTGTTTGTGCAGTCAACCCCCGAGCGGGTGGTTATTCTAAGACGGTTACCCTTCGTGGTCGCATGCTGTATTCTACCCAGTTCTCCAAAATAGACGAGGTGTGAGCATCCAGGCAACTTGCGTATACCCTAGCGACGAGAGAACCAGGCGCTGCTGGCAGGGCTTTGCTGCCACGGTTGTTTTTTTTCGCCAGCGTTGCTTTTATTGAACTCGATTTGGCCTGCTTTAGCAAAGGTAACTGGTTTCCGATGAATAAAATGCACTCCCGCCGCGACTTTCTGGCCCTGACTGCCGCCTCGGCCGCGCCGCTATTTTTGGGCGGCCTGGCGAGGGCTCAAAAGCCTGCCACCGCCGACAGCATCCGCTGGCACGACGTGCGAGATTGGGGCGTGGAAGGCAAAGGCTGGACCGAGACCGCCAAGTACTTCGACCGCCTGCCGGCCAAGGCCGAGAAATCGGTTCGCGGCGCGGTGTGGAGTCTCAGCCGGCATTCGGCTGGCATGCTTGTCCAGTTCTCCACGGATGCCACGGCCATTTCGGCCGACTACGCCCTGACCTCGCCCAGCCTGGCCATGCCCCACATGCCGGCCACCGGCGTGAGCGGGCTCGATCTGTATGCCAGCGACGACGAAGGCCAGAGCCGCTGGCTGTCGGTGGCCCGCCCCACGGCGCAACAGATGAACACCCAGCTCATCTCGGGCATCGCCCCCGGCAAGCGAAACTACACCATTTATTTGCCACTCTATAACGGCACCGAGTATCTGCGGATTGGGGTGCCGGCCGGGGCTAGCTTCGAGCCCATTGCGCCGCGAACCGAAAAGCCGCTGGTATTTTATGGAACCTCGATCACGCATGGCGCGTGTGCCTCGCGGCCCGGCATGCCTCACCCTGCCATTTTGGGGCGTCGGCTCAACCGGCCGGTGATCAACCTGGGCTTCTCGGGGAACGGCCGCATGGAAAAAGAGGTGGGCGAGCTTCTCTGCGAGCTCGACGGGGCCGTCTACATCATCGATTGCCTGCCCAACATGCAAGGCGCCGAAGTGGCCGAGAAGGCGGAACCGCTGGTGCGGCAACTCCGCGCGGCCCGGCCCGATACGCCCATCCTGCTGGTGGAAGACCGCACCTACGCCAATACGCCGTTTATTCCGGAGAAGCAAGATCGGCATCAGGCCGCCCGGCAGGCGTTGCAAACCGCGTACAAGAACCTGCAGGCGGGCGGCGTGAAAGGTCTGCATTACCTGAAGGGTGAATTGCTCTTGGGCAACGACCGCGACGACACCACCGACGGTTCGCACCCCAACGACCTGGGCTTCTGGCGGCACGCCAACGCCTTTGAGCCGGTGCTCAAGAAAATCCTCGACAAGTCGACGTTTTAGGCCGTGGCCCCTGCGCTTGCCGCTGCCTGGCTGGCGAAGAAATACAGAATTGCCTGTGAAGAACTGTCCGTGAAATTGTTGCCGACCCCCTGCGGGCGGCATTACAATGCTACCCAGCATGCCGGCCGAGTCATTGCGAACCAGCCTTTTCGGCCGCCGACCCCCACCCTATTTATTGAGAGATTGCCCACGATGAAAAAGAGCTCGCCCGTTTGGCGCCTGCTGGCCGCGATTGCGTTTTTGCCCGCCGTTGGCGTTGCCGCCGACAAGAAAGCCGAGGAGACCCCCGCCGTGTTGAACTTCACCATGGAAGGCTTGGACGGCAAGCCGGTGGATTTGAAGAAGTACGAAGGCAAAGTGGTGCTGTTCGTGAACGTGGCCAGCCGTTGCGGCAACACCCCGCAGTACGCTGGGCTGCAACAGTTGCACGACAAGTACAAAGACCAAGGCCTGGCCGTGGTGGGCGTGCCCTGCAACCAGTTTGGCAAGCAAGAGCCCGGCAGTTCGCTGCAAATCGCTGAGTTTTGCTCCACCAAGTACGGCGTGACCTTCGACATGCTCAACAAGGTGGATGTGAACGGCGACGAGGCCTGCGACCTGTACAAGCTGCTCACCAGCGAAAAAACCGGCGCTGAAACCGCTGGCAAGGTGAAGTGGAATTTTGAGAAGTTCTTGATCGGCCGCGATGGCAAAGTCGCTGGCCGCTTCGCCCCCAAGACCGGCCCTCAATCGCCCGAAGTAACCTCGGCGATCGAAGCCGAACTGAAGAAGTAACGCCATCGAGCGGAATCAACCCCAGCCGATTCGCCCCAACCGCGCGTGGGTGGCGAATCGGCTTTTTTTATGGACCAATTGGCCGCCGGGAATGAATGACCCCTCCAGGGCCGCAGCGCAAGCGGATCAGCTGGCGCCGGCCCAGGCGTCGTTGCGGGAATCTTCCAGGCCGTATTTCTCGATGAGGCGGTAGAGGGCGCGGCGGCTGATTCCGAGGGCCTTGGCGGCGTGGACTTTGTTGCCGTTCTCTTGCCGTAGAGCAGCCCGAACGTTGCGTTTTTCGGTTTCGTGGAGGTTGAGAATGCCGGCGTTGGGCTCCACGGCCAGGGCCGGCGCGGTGAGCAGCGTTTCGGGCAGGTCGTCGAGGGTGATGCGATTTTCTTCCGCGAGAATCTGGGCGCGCTCCAGCACGTTGGCCAGCTCACGAATATTGCCGGGCCAACGGTAGTTCAACAGGGCCTGCATCGCGGCGGGGTCTACCTGGAAGCGGACTTTGCCAAGGGAGCGCGTGGTCAACAAGTGTTCCACCAGTTCGGGGATATCGTCGCGCCGTTCGCGCAGCGGCGGCAAGACGATGCTGACCACGTTGAGGCGGTAGTACAGGTCTTCGCGGAAACGCCCCGCCTTTTGCTCGTCTTCCAACGGCTTGTTGGTGGCGGCGATGATGCGGACGTTGGCATGGGATTCTTTGGTGCCGCCCACGCGCCGATAGTGTCCGTCCTCGAGCACGCGGAGCAGTTTGGCTTGCAGCGCCGGCGCCATTTCGGCCACTTCGTCAATGAAGAGCGTGCCTCCCTCGGCGACCTCGATCAGGCCTTGCTTGGCCTGAACGGCGCCGGTGAACGCGCCTTTCTCGTGGCCGAAAAGGTCGCTCTCCAGCAAGGTTTCTTGCAAGGCGGCACAGTTGACGGTGACCAGCGGCCCGCCGCGGCGAGGGCTGTTATGGTGCAGAGCCCGAGCGACCAGTTCCTTGCCCGTGCCGCTTTGGCCGCGAATCAGCACGGTGGCGTCGGTGGGGGCGACCTTTTCGATGAGCTGAAACACACGCCGCATGCCCGAGCCTGAGCCGATCATCTGGTAGCGAGTCGATTCGTAACTGAGCCGGGCGACGTATTGCCGGAGGCGGACGTTTTCGGCGCGCAACCGCCGGACTTCGAGGGCGCGGTTGAGGATGGGCAACATGGACTGAAGATTGAAGGGCTTGAGCACGTAATCGAAAGCGCCGACCTTCATGGCCTCGACGGCGGTGGCAATGGCGCCTTGCCCTGTCATGATGATTCCGACGAGGTGAGGATCGATCTCCAAAGCCTGGCGGAGCAACTGGATGCCGTCGATGCCGGGCATCATCAGATCGCTGAGCAGCAAATCGAAATCTTGCGTGGCGAACAGCTGGAGCGCTTCGCCACCGCTGGCGGCTCCCACCGTGTCGAACCCTTCGTCGGCCAGGGCTTCGCACAAGGCGTGTTTCAGTTCGACTTCGTCGTCGACGATGAGGAGACGACCGGCCTTGGGTTCAGGCATGATTCATCCTTTCCAGCACGATAAAATCTGGCAGACGACGCGGGGTCGTCGTGCTCGACGCTTCACTGCGGCGAAGCGCGAAGATGGGAAACATTGGCGCCGTTGCCCACGTGCAGCAGGATGCGCACCATGGTCCCCTGGCCGGTTTGGCTTTCGACATCGATGGTTCCCTGGTGTTCCAATACGACTCGGCGGCAGATGGCCAGGCCAAGCCCGGTACCCTCTCCCTCGGCCTTGGTGGTGAAGAACGGTTCCATGATTCTACCCAGATTTTCGGACGGGATGCCCACGCCGGTGTCTTGGAACTCGATTCGCACCGCGGGTTTGCCATTAGGGAGGGTGGCAGCGGTTGTGCGGAGCGTGAGAGTCCCACCTTCTGGCATGGCATCGTTGGCGTTGGTGAGAAGGTTGAGAAAGACCTGCCGCAACTTCTGCCGGTCGGCAAAGATGGTGGGAGTATCGGGGGCGAACTCCTGCACGAGCGAGATCAGCCGCTTGCGCAAATGATGGTGGATCAGCTCGACGGCCTTGGTGAGTTCTTCGCGAACATCGACGGTGGAGGCGCGGCCGTCGCCGCGCCGCGAGAATTGCAGAAGGTTCGCTACCAGGTCGGCCATGCGCTTCGATTCCTGATCGACGATTTCCAGCAAGCGGCGGCGCGGATCGTCGGGCGGGGTGCGGGCACAAGCGGATTCAATCCGCAGCCGAATGGTGGCCAGCGGATTGTTCAATTCGTGGGCGATACTCGCGGCCAGCTCGCCAACGGTGGCCAGCTTGGCGGCCTGCCAGAGCTGCTGCGTCATGGCGCGGACTTCTTCGTTTTTCGACTGCAATTCGCCCACGGCGCGCTTGAGCTCGCGGTGACTGTGGTGCAGCGAGGCCTCCACCTGTTTTCGCTGGGTGATGTCGACAATGGTGCTGAGGACCAGGAGCCCTTCGCTGGTTTGAATGGGAGTCAGGCCGATCTCGATGGGGAATTCGCTGCCGTCTTTGCGGCGCCCGTGGAGATCGCGACCCGCTCCCATGGGGCGCGCCATGGGGGAGGCGAAAAAGCTGGCGCGCAGAGCGGCGTGCTGGTCGCGATAGCGCTCGGGGACCAGGATTTCCACCGACTGCCCAACCAATTCATCGGGGCGATAGCCGAAGAATTTTTCAGCCTGGGTGTTCGCCAGAACAATGTCGCCGGCGGCGTTGACCATCACGATTGCGTTGGGCGCCGACTCGACGACGAGCCGGAACCGTTCTTCGGTGCGCTTGCGTTCGCTGATGTCGCGAATGATGCCGACGAAGACGCGCCAGTCGCCGAGCCGCGCCTCTGCCACGGAGAGGTCCAGGGGAAACACGGCGCCATCCTTGCGGAGCCCGACGACCTCCCGGCCAATTCCAATGATTTTCTTGTGACCCGTGGCAAGATAATTGGCCAGATATCCATCGTGCTCATGCCGATACGGCGGGGGCATGAGCAGGGTGACCGGCTGGCCGATGACTTCCTGAGCCGAATAGCCGAACGCGCGCTCGGCCGCCGGGTTGAACATTTGGATGATGCCCTGCTCGTCGATGCTGACAATGGCATCGACGGCCGCCTCGAGCAGCGCGCGCAGACGAGCTTCGCTGGTGGCGAGCTCGTCTGCAACCGGTTGGCTGAGCGGATCGCCTTCCCGTGGCAAGTTGGCGGCCATGGCATTTCCCCCCTCGCTGAAAACCCTGAAGGGCGAACCAAGAAGCAACGCTCCGCGGCCTTCCTGGCCGCGCCCGAGACTTTTATCTTACCAAGACGGCGCTCGAATGAGGAGCCGGGCGGGAGACCGTACCCCGGTGTACGAAATGGGCCTCGATATTGGGTTTACGAAGGGAAGCCGGAACTGTGAGACGTTTTCGCGGCCTGGCGGTGTAAAGGCGGCATCATTTGCCAATGGTGAGCAGCGTTTCCTGGCCCGGCAGAATCTTCACTTGCTGGATGGTTACCAGCCCCCACTTGTCGGCGGCGACCGTTCCGGAGCCTGCGGTGGAACTGGTCCACTGAAAGACGTCGCCCGGCTGGGCCTGGAATTTCTGGCAGCGGCGCGGCGTTACGTCCACGGTCATCTCTTGTTGGGCCAGTTCGTTGGCAAGTTTTACCGACCAGCGCCGGGGCTCATCGACGACGGCATTCCAGGTGAAACCGAGATTGATGCCGCCGACCGGATCACCATCCGCTGGGTCGCCGCTTCCCATGTTGTGGTTGAGCGAACTGTTGCCGAAGGCCGGGTAGCTGCGGTTGTTGGCGAAGCGTGCGGAAGGGTAGTAACGGTCGAGCACCTGGCGGGCCTGGCCGCCGCTGGAGTGATTGCCGTTGTTCCACGAAAAGGCAAAGCCGTGATGCGAGGCGGTCAGGGCCTGGACCATATCGATGTGTTCTTGCCAGGTGGCGTAACCGTCGTGGCGGCCGCACGACCAGCCGAGAAAGGGCAGGTCGGCGTGGTGCTCGGCGGCGAACCGGGGCCCATCCACGCGATCGTAGTAGGCGGTCTTGCCATCCGACATTAGCGCCCCCTGCTCCCGATCGAACTTGCCTTCCAGGGCTATGGCCGGCACGCGGCGAACTCGGCCCACAATGGGGAAGGCGGCCGCAAACAACTCGGGATGCCGGAAACCGACGTTGTTGGCTCCCACCGCTCCCGACGAACTGCCGCCGATCGAGATGCGGTGGGCGTCTGCCTGATAGTGTTTTGCGACCCATTGGGTCGTCCAGAGAATCTGGTTTTCGGTGAAGGGATAAACCCGCGGCTCCGGGTGCCGCGCCCCTTGCGGCACGCACAGGTAGCCAAACCAGAAGGTTTCCATGGCGCGGGTTCCGCTGGGATGCTCGATGGCGTCTCGCAGCCGCAGCAAGAGCTGATTTCCCTCTGGGCGATGGTACTCGGAAACGGAAAAGACGCCGGGCAAACCATCGCGATACCCCATTTCTGGAGTTCCAAAGAAGAGATAGTAGTCGCCATATTCGCCGGCCCCGCCGCCGCGTCCCTGGCTGCCGTGCAGGGTTACATGCAAGGGGAGGTCGGGTTGCCCTGTGATTCTGGTGGAGGCCACATACGGACCTTCGCGGCGGTTCGAGTCGAAGAGCTTGATAGGCTGGATGGGCGCCGGCTGCTCGGCGACGGCGGCGGTGGTGGCACTTTGGCCTGGAACAACGGTACTCAGGGCGTTCAACTTTTCATCGGTGGCGACGATGGCGTACCAGCTGGGGCCGGCCGTCTTTACGGTGCGGACGGCCAGGCCGCTCCAGGAAGGCAGCGGCGCGCCCCCCTCCTCGATAATCGCATACGGCTTTGCCGGATCGAGCCGATCGGCCCGGTTGAAGGCCGCTCCGTATAGCTTGGCCGAATTGTTGAGGACGCCGCGGTAGCAGAGCTCGGCCTCGGCCAGGTTTGCGGCAGTGATGGGTTGGCCGGCGCGATACAGGCTATAGCGAAACTCCGCCCCCGCAGCGCCTTCCGCGGCGTCGTGCCAGGTGATGAATGTCTGGCCGTGGCGGTGCACGGCGCGAATGCCGGTAACTTCGGCTGCGCGGGCCGGCACAGTGAGGGCCGGCGCTGTGAGGGCCGGCGCTGTGAGGGCCGGCGCTGTGAGGGCCGGTGCTGTGAGGGCCGGTGCTGCGAGGGTGAGAACGGAGGCGACAACAGCGATGAGGCTTGCCGCCGCGGCCTGTTTGAGCGACGGGTTCAACAAGTTGGCGGTTCCTGCTGGTGACTTTCTGACTCCACCGGATTCCAGGTGCTCCGGTTTTGCGTCTGATGCTAGCCGACAATTTTGTAGTACTGCCTGCCGGTGTGGCCAAGCAAATTTTCCTGCTGAGGGGGGTCTTGCGGGGCTGGAGATTGCCTACCTCACTCCGCTGCTAAAGGCCCCTCTCCCCGGCAATACCGGGGAGAGGGGAGAAAGGTTTTCGCGCCGCTGCGGTCAATCCGGTTGGCCGATGCACCAGAGATGTTTGTGCGTGCGAATGAAGATATCGCCTCCGGAAATGGCGAGGGAAGCGTTGGTAGGCTCTTTGAGCTCGTTCAGGGCAAGCAGCTGATACTGGGGGCCGGCGGCGAACACGGATGTGGCGCCGTTCTTATCGGTAATGTAGATGCGGCCGTCGGCGTACACGGGCGAGCCCCAGGCTTCTTTCCCGCCGGGGCGTTTTTCGATCTGGTCCTTCCAGAGCTCCTCGCCGGTCTTCCAAACGTAGCAGCCAGGCACGCCGACGTTGTTGTAGGTGTAAAGGTGCTCTCCATACATCACGGCCGTGCTGATGTACATGGAGCCAACCTGGTATCGCAACTGGTCGCGAGAAATGTCACCGCTGCCCCCCAGTTTGAGAACACCGCGGCCGAAAATGGCCAGCCCTGGCGTGTGGAGCGGCGACATGTAGCAATAGTTGCCTGCCATTCGCGCCGCCGACCACAACTCTTGGCCCGTGAGCGGGTCGAACCCCTTGAGGGCATGCGGAACGGGGAAAAGAAGCTGATCCTGCTCGCCCACGCGGGCCACCAAGGGCGTGGCCCAAGTGCCGAGGAACTTGCGGCTGGTGATGCCGGTATCGCCCCCGGGTTCGTCCGTTTTCCAAACGAGCTCGCCGGTGCGTTTGTTGACGGCCAGCAGGAACTGCCGGGCGCCGGGGCCGCACCAGACGATGCACAGATCGCCGTGGAGGATGGGAGAGGAAGCCGTTCCCCAGAGGTGCTCCAGCTTGCCGACTTCGTGATGCCAAAGCTGCTTTCCTTCCATATCGTAGCAGACAAGCCCCGCCGAACCGAGGCTGGCGATGACCCGTTCGCCGTCGGTCACGGGAGACGCGGAGCAAAAGGGATTGGTGGGATGGGTGATTTCCGGTTCGTTGTAAAGGGTGTCGCCCTGCCAGAGGAGCTCGCCATCGCCGCGGCGGAAACAGAGGACGGATCGCCTGGCGGAGATTGCGTAGCCACCCGCGGACGAACCGCCGGCGAAGTCTTTGGGAACCTGGGGCGGCCACTGCGTGGTGTCGTGGGCCTGGGTGATGAAGACCCGATCTCCCCAGATGATGGGCGTTGAATTGCCGCGATCTGGCAGCGCGATCTTCCAGCGGACGTTCTCCGTGGAACTCCAGGTGACGGGCAGACCGGTCTCCGTGCTGACTCCCTGCCCCCGCGGTCCGCGCCAGGCGGGCCAGTTCTCCGCCGCCAGCACGGCAGGCCAAGCGAGGATGAACAGCAGGCCGCACAATAGGCTCGCGTAACGCTGCATGACTTGTCTCCCGGATGCTGAAGGCCGTGGCGCGATTCGCGGCGCGACGGCCATGGGGTTGGAAGCGAGCGGAACCCGGCAGGTGAACGGTTCGGCAAAAATGAGGGATCGGGTTGCCCTTGGGGACAGCCGAGCCTGGCGGGGCTCAGCGGGTACTGGCGGTATCTGGGGCGGACTTGCTTGTCGAGGGGAGTTCAAACGTGTATTTGACGGCGCGATCCTGGCCCGTCCACAGCCGTAGTTTGCCGTCCGCGCCTCCCGCGAGCAGGTCGCGGCCGTCGCGGCTGACGGCGGCCGCGTATTGGTAGCCGCTCGAGCCGGTGAAGGTGAGAATGTCGTCGGTACTGCTGGTGCGGTGGAGGCGGACGGTGCCGTCTCCAGACGCGCCGACAAACTGTTCGCTGTTTCCCACGAAGCGAATCGCCGTGAGATCCCCCTTGTAGGGTCCCACGCGGTAGGTTTGGCCCTTGTAGGTTTGGACTTGAAGGCCGGCGGCAAAATCCCAGAGTTTGATCGTGCGGTCGGCGCTGCCGGTGGCCAGGAGCGTGCCGCCCGCGTTCCAATCGACCGCCAGCACGTGCGCCGTATGGCCGGGAAAGTTTCGCACGGTTTTCCAGTCGGTGGTATCGCAGACCAGCACCTTGCGGTCGGCGGCGACGGACGCCAAAAGCTGGCCGTTGGGGGAAAAGCGAAGACCGAAGACGGTATCGGTGTGATGGCTGGCCAGGTCTTGCACCAGGCTTCCATCGGCGACGCGCCAGATCTTGAGTTCGCCCGAGCGTCCTGGCAGGCCGCTGCCGGTGGCCAGCAAGCTGCCGTCGGGAGAGAAGTCGAGCGCCAGGACGCGATCGGCGAACGCGCCCGGCTGGTGACTTCCGCCGAACGTATGCACCCGCTGCCAGCGATTTTCGGTTTGCCAGACAATGGCCTGGCCCGCGGCGGAAACCGTGACGAGCTTTTCCTGGCCCAGGGATGCCGCCACGATCGCGCTTTCGTGGCCCGCGATGGTTTCCAGCGGCGCCCCGTGGGTGGCGTCGAGCGCGTGCAGAAGTCCACTTTTCCCCGCGGCGAACAACCGCTGGCCGTCGGGCGAGAAGGCGACACGGTGGAGCGGGGCGGCCGAATCGGCGGCGGCTTGCTGAGCCAGCAGCCTGGCCTGTTCGAGCTGGGCGTACCTGGCTTCGTTGGCGGCCACCGCGGCGTTGGCGGCGGCCAGGTCTTGCACGGCCCGCTGGGCCACGGCCTGGGCTCGATCGACCACCGTGATCGCCACGTCGCGGGCCGTCTCGGCATTTTGCCGGGCCTTTTCGGCAGTCGCCTGCTTCTTTTCGTCGCCTTTGACTTTCTCGGCGTCGGTGATTTTGGCGGTCAGGTCTGTTTCGGCCTTGGCCAATTCTGTTTCGGCTTTCTTGACGGCCTCGGCCGTGACCGTAATTCTTCGCTCGGGGCCGGCATAGGCCTTGATGTCTCGCTTGCCGAGGTCGATGGCACTCTTGGTGAAGGCCAATTCGCCATCGAGGCGGGCGACTTCGGCCAAGGCGCGCGGGTCTCCCTGGAACTCGGCCACCATTGTTCCGCCGACGGCATCCCAAAGTTTGAGCTTGTTATCGAGACCGACCGAAGCCATGCGGGCTCCGTCGGCGCGAATGGCGACCGCTTGCACGGAGCCTTGGTGTGAATACGTGGCAAGTTGCTGGCCTTCGGCCCGATTCCACTTGCGGATGGTGCCATCTTCGCTGCCGGAGAGGAACTCTTTTTCGCCGGGCACGGTGGCCAGGCACAGCACGGGTCCCGTGTGGCCGGTCAGTTCTGCCAGGGGCGCCGCTGCCGCGTCCGCGAGATTCCAGATACGAATGACGTTGTCCGCGCCGGCGGTGATGAGTTGTTGAGATTCTTCCAGCAACAGGAAATCGTGCACGGCCGAGGGAGTTTGCCAAGTGGCCACGCAGGCGCCGTCGGGCTTGAATGCGCGCACTGTCTTGTCGAGAGACGCCGAGTAGAAAAGGTCGCCGGCCGCCGCGAAGCGGAGCGCCGTGATCTGGCCCGTGTGGGCGTTGAACTGCTGGGGATTTTGGGGTGCGGCGAGATTGCGAAGCTGCAGTTTTCCGTCGGCGTTGCCGGTGAGGCACTTGTTGCCAGCGGGGTTGACGGCCACGGCGGTGGTTTGGCCGGGCGCCTGCCAATCGGCGATTTTATCGATGTGCGGGGCGCGCCAGAGGTTGGCCTGGCGAAACCCACCGGCGGCCAGCCAGCGGCCATCGCGCGAGAAGGCCAGCGAGCGGACGGCGTCGAGATCTGCTCGGTCGGTAAGTTCTGGATCGACCAGTTCGGCGGCCGGTTGCCGGGTGGGCAAATGATAGACGAACAGGCGGTTTCCGTGGCCGCAGGCGGCCCAGCGACCATCGCCGGTGACATCCAGAGCGAAGATGGGCTGGTACTGGGAGGGGGGCGATTGCCAGGCGATTTGCCGCTGGGCGGGGGGCGTGCCCTGGGCTCCCTGATCGATCCACAACCGCACGAGCCCCAGTTGCTGGGAGGTTAAGTTTCGCGCCCCCACTTCGTTCGCCGCCGGAGGCATGGCGGGGGCTTCTTGGTGGGCGGCGACCTTGAGCAGGAGACTTTCGGACGACTTGCCCGGCACGACGGCCGGCCCGGAGTCGCCTCCCTTGAGCATGGCGGCGGGCGATTCAAGGACAAGATTGCCTTGGGCCTGGGTGGCGTTGTGGCACGCCAGGCAGTTGGCCTTGAGCAGGGGATGAACTTCGGTGGCAAAGTCGACCGGCACAGCGCGGTCGATATCGGCGATCGGAAGCGCGCCCTCGGCGAGCGCGCCCTCGGCGAGCGCGCCCTCGGCGAGCGCCGCGGCCGGCGCGGAGAGTGCCAGCGGCAGGCAGCAGGCGAACTGGGCCAACCCGCGAAGGATGGGGCGCGCGGGGAACACTTGGGGGCGATGAAGGTGGCAGGTGGGCGGCCGCATTAGAGAATCTCGTGAAGGGGTTGCCCGTAATTGAGAATCTGCACGGGCCGGTTGGCCTCGTTGAGGTAGCTCTGGGAGTAGTCGATTCCCAGCAGGTGATACATGGTGGCGAGCACGTCTTGATGGTGGATCGGCCGGTCTTTGGGACGTTCTCCGAGGGCGTCGGAAGAACCGAGCAAGATGCCCCCTTTGACGCCGCCGCCCGCCAGGATGGTGGTGTAGACGCCGGGCCAGTGGTCGCGGCCTGCCCGTTCGTTAATCCTGGGGGTACGGCCGAATTCTCCGCCGACGATGACCAGGGTGCGCTCGAGCAGATTCCGCTCGTGGAGGTCCTGGATGAGCGTGGAAATCACGTGGTCGTAGCCTGGGACGATGCGGCGATGGGCGGTGAAGTTGTCGACGTGCGAATCCCAAGGGGCGCCGAAGCTCATATTGCAGGTGACGAACCGCGCTCCGTGTTCGACCAGCCGCCGGGCCAGCAGGGCGTTCTGGCCGGGTCCGCTGGCGCGGCCGTATTTCTCTCGGGTTTCGGGCGACTCTTGCTTGAGGTCGAAAGCGTCTTGCACCTTCTGGCTGGTGGAAAGCTCGAAGGCCTGGCGGCGGAACGTGTCCATCGCCTCGATGGCGCCGCTGGCGTCGGCGTCGCGGCGGATCTGGTCGAACCGCTGGAGCATGCTCTTCCGCCGCTCCATTCGGTCCACGGTCATTTTATCGGGCAGCCGCAGATTGCGGACCCGGAAAGCATCGCTGGTGGGATAGCCGAAGGTTTCGAAGGGGTCGTAGGCCACTCCCAAATAGCCGGCCTGGCCGTGTCCGATTGCCTGTTGCGTGGCAATGTAGCCGGGCAGACCGCCGCGCGAACCGAGTTCCTTGGCGATGATGCTGCCGCAACTGGGAGCCTCTTGGGCCGGATCGCCTTTGGTGGGAGGGTAGCCGGTGAGGACGGTGTGCACGCCTTGCGAGTGCTCGTTCTCGCCGTGGTGGCAGGAGCGAAGGATCGCCAGCCTGCCGCACATCTTGGCCAAGTTGGGCATGAACTCGCAGACGCGATAGCCCGGCAGGTCGGTGGCGATGCTGCTGAACTCTCCCCGATATTCGACCGGGGCGTCGGGCTTCATATCCCACATGTCGAGATGGCTGGGACCGCCCGGCATGAAACAGAGGATGACGCTGAGCTTGTCGGCGGTGGCCGAGACGCCGGCCTGGGCTTCATGCCGCAGCAGGCTCTCCAGGGCCAGGCCGCCGAAGGTGACGCTGCCCGCTCGGATGAAACCACGCCGGTTGATGGTGAACGAACTTTGCGAAGCCATGGGTTTAGATTCTCTGTTGTTCATGGGCTCGAGGGTTGCCGAGCCTAATGGTTAAACAAGAACTCGTTCGAATTGATCAAGGTCCACAACAAGTCTTCCAGGCCGGTTTGGGGATTGCCGGCACTTTCGACAAAGGCCACCGCATCGGCCAGTTCGCCCGTGGCGGGGGCGCGGGAGAAGGTTCGCAGGAAGAGGTTTTCGACCGCCGCGGGAAGGGGGGCTTTGTCCTTCGCTAGTTTGGCAACGACCCCTTGCGGATCGGAAAGCTTCCGCTGCAGTTCGTCGGAGTGAAGCAGGTACAAAACCTGGGAGAGGTTGGGGTCGAGGCGGGTTTCGCATTCGCAAGGCGTGTCGCGTTTCGACCGGCCGAACATATCGAGGAAATCGCTGCGGAACATTTCGTTGGGCAGCTGGAGCGCCTTCTTGGCTTGGGGAAAATCGTCGAACTTTTGCGGCATATCGGTCGCGGCGGCAATGGCGTCCATCAGCACGTGCGGCGAAAGCCGCCGCGGATAATGCCGGGCGTAGTTTCGGGTATCCACCGCATTTTGCTCCGTGGGATCGGAACTTAGTCCGTAAACCTCCGAGGTCATGATGGTCTGCATCAGCAGCCGCAGATCCCAATTGTTGGCGATGAGGAATTGGGCGAGCGCGTCGAGGAGCTGGGGATTGCTGGGAGGGTTGGTGGCCCGCATGTCATCTATCGGGTCGACCAGCCCAACTTGCAGGAAATGCCCCCAGACGCGATTGGCGATGGCGCGGGCGAAGTAGGGGTTGGCCGGATCGACCATCCAGTTGACGAGCGAATTGCGCGGGTCTTGGTCGGCTTCCAAGGGGAATTCTGGACTTCCGTAAGCACGGGGAGTCATTTTCTCGCCGGTGCGAGGATTTTCCACGATTCCTTTTTCGTTGAGCTTGATCTCTTCCACCGCGCCATAGGTAACCGAACCCACCTTGGCGAAAAACGCCGCAAACTGCCAATAGTCGTTCTGGCTGATGTTCTCGAAGGGGTGGTTGTGGCAGTTGGCGCACGAGACCCGGAGGCCCAGGAAGACCTGGCTGGTGTCTTCCACCCGAACCTGGTTGTTGATCGCCTGGCGATACCAGTCCATTTGCGGATGGTCGGCACGCTTGCCCATGACGGTGAGGATTTCGCGGGCGAACTGGTCGTAGGGCTTGTTGTCGGCCAGCGACTTGCGGATCCAGTCGGTAAAGCGGGCGGTTCGTTCGTTATGGCTCTTGTCGCCGGCTTTGATGCGGAGGACTTCTCCCCACTTGTGTGCCCAAAGGTCGGCGAATTCGGGCCGCTGGAGCAAACCGGCAACGAGCTTGTCCCGCTTATTAGCGCTGGCGTCGGCCAGAAACCCGCGCACTTCCTCGGGCGTGGGAAGCATGCCGAGGGTGTCGAGGTAGGCGCGCCGCAGAAAGACTTCGTCGGTGGCCGGGGGGCTGGGGGCAATGCCCAACTGCTTCCACTTGGCCAGGGCGTGTTCGTCGATGAAGTTCTTGGGCTGAAAGCCTGCGTAACTGCTGTCGGGCAGTCGGGCGCCAAACGGATGGGTGAAGCGGGCCGTGCCGACGAGGTTTTGGTAGCGAACCATCACCAGCCCTTCGCCCGGGGAACCGCTGGTGGCGACCCGGCCGGTGAACGAAACCTCTAACAGTTCTGGCGTCTGGCTGTCGTAGCGGGCCAGCGGGGTTACATCTCGCGAGGCGCCGTCGGAATAGAACGCGGTGACGCGGAGCTGTTTGGCGGTGGCGCTGCTGACCAAGAGTTCCGCAGGCTCAACTTGCAGCCGCACGACGCTGGGCGCGTCGTCGGCGCCCCAGGCCGCGGCCTGACTGATCCAGGCGTGCAGCAGCTGATAGGGTGGGGAGTTGGCGTCGAATCGCACGCCGCCGCCGTGAGCAATTTCGCCGGTGGCCTTGAGGAGCAAGAGCGACTCGGCGGGAGCCGAGACCGTGACTCTTCGCCCATGGCTCTCGTGAACGATGGAGGCGAAGTCGAACGCGGGGTCGAAGCCGTAGAGCGAAAGCTTGAACCCGTTCTGCCCAATTGCCTTGCCATGGCAGCCGCCGCTGTTGCAGCCGTACTTGCCGAGGATCGGGAGGACGTCGTTGGTGAAATTGAGCGGAGCTTCTGCGCGCAGCGAGCAGGGGAAAGCCAAAGCTGCTACCACGATGCCAGGCACAAACAGGAGAGAGCGCATCGGCGGGCTTCCGGGGAAAGCAACGGCTGGGACGACTTAAGTTATTAGTGTATCGGGGAAAAAGGTACATGCACAGATTTTGATGCCAGCAATTTTCGCGGGCCGCCTTTAGCTTCCCTCACGTTCCGTGAATGAGGCTGGGCAGCTACCCGCGGCCGGCGAAGCGGGCAAATCCCAGAGGCAATTTGTTACTTGAGCCAACGGTTGAGGGACTCGAGGTCGTGATCGCGCAGGGTGAGAACGGGCCGGGGCTTGATTGCGGCCAGGATGTCGGGGATATCGCCAAAGTGCAGCAGCAGATTCGGCAAGATGCTGGCGGCATTGATCGGCGCGGGATGGGCGTTGAAGAGTTTCTGGAAGCTCGGCAGTAACGCCTCGATGGCAACGTGCGTGATGCGCCGCTCCACGGCGGCGGCCAAGGCCACCACGAGGGCCGCATCGCGGCGGCCGACAAGAACGAGTTGGCGCGGCCGATGGATTTGATGCTGCTGCTGAACCGCGGCCAGCACGTCCGCGACGCGGATGCCGAGCAGCGACTGGCCAGAGAGGAACGCGTTGTAGGCGATGTTTTCTTCCACTCCGACGAGCGGGTCGGCGTAATCGTGCCCTTTGATTTGGTGCGGGGGCCGCTGCGAGCCGACGCCGCGAGGCTCCACAATTGCGACCGACCGATTCGGCGCGGCCAGCGTCTTGAGCGTTTCTGACTCTTCACGCCAGTCCGACGACTCATTGCCGCTGACGAACAGCAGCACCGTGTCGGCCGTTTTGCCGGCGGTGGAAATATTAATGCGTTGAGGGGCCGCTGGGGATTTGTCGAGCCGCAATAGCTGTTGGAGCGGCTTTCGCTCGGCCTGGGGCGCTTGCTGAAATTGCTCCCAAGCCAACGGCAAGAGCGGCTGGGAGTGGAATGACGTG
Source organism: uncultured Pirellulales bacterium (assembly GCA_964445985.1). Taxonomy (GTDB): domain Bacteria; phylum Planctomycetota; class Planctomycetia; order Pirellulales; family S012-138; genus CAYUMU01. The sequence goes on along the minus strand of CAYUMU010000002.1, from coordinate 87,184 downwards.
CTCACCTGGCCGTCGGGGCAGGCCAGCAGTTCACTGGCCGAACGCGGCGTGACGGGGAGTTCTTCGACCGGGCCAGGGGTCTCGCGCTCGGCGAGCCAGCGGTCAAAGAACTCGTAAACCCCCAGGCGCAAGGGCAGCGACAGCCCATGCCGCTCCGCGGCTTCCACCATCGCCAGTTTCTCGCCCGCTCCGGCTACTTCATAAAGGTGCTTTGCCTCGTGGTACGATTCGCGAGCGCCTTCGATCGGGAAGAAGTCGAATTGAGCGGAGGCGAGCAGCGTGGGCTGGGGCGCTCGGAGGGCGATGAGGCCGGCGTGGTCGATGCCCTCGCTGACAAAATCGGCGATGTCTTGTTCGGGATCGGCATCGGGATCGGCCTCGATTCGATTGCCCATGCGGCGGGGCAAGGTGGTGATGTAGCAGCCCATGGCGGCGGCTTTCACGCGCGGATCGAGGGCGGAAATATATGCCGTGAGCGTGCCGCCGCCGGAATTGCCGACGCAGCCGAGCCGGGCGGCGTCGACATCGTCGCGCGAGGTCAGGTAATCGATGCCGCGGATGCCATCCCAAATGCGATAGCGGGCCAGGCTCGTTCCCAGCAAGTAGAGTGGGTTGCCCAGCACGGCATGCTCGCCGCAGGTCAGGTTATAGCGCGACTTATGATTTTCGGCATCCCAACACTGACTGCGCTCGCCTTGGCCTACGGGATCGTACGACAGAACGATGTAGCCGCGGCGGACCAGGTTGACGTGACAAATTTGATAGGTCTTGGCGGCCTTGCCTTCGGGCGAGTGACCGCAAGGGCTGAGGACTGCCGGGCAGCGGCCTGCGACATGCTTGGGCTTGTAGAGAATCGCCGAGACGAAGTAGCCGGGAAAGCTTTCGTAAACGAGCTTCTCAATGGTGTAGTCGCCTGCGTCGATGATGCCTGTTTGACGACTCTTGGGGGGATCCTCGCTGGTGGGCAGGCCGCCAATGAGACGCAGAAACTTTTCGCGGAGCGAGTTCCGCAGCGATACCAGTTCGGCGGGCGTTTTGACCGCGGCAAACTCCGCGCGGCGGTTGGCTTCCTGACTCGCGGCAAGTTTGAGGATTTGCTGGTGGAGATCAACCGCGGGGGGCTCTCCACACGTTCCCCGTTGGGGCAGCGACAACATCGCGGCGCCGCCGATTCCGAGCCGCACAAAATCTCGCCGCGATAGTGAATTCATGACAGTAAACTCTGTATTTGCCGTTTGTTCCCCGACGCACTGCCTGGCATTATGCGATGCCGGCGGTGGCGAGTCACTATTGCGGCAGAAACCTTCCGGCCGGCGACGACCCACGTGGCGGCCATGGCTCATGTGGCCATGGCTCATGCGGCGAGGGTTTATGCGGCGAGGGTTTTGTGTCGGATATGGAAGGGGGTATTCAATCGTTGGCACTAAGTCCAGAACCGTCGTACGTTTTGCGAAGCAAAATGACGTTGTCTGAGAAGATTACAACCTCGCCCTGGTCGGCAGCGGCATCGTAGAAGTCTCGCGTAAGCTTCGCCACGATCGCCCAGTCTTGAAGTTCGCCGGAGAGGATGTTTTGCAGTCTGCCCAGGAACGATCGCGTGAAGTGTTGGCTGATCACTTCGAAAGGGCATTCGTAGCTGGGGCCGTACCAGTCCCAATTCTGGCCTTTATGGCTACGTTCCTTCCCCTTTAATTTTGGGGGCTGCCCGTTGGTTCCGTGCCGCTTCTGGCGGATTCGCTTGCTTGTGCAGCGGCTAGCGGAGAAGATCGCGGGGAGTTGAGGGAGCGTTCCTTGCCCGGAAATGTCTCATGTTGGAGGGAGTGCAGAGATGATACCCACGCTATTCGCAGGATGCAGTCGGCGAACGGCCATGCTGGCGAACGTCAGGTTTTTGTTGGCGTTGGCTGGCCTGGCCGTGGCCGCTGGGGGTGGGGCTCTGGATGCCTGCGCTGCCGACCCGCCGGCGAAAGGTTCAACTGCCGCGGCTACGCACGCGCACGGGCATGCGCACGCGCCGGAGATCGAGTTCACGCTTCGCTCGGCGCGGAACGGGGGCTGGTCGGAGCCGGCGACCTGGGAGCCGCAGCGCGCTCCCAAGGCGGGCGATCGCATCCTGGTATCGGCCGGCACAACCGTGCTATACGACGCGGCCAGCGACGACGTGATTCGGTTGGTGCAGGTGGTGGGGACGCTGCGTTTTGCCCGCGACCGCGATACGCTGCTGAACGTGGCGGTGCTCAAGGTGCAAAACAGCAATGCTTGTTCGGAGAGCGGTTTTGCCTGCGACCTGGTGCACGTGAATCGGGCCGGCGAACCGCTGCAGGCGGCCGCGGGCACCACGCCCACGCTGGAAGTGGGCACGCTGGCGGAGCCGATCCCAGCGCAGTTTACAGCCCGCATTCGGCTGCACTACCTGGAAGGGATGAACAAGGAGGACGCTCCGGCGTTGGTGTGCTGCGCGGCGCGAATGGATTTGCACGGGGCGCCGCTGAGCCGCACCTGGGTGAAGCTGGGGGCCGACGCCGCGGTGGGCGAGCGTAACATTCGGTTGGCGGAAGCGGTCAGCGGCTGGAGAGTCGGCGACGAGGTGCTGTTTACCGCCGGCAAGCATCCCACGCGGCGGGGCACGTTCCGCGGCCGCGAAACGGGGAGCGAGGTCCGCACCATTGCGGCCATTGAGGGCGAGCAGTTGACATTGAACGAACCGCTGACGCACGCCCACCCCGGTTCGGGCGAGTTTCGCAGCGAAGTGGCGAACCTGTCGCGGAACGTGGTGATCGAAAGCGCCGACCCGGACGGCGTGCGCGGCCACACCATGTATCATCGCCACAGCCAGGGAGGCATCAGCTACGCGCGGTTCGCTCACCTGGGGAAGGAAGGCCTCCTCGGCAAGTACGCGATCCATTTTCACCTGGTCGGCGATACGATGCGCGGATCGCAGGTGCTGGGGGCGAGCGTTGTCGATTCGCACAACCGCTGGGTCACCGTGCATGGCACCGAGTTTCTCATCGTCCGCGACTGCGTGGGCTACAAGAGCGTGGGGCACGGGTATTTTCTGGAAGACGGCACCGAGGCTTTCAACCTGATCGACCGCAATTTGGGGGTGCAGGCTTACCGCGGCAAACGGCTGCCGGAGCAGGTGCTGCCGTTCGATCCTAACGATGGCGGAGCGTTCTGGTGGTCCAACGGGCATAACGCGTTCACCCGCAACGTGGCCTGCGAGAACGACGAGTACGGCTTCCGATACGACAGCCAGAAACGAAGCAACTTCGACAGCGACCTGAACGTTCGCACGCCAGCCGGCCAGAAAGAAGTGGTCGATATTCGCACGCTGCCGATCTATTCGTTCCGCCAGAACGAGACGCACTCGGAAGGGCTGTATGGAGTCGCCCTGGCGGGGACGGACGGCGCTGGCCCTGACACGCGGCACCCCCACTACCTGCGCGACCTGAAGATTTGGGAAGTGCATTACGCGCTGCGGGCGCAGTTGCCGACCATGTGGGTGGAAAACGTGAACATTGAACGCGTGGCATACGGCGTTTACCGGCCCTGGTTCGAGAACCACGTTTACCGCAACCTGCGAATTTGCCAGGCCGGGGCGGAACCGTTCAATCGGGGCCAAGACGACGATAGCGAACAGCACGGCCGGATCACCGTGGACGGTTTGAAGTTCGAGGGCGGACCTTACGGCAGCAGCATGCCGCTGATCCAAATCAGCGACAACAACCTTTCGGGCGGGGCGGAGAGCCATTTCCGCAACGTATCTACCGAGGTGGGGAGCCGCAGCCGGGCTCCGCTGGTGAACCTGGGAGGCGGAACGCGGCGGCAGCCCAAGACGGAAAAGAACGTGCCGGTATACTTGCACGATTACTTTGGACCCGGCAAACACGCGGTGGTGGTGAGCACGCGGAGCAAGGAATACCAGCGCGAGCCGGATCGGTTTCGCGAAGTGGCGGGCCTGACGGGCGACGAATCGCGGGCCACCGAAATCTCCCAACTGGAGTTCCCGCAACTTCTCACGCCTACCGACGACCTGCCGCCGGTGACGGTCATTACCAGCATGACGGCGCAAGGAAACCAACTGCAAATCCGCGGCGTCACCCACGACAACCGGGAAGTCGACGCCGTGGAGGTGAATGGCCAACTGGCCCAGATTGGCTCGCAAGACGCGGGCGTGGCCGACTGGACGGTCACGATCGCGGTTCCCAAGAATGGAGTGATAACGGCGCAAGGGACCGACCAAGCCGGCAATCGGGAGGCCAACCCACACCGAGTGGTGTGGGGAGGGTAGGGGGAATTCGGAGTTCGGAATTCCGAGTTCCGAGTGACTGGATCTTTGTTTAGTTGTTTGGGGGGGCGGGGTGACTGTTAAGGGTCGTTGCCTGGCTGGGGGTGCTTGATCGGCGGCCGCTTAGGTCAAGATTTCTTTCAGGACTTCGCCGCCCACGTCGGTCAGGCGGAAGTCGCGGCCGTTGAAGCGGTAGGTTAGTTTTGTGTGCTCCAGGCCAAGCAGGTGCAGCAGCGTGGCGTGGAGGTCGTTCACATGGACCTTCTGCTCGACCGCCTTGTAACCGAACGGATCGGTGGCTCCGTAATGGAAACCGCCTTTCACGCCGGCGCCGGCCATCCAAATGGTGAAGCCGTTGGGGTTGTGGTCGCGGCCCTTCGAACCTTGCGAGTCGCTGGTGCGGCCGAACTCTCCACCCCAGATGACGAGCGTGGATTCCAGCAGGCCGCGGGCTTGAAGATCTTGCAGCAGGGCGGCGGCGGGCTGATCGGTGTACAGGCCGCACGAGCGGTGGTTGGTTTCGACGTTGGTGTGGCAGTCCCAGGGCACGTCGTTGACCGAGCCGTCGCCGCTGACGCCCTTGCCTGCAAAGACCTGGACGAATCGCACGCCGCGTTCGACCATGCGCCGCGCCAGCAGGCATTGCCGCGCGAACGTGGCGCACTCCGGCCGGTCGAGTCCGTACAACTGGTGGGTGGCCTCGGTTTCGCTGGCCAGATCGACCGCTTCGGGCGCCGCCATTTGCATGCGGTAGGCCAGTTCGTAGGAGTTGATGCGGGCGGTCAGATCGGCTTGCGTGGGGCGCGCGGCGGCGTGCTCCTGATTCAATTGGTGAATCAACTCCAGCTGCGACCGCTGCTGCGCGTCGCTATGCCGGGCATCGCGGACGAGGTTGTCAATGGCTTCTTTGCGCCGGGCATCGAGGGCCAGCGCTTGGAATGTTTTCGGCAAGAAACCGGCCGACCAGATCTGGTCGTCGCCGCGGGGGCGGGTGTCGTGCAACACCACGTACGATGGCAGGTTTTGATTCCGCGAACCAAGACCGTACGTCATCCAGGCGCCGAGCGCCGGCAAGCCGGGCCGGTTGGTGCCGCACATCAACTCGATCGAGGCCGGGGCGTGGTTGTTCTGCCGCAAGTACATGGAGTGCAGGAAACACATTTTGTCGACGTGCTTGGACAACCGCGGGAACAAATCGGAGACCCACGATCCTGATTCGCCATGCTGGGCCCATTTGAATGGCGAGGCGAGACACTTGCCGCTGGTGGTGAAGAAGCCGGTCTTGGGATCGGCGCCGGCAAGTTCCTGGCCATCGCGTTTTTGCAACTCCGGCTTGTAGTCCCAGGTATCGACCTGCGACGGCGCGCCGGTCATGAACAGCCAGATGATCGATTTTACCTTGGCCGGGAAGTGCGGCGGCTTGAGCGCCAGCGGATCGAGCCGCGGGGGCGCTGCCGACGCTTCCTGGCCGAGCAGGCTGGCCAGGGCCAGCGAGCCGAAACCGAGGCCGGCCTGCTGCAAAAACCGGCGACGCGACGGCAACGCGAGTTCGGCGGGCGAGTAGTAGTTGAACATGGGCACTCCGCAAAGGCGGCGTAGGGGGCGGGAGGAATGTCAGGGGCGCTGGGCGCGGCTCAATCGACGTACACGAACTCGTTCAAACACAGCAGCACGTGGCAGAACTCACTGAGGGCCAGTTGGGTGTTGCCTTGAAACAACGCGGTTTGCGATTCGACGAACGACTTCATCCGACCTCGCTCCGCGGCGGTCGGCAAACGGCCCAGGGCGATCTTGTAACCTCGGTCGATGGCCGCTTCGAGAGGCTCATCGCTTTGGGGATGAATCCGCCCGGCCAGCTTTTCGGCCTGTCCGCGGACGAACGGCGAGTTCAGGAGCGCCAACGCCTGGGTGGGCACCGTGGTGACGCTCCGCTCGCCGATGCTCTGGGTTGGCTCCGGGGCGTCGAACATGGCCATGCTGGGGAGCAATTCACTGCGTTTCACGCGCAAATAAACGCCGCGGCGGGTTGTGTTATCGAGCACGCTGGGGCCATACATCTGGGCATCCAAGGTGCCGCCCACGGCCAACAAGAGATCGCGAATTGCTTCGGCCTCCAGCCGGCGGGGGCGATAGTGCCAGAGGTAGCGGTTGGCCGGATCGAGCTGCAGATTCGCCGGATTAACTTCGTGCGATTGTTGATAGGCGTCGCTAAGCATCACTTGCTTGTGCAACGGCTTCAGTCGCCAGCCGCCGCGAACCAACTCGGCGGCCAGGTACTCGAGCAACTCGGGATGCGTGGGCGGGTCGCCTTGCACGCCGAAATCGTTGGGCGTGCCGACGAGCCCTTCGCCGAAATGGTGTTGCCACAATCGATTGGCCATGACCCGCGCGACGAGCGGCCCTGCGCCTCCTTCGACGTCGGTCATCCAGTTGGCGAGAGAAATTCGGGGATCGAGGGGCGGGTTTGACGCGGGCGCCGCCGGGCCTGACTTTCGCCAGAGGACTTGCATGAAGGCAGGCGCGGCCACGCCCTGCTTGTTGTCGACCTCGCCGCGGCGAAGAAAGTAGACGTCTTGCCCTCCGGCGATCGTGGTGTAGACCTGGGTCAACTTGGGACGCGGAGTTCTTGCTTCGTGATCGCGAACCACGGCGACCTGTTTGGCCACCTCGGCATCGAACGGCGCGAGCCAGCGCGCCACGACCGGGCGGAGAGATTCCGGCAACCTGGCGGCCAAAGGCGCGGCGGCGCGGAGTTCGGCTGCGTGCTGCGGGGTGGAGTCGCCGGCCCAAGTCGCCGGGTTGGGTTCGGTGGCGACCGAAACCCGCAAGCGGCCGACGCCCAAATTGCGGAACCTGAGTTCCAACAGGAGTTCGGTTCCGCCCTCAAAACCGGCGAGCGGCTGTGCGAATTCAAAGATCGCGCCGTTGTCCTTCTTGGCTTCGGTTTTGACGCCCCAGACCGTGTCGGGCTTGCCATCGACGGCCAGGTTGAGGCCTTGGTTCGGATCGGCAAAGGCGGCGAACACGGGTTTTAGGGTTACGGTTTGGGGCGGCTCTTTGGCCGCGGCGTCGATCGGTTTGGCGGTGAGCACGACCTCGGCCAACGCGAAGCTGCCATCGCCGTTCAGCCCTGGGCCGCGTTGCGGCAGCGATTTGTCGGTTAGCAGATCGAGACGCAGCGCCTGCACGTTCTTTTGGTTCGTCATGAACGAAAGCTGAATGGTTTCGTTGCCGGTCTGGACACGCCCTCGCTGTCGCACCGATGCGGTCGGGGCTTTGGTACCGTCGATGGCAATCGTGTGGTTGGGCAGTTCCTTGAGATAGGAGAGGACTGCCTCCATGGCGACCGGCTCGAGAATTTGCCAGCGCGTTGGCTCGGGCAGTTTGGGCAACTGGGTTTTGGTCCAGGCTGTAAAACGCTGGGGCAACTCCGCGGCGGCGTACTCGTTGAGGGCTTTCACGAGCAGGGCGTGCGCCCGCTGGTGATCGTCGAGCGCCTTCTCGGTTGCGGCAGGGTCCACGTCCATGGTCCGTGCACCGTGCGCGGTTTTTGCCAGCGAGGACGCCAAGGCGTAATAATCGTGCTGCGGAATGGGATCGTACTTGTGGTCATGGCAGCGGGCGCAGCCGAGCGTCAGGCCGAGCATGGAGCCACCGACGGTCATCAGCATGTCGTCGAGTTGGTCGTAGCGGATTCGCTCGACGGTTTTGGCGGTGATCTGGCCGGGGTACGGCCCGGCGACGAGGAAGCCGGCGGCCGCCGCCGCTTGGACATCGTGGGGGTGGAGCAGATCACCGGCCAGCTGCATGCGAACGAACTCGTCGTAGGGGAGGTCGTTGTTGAGGGCTCGGATGACCCAATCGCGATAGTGGTAGGCGCCGGGCCGAAAACCGTCGAACTCGTAGCCGCCGCTTTCGGCGAAGCGGGCGGTATCGAGCCAGTGGCGCGCCCAACGTTCGCCGTAGGCCGGGCTCGCCAACAGTTCATCGACAACCCGCTCGAATGCTTGCGGCGAGGCGTCGTGGACAAACTTGGCAATTTGCTCCGGCGTGGGCGGCAAGCCAAGCAGGTCGAAATAGGCTCGGCGGATCAGCTTTTCTTTCGTGGCCGGATGGTTGGGCTTCAGGCCCTGGGTTTGTTGCGCGGCGCGGATGAAGCCGTCGATTGGTTGGGCGGGGTCGGGGGATTCTGCCTTGAGTTGCCGCGGATCGCCGAGGGGACGGAAAGCCCACCACTGCTTGCCCTCGTCGATGTTGATCTCACGCCTGGCGGCGATTGGGGCTGCATCGCCGCGAGGATCGGGGGCGCCCAGATCGATCCACCTGGCAAAGTCGGCGATGACGGCGTCGGGTAACTTGCCGCTGGGGGGCATCTGCAGACCATCGTATTTGAGGGCCTTGAGCAACGAGCTCTCGGCCGATTTTCCCTTGATGACGACCGGGCCCGTCTCGCCTCCGGCGGCGACGCCGGCCGCGGTGTCGAGAAACAATTCGGCCTGGAGCTTCTTGGCCGTTTGCGCCGCGGCGGAATGGCAGCTGTAGCAGTGTTCGACCAGCACGGGCCGGATCTTCTGTTCGAAGAACTGCACGCCGTCGTCGGCCGAGCGCACGTCGCCGGGTTGCGACAAATAAACAATTATGATGATGCCGAGAATTTTTTTCATGGGGCGGGCCATGGTCGGGGACGGGCGGGGGAGGAGGATTGAGCCCCCCGCAGCCTGCTCAAGCATGAACGACGCACGCCAAGGTGTAAAGATTCGTTGGCCTGGCAGGACTGGATTTCCGAGGGGCCGTTGCGCGTGGAGGAGCCTGGGAGGGTTTCACGCCCGACCGACATTTGGCAGCGGAGCGATCCTCATTCGGGCGTTACGGGAAGGGGACCTTCGGTGGCGATGAGCAAGATCCGGCTGGAGTGATCGACTTGGAGTTCTTGTGCCAGCGGCGTGCCGGGCAGGGCGGATAAAAACCCAGCGAGCCCCGCCGCGCCCGAGGGTGTGGTGGCTGGCCCATCGTAATTGGCGAGCAGTGCCGCGGCCCGCAGCAGCGCTGCCTCGTCTACCTGTATGGCCTGGGCTTGATGCCGAAGCAAGATAGTCAAGGCTGGGGCCGAGGCTTCGCCGCACGACAGCATGCTGGCCACGGTTTCCAGGTCTCCCGATATTCGCTGGACCAGGCCGAACCGCAGGGCAGCGCCAACGCAGGCGGCCAGGGCCGGTTCGACCACGACAACGTGGGGCGTAGCCGACATCTGTTCGCGGACACCGGCGGCCATCGCCGCCGCGAGCCCTCCCACGCCTGCCTGAACGAACAGATGGGTTGGTCGCTCATCTTGCATGGCCTGGAGTTGCACAACGAGTTCCGCGGCCAGCAGCCCATAACCGGCCAGCACATCGGCGATGACCGGGTCGAACTCATCCTGGGTGGTGTCGGCGATCAACAGGCCGTCGCCGCCACGGGCCGCCAGGGCCGCGGCGTGGACGGCATCGTCGTAGGTTCCATCCGTCCATACAATCTGCGCGCCGCGGTCGGAGATGCGCTTGGCCCTGGCCGGCGAAACACCGCGATGAAGATAGATCCGTGCAGCCGTGCCCGCCATTTCCGCGGCGGCGGCCACCGCCAGACCGTGGTTGCCGTCACTGGCGCAGATCAGCGGCGGCAGTTTGGTGGGCAATGGCCTGGCGGCAAGCAGGGAGGGGATATCGGCTGCGCCGGCGGCGCGGACCAACGCGCGAAGTCCGGCGTACATGCCACCCAGCGCTTTGAAACTGCCCAAGGGCCGTTTCCCTTCGTCCTTGAGAAGGATTTTCGCTACCGCGCAATGAGCAGCAAGCCGGGGCAAGCTCAGAAGGGGCGTTGGCTGATAGTCGGGCCACAAGCGAAACAGCGCGTGGGGCGTTTCTGGTGCAAGGGGAGTCATGAGCCAGGCCTGGGCGTGAGTGCCGTTCTCGTGCTGGTTGATGATGCTTGCCGCGTAGCAGATGCGCCAGCTGGACACCCTGCGGCCTGTAAGGTGCGGGGCCTTTTTTGCGGGCTGTTGGCGTACTGGTGAGGACCGTTTGGGGAGGCCCTCGCTAACGCGTCGGGTTGGCATGGTGTTGCTGGATGGCCATGCTAACGGCAGTTCGGTAGGTTTTCCATTCGGCCGCCGTGGCGTCTTCTTTGGGAGATTTCCGTTCGAGCTTGAGCCAGTCGCCCCAGTGGGTGTGGATGAAGTTCCGCATTTCGATTCGTGTGTGGGGAAAGCCGGCGCCTGGGCCGGAGAATTTGTCGCTGGCGGATTCATCTCGAACCGTTTGATCGTCGCGGAAACGGACGTAGATTCCATGGTACAAGCGAAGAATCTCGGGCGGGGCATCGTGCGGTGGATGGAGGTTGTCGATCAATTCCATGCGCATGCCGAGGTCGGCGCGGTCTAGCAAAGCGAGGAACTCGCGCCAAACTTCGAGGTCGCTAGAATCCGACACATAGCGGCTAAGATTGGCGTCCTGGTCAGTCCAATAGTCGCCTTGCGGTGCCGGAGTGGCTTCCTTGAGCAGCTTGAGGAGCCGCTTGTCGGCGAGAGTCGGGTCGAGCGTCTGCAATAAATCAAGAGCTGAGTTGCGATGAGCATCATGGTTGGTGGCGATAGCTTCTTCGAGGAGCTGCCGTTTCTGGTCGCGAGTGAAAGTGTCGCTGCGCATCAACGCCTCGAACGCGGGCCAGCTCGGAGTTGGGGTTGGGAGAAATCGTCGGCAGAATTCGGGCAGAAGGGCAGGATAGCGCTCCTCGGCCAACAGCAGGAGCTCATCGCTCAACGAGGCGTGTTTCTCCTCATCAACCGTCACCGTGTACTGCTTCACATACGCTTGCTCCCCCATCGCCGAGGCTTCTTTCCACCACTGGAGGACGATCTCATCTTCAGCCGTCTCACCCACCTGCCGACGCAGCCAGTTCGAGTCGAACTCGTTATTGGCTAATCGCTGCAAGTAGGCGTCGATCACCTGGCCGGCCGTCATGGGGTGGCTCACAAAATTGTTGAACCCCGGCATGAGGTGATTGGTCAACCGCGGGGAGTGGCGTTGCTTGAGCAGGGCCGGAACGGCCTCGAACCCCTTGAGAATCAGCGCTCGATCCGCGGCTGAAGCTTCATCTCCAATGAAATTTTGGACGCCATTCGTGCCGCCACTTAACAGGTAATCATCAATGACCCGCTCGATGGACCCCGCCGGGGCGGGCTGATGGGCGACGGTGGCCTGCAGCGCTTCGAGCACCGCTTGCAGAGCCTCGGTCTTTAGCTCGGGCCGATCCGCCGCCAGACGCTCGATGCGCTGCTTGATTTCGGGAAAATCGGGCTTGCTCGAAGTGATCTCGTTGAGCGCGGCGGCGAAACAACTCCGAGCGAGCATCAAGACCGGGGCTTCATTCGCAGGCGAATAGAACGGGGAACGCGCGTGGCCTGCGTCTGCCTGGAGGGCCTGATTGATGAGCTTCCCACCGAGTTCCTTTTCTCCCCTCCGCAGCAACTGAATGCCGGTGATCAGCCCGAAGTTGATGCCGTGGACTTCCGAGAACGGGCTGGTCGGCGTGACATCGTCGAGGGAAAGCCGGGCGGGGTCTGCAATCGGTTTAATTTCGACCCGCTGAGTGGTGTCCCAGTGATCGAAACCGACGAGCGCTTGATCCGGCTTGCCCGGCTCCACAAATCCGAGAGCGAATTTATCCTTGGTGCCAGACTGAAACACCCAAATCTTGAGCATCTTTGAGTCGGCGTGCGGTTGAGGGACATGCCAGCGGGCCGCCTTTTCTAAAAGTTCTCTTTGCACTTCGGGCGCCAGTGGTTCGGCGACTGCCTGGGGCGGCAGGGAAATTAACAGACACAGCGGCACGACGAGAGAGTAGACGTGAACGGGTCGCATTGGTTTTTCCCACGTGAAAAGACAGCAGGGCGGACCAACCTACCGGTGGCCGTTCGTTGCCCTGCCCCACCCGTGGATTGTACCCGTTGGGTTGGCGGAATTGTCAGTCTTAATTGTACGGCGCTAGCGAACAGGCGAGGGACGAATGAGGGAAATTCGGGCGTTGTTTGAGGCGGGAAACCGGGATCGGTAGACTGGGTGCTATGAATCGTCAAAGCTTTCTCAGCAGCGTACTGACACTTGCCGCGGCGCTAGGTTGGGCCATGACATTCCTGACGTTTCTCAACCAGTTGCTGCATCACGGCCGCGTGACGGTGGCTGAGGATTGGCAAGCCCCAGAAGAGCCGGAGCTGAGCGAGGCGGATCGCGTGCTGGCGGAGTTTGAACGGGGATACCGTCTGGAAATGCCTGGCCGGCCGCCCGAGTTTTTGCCGCCGGCCGGACGTTGGGCAGGGCTGCAGTTCTATCGCGGTTGCCAATTCGCCGTGTTCCGCCATGTGGGGGCAGAGGCCATCGCGGCCTGCCTGGCTGCGCCACCGCCGTTTCCGGCCACGGCTGCCGCTCACTATTCGGTGGATATTGTCTTTCGATTCTTGCCGAGCCTGATGCAGCACGCGGTCTCGGCGGCTGAGAGCGATCCGTTGATCGAGCATTTGCGGAGCGTGTGTCGCCAGTGGCCGCTCTCCTCGGTGGGAGTGGCAAAGTTGGGCATTGGGAAGGTATCCGAGGTATTCGATCATCCAAGCTTGCTTGCACTGTATGCAGACCGGATCATTGCTACCAAGGATCTGACGCGATTGGAAGATTGCCGCGTGCGCGCGGCCGTGGAAACAGCCCTGGGGATGCACGGCGAATTGGCGCCCGAAATTGCCCAGGCGTTGTCCGGCGATCCGCGTTCCGAAACGTCAGCAAGCAGCGTTTGAAATGTGCTTGCCGCCCGCCACGAGTTGGCTCGTGCAAGGGGAAAAGGCAATGCACGCGGGATCTCAAAACTATCTCCCTCGGGGCATCGTGCATGATCGAGTTGCAGGAACAACAACTGGATTTGGGCCGTAAAATCAGCGAGGAACTGCTCGCGCCGATGAAGGATGCTTTTGTTGGCAAGGACGAGGTAATCGACCTGCTGGGCGTGTGCCTGGTGGCCCGCGAGAATTTGTTCATTTTGGGTCCGCCGGGCACCGCCAAGAGCGCCCTGGTGCAGGACATGGCCCGCCGGATTGAAGGGCGGGCATTTGACTATTTGCTGACCCGCTTTACCGAACCCAACGAACTATTTGGGCCGTTCGATATCCGCCGGCTTCGCGAAGGCGATCTGGTCACGAACACCGAAGGCATGTTGCCCGAGGCGACGTTTGTCTTTCTTGATGAATTACTGAACGCCAACAGCGCCATTCTCAACAGCCTGCTGCTGGTGCTGAATGAGCGTGTTTTTCGCCGCGGCCGCGAAACCATTCCGTTGCCCACGTTGATGGTGGTGGGGGCCAGCAACCGCTTGCCAGAGGACGACGCGCTGGGCGCGCTGTTCGATCGGTTCTTGCTGCGGGTGCACTGCGACAACGTGGAGCCGGAGCAACTTTCGGAAGTTCTCGATGCCGGCTGGAAACTCGACCATGCGCGGCGGAACACCACAGCGGCCCTGACCACCGACGACATTCGCCAGCTTCAATCGCTCATCTCTCGGGCCGACCTGTCCGTGGTGCGTCCGCGGTATCTGGCCTTGATCCACCGGCTGCGCCATGCCGGGATTGGCATTTCGGATCGGCGGGCCGTCAAGCTGCAGCGGTTGCTGGCGGCAAGCGCGCTGCTTTGCCGGCGGTTGCAGGCGCGAACGAGCGATCTGTGGGTGCTGCGCTATATTTGGGACCGAGAAGAACAGCAGGACGTGCTGGCTTCGATCGTTCAAGACGCAATCAAGGAGGACCCCCAGCCGGCCGAGGGGGTAACGCATCCTCGGGCCCATGGCGGCGAGACGCCCGATCCTCAGCGGCTGGCCCGCGATCTGGATCGAATTGCGGAGCGATTGACGTCGTCGGAGCTCGCTCCCACCGAACGGGTGTTTTTGCAAGATCAACTCGGACTGCTCACTTCGCGTTGCCAGTGGGTCGAAAGCGAGCAACAGCGGGAGTTTTTGGAAGCGAAAGCCCGCACGGTCTGGGAGCGATTGCAGGAGATCTCCGCATGACAAGGGGCTGGGCCGTTCATATTCCCAAACGCAAGGCGGCCGCCTTGGGTGCCTTGCGCTGCGAGTCGGGGCTCTCTGCTTGCGAGCATGAATCGCGGGTGTGGCTGCGCGGCGAGGAACTGCACGAACCGCTCGAACAAGCGCTCAAGTGCCTGCCGGGCGTTGAGCGGTTTGCGGTGCTGAGCGATGGCCAACTGATGCCCTCGGGCAGCCAGGTCCCCCTGGGCCATCTTCCTGAGGGTCCGTGGGAAAGCCTGGCCGCGTGGCTGAGCGTGGAGCTTGAGCCGGCCGCTTGGGCGGGGCAAATCTCCAGCCGGGTTGCGCTGCGAATGGTGCGATCGCCGGGCGTGGTGGAAGCCAATTTGTTGCTAACCACGCTGGCGGACTGGCGGCATTGGGCCGAAACGGCCGCCCAGGCGCGTTTGAATCCGTTGGCCTTTGCGGTGAGTCGCGGTGGCGACGTGGTGGTGCGCGGAGCGCCGGCGCCGCCGCTTCCCGGCACGCGGTTCGTGGAACGCCAGGGTGTGGCGGCGGCGGCCGGTTGGCGCTGGGAACCGGCAATCGACGTTGACGTGGTGCGCGAACTGCTGGGGCTGGCGGAGGGGGACTGCGCGTTGCTGCACGCCGATCAAAATTGGGAGCGGATTCCCGCCGCCGATTTCGTGCGGGCTTCGCGGTCGGCCGTGCGGCGCACCGCGGAGGGCAGCCCATGAGCGATACGCTGACCAGCGCGCAGGCCTACCTACAAGCCCCCATGCATTCGTTCTGGAAATGGGACGACGACGGCTCGATTGCTTGGATCGACGGTCGCACGATTGTATTCCGCGAGGAACTCCGGCTGGTGCTCGACGGCCTGGTGGCGCGCGGTCTCCCCCCGCTCACGTCGGTGGTTCTGCTCATGGCGGCCACCCGCGATGGCTGGTCGGGAGACCTGGCCGAGGGTGCGCTGGCGGAGTTGCTGTCTTGCTTTCATTCGAGCAACAACAGCACGGTGATCTTGCGAGAGACGCTCGCTCTGCTGAATCGCGTGGCGCTGCTCGACACCGATTTGAAGCAACCGGTGGCCGCCAAGGTCGAGCTGGCCAACTATGTGTTTGAATGCGAGAAGGATCGGGGGCGTGCTGACGTGGCGGAAGCGGTCGTTGACTTGTTGGCCCATCGGGCCGGGGAGAAGGCAGAGACATCGCGGTACTTTGGTCCCACCGAGTTGCTGACGGCGCTGCGCGGCCTGCGGGAGTTGCTGCCGAAACTTAGCGCCGAGGCCCTGCGTTTGCGCCGCCGCACCGGCCTGGATGCGTTGGTGCAGCCCGCCCAAGAGGTCTTGCCAGACGATCTGGAACTATCGCCGTCTCGACGGGTGCGGACCCTATTGGATGAACTGCGACAGGACAGCGAACTGCGCGGCCTGGCGGCTTTGGCTCAGCGGCTGATGGCCGCCGCGACTTTGCCGCGGGCCATCAGCGATCGCGAGGAAATGCCGTTGGGCGGTGTTTCGGACCTGGCCAACCGGGGTTCGCTGGATCGGCTGTTGATTAGCGAGTTGGCCCACGACGACCTGACGCTGGCCGTGAGGATCGCGCTCAACGAGGCGCTTTATCTGCGGAGGGAAGCCCCGCCGCACACGCCGCCTCGCTGCCGGGCATTGTTGCTGGATGTGGGCATTCGCACCTGGGGGGCGCCGCGGGTTTATGCCACGGCCGTGGCCCTGGCCCTGGCGGCCACCGCGGAAGAGGGCGCCGAAGTCACCGCGTTTCGGGCCACGGCCAACGGGATTGCGCCGGTGGAGCTGACCACGCGCGCGGGGTTGCTGGCGCATCTGGAAGCCTTGGAAACCAACCTGCACCTGGGGCAGGCACTGCCCCACTTTGCCAAGGCCGTGGCGCGGCAAGACCTCGTCTCCGATTCCATCCTGATCACCACGCGCGACGCCTGGAACGATCGAACCTTCCGCGCCGCGCTCGCCGAAACGAAGGCGCCGGCGCATTTGGCGGTCGTGGATCGCCAGGGGGGATTCTGGCTATTTGAAGAAAACCTGCACGGCAGCAAGCTGATCCGCGAAGCTCGCATGGACTTGGAAGAGCTGTTCGCTCCGTCGCCCCGGGGCTCAGCGGTTTCGCTGATCGACCCGGAATTGGCGCAGCGGCTGCCAGCCATCTTCAGCGTGACGCCTTTTCCCTTGCGTCTCCCCCACACTGTCGAACCAACTCAAACCTGGCCGGTGTCGGATCAGGCGGTGCTCTCCATCACTCGCGATCGCCGCCTGATGCTTTGGGATGATCCTCAACGTGGGGCAAGGCAAATCGCAGACGACCTGCCGCCCGGACGACTGCTCTGGAGTTCGACCCCATCCTCAGCATCGCTGGTCCACGCGGTCGTGGGCAGCGAGTTCAAGGCTACCCTGTTGCAGATTTCGCTCGATCGCCTGGAATGCGCCCAGACCCCGCTCGAACCTCTGCAAAAAACGCAAGCTTGGGTATCCCATCACGGGGTGCTGTTCGCCATGGCCGCATCGGGGCAGGCGATCGAACTTTACAATCTGACCGATGGGAAGCACATCAGCACCTTCGCCAAACCCCTCGAACTTGCGTGGGTGCATGGCCGGTTGTTTCGGGAACGCGATCGATGGTTTGCGATCTCATTCGATGGCATCGAGGCCAGACTGGAGCCCGTGCTCGATCGCAAAGCGGTTCGCTGCCCGCTGCTGTGCGCGATGTTCGAAGCCGAGGGCGTGGAGGGTCCGATCGGTGTTACCATGCGAGGAGACTTCTATGCCACCGCAACAGGGAATCTGCGCCGGGTGGAACATGGCCTGGGCGATCCTGTGGAAGTCGCCGGCATCTCGCGGAGCGGCCAGAACGTGTTGCTTGCCAAGAAGAGCCCCGGAAACTCTCCCAATCGGACGGGAGTGTGCGTTGATGTGCGCACGCTGGACACGCAACCGTGCAATCAACAAAGGTGGGCGTTCATGGAAGCTTGCCATCCCCGCCAGCGCCAGTTCGAGAATCTCCGCACCCGGTTCCTGGGGCTCGGCGTGGGCGACGCGGGGCAGTTAACCCTCATCTCGCGCAAATCCACGCTGTTTGAAATCCAGCTTGGCGAGCCTGACCTGGTCAAACTGAGACAGTGCGCCACAAGCTTGAAATTGCGGCGGACCTTCAAGTCCCTGGTGGGCGGGCCGAAGAGGGGTTACTCGATCGCCGTGGCCAGTTGGGACGACGGCAGCCAGGCATTCCTGGATTCACGCGGCCTGCTGCATCTCAAGAGTTCGGACCCCGCCGTGCCGGAGACGTCCATCGTGCTGGCGGAACGTCGGCTTTCTGGCTGGTGTTCTTATGGCCGGGCATGGGGAATGGAGTACTTTGCCGGACCCAATCCCAGTTCCAGCCGCGAGGCTTTTGTTTCCGCGATTGCCGCGTTTGCGGAGCGACTTCGATGATTACCGTACCTGTTTCCCTCCGACCTCTTCTGCACGACGATCGGCCCGTAGCGGGCTGGTATTTGCGCGGGGGCGAGCCTGCGGACTGGTTGCGCGAAATTGAAAACTGGGCCGTGCCCCATGCCAGCTTGCGGCTTTACGTGCTTCCCCAAGCAGTTGCAAACCGCCGGCCGCGCGGCGTGCTGATTACCGTGGGCAGCGGGGGAGTGCCCCGCACGTCGCCGCAAACCGTGCCCTACGTTCGGGCGGCCCCGCGTTTGTTCGTGCCAGCGGGAAGCCGATTCGATCCCCAACTTACCCCCCACGATCTCGATGGCCTGCTGTCGTCGGAGTATGTGTACGTTTGGAACCCGGCGACGGGCCTGGTCGCCTTCGAGCCTGGTGATGCGCTGGGGATCGCGGATTTGCTGCGGATGGCTCCGCCACAAACGCGCGATTGGGGGCTGGCTCAACCCGGCCTGGCCTTTGCGAGCCGGCTGGTTTCGCTCCTGCCCGAGCAAGGCTTGAACGTGGAAGTTATGTTGGAACAAAGCCGAGGCGACATCGGCCGCGATGCTCCGCAGGCGGATCAATTGCCTCCCAGCCCCAACGAGGCGTCGTCTCGGCCGGGGGCCGGCATCTCGCGCACGCTGACCTCGTGGCTGGCGCGCACCGTCCGTTTCATGGCAGCGCGGGCGCCGGCCCATGCCGACCATCCCACCTGGATTGATAAGCTGGAGAATTGGGCGCAGCGCCACTTGCAGAAGATGCAAGAATCGCTCGACGCCGCGCGCAATAAAGAGATTGCCCGCTTGATGCACCTGTTGGAAAAAGACCCCGATCAGGGATTGCGCTATGCGCTGCCGCTGGGGGACAACCGTCATCGCGGTACGGCCCCGCCCTCGGGCAGGTTGGGGGAGCGAACTGTGAACTTCAGTTTACAACGACTCGGCGGCGGGGAACCGGCCGACGCTTGGGAAATCGAGGCAGAGTACCGGCGACGACTCACCACCCGCTATCGGGAACTGGCCGATCGAGAAATCCGCTTGGGCCGGCACCGACGCGCGGCCTATATCTTCGCCGAATTGTTGGGGGATCTCTCCGCCGCGGCGAGCACCCTTTCCAGCGGGCGACACTGGCGTGAGGCAGCCGTGCTCTACGAGCAGCGTCTGAAACAGCCCGCTGCCGCCGTGGAGTGCCTGGAACAGGGAGGGCTGTGGGACGAGGCAATCGAGTTGCTGGTGAAGTTGCGTTGGCAAGAGCGGGCAGGCGACCTCTGCACCCGGCTCAACCAGTTGGATCGCGCCGCCAGGTTCTATCACGACGAGATTGAAGCCCATCAGATCCGGGGGGACCGGCTCTCCGCCGCGCGCATTTATGATGAAAAGCTGCACGAGCCGCAGCGCGCGCTGGCCACATTAGAGAACGGTTGGCCCCATTCGGAGCAGTCGCGGGAATGCCTGCAACGGGTGTTCGGCATCCTCGCCCGATTGGGGCGTCATGCCGATTCCGCGGCTCGCTGCGAGCAGTTGGTTGAGGCGCCGATCGGCGAGTTGCAACGCGCGCGGCTGGCCGACATTCTGGCGGAAGAGAGCGGCAAGTACCCCGATGCCACGGTTCGCGCGCGCGCCGCGGATGCCACGCGGGTCGTGGTATCGCAAACCTTGCCGCTGGCCACGGTCCCGGTCAGCAAACAGTTGCTGGCCGCCATCGGGCGGCTGGCGCCCGAAGATCGTTTGCTGTCGCGCGACTGCCAGCGTTACCTGAAGCAGATCAGCCAGCGGGCCCCCACGCCGCCAAAATTGCCGCCTAAACACCGGCGCAGGCTCAATTTGCTCCGGACGATCGAGATCCCCCACGAGATGGGAATTCTTTGGAAATCGTTCGCCTGGAGCCGAAGTACCATTTTCGCGGCAGGCGTTGCAATTGATTCCGGCCAGCTATGTTTGGCCCGTGGCAATTGGGAAGGCCGCGTTGAAGTGTGCGACCGGCGTTTCCCGCTCGATCACCGCGACCGCGAACTGCCCATTTTGCTGCTGGTTCGGCCCGACGACGACCAAAGTCTGATGGTTCAAATTCTGGGCTCCCTCTGGCGGCCGCCCGGCAAGGAGGATCTCTTTCCGGCAACGGATGGGTTTCCCACGACCACCAGCCTGGCGAACTTGCCTGTTTTCAATAACCCGATCATCGGCGCAACCCGTTCCGCCAGCGGAACAACCTGGCATTTGGAGTTACAACCGTCGAACGAACTGATCCTGTACGGCACCAGCACTGCCAATGAACTGATTCAATCGCGATCCGTTCAGATTCCGCGGGAGGCGTCCCCGCTCTTCGAAAGGACCGCCCATTTGCACATTCCGTGCCATGCCCACAAGAACGTATACCTGGGGCTGAATAACGTGCTGCTGATGATGGGAACCGAGGGCCGAACCACCAGCATTACCTTCCCCGAACGGATTGAGACGCTCTGCGGATCGCTTCCTCATCGCCGCAATCGGATGGCGGTTACCTTTGCGAGCGGCGGGCGCATTTTTTGGGACGACCCGGCCGACGATCATTGCGAGGCCTTCGCCACGGAGCTGGCATCGCCGCTGGCCGCCATCAACCGCGGTGGCTACTTGATTGCAGCCAACGCGACCGACGGCCAGGTTTATGGAACCCAAAACGGCAAACTCGAGCTGGTCGGCGAGATGACCACCGCCCGACGGTCGCCCCCTTTGGCGATCTTGTCGTCTCCGTACGTCGATCAGTTTGGCATCGCCCGACAGGACGGACGGGTGGAAGTCTACGAACTGGCGTGAGCGCGAGGATGGTTTCTGGCAGGGGCGGCTTTCGCTGGCGGTAATCGTCGCGGGTGACATGGAAGCAGCTGAAACCGGCAGGGGCGGCCTGGGCTACTGCAAAACCTGGTGCGGCCGGACCCCCTGCGCGCAATGCAGATCGGCCTGGCCGTGCCACTCATGCTCGATGCCGCGCATCAGCAAGGCACAATCGAACTCGATCGAACCCTGTGGGAATAGCGACCCATCGTCGAAGAAACAGGAGCGGACTTGCTCGACCTCCAGCGGCTCAACGCGCCAGTTGAAACAGCGAAGCTCCAAGCCCTGGAACCGCGAGGGATCGGGGGTCGCTGAATAGCCCAGAGAGCCTGCTTGGAAGAACGTCGAGCTCTCTTCGAGCGAGGAGAACACCGAGGAGGCCGGCAACTGGTCGGCACGATGGCCGCGCACCGACATGCTGGTGACACCATCATCACTCGCAAGACCGACTTCAAAGCGATCCGCCGACTCTTGGGTGGTGAACCGGGCGTGGTGGTGAATGCCTGGGAAGAGCCGACCGCCAGCCAAGGAGTTGAGCCAGGAGTTCGTGTCACGCCGCCGGACGTAGACTCCTTCACGAACCGTGCCATGGTCGTCCCACTCCACGGCCGTTCGATGCGCGGCGTTCTCGGACGAAATTCCGAGCCAGGCTGGCAAACAGGCTGGCCGCACGTGCTTGAGGCGGATCAGGCAAATCCCCACCATGCCGACGCCACGCGTGACCTTGGGCCGAAAGGGGGCGGGCAGGAGCGGCGCCAGCACGCTCGGGTCCACGTGGTAGTTGACCAAAATGCGCCGATCTATGACGCCGCGCACGACCGGGATCTTCATCGCACGTCTCCAAAACGGCAGGAGCAAAGGAAAGCAAGACGGCCCCTGAGCGGATAACCGCAATCTGCCAGCGAAGACAACAGGCACGGCGTGAATTTGATACTAGAAATGGTACGGCAGACCGTGGCCTGCCACAATGCGGGCGATTTTTGCCAAGGCCGCGGCGGTTGGGATTGGACCAGGACGATCGGGCCGTGGGAACGTAACGGGTGCGAGCGTGAACGCATGGGGGCGGTAGATGGCCGGACCCGAGTGGGCTATGCTCACTGAACGTGGCGGGCTCTATCAGGGATGGATCCATCATCGATGGGATGAAAGAGGGTACTGGGCATGGTTACGGTGTTCTGTTACTTGATGTTGTTGATGCCAACGATGAAGCCCAATAGCAATCCTATCTTGGCGCTGGCTTCCCATCGCCAGTTGCTTTAACAACGTGATATTGCTGTCGCTTGACCGCGACACTTTCGGCAAAATCTATATTTGGGACACCGTATTGGAAGAAGTCCCTCGAAAGAATATCCACCTGGTGGCTGGCAGCTTTGAGGAGTATCTGAAAAAACTCCGTCCTTCACCCGAGCGGACTAATTGGCGGGAAAAGGACCCGATTTTTGTCGATGTGGAACTTGGTCGGATTGACAAGATAGAGCACTATCTGGCGAACCAAGGTGACGCCGACCTACGCACGGCTGCCGGGAAGACCTTGCTGATGAGCGCCGCGCAAGCACCCTGGCCGCGGCTGGTGAAATTGTTGCTGGAGCACGGCGCCAATGTTCACGCGGTCGACAAGCAAGGAATGTCTCCGTTGCATTATGCGGCGGCTGGTCAATCCGTGGACTGTCTGCGCCTTGTTTTGGAGGCCGGCGGGGATTGTTTGGCGAAGGACAGCCGCGGCTTGAATCCGCTTGAGCATCTTTACGATCTCCATGGACGCTTTGGACCCGATTCCCGAGCCCGCGCGCTGCTCCGCCAAAGCACGAAGAAAGCCAAAAAGGGACCGTGAGCATTCCCTCAGCTGCGTTTGCTGGCAATGGGAGGACAGACTTTTCCCCCGAGCCGCATCATGGCTCGTTTTGGATTGCAAACAGATGGGACCTGTTCGCGATGTACAGCACCCCCTTCGAGGCCGTTGGCTGCGTATAGCAACTGTTCAGCAGGTTGATTTCGCGCACAGGCTCGATGGGCATAGGCTCGGCGGGCACGGGGGCCGGTTCTTTGCTGGACGTGCCGCTGGCGGCATGCGGGTCCGCGCTCGCATAAAAGATGGCGACGTCGCCATCTTCATCCGCCAGGTAGACTTTGCCGTCCGCCACGAATGGAGGCGACCAAATCGCCGCGAGCGCGTCGTGGGTCCAATGCGGCTTGCCGGTCTTCACGTCCAGGCAATGCAAGATGCCGCTAAAGTCGCTCGCAAATAGCAACTCGCCGTCGATCACAACGGGAGTGAACGTGCGGTGCATCCGTTCGTGAAGCTCAAGTTCGCCATTGGCGTTTTGATCGACGCCGACATATTTCCAAATCACCGCGGAGTTGGGATTACGGATGGCCACCTGGCCCTGCTCGGGCTGGATGGTGAGATTGCGGTCGTAGGGAATGATCGTTTTGTGATCGTCGGCCTGGACGACCAGTTCCGCGCTCACGTCGCCCCGTTTTGTGGGGTCGATGCACCAGATGCGCCCTGGTCCTTCACCATGTTCGGGTTCATCCCCCGTGGTGATGAAGACCCGCCCAGCATGCAACACCGGCACGCCGATCGGCTCATTACGCGTGCCGCGTCCGCCGAACTTGAGAACGGCATCCTTCGCGTTCGTATCAAATTTCCAAAGTAGCTGAGGTTGGCCATCACGCCACTGTTCGGCATGGAAGCCAGTTCATGGATGGACCAGTTTTGCTGTATGCCGGTATCGAATCGTATGCCACTTCTTGCCAACCCGGTCCCATTCCAACTCCGCCAACAATTCCAACCACGCGAATAATTCGCATGGCAACTTGCTTCGTCCGGTCTTTGAACTCCCGTTCATCCATCAGGCAATTTCCGATTTTGGATTTTGGATTTTGGATTTTGGATTTCCCCAATCCAAAATCCGTTGTCCTCACATCAGTTCGAAAAAGCTCTCGTCTCCCAGGTGCCGCGCGTATTCGTCAATTAATTTCCGCAGGGGAGCTGGTCCATTCAAGAATATCCAGCGGTCGATGGAACCCCGAAAACACCAGCGTTCCACAATGAACGACCGTACGTCCTCGTTATGCAGCACGAATCGCATCATGGGGGAATAATTCGCGTGCTTGGCGGTCCATTCCCCCATCGACGCCATTTGTTCGGCCCTGAGCCCTAGCATGTCGAATATGTGGGCAACCTGGTCTGGGTTCCTGTCCGGAATGTACGCCACCAGGCTGTCTTCCGAAACGTCGACAATGAAGGTCTTCAGGCCGGCCTGGCCGCGAATGGCCTCGCTCAGCATATCCCGTTCAAAGGATGCAATTCGGCTGACACGGACCTTCCGCACCGACACGATCCCGTTTTCCGGGTTCTCGCGCCATTCATACCCTGGGGGCATGGCTTCGACCGGCGTGCCCGAAGCCGACGGCTTACGGGAACAAAAGTATTTCGGCTTTCCAGACGGGGTTTTACCCTGATACAGGAAATAACGTTCGTCCTTGCGATTGACGTATTCCTCCGCCACGTTCACACTCCTTCCAGATCCAAAGTCTATTGCCGTTCCGCCGGCTGCCGACTGCGTGCGGCCAGCGCCAGTTTTGTCAATTCCGGCCAGGCGATCACCAGGCCATTATAGGCCAGAGCTTCGTCGGCCCACTTTTGCCGTTCACAGATTGAGTATAGCCGGTAGGCGAGTTCGCGCGCGGTTTCGGCGAGGAAGTCTTTTCGAGTGGCAAGCGAAGCATTTTCAGGACGAGGGCGGCAGACGAGGACGAGGGAAGAGGCGAGGGCGTTGGTTCCCATTCCGACCATACGATTGCTGAATTCTGTTCGTATTGGCCAGGTATCGGCCTACTCGACGGCCTTACGTCTGCTGACGGCTCCGTTAGATCGGCGGCAGCAGACGCGCTCATGGTGATTTTGCGGAGCCGCAAGCTCTGCCTCCCCACCTGACGCCTGAGCGCCGCAAACTGATAACCGCCGAGCTGCGTCGCATTGGTCCATCTGCTCGGAACGACCGTTTCGCTCTCGCTTCAAATGCACCGGAACCAACGCCGCGGCCGGTGGTGGCTCATTTCGATTGGCGATTGGCTCGCAAAGACCGTCCTGAATTGGATTTTAGGTTCACCTCATCGTGGCTTTATCCGCGTCAGGTAAGTTTGCAGTGTCGTGTTTCTTGGTTTCGGCGGTAGTGAACCGCCTGGATTTCCCATTTCAGGGAGCATTGTCATGAATCGATCGGTATGGAGCTGGGGAGTGCCTGTGTTGCTGGTGACGGCGTCGATGCTGGCTGGCGCCAGATACGCGGGCCAACGAAGTCTGTCGGAGGTGCTAGCGGGGCTCGATTCCGCCTATACGTCGATCACCGAGGTTTCGCTCGATGACGGTGTTTGGGAGATCGAAGCCCTGCAGGATGGCCGCCCCATCGAGTTGCATCTGGATCCGCAATCGGGACGCGTGATTAGCCGCCGCGATGACGGTCCACACGATGCTCTTCCGAAGGGGGCGATGCCCCTGGTGTCGTTGCTACGGAAGTTGGAATCGGCAGGTTATGATCCCATCCGCGAGATAGACCTCGACGGCGCGCACTGGGAGGTCGAAGCCTTGCGCGATGGTGTTTCGCGCGAGTTAACGATCGACGCTCGCACGGGCGAAGTCCTTTCGGATCGCTTGGATGACTGAGTACGCTTTCGCCAGGCACCGCCCTTGTAACTCGTCAGCCTGAGCAACGCCTTCATCGGCCGGATTACAGCTTTGTAATCGTGTGTGACGCCAGGGCGACCGATAAGGTCGATTGCGAAGATTCGGTTAAGCCCGCTGCTGGCAGCTTTGGTATCA
This sequence comes from uncultured Pirellulales bacterium, assembly GCA_964445985.1. Classification (GTDB taxonomy): domain Bacteria; phylum Planctomycetota; class Planctomycetia; order Pirellulales; family S012-138; genus CAYUMU01. The sequence continues at coordinate 61,760 of CAYUMU010000002.1, read as the reverse complement.
CTCTGGAAGTGCAACATGGCCAATGCCGTTTTGAAACCACCCTCGTCACCATCTCCAGGTTGAACAATGTGGTTTGCTAGCCTCGCCACATCAGCCTAAAGCGGACCCTTCCACGACGTTGCGAAAGTTCGCCTCGCAATTTGTCCTGAACTTGTTCTGTCCCCTCGGGAGTATCGATGCGGCAGGGTCTCCGGTACATCGGATTTCTATGGTGGATCGCCGCTGGCTCGATCGCCGCAGGCCAGGAGGCCGTGGACGACTTCATTATGGTATCTGCTCTGACGGACTCGCTCGACATCCTGTCCACGGACACCGAAGCCTCATCCACCGCAGGATTGTCGCGCGCCGAAGTGGAAGAGATCGTGGCTGAGCAATTGGCGAAGCAAGCTGAAAAGAAATCGTCCTCGCGCCCGACGGTCACGGTCTTTGGGCGAACACACTTGGAAACCCTGCTCTTCCCCGATGCCAGCCCTGGCATCGGCTACTTCGAAAACCCACTCACCGGCATCGACCCCGAGAACCGCATTCAATTCCGCCGCATCCGCATCGGCGTTCAGGGCGACATTCCTCAAACCGGCACCTACCGCGTCGAGCTCGATTTCGGCAATCCCAGCATCCCCACGTTTCGCGACACATACTGGGGATTTACTGATCTGCCGCTCCTGCAAACCACGCTCATCGGCAATCAAAAACGTCCGCTCGGGCTCGATGCCTGGAACAGCAATTCCCACGTCATCTTCATGGAGCGGCCGCTGCCCGTGCTGGCCTTCAACCCCAATTTTCGCCGGATCGGCGTGCAAACCTACGGCCATACCGACAACGACAGTTTCAACTGGCAGGTGGGCCTGTTCGAACTGGCGGACATCCAGCAGACCGGACGCTACTTAGGCGACTCGCTGCAGTGGAGCTTCAATTCTCGGGTTTCGGGCACTCCTTGGTACGACGAATGTTCCGGCGGACGAGGCTATCTACACTTGGGCCTGTCGAACATGTACGCCGGCACCGATCCTGACGGCGGCCCGCCTGCCTCGAACGTGAATGAAGCCCGTTTCCGTGCCCGGCCCGAACTGCGAACGACCAACCGGTGGGTCGATACCGGCATTATCAGCAACACGACGGGGTTCGACACGATGGGCTGCGAATGTGCCTTGAACCTGGGTCCCTGGCAGTTTGTCGGCGAATACCTCGATACTTGGGTCGATCGCCGCGGGGATTCCAGCCTGTTCTTCCATGGGGCCTATGTTCAAGCGTCTTATTTTTTAACCGGCGAGCATGAACCTTGGGATCGCCAGACCGGTCGTTTGGACCGAGTGAAGCCGTTCGAGGACTTCTTTCTGGTGAACCGTCTGCTGGGCGGCGTTGGCGGCGGATGGGGTGCCTGGCAGATTGCGGCCCGCTGGTCCTATGTGGACCTCACCGACCGAGCTATCCACGGCGGCTTGGAGCACAACACGGCCTGCGCTTTGAACTGGTACTGGACGCCGTATTCCAAAGTGCTGTTCAACGTTGTCTACGGTCAAATCGACCAACACGCCCCCATCGGCGGTTACACCAGCGGCCATTTCGTGGGAATGGGATTGCGGTTCATGATGGACTATTAGACAAACCCGCGGTCGTCGTATGCGAATTTCACAGGCATTCCCCCTCAGGCCGCCTTGCGACGAAGCAAGTACAGCACTCGCCCCGTGGCGTCGCCGCCGGTGACTTCGGTCTTGCTTTCCAGGTCGAAGTGGCGGGCGAAGGCCTGTTCGAACTCGGCCTGGCTGTAGGGGTGGGGCAGGACTTCGCGGGTTCGCAGCAGGCGACGGACTTGCACGTCTTCGGGCGGCACGAATTCGATCACCAGGTTGCGGCTGGTCTGCTGGAAGTATTCCGCTAAATCTTCCAGCGGCACGTTGTTGCCAATCACAATGTGATGAATCAGCGCCAGTGCCAGCGATAAATCTGCCGGACCTCGCCCAATGAGCGAATCTCGTTCGCGGTGGGCCCAACCGAGCGCGGGGCTGGGGTTGGTGAGGTCCATATTCAATGCCACGATCGACTCGCCCGACTTGCGGGCATGGCGATGCAGATGATCAACGCAAAGCAGATCATGATCCATGGCCACGACCGTGGGAGCATGCTCGGCTGCCAGGCGGCTATACATGCCGGTGTTGGCGCCCATATCCCAGACCACGCGGGGGCGCACGCGTTTGAGGGCATCTCGCACAAAACAACCATAACGGGGGTGAGGTGTTGACGAATCTGGGAAGAAGCTTTAGCGAAGCAGGCCGGATAGTGTCAATCCCGATTGGAGAATCACGGGCAAACTGCTTCCCGTTGTCGTCGGTGGGCGTTTCTGCTACTTTCCTCGCCCCCGCCTGCGATTGACTGAACTGTGTACGACCCCCATGAATGTTTGAGTTTCGGCGTCTGAGGATCGGCGCCGGCGTACACCACATTGGCAAGGCGGCCGAATCCTTGGCAGGTGGTGATGCAACGGATCTTTCAACCTCTCCAACATGGCAGTCGCCTGGCATGGGTGGGGGGTGTTGTTTCGTTGCTGGCCTTCGCAATCTCGGCCGCGAAGGCCGATGGGCCGGTTTTTCCGGCGCTGCATTTCCCCGAAATCCATCTTTCGGATGTGCGCCGCTTGCCCGCCGTGCCGCTGGCCGAAAAGCTGGCCGTGAGCATTATCGACACGTTTTCCGAAAAGGCGCCCGAATCGGTCGAGCCGCCGCTGGAGTTGCTGCCGGAGGAGCTATCGCCGTTTCGCAAGGCACTCGATTCCCCAGCAGGCGAATCTTGGGAAATCGAAGAGATCTCGCCGCTGGAGGAGGCCATCGACAAGCTTCCGGAGTTTGAGCCGCCCGAAAAGATCTGGTCGGGTCGAATTGAATTGGGGTTCAACGGCTCGGCGGGCAATAGCGAACTGACCAATTTGAGGGCCGCGGCCAGGCTGCGCCGCGAGACGAAGGTCACCACCTTTACCTTCGACTGGAACTACAATTCGGCCACGAATACCGGCAAGCAGACCGAAGACCAGATGCTCTTCGATAGTCGCTTTGAACGCGTATTTCTCCAAACCCGCTGGTCGAGCTTCATCCATGGATCGGGCGATTACGATACCTTTACCGCCTACGATCTGCGACTGACGACCGATGCCGGTGCGTCGTACAACCTGCTTCGCGACGATCGAACCAAGCTCAAACTTCGCTTCGGCTGGGGTGTGATGAAAGAAATCGGCGGGCCGGACGAAAAGCAATGGGTGCCGGAAGGCTCGTACGGCTACGAGTTTTCCAAAAAACTCTGGGACCGCCAGAAATTAACGGCCAAGACCGATGCTTTCTTCGATCTCCGCGATTACTCGGACTACCGCATGCGAACCGACGCGGGCTGGGAGTCCAAAATCGATCAGAACGGCCACCTCAGCATCCGGCTGAGCGGCATTCATCGCTACGACAGCACGCCCGGCAACAAAAAGCCCTCGGATCTCACCTATTCGGCCCAACTTGTTTGGGACTTTTAGCCGGGCCGAAGAGAGCCGGGATTGGCGGGGCCGAAATTCCTGGCTGGCTTGGCTGGCCTGGCAGCTGGCATGGCCACCTCCCCTGAACCGGCTGCGGTAAGGGGCGGGGCGCTGGCGAGAGAAGCGGGCGCTGGTCAGGGGCGGCCCGCGAAAATGCGGGGGAGAATTGCCGAAACCTTGCGTTTCCCCTGGTTGCCTGCCGCGATGAAAACCCGTACATTTTCCCTACGTCCCGCCCTGCTCCGATCCTTTCCCCTTTTCCCTTTGGCCGCGGATGAAGCCGCATCGTTTTTCTGGTCAGTTCGCCACTATTTTCGACGCCGCGATTCGTATTGCCCAAACCGAAGAGGCAAGCGCGGTGCTCGTATCGCTGGATGGCCCCACCAACTGGCAGGAAATGAAGAACCGCAGCGGCGACGTGAAAGTGATCGTGGCTGCCGACAAAGAGGAAGAGTTGGAGGGCGCGAAGGAAGCGGGCTTGCAGGCCGTTGTGTTTGATATGGAAGAAAGCCCGCTCTACGACAAGCTTTCTCAGGCCCTGCTCGAGGCCGTGGCCGACGAATTCCTGGAGCCGGGGGCCCGCGTGGTCACGGTTTATAGCGGGTTTGAGGCGGGCGAGATCGATTGTTTGAGCATTATTCAAATGAGCGAGCACCTGGGCCGGCTCACGGTGCGCGACCTTCGCCAATTAGAAACCAGCGTGCCGCTCGACACGCTGCAGTTGGTGGTGAACCTGGCGCTGGAAGTGGGCCGTGAAGGCCGTGAAGGCAAGCCGGTGGGCACCTTGTTCGTGGTGGGCGACCATCGCAAAGTGCTGGGCTTTACCCATTCGCAGGGCTTCGACCCGGTGAAGGGATACAACCGCAAAGAGCGTAATCTGCGATCCACCCGCGTGCGCGAAGGCATTAAAGAAATTGCCCAAATGGATGGGGCTTTTATTGTTTCGGCCGATGCCACGGTGTTGGCCGCCTGCCGGTACGTGGATGCCCCGGCAACCGATATTACGTTAAGCAAGGGGCTGGGTTCGCGGCATTGGGCGGCAGCCGCGATTAGCCGCGTCACCAAAGCCATTTCGATTGCCGTGAGCGAAAGCAACGGGACCGTGCGGCTGTTTCAAAACGGTCAAATCGTGCTGCGGATCGAACCGTTCCGGCGGCCGATGAAGTGGCGGGAATTTGACTTTGAACCGCCGGAAACGGTGTGAGCCGGTTCGCTTTAGGCGGGCGTTCTCCGGCGGTGGGCGAATTTAATCGCGGCCACCGTCGCCGTTTTTTGACAGGGAAGGCCGGCTCGTTCTAGACTGGCGGCGAGGCACATGGGTTGGCAACTGCCGCAGTCGTGGCTTGTTATGCCGCCAGCCTGCATTCTCCCCAGTTCACCGACTCCACTTTGGAGACAGATCATGTTGGGTAGACCTTTTTCGACCGGGGTGTTGCTTGCCGTGGCAGGTTGCGGGCTGATGGCTTGTTGCCTGGCGAACGACAGTCGGGCGCAGGAACCTCCCCTGCCCAGCGCGCTGGATCATCCGATCGGCTACTTGGAAGCCCGGCTCGCCCAGCCCCAAACGGTTCTCGCCGGCCGTGCCGTTCTTCCGGATGCGGCGGCGGTTGCCGAAGCTCGGGGGCTAACTCGCAAGATCTTTGCCGACCAGATTGCGGCCGCCACGCAGGCTTCACAACAACAGGGCCTGGCTCAAGAGTTGCTCGCGCAGGCCCAGCGGGTGATGAATGACGCCACGTCGCGATATGCGTTGTTGTTGGAAGCGCAAGCGATGGCAACCAGCGCGGCCGCGGTCGATCTGGGCCTGCAAATTGGGGAGGAATTGATCGCGGGCTACGTCCTCGATCCACAGCAGGTGCGGGCTTACATCGTGCGGCAATCGCTGCAAAACGCCAAGTTCTCAACAGCCCGACGGGCGGTGGCGGCGGCCGCGGTGAAGGTGGCCCAGCAAGCCCAAGCGGCGCGCGACTTGAACGTGGCTGCCTCGATGCTTGGCCTGGCCGAGAACGCTTACCGCGACGCGCGAGATTTTGCGGCCTCGCGCGAGACCCAAGAGTTGCGTGAGCAAGTCGAAGCCGCGGCGCGGCAACAGCAGCGCGTGCAACAGGCCATCGCCGGGCTGAAAGCTAACCCGGCCGACGCCGATGCGAAGCAGGTGCTCGGGCTCCACCTGGCCTTTGATCTGCGTCAATGGAAGGCCGGGTTGGGGTTGCTGCGACAGGCCGCCAATCCCAAGCTGGCCGAGTTGGCGGCCGGCTCATTCGAACTTCCCCCAACGGCCGAAGCGCAGTGCGACCTGGCGCGTCGATGGCTGGCGGCCGAAAACGAACTGCCCGAGCTACAGCGACCGGGCATGAAAGAGTGGGCCTACGGACTCTACAGCGAAGCCGTGCCGCAACTGACCGGCCTGGTAAAGATTCAGGTGAATCTCAAACTAAAAGAGTACGAAGGCCCGGTGGCTCGGAACGTGCTAACCGGCGTGGGCAGCGAGCCGGCGACCATCGCCAGCACGGTTGCGTCGACAAAAACGGAACCCGCTGCCAGTCGTTCCGCGGGTGAAAAAACCGTCGAGCAGCCGCGGCTGATCACCGGTCGCCAGGGGCGATACCTGCTGGGAGCGGACGGCAAGAAGTATTATCCGGGCCTTGTGGGGCAACTCTATCCTCGGCACGCCTCGCAAGACGACGCCGATCGTAGTGTGTGGGTGGCTCCGGAAGACTTGGGAACGCCGATGGGCAGCGCGGCGGTGATTCCTTCGGTGCTGACCTATAAGTGGAAAGGCGAAGCCAATTTTGTGGCCACCGGCTATTTTCTGATTGATGAACCGGGCGAGCATACTTTTTGCATGAATTCCTTTTACGATCGGGCCGGCTTCTATATCGATGGCAAATTACTGTGCCCTCTGCGCGATGGAGAAACCAAACGACAGTACATCACGCTGGAGAAAGGGCTCTATCCGATCCAAATTGTGGGCATGTACAACGCGCGAAACAATTGCACCATGCAATGGGCCGGCCCCAACCAAACAGAGCTTGGGCCGATCCCCGCCGACAAAGTGTTTTACTTGCGGGATTGACGCTTGGTATGTGTTGCGGCTTCGCCGCCCTCCGCCAAGAGTTTGTTGTTGGTCGGGCTGTGATTGGGGGGCGGCGCCCATTCACGGGCGAGGACGCCCGTGCCAGTGCGCCTGTGACGGCGTTTGATCAGAAGGGTGCAAGTCCCTGCCGGGATGAAATCGTTCGCCCATTAATCGAACAGGCAATCCGGCCCGCAGGCCGGCAGCGCTTGCGACTTCAGCTGAACCTGCTGAATGGCGAGGTTGGAACCGGGAACTTCCGGTTCGGTGGCCGTCCATTTGATCATGGCCAATCCCAGCACGGCCGACAGCGCCGAGGCAATCCAGAATCGCACCACGATCTTATTCTCGGGCCAGCCTTTGAATTGGAAGTGATGATGCAGCGGCGCGCACAGCAGCACCCGTTTGCGGCGGAGCTTGTAGCTGCCGACTTGCAGCACCACGCTGGCGGCTTCGGCCACGAACACGGCCCCCACGACCAATAGCAGCAGTTCTTGCCGCGTGGCCACGGCGACCAGGCCCAGCAAGCCTCCGAGGGGGAGCGAGCCGGTATCGCCCATGAAAACCTGGGCGGGGTGGCAGTTGAACCACAGGAAGCCCAGCACGCCGCCCAGCATGGCCGCCACCAGCACCAGCACTTCTTGCGCGCCGGGCAACCGCGGCAAATTCAAATAGGCGGCCAACTCGGCATGCCCGCAGCCATAGGCCACGATACCCAGCGCCGCGAGGGCACAGATCAGGCAACCGCCCGCCAGGCCATCGAGGCCATCGGTCAGGTTCACCGCGTTGGAACTGCCAACCATCACCAGCACGGCCAAGGGAATAAACCACGGGCCGAGGTCGAATTGGATTCCCAGCAGGGGAAGTGTCAGATCGAGTCCCCCCTCGATGCTGGCCTGGTGCTGATAAATGAGCAAGGCGGCGACCAACGCCACGGCCGTTTGTCCGCAGAGCTTGGCCTGGGGCGAGATGCCGTTTTTGTCGCCGCGGAGTTTGGTGAGATCGTCAATCGCCCCCACGGCGGCCAGGCCTAAGGCCAGCAGCAGCGCCACCAGCATATAGATGTTGGTCAGGTCGCCAAAAATGAGCACGCCTGCCACCAGGCCGGCGACAATGAACAGGCCGCCCATGGTGGGCGTCCATTGCTTGCTCTTATGCAGATCGGCGACCACGGCCGAATCGCTTTTGATCGGTTCGCGAAAGCGGGCTTGCAGCCAGCGAATCACCGCCGGACCCAGCAGCAGGGCCAGCACAAAGCTCACCAGGCCGGCGAGCGAGGCTCGATGGGTGGTCTTGCCCAGCGAGGAAGTGTAGGCCTCGAAGAACCAAAGAATCATGGGGGGGGTTCGGTCGGTTCGACGGCGAGGAAGAATGACGTCGGCTTTCGCTCCGCGAAAGGCGACTAAATATCCCTGGGAAGCCGGAGCGGCGGTTGACGCCGCTCCGGCACCCAGTCCTGAAGCTCCACCGTGAAGCACTTGTCGAGGCGATTGACCCAGTAACCGCGCTTCAACAAGCTCGATGCTCCTACCCAGGAGGGAGGGTAGTGGCCAGACTCCCGCAAATCGGACCACATTCGGTAGAGCTTCCGCAAAATATATGGTTGATTTCTCACGGTGCGGGCGAGAGAAATCGTATGGTTCCTTGTTCGACTATGGTTTGAGTTCTGGAGTCCATTTCCGTGCGCTGGATCCCCGCCCCCGTTTTCACGAGGGCAGGCTCTTCGCGGGGATGACGGAAATATGGGGACGTTATTTGACCCTTGGCGGCATGCCAACGGCGCGAGCCGCAGTGGCAGACAGCGTGTTCGCCTCTAAATTTTCTGACGGTTTTTCTTGAATGGCCGAACACCGAATGGCGTTCGGATTCGAGCTAACTTTGCGGCGAGTCTGAGTGGCCGGGTCGCGACTGCGATGGATGTGTCTTGCGGATTCAGACTCGTGTGCTTCGTTTCAAACTCTCAGTGTCGCGGGCCTGTTTTTCATCCCCGTGACGGGGAGACTGAATAGCAAAGTTTCAGCGGCAAGAGAATGTCGTTTTACGGTTTGCGAGAGAAGTTTTTCAAGATTCTTGAGGGCCGCATCCAACGCCAGCGCGCGCGATGCTTTTGCCAGCAGCGTATCGCCAGGCCGCAAAAAGGCCGCCAATTGCGGCGTCAGCTCAGCGGCCGTGGGAGCCACGAAGACCCCCTTGGCACGCAAGCCAGCCTCGCGGGCAGCCGCCGCCACGGTGGTCGACCAGCTTCCGCACACAAACAGGGCATCCACGCCGGCCGTGCTGAGCAGGCTCTGGCCCAGTTGCCGGTGGAAGGTCTCAGCCTGTTCGCCCAGTTCGAGCATATCGCCGCACAGCGCGATCCTGCGGCCCGAGGTAGCCGTGTCGCGCAGCAATTGCAGGGCGGCGTGCATCGAAGCGGGACAGGCGTTGTAAGTGTCGTTGATAACCGTCAGGCCGTGGCACGGCTCGATCTGGCAACGGAGCGGCGGAGCGGCAAACTGGGACAACGCAGCGGCAGCTTGCGGCAGCGTTAGCCCCGAGCGAAGCCCCACGGCGATGGCAGCCAGGGCATTCACCAGAAAATGCCGCCCGGCGACCGGAATGGTGAAGGGCGTATCTTGCACGCGAAAACTCAGTTGGCCGTGGCGGTAGGCCACGTGCTCGGCACGAAGGTCGCACTCGCCGCCGCGTCCCACCCAGCAAACTCGATCCGCTTGGAGTTGGGGTAGCGACTTGGATTGTTGAGCCCAGCGGCGCAGGCGAGGATCGTCGCCATTGAGCACCAGGCAGCCATTCGCAGGCAGCGCGTGCACCAGCTCGGTCTTGGCGACCGTGACACCGGAGGGGGAGCCAAAGCCAGCCAGGTGGGCGTCGGCCAGCGAGGTAATCACAGCCCAATGAGGTTGGCAGAGCCTGGCCAATTGAGCGATTTCGCCGGGCCCACTGGCCCCCAATTCGAAGACGGCATGGGCGTGCTCCGGCTGAAGGCCGAGCATGCTGAGGGGTAGTCCCAGCTGATTGTTGTAATTGCCCGGGCTCGCCAGGGTGCTGCCTTGTGAGGCGAGCACCGTGCGGATCAACTCGCGGGTGGTGGTCTTGCCCACGCTACCGGTCACGGCGACCACCTTGCCCTGGTAGCGGCTTCGTTGCCAGGCCGCCGTGCGATGCAGGGCAGCGGCGGCGTCATCCACCTCGATCAGCCAGCGACCTGGCGGCACGATGAACGGCGATGCCGTGGAGGGCCGCTCGGTCACCACGCCCGCGGCGCCGCGGGCGAAGGCCTGGTCGATGTACTCGGCGCCATGCCGGGATTGGCCGGGCAGAGCCCAAAACAGGTCGCCCGGCTGTACCTTCCGACTATCGATCGCGGTGTTGCCGGGGGCGCGGAGGCGACCGCTGGCCAGCGATAAGCCAGCTTGCCCGCCCTGGGGAGTTCCGGCGGTCAGGGTATCGGTGGCCAACCGTAGCGTTCCGCCGGTTGCCTGCAGCAAGGTTAAAAGCGGCATCGACATGGCTCAGGCAGCTCCGCGATAGCGAGGGCTGGCGGGGACACCTTGGTACAGGGCCGTTCGCGCCACTTCGCGATCGTCGAAGGCAAATTCTTCCGTGCCGATGGTCTGAGTGGTTTCGTGGCCCTTGCCGGCGATGAGCACGGTATCGCCCGGCGCCGCCTGCTGGAGTGCCCACTCGATGGCCTGTCGGCGGTCGAGGATGGTGGTCGCCCGGGCCGGGCTGCGGAAGCCGGTGACGAGATCGGCGGCGATTTCCACGGGGTCTTCGGTACGGGGGTTATCGTTGGTGATGATCGCCAGATTGGCGAGGCGGTCGACGGCCCGGCCCATCCAAGGGCGCTTGGAGCGATCGCGGTCCCCGCCCGCCCCGAACACGCAAATCAGGCGGCCCTTGGTCAGGGGGCGGAGCGTGCCGAGCACTTCTTCCAAGGCGTCGGGCGTGTGGGCGTAGTCGACAAACACGCCGAACGGCTGACCGCACTCGATCCGTTCGAGCCGGCCGGAAATGGTGCCGACCGATTCCAGGCCGCGGACCACGGTCATGATGTCCAGCCCATAGGCAAAGCCCACCGCGGCCGCCGCGAGGCAGTTGTAAACATTGTGGGCGCCGAGCAAGGTGGTGCGAACCGGCATGGTTTCGCTGCCAGCGGTCAACAAGAAGGTTTGATCGCTGATCGACTGCTCGACGATCTCCGCGCTGATTTCGGCCGGGCTGTTCACGCCGATGGTCAGCGTGGGATGCTGCAAATGGTTGAGCATTTCGGAGGCGCCGGCGTCGTCGGCATTGATCACGGCCACGCCTTCGGGCAGCAGGTGATCGAAGATGCGAGCCTTGGCGGCCAGGTAGTTTTCGTAGGAGCCGTGGTAATCGAGATGATCGTGGCGGACGTTGGTGACACAGGCCGCGTCGAACTCGATGCCAGCCACCCGCGATTGGGCCAGGGCATGGCTCGAGACTTCCATCACCGCGTGCGAGCAGTTGGCCTGCGAAATGCGTTCCAGCCAGCGGGCCAGCACGGGGGCGGTGGGCGTGGTGAGCGGAGCGGGCTCGGTTTGCACGCCGTCGCTGTAGCCCAGCGTGCCGATCACGCCGGTGGGAAAACCGCCCGCGGCCAGCACGCCGGCAATCAGGTAACTGGTGGTGGTCTTGCCATTGGTGCCGGTCACGCCAATCACCTTGAGGCGGCGGCTGGGATGACCCGCCAGGGCCTGGCAAATGCGGCCCAGGGCTTCGCGGCAATTGGGCACCACGCAGACCGGCACGCGGAGGTCGGGCAGCGGACGCTCGGTAATGATGGCCGAGGCGCCGCGAGCGATCGCGTCGGCGATGTAGTCGTGGCCGTCGCGCGATTGGCCGGGGAGGGCCACGAACAGGTCGCCGGGCTGGCAACTGCGACTATCGGAGGAGCAGGAAACGACCCGCACCTGGTCGGCATTGATCAGCCGAGCTTCGGGGAGCAGATCGCCAAGACGAAAGCCTGCTTGCGACTCTTGCGAGTGGGTCATGGGCGTCCGGCCTCCTTGCCGTTCGCTAGGGATGCAGCGGGTGGAATGTGGTTCTGGCAGCGAGGTCTGGGAGGGGCCGTTGGCAACACGGCTTCAGGGGACAGACCTCTTCGCCAGCGGCAAGCGGGAGAGCCGGGTCGCTGCTGACCGGCGGCTATCACGCAAGCGCGTGGGATGCTCATACCTCGCCGAGAACTCCTGCGAACCACGTCCTGTGGAAGGCAAAATCTACGTGCGAGGCGGAGGGATTCTGACGAATTCAAGCGGTTTGTCAAGCGGATTTGCCCCTTAGTCTGTAGCTTGCGATAGCGAGCGAATGCCATCGACAAGGGAATGTGCTGGCGCTGGGTGAGAACGCTAGCGACAGCAGCATGTCCGGGGCGCGCGCAACTGCCGCGGTTGGGCGATCAGCCACCCGGAAGGTACGCACGGGGTGCGATACCCTACCGAAACCGGTCTTTCCTCGTTCTAGCATCCGTTTCACAATGGCCGGCCGCAGGTGGAGCCGCCGTTCGACTGCCATGATTTCACAGCCGCATTTGCGAGTGATGGTCCGTGCAAAGATTCGCACAGTTTTTAGGCTACCTGGTGGTGCGCAGTTTGTTCTGCGCGGCCCAGGCGATTCCAATATCGGTCTGCGCCACGATTTCGCGGGTGCTGGCAGTGCTCGCGGCCGACGTGCTGCGGGTGCGCAACGCCGTGGTGCACGATAATTTGCGGCATGCGTTTCCCCGGCTTTCGGAGCGCGAGCGGCGGAAGCTGGCTCGGGACATGTGGACGCACCTGTTCCTGTTTGGGGCCGAGGTGGCCCACGCCCGTTGCAAGATTCACGGCACCAACTGGCGCGACTTCGTGCACGTGGATGGGCAGAAGCAGGTGGTGGAACTGTTCTTGCAAGACCGGCCGCTGCTGCTGGTGACCGCCCACTTTGGCAACTTTGAACTGGCGGGCTACGTGCTCGGCCTGTTCGGCTACCCCATTCAAGCGGTGGCCCGCACGCTCGATAACCCTTACCTGGACCGGTTTGTGCACAAGCTGCGAAATGCCACCGGGCAGGGCATTTTGGCCAAGCAGGGCGATTACGACCGCATCTTGGATATCTTGGCCAGCGGCGGCACGGTGAGCTTTTTGGCCGATCAGTATGCGGGCCAAAAGGGGTGCTGGGTGGAATACTTTGGCCGCCCGGCTTCGAGCCATAAGGCGATTGCCCTGTTTGCCCTGGACTACGACGCCCCGCTCGTGGTGGGCTTCATCCGCCGCACCGACAAGCCGCTGCACTTCACGTTCTTTTTGCACGGGGTGGCCGACCCGCGGACCACCGGCGAGGAGGTCGGCAGCATCCGCCAGCTCACGCAGTGGTACAACCACCGTTTCGAAGAGGGCATCATGACCGCCCCCGAACAATACTGGTGGCTGCACCGCCGCTGGAAAGACCGTCGGACGAAGAAGAAAAACAAGCCGGCGGCGCAAAAGGCGGCGTAGTCGTTCACTGTTCAACAAGAGGGCGTCTCGGCAACTCCCGCAAGATCACTTGTTGGTCTTGTGGTGCTGGCGACCGTAGAATTGAGCTTTCGGTGACATCGGTTTGCCCAATCAACAGCGGGATTCATTCATGCCCAAGCTGGACTATCGAAATATTGAAAAAGACCCTGCCCGCTGCGGAGGCCAAGCGATCGTGGCAGGCACCCGCGTGCGGGTCGCCGCCATTCTGGTCTGTTATCGACAGGGCATGAGCATCGAGGAAATCACGCAACAGTATGCGTCGCTACGACCTTCGGATGTCCATGACGCTTTGGCGTATGCCTACGATCACATCGAAGAGATTGAGGCCGATCTGGCCGCGGATGATGAGGCGGCAGTAAAGGCTCAGGTGAATTCTCTTGTTGGCACTGAGAGAGAGCGGACGAACTTATACGAATTTAACCCCGAATGGGGTTTCAGCTTGTAGCCGGCGGCCCGAGCGACAGCGACACCGCCGGATAGCCTTTCATTATTTAGCAGGAGTAGCCACCGCTTTACGGCGCCGCGATGATTGCCGAAGCCGCCTGCCCTGTGGGGGACTGGCTGAGCTTGATGAAGGCGGGCTTGAGGTTTTTGGCCGGCTCGTCGTGGATCACGTTCACGGGGCATTGGGGGTCGGGTTCTTCGTAGTTGAGCGTGGGTGGCAATTCGCCTTTTTCGAAGCTGAGGATGCTGGCGATCAGTTCCACCATGCCGCCGCCGCTGCCGAGGTTGCCGAAGTAGCTCTTGTAGGCGACCACCGGAATATCACCGAGCACTTGCTGGATGCCCTGGGCTTCCACGATGTCGTCCACGGTGGTGCTCATGCCGTGGGCGTTGACGTGGCCGAGGTCGGCGGGCGACATGTTGGCGGAGCGGAGGGCCTGGCGAATGGAGGTTGCCACGCCGCTGCCGGCGCGGCGACCGCCGACGGGGGCGGGTTCGAAGGCGTTCCCCCAACCGACCAGGCGGGCCAGGATGTTCGCGCCGCGGGCTTCGGCGTGCTGGCGGCTTTCGAGCATCAGGGCGGCCGCCCCTTCCCCGTTCACCAGGCCATCGCGGCGAAGGTCGAAGGGGCGCGAGGCATGTTCGGGGTGCTTGTGTTCGGGCGATTGCTGACTGCTCATGCAGCGGAGAGCCCACCAGGCGTGGATGCGGGACAGCGCCCCCCCGACCAGCATGGCGTCGGCACGCCCGGCCTGGATGGTGCGGGCGGCTTCGGCCAGGGCGACCAGGCTCGAGGCTTCGCCGAGCGTGATGGTATTGCACGGGCCGCGGGCATCGTGGGCAATGCCGGCGTGGCAGGCCGGCATGTTGGGGAGATACTTGAGCATCCAGAGAGGGTACATCTCTGGCATGGCGTGGCTGGTCCAGCGCGTTTGATCGAACTTGCCTTCGACCAGGGTGGCGGCGTAGGGCGAGGCGACCTCTTCCAACTCACTGTGGATCAGGTCCACGCCGTAGGTCACGCCGAGGCGTTCGGGGTCGAAGCCGCCGTTGGGGTGGCCTGCCTGCTCGCCGGCCAGAACGCCCGCGGCCACGCCCATTTGCACGGCGTAGGACATGACCTTGATGCTTTTGCGGGGGCGGACGAACAGCTTGGGGTCGAAGCCTTGCACCGGGGCATAAATGTGCACCGGCACGTCGTCGCGATCGAACTCGGGCCAGAGGCGCACGCCGCTCCGGCCAGCGGCGAGGGCATCCCAGAATGATTCCACGCCTACCCCCAGCGGAGAAACGACTCCTAGCCCAGTGATCACGAGTTCGGTGTTGATGTTCATAAATGCGTTGACGGGGGGCCGGATGTCAGCCCGTCCGTGGGCGCATGCCAGGAACTCCTAGGGGGGGTCGAGCGCGGGATGCCGTTTTCCTTGGTCCCGCTCCAAATTTGTTTCGGTTAGCGACGGCCGGCCGGCCGATGGAATTTGTGCCTGGGGTGGAGCATTTGGTGGAAACATGGCCGGCCTTGCGGGTTAAATGGCGCAGGGCAGGCGGCTGGTGGCAGCCGCAAGAGGGGGCCGAACCTGGCCGTGGTCTCGCGCACAATCATTCGATCTCTGGCAGTCACTCGCTTGAAAAAAGTAGCAAAACTCGTTAAGGGTAGATGTTGCAGGAATGGATCGTGTGGATGGGGAGTGTATCTCGGCAACTGGCGGTACGATGACAACTGGCGGTACGATGACAACGAGCAACCAGACCAAACGAATCCTGGTAGTGGACGACGACCAGGAAATTCTGACCAGCGTGCGGATCGCCCTCGAATCTCGGGGTTATGAGGTGGTCGTCGCCCATGACGGGAACGAAGCTCTGACCAAGGCCGAGTCGGAACGACCGGACTTGATCATCTTGGACATGATGATGCCCAAGCGGAGCGGGTTTCTCGTAATGGAAAAGCTGCAACGCAGCCCGACCACGCCTCCTCCCATGATTATGATTACCGCCAACGAAGGCAAGCGCCACGAACAATACGCTGAACTTCTGGGGGCGGTGGCTTATATTCGCAAGCCCTTTGCCATGGAAAAGTTGCTGGACGCGGTGAATACGGCGCTGACACAATAAACGGCCATTTTGGCCCCACAATTGTGGCCTTCCCTCTTCGCACCGGCCTGCTTGTTCGGTCGTGAAGCGGCAGCCTGGAGGCGCGCCGGTTTGTCGGGCGGCCGATTTTTTTCACGGTATTCCTGAGCCGAGACCAACTGCGCAGGCACCCTGTCCCTGACTGCGCAGGCACCCTGTCCCTGCTGGTGGCGCAGGCCTGGTTTCCGCGGCCGCCGCGGGGTTTTGATCGCAGGCGGGCCGCCAAACCCACGTTCTTTATCTGGAGGGCACGACGCCCGAAGTGCGACGGGGTGGCAAGGCAGGGCCAGGGCTGAATAGCAGCACCGAGTTGCCTGCCAGAACCGCCAATCCGTCTCCGCCGGGGAAGATGACGGGCTGACCAGCACCGATGGGACCGGCCGAGCTGGCTTGCTGCATGGTGGGCAAGTGCAGACTGCTAACGCCGCCTGGAACACAGGCCACGAACAGCCCTGAGTCGGCATCGAAGTAATGTAGGCCCTGCAGGTGGACTCCCCAGCCATCGGCCCCATAGAGAGGCGAGGATTCTCCGGTGCTTAAGTTGATGGCGTCGAAAGGCACTCCGCCCGAGATCAAGAACTTGTCGCTGACAACGCAGAGGATGCTTCCGCCGCCCAGCGTGTTCACATGGAGGCCGGTCGCGGTTTCGTAAAGCCGAATTCCCCCGAGCCGATTGGGCTGCGGTTTTCTGTCGATGGCCAGAAACTTGCCTGAGGGGGACACGCCCCACGTCTTGGCATCTACCGTGGCGAAGGTATGTTTGGCTTTGAGGTCGGGCATGGTCAACATGCGCACGTCTTCTTCCGTGACGACGACCAGGCCCTGCTTTTCGGGCAGCATGGCAATATCACGGATCTTAGCGCCCTCCAGCTTGGTTTGCTGGATTTGCTTGCCTGAGCGAACTTCAAAAGCAGTTACGGTATCGAGGAAAGCCCAAATCACCGTTTCCCCATTGGTGGAGAGTTGCACCCGACCATGAGGCAGGGGGAGATCAATCTCATTGATGATGTCGCCCGTGCGGTAATCAACGATCACCAAGGAGCGGCGCGTGCCATTCACGTAGGCCAACAACTCCGCCGGAGAAACGGCCAGGTTCGAATCGATGGAGGCCCTGAGCGTGGCATAGTCTTGCCAATTGGGTCGGGACCGGTCGGCGTTGACGTGCGGAGAGGGCAACTGGGGCCAGGCATCGAGCGGCGGCAACGAGCTCAGGGGTTCGGTTCGCCAGGTAACGCCCGAACCTGGGCGGAGCTTCACCCCGGGAGGAACGCCTGGAATCGTTGGCGCTGGCGCGGGGTCGGTGCTGGCCACCTGCGGCGGCTTGGCGGGCGGTTCTGGCGCGGCGCCGGGCGGGGCAAAGAAGTAGAGAGCGCTGGACGTTTGCACGGCCATGGCCGGGGCGCCTGGGAAGAGGTAAAGCTTGCCCAGCGGCATGTGCGCCTGGAGATCGATTCGCTGGGAGGTGGCGAAATCCCAAAAGCAGATCAGATCGGGACGAACCTGGCTGGCCAGGCGTTGACGCTCGAAATCGATCGCCGCGTAATTTCCCAAGGGAATGGGCGCCCCTTGGTCGGCGACCATGGTCTGCTTTTGCGATGGCAAATCGTATAGCTCCAGCGGATACCGGCCCAGCAGCAACTGGGTGTCGTTAAGGAAGCCGCGAAGTTCTCCCCCTTGCGTGGCGTGGAGCAGATTGCCGGTGGCGAGGTCGAAAATTCTGAGCTGTTCGGTGGCTTTGGCATTGCGATCCCAAGCCGCCAGGTATTTGCCGGCGGGCGAGACGGCGACCGCAGACTCGTTGAGGCGTTGGCCCACGTTGTACTTGCGAACCAGTTGCAAGCTGTCCCCATCCAGTTGCAGCACCATTTGCTCGCAGGTCAGCAACAACTGCTTGCCGCCCGGCAAGAACTGGATGCTGCCCACGGTGGCTTGTTCTTCCAGCGGCAACTGGACTTGTTTGCGCTGTTTGCCGGAGGGGATGTCGTGCAGCGACAACTGGTCGTGTTGCACGCTGGCCAACGAGGCGCCGTCGGCCGATAGGGCAAAGCGGGACAAAGGCTGGCTGGGGATTTCGCGGATCACTTCGCCAGTGCGGAAGTTGGCCACCACGATCGCTCCCGCTCGAACATGGGCCACCAGGCCGGCGGCGGAGAGCGACAGGCCAGAGGTGGGTGAGCTGTGCATGACGCCGTAACGCTTCCACTGGTCAGGCGAGTCGCTGGCGCCCTGGGTGGGGATGGGGAGGCCAGGCCAGTTGCTGGCAAAGTCTTCACGGGTTGGTCGGTCTTCGGGCCGGGGAGCGAGGGGGGGTGGCAGCGGCCGGCCGGTTGGGCGCGGTTCACCGGGACGGGGTTCACCGGGACGGGTGGGGCCAGCGGGAATGGGACGGGTGGGGCGGGTCGAACCGCTGGGGTTGGCTTGGGCCACCGCGGGCGGGGCAGATTTTTGGCGGACAGGAGCGTAGAAATTCACGTCGCGGTAACCGTCGAGCAACAGCCCCGCGCCGTTGCCGATCCAATGGAGACCGCCGTTGCTCGGACCGACGACGAACGAACTGCTCTGGCGCGTTTTGAGATCGAACACGGTGACCTGTCCCTGGGGGAAAGCCGTTGCCACGAAACCGCTGGTTGGCTCCACGGCGAACTGCCTGCCCTGCGTGGGCAAACCTGCCGCGTTGACGGGAGTGGATCGGCGCGTTTCGAGATCGAAAATGGCCAGCTCCTGGCCTCGGTACAGCAGTTGGGTGCTGGAGAGGAATCCGACAATCTCGCCTGCGGGAAGCGTGGTGAGGACTTCGCCGGTGGCCGTATTGGCGATGGAAATGGGGGTGGGCTTGACTGCCAGCAGTTGCCGGAAGGCGACCCATTTGCCATCGGGGGAGAGCAGGTGCGACGATTCTTGTTGGGAAAACTCGCGAACCGTTTCCAGGCCTGGCAAGCTCAGCAGCCGCACGCCGACGGTTGTCGCCACCAGCACGTGCTGGCTGTCGGGCAGGAAGGAGAGCCCCCGGAACGAGAGCCCGTCTTGCCTCCATTGGCCGATGCGCTGCCGCGTGGCCACAAGGTACAGATCGAGGTCACCGCCGTGAAAATGCGTCAGCAGCTTGCCATCGGGAGAAACTTGCCCCGCGCCGGTGGTGACCGTAACGGGGACTTCGCCATGGCGTTTACCCGAGTGCAGGTCATGAACCAGGATCGCCCGGCGCTCGTCATCGATGTAAACGGCCAGTCCGCTGGGGGAGACGGTCACGGGGGAACGCTTTTTGGGAGTGAGGGCGCCGTACTTCACCCACTCGCCATTGAGGGCGTTCACGCCTGGTTCGGCAGCCGGCAAGGCGGGCCAGGGGGTTGCCGGGTTGGGGTTGCTTGATGTGCCCAGCGCGTCTGGCGTGCCCGGTTCGGTGCGGGCGACGGTGGGCGGGGCGGGCTGGGAACCCGATTGGCCGCGGGGGGGCGAGTAAAACCACACCTCGTTACCCGCCTCGACGATGAGCGCGGCTCCCTGGTCGAGCCAGTGCAGGTAGGGATGTGTGGCGTCAATCGAGAATGCGGTGCTGCCGCGAGATTTAAGATCAAAGATCGTGACCTTGCCTTCGGGGTAATTGGTGGCGACCAGGCCCGACGATGGTTCGACGACGCAAGCCGAGGAGACATTGGGGATGCCTGAGGCCTCCACGGGGAGTCGCTGCCCTCGGCGTGTTTCAATATCAAAGACAGCGGCCATCTGGTCCTTATAAAGCAGCCTGGTTTCGGAGAGGAAGCCAGCAAGATAGTTGCCCGAGAAGGGTGGGAGCGCTTCGCCGGTGGAGGTGTTGAAGATTGAGACCTTGGGGGGAGCATTGGAGGATGCGAGCGCCAGCCAGTTGCCGCCGGGCGAAAGGGCGCGAGAGGAGCTTTCTTCCTGGGTAAACTGCCGGAGGGTTTTCATGGACGCCAGGTCCAGCAGTCGGGCGCCCGACTTGGTTTCCAAGACGGCCTGTTTGCCGTCGGGCAGGAACAGGAGCTCTTTGGCCGCTTCGCGATCGAGCTTGAGTTCTGCGCTCTGCCGGCCGGTGCGGATTTCGAAGAGTTGCACGCCGGCGGGGGACAAATAGGCGACGGCGAGGCCGTCGGGCGAGAGGCGGACCCTGCCTGGGGGCGTGATATTCTGGACTTCGCCCACGACCCGGCCGGTGCGAAGATCGTACACCAGGATGGACTGGCGGAGGGCGTCGATATAGGCCGCCAATCCGGCGGGGGACACCGTAACGGTGGAGCCTTTGCGCGGCGCGATGGCGCCGTATTGGATCCACTCGCCAGCCAGCTTATCGGCGCCCGCCACCGGGTCGGGCAGCGCGGGCCAAGGGAACACCGGCGGCAAGGGGCGAGCGCGCGGAGGGACTGGCCCGCGCGGGGCGGGCCGCATGAGTGGGGTTGCCACAATGTTTGGTTTGGCGGGGGGCTCCACCCATTGGGGGCGGTAGAAGTGAGCCGTCTTGTCCACGCGCACGATCGCGGCCACGCCGCCGGGCAGCAGAACCGCACCCTGATGGCTCTCGTTCGTGGAGAGGTTGCTGACCGTGCTGGTGGGCAAGTGGTATAGCCTGATGGTGTTGGCGTCGACGGAAACGGAAAACAGGCCCGAGTCAGGATCGAAATGACCCGCGCTACTGCGATCCAGGCGAATCGACTGACCCGTTTCATCTTTCGCTTTGGAGACTTTGCCGGTCAGAAAGTTCACATGCTCGACATAAGGATTTGCGACCAGCAGGCTGTCTTCTGCCGAAAACCCGTAGAGCCAGCCGCGGCGGGCATTGGAGTGCAGTTCGCCCGTCGCCGTGTTGTAGACCAGCACCTGGTCTGCATCGTTGCGCATGGTTGCCATGACGGCGAGCCAGGTACCCGCGGGCGAGACGTGAACATGGCCGGAAAGGCGGTTCACAGGGCTCATGTCGTACGCGTGCACCAGTTCCAAGTCGGGCAGTCGGAAGCGAAAGATCCCCTTGAAATTGCAGGCCACCAGGCCCTGGTCATTGGGCAGGAGGATCAGGTTCTCCACGCTGAACGTTTCCAACTCGCATTGGGCGGTGATCTTTCCCGACTGGACGTTGAACAGAGCCAGGCCCTTGGGAAAGGCGGCCGCCAGGGTTTGACCGTCGTCTGACAGCGCCAGGCGTGAAGGCTGGATTCGCGGAATTTCGCTAACGACCTTGCCGCTACGGTAATCGCGCACGGTCACCGACTGCCGATCGTACTCCGCGTGCGCAACCAAACCCGCGGGAGAAAACGCCTTGGTCCCTTTCGAGGCATACGGCGCCGAACCGTAGCGCTCCCAACTGCTGGGCACGCCGCCGGCAATTGTTTCGGCCGGGGGGAGGGCTGGCCAGGCGGCGACCGCGGACGTTGTGCCGGGAAGGGTTTTCAACGTGGGAACCACGTTCACGTCTGAACCGGGAGTCCATTTGGTGAACTTGGGCTTGGGCATCGCGGCCACCGCTGGGGGCGGTGTGACTGGCGGCCCGTGATATTTTTCCACCGAATAAATCACCGGCTGATCGTTGCTGGAGCTAATCAGGGTATTGCCGTCGGGCGAAAGCACCGGCTCGCCGACAAAGGGCCAGGTGTCGAGCACGAAGCCTCCCAGGGCGTCGATCGTGATCAGTTCTTTTAGCGTGCCATAGACGAGCGTGCGATTGTCGGGCATGAAGAACAGCGTTTCGCCGACCGCCCATTTCAGCTCCAGGGCACTCAGCACGCGGCCGGTCTTCCACTCGATGACCACGAGATTTGTTTCATCGTGATAAGCGAACAACGAGCCATCGCGCGACCAGGCCATGCGGTTGGCGACATTGTTTCGCCCGATTGCGATGGGATTGTAGGGAACCTGGACGCCGGGCTCGGCATGGAACTCGATCTGGCCCGAGGTTGAAGTGGCCACCATCCGGCCATCGAACGAAATCGCGAAGCCGGGGCCGGGAGGCGTTTGAATCATTTTGGTGGGCTGCAAGCTGGCGGCATCCCAAAAAACGTGGGATTTGCCGAGGGAAATGGCGCGGCGGCCCGCCGTGAGCAGTTTGAACGAGTGCTGATGGGTGTCGAGAATCAGGCCTGCGCCTTGCTGCCAGCCGCGGAGCACGTGGTCGGTGGTGGTGGCGAACAGCGTTTGGCCATCGCCGCTCCAGGCCAAGGAGGCGATCATTTCGCCATGGCCGGGGTAAACATCGAGCACCTTTTGGGCGGCGGCATCCCAAATTTGGATATT
Source organism: uncultured Pirellulales bacterium (assembly GCA_964445985.1). Classification (GTDB taxonomy): domain Bacteria; phylum Planctomycetota; class Planctomycetia; order Pirellulales; family S012-138; genus CAYUMU01. The sequence goes on along the minus strand of CAYUMU010000002.1, from coordinate 39,844 downwards.
GCCGTCGGCATCGCCCGCGGCCAGGTACTGGCCGTCGGGCGTGTAAGCCATGGCATGGATTCGCAGGGGATGCAGCTTCCACTGCTGATCTCGCTTGACCAGCCGGTATCGCTCGGTGAGCGGCGAGGCGGGCGGGGTGGGCTTAAAATTGAGGAGCTGATCGATGGTTCGCACCTGCTCGCCCTTGGCGAGCTCCAGCGGAAGCAGGTCGGGCCGAGGCGCCGGTTGGGCGGGCGGGGTCAGCCCGCGAGCCCAATCGTGCACGTACTGGTATTCCAAGCTGTTATTGGGCACGGCGAACTGCCAGTGCGGGAAGCGCTCGTCGAGCTTGCCGAGAAGAAACAGGCCGGCTTCGTTGTCTTCTTGATCCCAGGCGAGGTGCAAGCCGGTGCGCAGCAATTCGCGATCGTGGGGGTAGCGATCGGCAAGCAGTTGCAGGCCGCGCTTGAGGCGAGGCCAGCGGATGCGGCTGGTGGGAAAGTACTGTTCTGTTTTCACGCGGCGCTTCAGCACCAGCCCGATTTGGGCGTAGGCCATGTCGCCGTTGTCTCCGCCGAGGCTGTCGGCCACTTGAGTGGCGTAGTCGGCCGCGGCTCCGACTTCGCCGCCGAATTGCGGCGAGCGGGTGAGGGCCACGAGGGCGTCGGCCAGGTGGTAGTCGGGCGCCCGCTGCCGGAGCCGTGCGAAGTAAGGTTCCAACTGCGCGGGCTTCCAGTCCAGGCCGCGGGCGACGAGCGCCAGCACGTCCCAGGTAAGCAGCGGGGCGTCGTTGCGCTGGAGGATGGCCAGCAGTTTGTCGCGGGCTTGCTCGAGGAACTCGCGTTTCAGTTCGCCCTGGGCCTCGGCGGCTTCGTCGGTAAGATCGGAAAGACCATCGGGCCAGCCCAAGCCGAGCAAATGAATACTGAGCGCTAGCTGCGCGAACACCGACTCGGGTCGTTGGCGGGTCCAATCGAGTAGCTCTTCGTGGTAGCCGGGCTGGTCGGTCACGTACCAGCGGCCCGACGACAGCTCGAATGCCAGGTCGCGGAACCGGCGTTGGCCGTCTTCCTGGCCTGCCTGGCGGGGAGCCTTGAGCACCTGCTCGGCCAGGGCATCGAGCTCGGTATAGGCGCGCTGCTGCAACAGGGCGCTGGCTTTGAGGTGCAGGGCCGCTTCCGCGGCCAGGGGGATTTCGGCCAGCTTCCACACCGAGATTGAGCCGTCGGCAAAGCCGAACGCGTAGGTGAGACCATCGGGGCTGATGGCCGCGGCGCGCAGGTTCCCTGGCAGGGCGGGCGTTTGCACCAGTTGGGAAACGCCGGGGAAATCGGTATGCGTGAACTCCACGCAACCTTCGTAGGGGTCCATCAGAATCAAGTGCTGGCTGTCGCGCGTGAGGGCGACGTGCCGCGACCAGATGATGGGCGTGATCGCCCGATGGCAAAGATAGAACTCGCCAATGGTATTATCGCGGCGGATGTCTTCCACGCGGTACAAGCGGTAGTAGCCGCGGGAGGAGACCACGGCCGCGTAACGATCGCAGGCGGCCGCCCTCCGCACGTCGGCTTCGCCTCGCAGCACTCGCCTGGATTGCGGGTCTTCGCCCGGCTGGTTCAAAAAGCTAACGCCGGCCGCCTGCATGCCGGCCATCAGCGCGAATTCACCCCTGGGAGAGATGGCGCTCTGGTCAAAACTGAGGGATTTCCGCGTGGCGAAGATGTTGGCTTTGCCCCCCTCCAAGGGCTGCTGGAAGTATCCGTTGCTGCAGTCCACCGCCGAAATCAAGCGGCCATCGTCGGAGATTGCCACCGATCGAATGGGGGCCGTCAGATGGTTAAAAACGCGGATCGATTTGCCGGTGGAAATATCCCAGATGGAGACCTTGCCGGTGTCGTCGCCCAGCAGGGCCCAGCGATTGTCGGGCGAGACGCCGACCGAGAGAATCGGCCCTGTGCCCCGTTCGGCGAACTGGCCCAACTGCTGGCCCGACTGGGTTTCCCAGGCAAGAGTTTGGCCGTCGAGGCTGCAACTCACCACGCGGCTGCCATCGAGCGAAAAGGCAATGGAGGCCACCGGCGCGGCGTGGCCTTTGAGCGTGCTCAGCGGCGTGAACGGCGATGGCGCTACGCCTGGCATTTGCCGCAACCGCGGTGGCCGCTGATTGACCGAGCCGGGGAGACTCGCGGGGCCAGTGCCCATGGCAGGCAAGCCTGTGCCCGTCGTGGGTAAACCCGTGCCAGGCGCAGGCGTGGCACTGCCTGGGAGTGCCGGGTCCGGCGAGTTGGGAGGGGTGTTGGGAACGTTCGCTTTGGGAGCGGGCGGGGCGGTTTGCGACTGCACGTAGGCCTGATCGGCCGCGCTGAGCTTGGCCAGCGGCACGGTGATTCGGCCTCCGCCGGCGCGTTCCACCACGACCTGGTCTGCTTGCACTTCAACCAGGGTGGCGGTGAGCGTGAAATTGCCGTCGGCGGAGGTCCAGACGCGGGGACGGTATTGCCCGGCCTGGGCCGTGAGGGGCGCGATGCAAACCAGGGCCAGCGCGCCCAGGGCCAGCGCGGCCCCAAGCTGTTTGCGGCAAGTCGCAAACCGGGGGCGAGGGAACAAGAAACCGAAAATTCGGCCCAACCGTTGCAATTTGCCAATCATTGCTTTCGCCACTCCCTGAAGGGGGAAATCAGTGCCCCAGCGATATCCGCGGACTTGCTGATGTGAATGGATCGATCTCTATCCGGCGAATCACCGCGGGCGATCGGGAAGGGTGGAGGGACTTCCGAATCGAAGCGCGGAGAATCGCCGCGGAGGTATCAAACGGAACAATTTGCCGAAGCGGCGTTGCCTAAGGAAGTGATGCCTTCGTTCGCCCCTCCGGCACTGGGTGACAAATTAGCATCTCCGCCGCTTCAAGTAAAAACTTTTGTGCTGTCAGCAAATGTTTTTCAAGATCACTGGCCCACCGGATTTTTTAGAACCTGAAGTGGCCCGTCTCGGCAAGGTTTCGCCTACGGTTGGCGGTGGAACCCGATTTGTTCGAGCGCGGCGTAGATTTGATTCAGCGATCGGCGGCCCAGGTTGGGGAGGCTCAGCAGCCAACTGGGGGTGCAGTTCAACAGTTGGCCCACCGTGAGCACGTCGTGCTGGGCCAGGTAGCCGACCAGGCGGTTGGGGATGGCCAGTTCACCCACGCCTTGGTTCAGGCGCGGGTCGTGTGGGGCGGCCGGCCCGGCCCGCTCGGGCGGGATGGGCGCTCGCGGAATGGGCTGGGTCCGAGCGAGTCGGTCGCGGGAATGCGGCGAGCCCTGGGCTGGCCTGACGCCGGCGTCGGCGCGAAGCGATTGATGCTGGCGATAGGCGGCCACCCGACAGCATTGGCAGGGCGGAATCACATGGCAGCGGCAGCGAGGGCACCAGACCACCGAGGCCGGCGGCGGATCGGCTTCGATTCGAAAGACCGGCAGTTGCTGATCGCGAGCCTGACGGCGAGCGGAGGGCCAGGCCAGAGGCGGGTCCATTTCTACCCGCTCGGTGCCGGAGGTGAGGCCACGGCGAATGCGGGTGACCTCGCTTTCCGTCATGCCCAGTTGATAGGCAATGTTCTTGGAGGTTTCGCCTTGCGAACCGAGATGCCGTACCTGCTGCGCGCGGATCATGCTGAGGAAGTACATGGAAAGTCTCTGGGGAAGTGCGGAGTTCAGAGCGGGGGAAGAAGTTCGGAATGCGGAACGCGGTGTTGGATGAAGTGCGGAGCGCGGAGTTGAAGACTCAGATCGGTTGTTGTTTGGCGGGGCCGGGGCGGATGGGATTGCAAATTGAAAAATGAAAATTGCAAATCGGGGCATTGTAAGACGACGTCCAACTGCCAGTGATTAACCACCAACTCCCAGCCACCAGCCCCCAGCAACCAGCAACCAGCATTGAATGTGGAAGGTATCCGCTTGTTAGAGTTAACCTGCCTGGCGGTGCAACATGGTTGGCAGGCTGCGAGTGCTGGCCTGGTTGGGGGCCTCGTCGGGGGCCTCGTCGGGGGCTTCGTCGGGGGCTTCGTCGTCTTCCATGAAGTCGTCGTCGGTTTCCCACATGGCCTCGGCGAGGCGGAGCATGCGTTCTTCTTCGTCGCTTTGCGTTTGCCAGGGGCGGGCTGCCCGAATGGCCTGGCAGGCGGCGGCGATTTCCGCCTGGGTGGGCACGTAGTCCGATTCTTGGCCACAGCGTTGGCAGCGGTTTCGCCAGTGAAGCTGGTCGTTTTGAAAGTGAGCAATTGCTTGCGAGCCGCACTGCGCGCAGCACAAATCGGCGAATGAATCCATGGCAGCACCCTTGATCAAGGACAGGACCGAACCGAAGTCAATCAATCGAGCGGGCTGGTGGGTTCCGCTCGGGGAGCCGTGGCAGCCCCGCCGCCGCGGTTAAGAACGCGGCGGCGCGCGTGGACACGCGCGCCGCCGCCGGCCGAATGTCGCAGACGGTCGACCTCTTCTGCCGCCGCACGCAGGCGGGCGGCCAGGTCGCGGAGGGGATGGCGGAAGTCCTCCACCAAAAACTCGGCCCAAATCGGCTTGCCGGCCGGGCCAGCGTCGCGAAGTGTCCACTCCGCGACGCCGGCCGGCAGGGAGGAGAGCGCTGAACAAGCCTGGTCGACAGCCTGAGGTGGGATTTGGCAGCGCTCGGAGGGGTAGGAATCGAAATGCAACATCTTTGGCCCGATTGGTTTGCGTTGCGCGGTCGGGCTCCGTTTCAGCCAGCCCTGGGAGCCCTGTCGCCGCGTGTGGGCCTAGTATACACATAGTGTACATGCGTACAAATATGTATTTTTTATGTTTTGCAATCCGGGGCGATTTTTACCGGTTTATGCGCACGCTCGTCGTAAGTCGTTTGGGTTTGAGTGGCGATTTGCCTGGGGGCTGATTGCCAGCTACCAGCCCCTCCTACTCCCGCTGCTGCTCAAACACAAACACGCCCTTCTTGTTGGCAATCGCAATATCCAACAGCCCATCGCCATTGATGTCCGCAATCTCAAACTGCGTGCCCACCCCGCTGTTGTGGTCGATCTGGTGCGAAATCCACTGCGGCTTGCCGTCGCGGGGTTGGAACTCGAACCAGTGCAGCACGGCCGGGTCGTCCCCGCCGGGGTCGCCCTGGGCGTGAGCCCACCAGCGCTTGCCGGTCACAAAGTCTGGCTTGCCGTCGCCGTTAATGTCGGCCACTTCCAAGGCGTGCGTTTGCGAGAAGCCGCGGTCGATGTCGTGCCGCACAAAGCCGTCCGGCGTTTGCTCGTGCCACCAAATCCCGAAATCGTGGGCGCTGCTCGAGATCACATCCTGATCGCCGTCGCCATCAAAATCATACACGTGCATGTTCGCGCACTTGGGTCCGAGGTCGGCCGGATGAAACTTCCAAGTCGTGGCCTTGTTGTCGGCCGGGGCTTCCCACCAGCCGTTGGGAATCACAATGTCGTTGCGGCCGTCGCCGTTGATGTCGCCGGCCCCCAGCCCATGATAAAACTTGCCACCCCAGGCACTGTTGGCTTCCGAAATGGTTTGAATGTCCCAAGGAGCATAGGGGTCTTTGCTGGGCCGCAGCAGGGCAAACTTCTCGCCCACGCTGCACACCAACTCGCGGCGACCGTCGCCATCCACATCCAGGTAAGCAGGGCTTTCGTTGTTCGTCACCGCCGTGATCTCATGCTTCTTCCAAGGCTCGCTCGCCTTGGCCGGCTGCTCGAACCACCACGTTTGCCGGCCGGGGAATTCCACCACGATCAAATCGGCGCGGCCGTCGCCGTTCAGGTCTTCCGCAAAGTTCTGGAACGACGTGCTATAGCTCTTGGGATCGTACTCGTTGGCCTTCTCCCCAATCACCACCATCTTCCAATCGGGGGCCGCGTAGTACACGCTGCCGGCCGAAATGTCCAGCTTCCCGTCGCTATTAAAATCCCCCACCGCCACGCCTTCACTCCGAAACGCCGTATCGAGCTGCGTCTTCTTGAACGATAGCGCGGGCCTGTCGGCGGCCAGCAGCGAACCACCCCCCAGAGCCAGCAACAGGGCCAACGGCGGCAAGGCATATCTTTTCACGGGTTGTTCCCAGCAAAAACGAGGCAGGGCAGAGCGATGAACACGCGTTCCAACAGTCCCCACCAGTTTACCCTGCTGCCTGCCCGCGAAAAAGCTGGCGCTTCGCGCCATTCCTCTCCCTGGGTGTTCCCCGCGCCGCCTCTGTGCGAGAATGACTCCGTGCGAGCCCCCGGCCCCGCACTGCCAATCGGAACAACATTCAATCACCTGATGGAACGCCTGGTGCGGATATGCTGGAACAGCAAAAGAAACTCTCCCCGCGTCGCAATACCACCACCGCCACCAATGTTGATGAGTTGGTCGCCGAGCAGCTGGCTCATTTTGCCATCGATCCCCAGAGCGAGTTCGGCGCCACGCTGGCTCGCATTGCCGCGCGGCTGTATGAGAACGAAGGCGATCTCAACCACCTCTGGAAGCTCACGCTCGAGACCGTCAACAGCCTCGACCGCGGCGAAAAAATCTCCTACTTCAACGCCAAGAAGTTCCTCTCGTTCCAACTGGCCAAGTCGCTCGACACGCTGCAAAACCCCTTCCGCCGCACCTATCAAAGCCTGGGCTACAGCTCCACCACGCAGTGCGCCAAGGGGCCGTACGCGGTGTTCGACAATGTCACGGCCATCTTCTCGGCCAACCCGGTGATTGCCCGCACGGCTACCTATATTTACGCCTGCGCCGAATGGATTGAAGACGCCTTCAAAGGCAAGGAGCTGCTGCTCGAAATCTATTCCCGCCTGCTCAATCCCACGGCCATCGCCCTGGCGAATCATATTGTCGATCTCGAAGCCGGCCCTTATTCGCAGGAATACTTCGCCTGGAATTTCAACAGCGGCATGGCGGCCATCGACGCCATCCTGGCCCACATGCTCGGCCGCGACGATATTCTTTTAGTGAGCCGCAATATCTATGGGGGCGCCCATCAGCTCATCAATGATTGGTACGCGCGCTCTTCCAACTTGGGCATCGCGGTCGAAACCTTCGATGGCTACACGGCCGACGACTTCGAACGCTGCTGGGAAGACGCCAAAAGCCGCCATGCCGAGCGGCTCGATGCCGGCTTGCACGCCTACCTGTATCTAGAATCGCCCTGCAACCCACACGGCTACGTGCTCGACGTGCCTGAGATATGCCGCAGGGCTCACGCGCGCGGCCTCCGCGTGATTCTCGACGCCACGGTGGGCACGCCCTTCTTGGCGCGGCCTTTGCAGCGCGAAGATCCCGCCGAGCGGCCCGACTTTATCGTGCATAGCTATACCAAGGATCTATCCGGCACCGGCTCGGTGATTGCCGGCGTGTTGCTCGGCCGGTCGGAAGATATGTTCCTCCCCAAGGGCTATCAATCCCCCGATGGCAAGTCGTGGGATCAAACCGTGTTCTGGAATGTTTATTATGTGAAGGGAGCATTCCTCAATGCCGACGCGGCCTTTGAGGTGCTGCAAGGCATCCGCACGCTGGAAGTGCGAATGATGGCCAAATGTATCAATACTCAAATTCTAGCTAGATTTCTGGGCGCCCATCCCGATATCACCGTGCATTGCAATGTGTTAGAGGGCGACGTCAATTATGACTTGCGGCAAAAGTGCATGTATCTGGGGTTGCCGGCCCCGCTATTCACGCTGGATTTTGAACGGCTGCAACTCCCCCGCGAGGCGTTCCAAAAGTTCTTCGACAACCTGGCCCCCACCTTCGACCACATGATCAGCCTGGGCCAGGCGAACACCATTGTGAGTTGCCCCGCGCTGACCACGCATTCGGAGCTTTCGCCCGAGGCCCTGCTCAAGGCGGGCATTCCCCCCACCATGATCCGCGTGGCCGTCGGCGATGAAGACGCCCGCGACCTGCTCCGCCACCTGGTCCATGCGGCCCGGCTGGCCATCGACCCCGTCTCGCCCGGCTTCTCCGACAAGTTCCCCACCGCGGAAGAGGCGCAACGGATCGTGCATGACTGCTACGTGGGGAGCCATGAAGCGCATATCGAGGCGAAAGCGGTGGAGAAGTGGTAGAGTCAGGAACTATTATAAAGATCGCTCCAAATAACGTCATTCCCGCGAAGGCGGGAATCCAGTGCACGAGATGGGGCGCTCGAATTGCCGTCTCGGTTGACACGATGCGTTCGGCGTCATGGAGAACCGGCATGGTTTGTGAAGAGGCCGTCGAAGAATAACTTCCCGAAATGCAGTTCCGGTCCCAACCAATGTTGATGCGGAGCCATATCCGCCACGCCTGGATTCCCGCCCCCGTCTTCACGAGGGCAGGCTCTGCGCGGGAATGACGGAGTCGCGGGTAGGACGACTGATGGCAGGCGTTCCATTTTGAGATTGGGTTCACATGAAACAACCCGCGGTCTACATGCTTGCGAGCAAGCGCAATGGAACGCTCTACGTTGGCGTAACCAGTGATCTTGTGCAGCGAGCGTGGCAGCATCGGAATGACCTCGCCGAAGGCTTCAGCAAGAAATACGGGGTACATATGCTCGTGTGGTATGAATTGCACGAGGACATGGAGAATGCCATCATCCGAGAGAAGCGGATCAAGAAATGGAATCGTGCTTGGAAGTTGAAGCTTATTGAGGAGAAGAACCCGGGTTGGGATGACTTATATGAGTCAATTATTTAGCATGCGTTACTCGCATGACCCGCCGCAATGCGATTTCGCAGGCACTGAATAACGCCCCAGCATGTTGTCATCCCCGCGAAGGCGGGGATCCAATGCACGAAACAAGGTGGATTGAATTGTAGCCACGGTCGAAACGATATATCCGCCGTCAGGGACTACATGGTTCGTCTACTGCTCCTGGATTCAGGGACCATCGAAGAAGGACTTCCCGATACGCCGTTCGCTTCCGAGCCGATGTTGATTGTCACCGCGTACTCCGCCCCAACTGGATTCCCGCCTGCGCGGGAATGACGGTGTGGTGGACGACGTTGTCGAAAACATGCTGCCGTGCCCTGGATTCCCGCCCGCGCGGGAATGACGACCGGGGTTACTTGGCGCGCAGATCGTCGGCCAGTTCCGCTTGGCTGGGAAGCTCCAGCTCCCGGTCAACCCGCGCGGCCTGGCGGTTGGCGAACCGGTTCAGGCTATCCACCGTGAGCAGGCCGACCAGTTGGCCGTAGTAGGTGACGGGGAGGGCCGGCAGTTGGTTCTCTTGCAGCACCACCAGGGCGTCTTCCAGCTGGGAAGTGGCTTCCACCGTGGGCGGGTCGCGACGCATCACGTCGCTGACATTGCCGACGAGCGGCTCGCCCTGTTTGAGACGGTTGAACAGATCGTCGCCGACCACCAGGCCCACAATCCGGCCTTCGTGCAGCACGGGGTAATCGTGCTGGTAACCGGTGGCGATGATGTCGGCCGCGTCCTCGGTTCGATCATACGGAGAGAGGGTCCCCGGCTTGGGCAGCATGGCTTCATGAACCGCCACGCCCTTGAGCAGCGAACGAAGCTGGGCCGCCTGCGATTCTTGCGCGGCGCCAAAGTAAATGAAGACGGCGATCAGCAGGAGAAATGGGTTGTAGATCAGGCCCACGACCGCGAACAGCACGGCCATCAACTGGCCCGTGCGCGCCGCCGCCCGCGTGGCCTTGGCATACGGCATCCGCATGGCGAGCACCGCGCGCAGCACCCGGCCGCCGTCCATGGGAAACGCCGGCAACAGGTTGAACACCACCAGCACCACGTTCACCACCATCAGCCGGGCCAGGAACGCCCCGCCCAGCAGGCTCACATCGAGCGCTCGGCCCACGTTGCCCATCAAAAACAACGTCAGCAGCAGTCCGCCCGCGATCACCACGTTCACGGCCGGGCCGGCCAGGGCCACCCACAGTTCGTGCCAGGGGTTCTCCGGCATCCGCTCCAATCGGGCCACGCCGCCAATGGGAAGTAGCGTGATGTCGCGGGTGGCCACTCCATACCGCCGCGCGGTCAGGGCGTGGCCATACTCATGCAGCACCACGCAAGCGAAGACGGCCGCCACAAAGCCCACGCCTTCCAAGGCCACGGCCAGCGGCTCGCCCTGCATCAAGGCCGACCCGCCCACGAACAACAGCAGCAGCGGGAACGTCCAGTGCATGAAAATATCGATGCCGAACATGCGGCCGATTTTGACAGACCATCCCATGGTTGTGCTTCCTCTTCTCGGCTCAGCGGCTGTTCCCGCGCCATCTGCGCGCGGTCAGCGCCACAAGCTTTCTGTTGATCGTTCCCAAACTGGCAGGCGCCCTTCAGCGGGTCGTGGATGTTCCGGTTGGCGCCGCGCTGTAAATTGCCCTTCGTGGTTTCGATTCCACCGTTGTTTGATACGGACGCGGCCAGTCGAAAGTTCAAACCCTCGCGCCCCCCACGTACGCGGGGGAGATCGGCTCCCGCTTTTGGCAGGCAACTGCCGCCACGCTGGCCCACGCTTCACTATTAGCAGCTATTGGCAAAAACAATGCCGCCCGGAGCGAAATAACTTGCGCCAATAAGGGGGGGTGCTTGAAGCTTACTTCACGCAGTGTGCAGAAACTGCCAAACAGCCCAGGCAACCACCACCAGCAAGAGCCCCAGCAGCACAATCGTGAGCGGCCAGTTGGGCGAGACGGGCGGGGCCAGATCGTCCCCCGTGGGACGGGGAAATTCGCGGTTCGCGGCCAGTTCGCACTCCAGTTCCTCAGGCGTGGAACCCAACAGGCTGGCGGCGTACTCATAATCGCAGGCATAGGTCGCCTGCTCGTTGCCCAGCACGATTCCGAACTCTTGCAACAATAGCTCGGCCTTTTCGCGAGGAAAGGCGCGGCGAACCTGGCGGAGGTAAACCTGGAAATCGTCGTCGGCCAGCGCGTGGGCAAATGAGCGATAATAGCGCAGCATGTGCCCCGTGTTGTTCTCCAGGATTTTCCGGCCGCAAACCGCCCCAATGGGGTGCAGCCCTAGCTCGGCCGCTTCCGCGCCCGCCAGCACCAGCATTTTGTCGCGGTCCAGCGGTTGGCGACGAAGCTCGAACGCACGAGCCAGGTGCAGAAAAATGATCAGCGAATGGGCCTGGTTTGAACCGGACACCGAGTGGGCGCGCTCCACGTGCGGATGGATACCTGCCGCGTTGACGATGTTCGCCAACATAGCAAAATTTAAGCCAGCGGGGAGTGGCGGGACTGGGGGTTGGGGGATGGTAGTTGGTAGCTGGGGGCTAGTGGTTGCGGCCTAGCTGTTTTTTTAGTTGGGGCCAGGTGCCCGCGTTGGCCACCTGGGCTTTGGTGAGCCCTGCCCGACGGGCTTGCAGCACTCCATACCGCAGGTTCGCCAGGCCTTCGGTGCTGTGGGCGTCGGTGGAAATCACAATCGGGATGCCCAACTCGCGCGCCGCGGCACAGTGCACGTCGTCCAGGTCGAGTCGTTGGGGGGCGGCATTGAGTTCCAGAAATTTGCCGTGCTGCTTGGCCGCTTTGAACATGGCTTCCAGGTCCACGTCGTACGAGGCCCGCGCGTTGATCAACCGCCCGGTGGGGTGGGCGATGGCGCACACATAAGGGTTTTCGAGCGCGCCGAGAATACGGTCGGTAATCTGGTTGCGCGGCTGGCTCTGCCCATAATGCACGCTGGCCACAATCCAATCGGCCTGGGCCAGAAATTCATCCTCGATATCGAGACCGCCCTTCTCCAGAATATCGACTTCCACCCCTTTCAAAACGGTGAAGCCGTCCAGCGTTTTGTTGAGCCGGTCAATTTCGGCCCATTGCTGCAATAACCGAGGTCCGTCGAGCCCGTTGGCCATGGTCACGCGTTGGGAGTGGTCGGTAATGGCGATGTAGCTCAAACCGCGAGCCTGGGCGGCGGCGACCATTTCCGCCAGCGTGGCCTTGCCGTCGGTGGCCGTGGTGTGCATGTGCAGATCGCCGCGGATGTCGTCCACCGTAATCAGCTCGGGCAGTTGGTTGGCGTCGGCCCACTCGTACTCTTTACGGTTCTCGCGCAGCTCCGGGGCAATCCAGGGCAAGCCCAAGGTTTGATAAACGCCTTCCTCCGTTTCTCCCGCGATGCGTTCTTCGCCGCGGAACACTCCCCACTCGTTGATCTTGAGCCCCGCCGCTTTGGCCCTGCCGCGGAGCACCACGTTGTGCTCCTTGCTGCCGGTGAAGTACTGCATGGCCGCCCCGAACGATTCGGCGGGGATCACGCGGAGATCGACCTGCAAGCCTTGGATCAGCCGAACGCTCATCTTGGTTTCGCCCCGGGCCAGCACGTCGGCAATGCCGGGAAAGTCGGCGAAGCGATCCATCACCTGCCGATGGTCAGACGATACCACCACGATATCCAAGTCGCCCACGGTCTCTTTGCCGCGACGATAACTGCCGGCCAACTCCAGCTTCTCAATGCTAGGGCAATCGGCCAGAAACGCGCGGAGGGCCTGGGCGTAATCGTCGGCCTGCTTCCACAGAAATCGCACCGTGGTGGTGGCGGCGAAATCGAGCCCCTTGAGAATTTGCTCTTCGGTCTTGGCGCCAAAGCCTTTCAGCTCGCGCACCTTTTGTTGTTCGCAGGCGGCGCGGAGCATATCCAAGCTTTGGATGCCTAGCTCTTTGTGCAGCACGGCCGCCTTCTTGGGGCCCATGCCCGGCACGCGCAGCATGGCGAGCACGCTGGCCGGCACCTGCTCGCGCAGTTCTTTCCACTGCTTGAGGTCGCCGGTCATCACCAGCGTTTCAATCTTTTCGGCCAGATCCTTGCCGATGCCCTGCAGATCGGTCAGGGGGCGTTTCTCGGCCACCATGGTCGCTAGCTGCTCGCCCAAGTCCATCATCGCGCGGGCGGCATTGCGATAGGCGCGCACGCGGAACGGGTTGGCCCCCTGGAATTCCAGGATGTCGGCCATCTCGTCAAAAGCGGCGGCAATTTGAGCATTATTCATAAGGAGCCACTCGGTCGGACATTTGCCGGGGAGAAGGGCGGGAGAGCCAGCCTGACGGGAATTGCCATGCAGTCCATTCCATTCCCTGCCGCGACATCCAGGCGAGAATGGAAGGTTGCCAGCGGACTGCTAGCAGCGGGCGCGAAACCCTGTTCTCCCCTCTCCCCGGTATTTCCGGGGAGAGGGGTCGGGGGTGAGGAGCCTTGGAAGCGGAGTTGGGTAGGCAATCTCAAACCGCCCGCAAGAACCCCCTTCCCCAGCCCTTCTCCCCCGGAGTACCGGGGGAGAAGGGAGAAAGAAAGTCGTTAATTGGGAAATTGAAAGACGTAAGCTTCTGCTTGTATTCAATTTGCAATAAGGCGCGGGCGGTGGACTGGTGAACAACGCTCGATCAACCTTAGCGGGCTTGAATGCCAAGCGGCACAAGGACGGTTAAACACGCAATACGAATGAAACTCGATCAGAGACGGTTTTTATCACACCACCCTGTGGGTAAGATACCCCTCCCCGGCCAAAGGTGAAAGGATGCTAGCGGTGGCAGGTTCGCTGGCTGGCACGGTTCGCTAAGCCGCCACTTAAGTGGGTGGTTGGTCTAGAACGAGGGGGTGGGTTTTCGTATCTTCCGGAGCCGAACATTGCGCGTTGTCATTTTACCGAACTACGAAGCGCTCGGCCGTTGGGCCGCCGACCTGGTGGTGGCGCGGATCACCCGGTTTCAGCCCTCCGCCCAAAGACCCTTTGTGCTGGGGCTGCCAACCGGCTCCACGCCGCGCGGACTGTATCGAGAGTTGGTCGCCAAACATCGGGCCGGCGCCATTTCGTTCCGGCACGTGCTCACATTCAACATGGATGAATACGTAGGCTTGCCGGCGGATCACCCCGAAAGCTACCGCTCGTTTATGCGCCACAACCTGTTCGACCACGTGGATCTACCCGCCGAACAAATTCATATACCCAACGGAAACGCGGACAACCTGGAACAGGAGTGCGCGGCCTACGAAGCGGCCATCCAAGCCGCGGGCGGCATCCACCTCTTCCTGGGAGGATTAGGACACGATGGCCATTTGGCATTCAACGAGCCCGGTTCCAGCCTGGCTTCGCGAACGCGGGTGGTCTCGCTTACCCACGAAACCATCGCCGCCAACTCGCGGTTTTTCAATCACGATTCAAGCCAGGTTCCCCGCCGCGCGGTCACCGTGGGCATCGGCACCATCATGGCCGCGGCCGAGGTCCTGTTGCTGGTGAGCGGCGCCGCCAAAGCCAGGGCCTTGGCCCAAGTGGTGGAAGGCGGCGTAAGCCAGATGTGGACGGCCTCGGCCTTGCAACTGCACGAACAAGCCACGGTGGCGTGCGACGATGACGCCACGGTGGAAATGAAGGTCGGAACCGTTCGATATTTCCAGCAGCAGGAAGGCGAAGCCCGGCCGTAACGGGGCGATCGAAACATGACTTTGCAGGATGCCGTATCGCATCCGCTGCAACTGGATTCCCGCCTTCGCGGGAATGACGGGTGTCGACCGCCTGGTCGGAAAAACTTATCACATCATCGTCTCGCACAGGGAGGTGCGCGCCGTGAATACCCCATTGGCATTGTCCGCCGGCTATCGAGCCTTGTCCGACTTCGAGGTCATGACGCTCGAAGTCGCTGGCTGCGCGGCGGAAGATTGGTCCAAAATCTCGGTGGCCGAGGACTTCGATCCCCGCGCCCTGTCGCACGTGCGGTTCTCCGGCGAAAACCGCCTGGGCAGCTTTCGCGATACCGTGCGGTTGCCCGGCGGCGTCGAAAGGGCTTGCGGCATCCACTATGCCAGCCTGCACGAGTGCACCGTGGGCAACGACGCCTACATTCACAACGTCCGCCGGCACATCGCTCACTACGATATCGCCGCCGGCGTCATCATCGACGACGTGGGCCTGATCGCCATCGAAGGCGAAACCACCTTTGGCAACGGCGTATTGGTCGACGTGCTCAACGAAGCCGGAGGGCGAAAAATCCCCATCTTCGACCGCCTCTCCAGCCAGGCCGCTTATGCCTTGGCCGTGTATCCGCATCGCGACGCGCTCCAAAAGCACCTGCGCGCCATCGTCGCCAGCCACGTAAATGCCGTCCGCGGCCGACGCGGCGCCATCGGCGCCGGCGCGCGAATCGTGAGTTGCGGCACCCTGATCAATACCAAAGTGGGCGAAGCGGCCGTGCTGCAGGGCGTGCGGAAGTTGGCCGAGGTCAGCCTCAACAGCAACCCGCATGCGCCGGTGGTGCTGGGCGAAGGCGTGATCGGCGAGCGACTGGTCGTGGCCTCGGGCGCCAGCATCGATGGCGGCGCGCAGCTTACCCGCTGCTTCGTAGGGCAAGGCGCGCGAATCGGCCGCCAGTTCTCCGCCGACAACAGCCTGTTCTTTGCCAACTGCGAAGCCCAACATGGCGAAGCCTGTTCGCTCTTCGCCGGCCCCTACACGGTTACCCATCACAAGTCGAGCTTGCTCATCGCGGGGCTCTTCTCGTTCTACAACGCCGGCAGCGGCAGCAATCAAAGCAACCACCATTACAAACTCGGCCCTCTGCACCAGGGCGTGCTCGAGCGGGGTAGCAAGACGGGCTCCTCCAGCTACCTCATGTGGTGCAGCCGCATCGGACCCTTCACGGCCGTGGTTGGCAAACACGCCCGGCCGGTCGATGTGGCCGATTTCCCGTTCTCTTACCTGGTGGAATCGGCAGGGCAAAGCGTGCTGATTCCGGCCGCGGCCCTCGCCAACGTCGGCACGCTGCGCGACATCCACAAGTGGAAAGACCGCGACCGCCGCACCGACCCCGACCTGCTCGATCGGCTGAACTTCGAAGCCTTCAGCCCTTACACCATGGGCCGCATGCACCGCGCGGTGGCCACGCTCACGCAACTGGCCGAGCAGGTGGGGAGTCGTGAAAACATCTCGCTGGGCGGCGCCCAAATCCCGGCAGCGCGGCTCCACCGCGCCGCCGGCCTGTACCGCATGGCCGTGCAAATGTACTTGGGCGGCAAGATCGCCAGCCGAATCGAAGCGGCCCTGGCCGCCGGCGGCATTCCCCGCTGGCCCGACCTCTTCCAAACCACCGGCGAAGGCCAAGGGGAATGGACCGACCTGGCCGGCTTGCTCGCCCCCACGCGGCAAGTGGATTCGCTGCTGGCCGATATCGAACAGGGGGGACTCCACGATCTGCTGTCGCTGGAATCGCGGCTGCTCGACCTGCATGCCGGCTACGACCGCCTGGAGTGGGACTGGGTGGCGGCCCTCTGGCTAGAGTCGGCCGGCCTCACCGCCAGCAATGTCACCACGGCCGACGTCCGCCAGGCGATCACCACCTGGAAGAGCGCCACCGCTCAATACAACCAGGGCGTGCTCCGCGACGCCGAGCAAGAGTTCAAAGAGTCGGCCAAGGTCGGTTACGGCCTGGGTGGCGAAGCCGACGCGGCCACGGCCGATTTCGCGGCCGTTCGCGGGGCCTTCGACCAGAACGCCTTCGTGTGCGCCGTGCAAGAACAAACCCAGCAAGTCGCCGCCAGGGCCGACGCCATCCTGGCCCACATGTAGCTTCATCTGGTCCCACTTTTTCTCCCCAATCCGCAAAGGTCAGCCTCAATGAACCGTGGCACTTCAAAGCGAGCATGCCCCGATGGACGCGGCTGATCCGCGCGACGTGCTGGCGGAAGTCGAGCGGCTTTTCGAAGCGGCTTCGCCCGACTTCCTGGACAGCCTCCGCCAATTGACCGACGCCGCCTTGGTGGCCCGCCTGGCCGACCGCTGGGCGCGCGACCGCCGCGATTGGGCCCGCCTGCAATTGCTGGCCTACCTGGAAGGCCCCCTCGATACCGATGGCCACCAACCGCTGATCAAGCGGCTCTATCGCCGCGCCGAAAGCAATCGCGATCTGGAAGTGGTGGCCGCGTTTCTCGTGGCCTTCGACCGGCTGGTCACCCATGTTCGCCGCGGAGAAGAATCCGGCGCGCCGCGGCTCAGCGCCCTCAAGAACGCCATCCCTTCGTTCCGGCGAAAGCGCGCGCGCGACGACGGCTGGCACGACCATCGCCGCAAAGCCCCGCTCCCCCATCGGGCACGCTTGTTCTCCTATCGCACCCGCTACTACCTCCGCCGCCGCGCCTGGCGATTCCTCCGGCAAACAGCCCGGCAGCAGCCGCGGCAATATCCGGCCGCCGCGGCCGCGGTGCTGCTGCGCTATACCGATCACGACTTGCAATCCGGCGAAGCCGTGCTCGACCGCTGGGGGCTCATGCAGATCGCCTTTCGCCAGCACCCCATCCTGTCGTTCGGCGCCAACCGCGTACAACTGCGCCCCAATCGCCGGCTGGCCGTGCTCACGCCGGCCCCTTCGTTCCGCCCCCTTTGGCAAACGCCCGCCGCGGCCGACGGATTGCTGCGGCTGGCAGTCGACGCGCGCAGCCACCTGGTTCGCCGCTGGGCCGTGCAACTGCTGCACGAGTTGCATGCTTCCTGGCTCCGATCCCTGTCCCCCCTCACCTGGCTGCCGCTGCTCGAACACCCTTTGCCCGCGATCCGCGAGTTGGCTCTTGAACTGCTTCAAGCCAGCGATAGCCTGCGCTCGCTGCCGATCGATGAGTGCCTGCCGCTGGCGGAAACCAGCCATCCGGCAGCGCGCCGGTTCGCGGTGAACCTGATCGCTGACCGCGCCCAAGGAAGCAACCTGCCCGCCAGCGAGGCCGTGGCGCTCGCCTGCTCGCGCTCGTTCCTGCTCGCCGGCCTCGGCTGGCAATCGCTGCGGGACCGCCACGCCATCGCGCCCCTGGATACCGACACGCTCGCAAGTCTGGCGAACGCGCGCTGCCATCGCCTGGCAGGCCCGCTCGCCACCTGGGCGCTCGAACTGGCCGGCGATCGCGCGACGCCCACCGCGTTGGGCTTTTTTCGCGGCAACCTGCCCCCCATGCGCCGCGCGGCCTGCGCCTGGTGGCAACAGCACGCGGCCAGCGAGGTAAACGCGGAGCCATGGACAGGGCTATGGAGCGAACTATGTGCGGTGCCGCATCGCGACGTGCAAGCCAGCCTCGTGCGTTGGCTCGGTCGCCAGCTGGGCGATAGCAGCCTGGGCAGCACGCGCGACCTTCCTCCCCACTGGGCCAGCGGAGCGGCCAGGCTTTGGCAGGCGGTGCTGTCCAGCCCTGCCACCTCGGCGCGCACGCTGCATCGAGCCTGCGACCAGGTTGCCACGGCCAGCCACTCAGATCCTCAACTGGGAGCGCGGTTGCTACCGCTGCTGGCAACCCAACTGCAACAAGGCCGCGGCTCCGCCCGCCAGGCTGCCCTGGCGGCGATGGTTCGCCTGGCCGCCGTCAACAACGGCTTGCGGCAAGCCGTGTTGGCTCAACTGCCCGAGTTGGATCTCGAACCTGCGACGGCGGCAATCTAGCGCTTGCCGGAAGACCGTCGCAGGACAACCTTCCCCAAGTGACATTTCCCCAAGTGCCATTGCCTCGCTGGCGTTCGTTCGTCATTTTGTGTGGCGAGCGGTCGCAGCGGCGGCAGGCTTTCGATGCGTTTGACGATCTGAGACCTGTGTAGCTGCGGCGATCCGCCGCGGTAGCGATTGCCTGAACTTGCTTTCCCAAGGCGGCGTCCTGGCTTTCACCGACGAGCTTTCGCCTGTGACCAGGACAAGCCCTCGGCTTTCCACGGCGAAAGCTCGTCGGTGGCCGAGCCGCCTAAGCCTTGGTCCCGAGGACGAAGTCAGTTCCCAGCGCATTGCCCCTGCCGCCGCTGCCACCGCTCCCCCCACGGGGCCGCTCCCTGCCGCAAGCTTTGTCGTCTTCCACCGACGGATCGATCTATGGGTTTCTTGAGCTGGCTCCGTGGTTTGTTCTCTCAGCCGGCCGCGCCGCCGCGCCGCCGCTCGGCCCCAGGGCGGAAGACGTCGCCACGAAATTGCCCCGCCTGCGGCAAGCGCTTGCGAACGGCCTTGGCTCAGCAGTGCTTGCACTGCGGCGCCAGTTGGCATCACGATGAAGAATCGGTCGGCGGCTCGCGGCGACCTTTGGAAAGTAACCTGGGCGTTGCCACCGCCGCGCCGCCGCGCACGCTGGCCTCGACCCATCTTCGCGATTCGGTGGCCTGGCAAGAAGAACTTCCGCCGCCCGCCAACCTGCGTGAAGCGCTGGAACTGGGACCACTCGCCCCGCCCCCCCCTCGGCAACCGCCGCGGCCTCGCCCGCGCCCCGCTGCCACCGCGGAACCAGCGCCGCCCGTCGCGCGGCGACCAGTCGCCACCGACCGCGTCTCGTTCTTAGGCCGCGGCGTTTCGCGGCAGCTCAGTCAGGCCGGCGGCAACGAGGCCCGACTTCAGTCCGCCGGCTTGCCCGTCTTCCACACGGCCGAAGAACTGGCCGCGGCCCTCGCGCTTTCGCCCTCGCGCTTGCGGTGGCTGGCGTTTCATGCCACGGCCACCACGCGGCCCCATTATATTTCGTTCGAGGTTGCCAAACGATCGGGCGGCGTCCGTCAACTGGCGGCCCCCCACGAGGAACTCTCGCGCTGTCAGCACTGGATCTTGAGCCATATTCTGAACGGTGTGCCGGTGGACGATGCGGCCCATGGCTTCGTGCGGCAGCGTGGCATTGTGACCAACGCCGCCATTCACGTAGGGCAAGACGTGCTGGTCAACGCCGACCTCCAGGACTTCTTCCCCTCGATCACCTACGTGCGCGTGCGAGGCATTTTTGCCAGCTTGGGCTACGCTCCCAGCGTGGCCACCGTGCTGGCCTTGCTGTGCACCGAATGCCCCCGGCAGCGCGTCTCCTGGCAAGGAACCACCTGGCATATCGCCAAGGGCATCCGCTCCCTGCCGCAAGGGGCCTGCACCAGCCCCGCGCTTTCCAACCTGGCAGCCCGCCGCTTGGATCGGCGTCTGTCAGGCCTGGCCCGCAAGCTGGCCTGGCAATACAGCCGCTACGCCGACGATCTCAGTTTTTCAGCCTCGGGCCTGGCAACCGCTCGCACGGCCTACCTCTTGCATCGGCTACGGCGAATCGCCACCGAGGAAGACTTTGCGGTGAACGAAGCCAAGACCCGCGTGCTGCGGCAAAACACGGCCCAAACGGTGACCGGCGTGGTCGTCAACCGCCGGCCCGGCGTGCCGCGAACCCTGGTCCGCCAACTGCGAGCCATGCTTCACCGCGCCCGGCACGAAGGCCTGGCCGCCCAAAACCGCACCGGCCGGCCCGACTTCGAAAGCTGGCTCGCAGGCACCATCGCCTACATTCGCATGGTCAATCGCCAACAGGGTGAACCCCTGCAAACCGCCCTGGCCGCCATCCGCGCGGCGACCGATGCGGACGGTCATCGTGCCGTGGACGGGGAAGCCTAACGGGGAGCCCAGCGGCGATTTATATTTGCATCTGGCATTGCCGCTCGGGCGGGATTCTAATTTCATGCTGAGTCAGCCATACCCCCGCGATTTGTGAGGCTTTGCCGTGATTCAACCGGCCCAAGCTCGTTCGGTGAAGTCGCACCAGCATGACGGCGTGTTCTATGGTTTGTGCGCCAACCCCGAGCGAACGCAACTCTTTGCTGGCAGCACCGATGGCCGGGTACACGTGTTCGACAACATCCACAACGCGCTCCAGCCTGGCAACGATCAGCCCATCGCCGCCAGGCAATGGCACCAGCGGCATGGCAACTATGTGGTATCGCTGGCCCACGTGCGCGCGGCCCGCGGCGAGAATGTGATCTCGGCCAGTTACGATGGCACGCTGGTCTGGTGGGATGCTCCCAGCGGCGGCGCCATTCGCCAGGTAACGGCGCACGACGGCTGGGTGCGGCAAGTCTTGGCCACGCCCGACGGCGGGCACGTGATCTCCGTGGGCGACGACATGCTGGTGAAGGTGTGGGACTCGGAAAGCCACGCCCTGGCGCGCACCCTATCGGGCCATGCCACGCAAACGCCCGAAGGCTACGCCACGGCGCTCTATGCCTTGGCCCTCAGCCCCGACGGCACGCAGGTGGCCGCGGGCGATCGGGCGGGCGAAGTCCGTGTTTGGGAGTTGGCCACGGGGCGTCAGGTGGCTGCCTTTCGCGTCGCGGAGCTATACACCTTTGACAATCGCCAGCGGAAACGCTCGATCGGCGGCGTTCGCGCCCTGGCGTTCTCGCCCACCGGCAACCACCTGGCGATCGGCGGAATTGGACAGGTGGGGAACGTGGACGGCCTCGAAGCCCCCGCGCATGTGGAAGTCTGGGACTGGCGGCAACCAGCCCGCGTGCTGGCCGCCAAAGCCACCGGGCACAAATCGATTCTCAATGCGCTGGCCTTCGATCGGGCAGGCCAATATGTGATGGGCGCAGGCGGCGGCGGCGACAATGGGCTGCTCGCATTCTGGGACGCGGGGACGATCCTCGGCCCCTCAAATTCTCTCGAAATTGCCCCGCGGCACAGCCCCCTCGAAAAAGATCCCGCCACTGAAACGGCGGTGGAAGCGACGCTGACCAAGTACAAGTTCGACGGCCACGCCCACGCGGCCGTTTGGGACGAAGACCGCCTCCGCCTCTACCTGGCCGGACATGGAAAACTAGAGATCTGGGATCTCAGCGAACCCCCAGCCTGAGAACCACCAGCCTGAGAACCCCCCCTAACCATTCAGTATCGCCCGAAGAATAACTTCCCGATTTTCTCGAACAGCAGGCTAGGCCAAGCGCTATGCCTCTCGTTTTTGTAATCTTCTCGTATTATGAATAATAGAACGAACCTGAATAAGAGCAGTTGAGATCCTAAATATCTATTAATTACCCCGAAGGGGTATACAGCCAGACGAAGTGTTAGGACGCCGGAAAGCCAAAGAAATATGCTGTCCGGAAACTGTCCTTTATGACAGTCTGCTGAAAGTGTAATAATCTCAAGGCACGGCCGCCGACGACGTTTGAACCTCGCCGCGGGGGAGTTGCACGCCAGATGCCATGCCTGGCCGGCGGGAAAGTTTGGCAATTGGCGGGGGGCTCGCTAGACTGGGCGTTAGGAACAGACACCCCTCTTCCGCGGAGATCCCGCCCATGAGCGCCTCGCTTCGCGCTACTTGCCGCGCACTGGCCTTCGTTTGCTGTCTCGCCAGCCCTGCGCTAGGGCAGTTCGACGAACCCGAAACCCTGGTGCCACCATTGCCCGCCTCGGATTCTCCAGGCGGCGGCTTTCGGGGTGGGTCGGAGTATATGGCGGCGGCTCGCTTGGCAATTCAACAAGAGCAGTACCCACTGGCGATGGCGTTGCTGGAGCACGTGCTCGCCAGCAACATCGATGTGCCAATGGCCAAAGCGGCCGTGGAGTTGTTGGAGCAGACGACGGACCATCAGTGGCTAGTCCTGGACCCCATTTCGGAATTCCTCAACACGCTCCGCAAGTTGTCGGCCAAGCAGCCTTCGCCGGTGATTCGAAGTGTGTTTGCCGCAAAGGTAAACACCGATTATTACCAGGGCACCTTTGGAAGCTTGCCGTCCCTCCTGGCGCCCGGCAAAGTCGCTTTCACGCCGCAGCAAGAGCTCTACTTGGATCGGAAGTTCCGCCTGACTCGGATTGCCGATGTCGCGTGGCAGCGTGAAGTCGAGCGCGCCGCGCGCGGCCTGCGGCAACCCATCCCCATGCACGCCTCCCGCGACGGCGCGGAAGCCGTGGAACTGAACTGCCAGGCCGACCGCGATTCGAACCCCACCACGGTGGAAGTGATCGTTTCCAAGAACGACAAGCTGACGGCCACGCTCCTCCCCGGCGTGTATTTGTTTACCGAAGAAGCGGATGGTTTGCAGCTGGAAACGCCGCTCTACGTGGCCGATTTCTCGCTAGACGTCTTCGCCCTGGGCAGCGAGGTGGTGCTGTATGCCACGCACCCGCAGTCAGGCATGCCCGTGGCGGATGTGAAGATTGAGCTCTTCGGCCAAGCGCCGTTTGAGCAGCAGCGGTTGCGGACCGATGCCACCGGCATGGTCCATGTTCGCCATGCCCAAGGCGCGCTGCTGGCGACGGCCGCCCACGGTGGTTGCTTGCAGGCCGTGGCCATCTGGCCGGGCGAGTCGGGTGGCATGACCAGGGCGTACGTGAGCACCGATCGTCCCCTGTATCGACCAGGCCAAACGGTGTTTTACAAAGTGGTGGGCCGGCAGTCGTCGGCTTCTGGCAAGTTGCAACTGCCCGCGGACCAGACGGCCGTGATTGAGATTACCGATCCCGCCGGCCGAACCTTGGTTCGCGAAGAGAAGGCCTGGAACGACTTCGGTTCGATTTCCGGCGAGTTCGTCTTGGCCGACGAGCCGCCACTGGGGGGTTATCAGATTGCGGTAGTCGGCGAGCCGGGGGCGCCGAATTTTTCTCCCACGGAGGACGACGAACGGGACGCGGACTTTTTCCCATCGTCGCGAGCCGTGGCCGCGTCTTGCGAGTTTACGGTGGTGGCCTATCGCCGGCCCGATTTCCAGGTGGCGGTCGAGGGCACGGTAGCGGAAGCGGCCGATGGCTTGGGGAAAGTGCAGGCGACCATATCCGCGAAGTATCTCGTGGGAGGCGGGGTGACGAATGCCCAGGTGGAATGGAAGATCATCGGCGCCCAGCACGATTCCAACCCGGCCGCGTACGAACAAACCGAGCCCTACAATGATCCGCTCGGCTGGTTCTATCGCGACCAGGAAGATACCTACGCCGGTGGGTTCTCGGATGGTAGCAATTTCTTCAGTATCGGCGGGCCGTTCGATGGGGAGGAAGACG
The DNA here is from genome assembly GCA_964445985.1 of uncultured Pirellulales bacterium. GTDB lineage: Bacteria > Planctomycetota > Planctomycetia > Pirellulales > S012-138 > CAYUMU01. Next base: position 16,164 of record CAYUMU010000002.1, on the reverse strand, counting down.
ACGTGCTGGCTCGCGGGAAAGGTCGCACGAACGAGCGCGGGGAACTGGAGATTGAGTTTGAGCCAACCGCGAACAAGCGGGCCGCCCGTTATACCATCGAGGCCACCGTTCGCGACGCCGCCGGGGCCGAGGCCCAGGGAGAAACCCTGCTCGACGCCACCGGCATGCATCGGCGGATTGAGTTGGGCACCGACCGGCTGTTTTATTCGGTCGGCGGAACCATCGAAGCCCGCCTGGGACTCTTCCATGCGGACAATACGCCGGCCGCCAACGAAGCCGTGGAGCTGGTGGTGTTTGCCGCCGCTCCCTTGATTCTCCATGGGTTCATGGGCGGGCCTGCCGAGTTTGAATCGTTTTATCGCTGCACGGTGACGACCGACGCCGAAGGCCAGGCCTCGGCCGTTTTCAAGGCGCCCCAGGCGCGGCGGATGCGAATCCTGGCCCGCCTGCCCGAAGGCCAGAACCAGAACCTCACGTCGCAAGCCCGAGTCGATTTGCCATTGGTTACGAGCGGCCCGCAAACCGTTAATGAGAACCCGGCCTTGACGTTGAATGTGCTCAGCGATCGGCGAGCCTATCGCACCGGCGACACCATGCGGCTGATGTTGACGAGCGAGGCCACGGGCGCCTCGGTGCTGTTGATGGTGGTGGGCGGTGAGCAGATTTGCCACGCGCAGGCGGTCAAGATGAACGGCCCCTGCGAGGTGGTTGAGATCCCGATCGTCGCAGGCTGGCCGGCCAATGGCGATATTCTGGCGATGATTCGCTGGCAGGGCGAGGTCGAACAAACGCGGCGGCCGATTTCGATTTTGCCCAGCGAGTCGTTGCTGGAGCTGTCGATCAAGCTGCCGGGCGAATCGTTCCGGCCGGGCGATGCAGTGCCGATCGAGATTGCCGCGTTCACGGCGGACGGGACAGGCGCCCCGGCCGAGGTCGAGCTGGCCATCGTCGACGAGGCCCTCTTCCAAATGCTGGCCGCGGCCAACGCGAATGGCGACCTGTACATGGAGCTGCCGCTGGATATTCGGCCCTCGCTGCTGAACTCCCCGGTGGGCAGCTTGGGTGTGAATAGCAGCGGGGCCAGGTGGAACATGCTGCAAGGCTTTTACTATCCGGACCAGGAGTTGGGGAATGGAGCCTGGGGCCGATGGCCGTTGGGCGGCGGCATGGGCACCATGGGCGGATTTGGCGGCGGTGGAGGGGGATTCTTTGGTGGTGGCGGCTTCGGCGGCATGGGCGGTGGAATGGGTGGCGGCGGCTGGGACGCCAGCGGTGGGCCGGGGGCCGTGCCCGAGTTCCGAGGCCTCCTGTCGCTGGTTATCAGCCAAACGCAAACGGTGCCTGGCGTTGGCGGCGCGGCGGCAGCCCGCGCGCGGAGCAACTTTGCCGAGCTATGGCACTACGCGGCCCAGGTGCAGACGGATGACTCAGGAAAAGCCACGCTCAAGCTGCAGGCCCCCGATTCGCTGACCCAGTGGCGGGTTATCGCCAGGGCCATCACTCGCGACGGCCGCGTGGGCCAGGCGGAATCGAGCACGTTAACCCGGCAAGACGTGATGCTGCGGCTGGCGGCCCCGCGGTTTTATACATCGGGCGACGAAGGCAGCGTGGCCACCGTGATTCAGAACGAGCTCGACCAAGAAGCGACGTTCGAAGTGGAGTTGAAAATGGCGGGGGCGGCAGGGGGCGGAACCAAGAAGCTGACCGTGGCCGCGCATGGCGAGGAGCGGATCGAGTGGCCGCTACGGGTGACGGCCAGCGTGGGCGAGGTGCGGTTCACGGCGGCCGCCCGGTCAGCGGCAGGGTCGGCGGCCGGGTCGGATGCACTCGAGCTGCCGGTGCCCGTGGTTACCTATGGTGTCCAGCGGCGCTTGGCGCGGTCGGGCAAGATCGACGGCACATGGTCGGCGGAATTCGAATTGCCGGCCGACGCCGCGCCAGGCACGGCGCTGCTTTCGCTGCATGTTGCCCCGGCCGGCATCGAAGCCGTGGAGCAGGCTTTGCCACGCCTGGCCGAATATCCCTACGGCTGCGTGGAACAAACCATGTCGCGGTTCTTGCCAGCCGTGGCGGCGGCCGGGGCGATGAAGCGCTTGGAGATTGAAAATGCCAAGCTGGCCGGCGACCTTCCCCAAATGGTGCAAGCCGGCTTGCAGCGGTTGTACGGCTTCCAACACGACGATGGCGGCTGGGGATGGTGGAAAGACGACCGCACCGACGACTTTATGACCGCCTACGTGGTGCTCGGCCTGGCGACGGCCAAGCAGGCCGGATTCACGGTGGACGAACGGACCCTGGCCAACGGGCTCGAGCTGTTGCAGGCCATGCCCGAAACGCCGTTCGCCCTGTACGCGCGGCGGATGGCGGGCGAAACATTTGACAACGACTTGGAGCCCGATCAGCCCACGAGCGACCAGGATCGGGCTTACCTGGTGCTGGCGGGATTTCACCAGCACGCGGCCAGGCTTCCCAAGTCGCCGCCGCGGGGGACCGACGCCGACGACATCACCACGGTTTCGCTGGTGCTACGGGCGATGTTGGCGGTGGACCGCGGCGATCCGCGGGTGCCCCGGTTCACTTCGTGGTTGATGAACCAGCGACGGGGCGGGTGGTGGATTTCGACGCTGGACTCGGCCCAAGCGGTGTTTGCTTTGACCGACTTGGCGCGGGGGCGGCAGCAGACGCCGACCTACGAGGTTCGCATCAATGGGCGAATCGTGGCCATGAAAGCAGGCCGCGTGAACCTGGCCGCCGATGAATTGGCTGCCGGACCCATTCGCATTGAGGTGAAGCAGAATGACACTCCGGCCAGCAAGGAAAAGGGGGAGTTGCCGCGACTATATGCCGCGGCCCTCTTGGAATTCTTCGGCAGCGACCTGAGCGACGTGGGCCGAGAAGGAGAGCTATGGTTTGCCAATGAGCCGACCGTGGAGCAAGTGCCTGCTTTGGCGGTGGAGCGGAATTGGGAGCGGGGCGAGCAAGACGCCCAGGGCAAGCTCGTTTGGAAACCGCTGGCCGCAGGCCAAAGCGCGCGCGTGTATGACCGGCTACGAATGGTCGTTCGCCTGGCCGCTCCCTCAGGAGCCGAGCGGGTGATGATCGTGGTTCCGCTCCCTTCCGGCGGGGAAGCCAATCCGTTCCGCGCCGATGTTGGCCGCGACGAGAGCGATTGGAACGGGCGGTTCGCCCAGCGCGAAGTTCGCGACACCAAGTTCTGCCTCGCCATCAGCTCGTTGGATGGCGAGGCCCAAACGGCCTACCTGGAATTCCGACCCACACGGCCCGGCACGTATCGCGTGCTGCCCGCCGAGGCGTTCGCCATGTACGAAGATCGCCAGCAGGGACTGTCTCGGCCGTTCTTGCTGAAGGTTGAGGATGATTGAGGGAGGGCGCCTGCACTTTGCAGGATGACAGCGCCCGAGCCACGGGGTTAGATGGTGTTGAAGATGAATTCGTCGTCCTGGTAATCCACGCGGATCTTGCTGCCTGGTTCGATGTGGCCTTTGAGTAGTTCGACGGCCAGCGGGTTTTCTAGTTGTTGCTGGATCACGCGCTTGAGGGGCCGCGCGCCGTAAGTGGGGTCGTAGCCTTGCGTGCCGAGCGCGTCGAGGGCCGCCTCGGTGAGCTCCAGCTCATACTCTTGTTCGGCCAGGCGTTTGCGCAGCCGGCCAATTTGCAGGTCGGCAATCTTGCGGATTTGCTCGCGATGGAGCGGATGGAAGATGATCGTTTCATCGATCCGATTCAAGAACTCGGGCAAAAAGTGCGATTCGAGGGCCGCTTGCACGGCCGCGCGAATGGTCTCTTCTCGCCCTCCCTCGCGGGCGATTTCTTGAATGGCGGCGCTGCCGATGTTCGAGGTCATCACCACGATGGTGTTGGTGAAGTCGACGGTGTGGCCGTGGTTATCGCTCAGGCGGCCATCGTCGAGCACTTGCAGCAAAATGTTGAACACGTCGCGGTGGGCCTTTTCGATTTCATCGAGCAGCACCACGCAGTAGGGGCGGCGGCGAACGGCTTCGGTGAGCCGGCCCCCTTCTTCGTAGCCAATGTAGCCGGGAGGGGCGCCGATCAGCCGGCTGACGGTGTGCTTCTCCATGAACTCGCTCATGTCGAGCCGGACCATGGCGTTTTCGTCGTCGAAGAGGGCCTCGGCCAGGGCCTTGCAGAGCTCGGTCTTGCCCACGCCGGTGGGACCGAGGAACAGGAAGGAACCGATCGGCCGGCTGGGGTCTTGCAGGCCGGAGCGGCTGCGGCGGACGGCGTTGGAGACGGCTTCCACGGCTTCGTTTTGACCGACGACGCGCAGGTGGAGGCGATCTTCCATCACCAGCAGCTTGCTGCGTTCGGTTTCGAGCATGCGGGTGACGGGCACGCCGGTCCAGGCGCTGACCACTTCGGCAATTTCATCGGGACCCACTTCGCGGCGCAGCAAACGCCGCCGCGGACCGCCGTCTTTCTCGGCGGCTTCTTCCGCCGGCTTGGCGGCCGCTTCGATGCGGGCGTTGATTTGATCGCGCTCGCGCTGGAGCTCGAACAGTCGCTGGTAGTCGTTCTCGTTGACGAGCTCGCCGACGTCCTGCTTTTGCTTGATCGCGGTTTGCAGCTGCTTGAATTGCAGCTCGAGCTCGCCGAGCCGGGCGTGCATGGCTTGCACGTCGCCCAGGCCCATCTTTTCCGACTCCCACTGCTCGCGGAGGTTGGCCAGCTTGAAGCGAAGCTCTTGCATTTCTGCTTCGATTTCTTGGAGCCGCTGCTTGGCGTGCTCTTCGGTTTCTTCGGCCAGTTGGCGATGGGCCAGTTCGAGCTGAACCAGCCGCCGCTGTACCTGGTCGATCTCGCCCGGAACGCTTTCGAGCTCAATCGCCAACCGGCTGGCCGCTTCGTCCACCAGGTCGATGGCTTTATCCGGGAGGAAGCGATCGGTGATGTACCGTTGCGAAAGCCGGGCGGCGGCGACCAGGGCCGAGTCCTTGATTTTCACGCCTTTGTGATGGGCCTCGTAACGGCTCTTGAGTCCGCGGAGAATGGCGATCGTGTCTTCGATATTGGGCTCGTTGATATACACCGGCTGGAACCGGCGTTCGAGCGCGGCGTCTTTCTCCACATATTCGCGGTATTCGTCGAGCGTGGTCGCGCCCACGCAGCGCAACTCGCCGCGGGCGAGCGCTGGCTTGAGCA
>CAYUMU010000002.1:10647-10973 GCA_964445985.1 uncultured Pirellulales bacterium | reverse complement strand
GCCGGCGCCCACCATGGTGTGCAATTCATCGATGAACAGGATCACGCCGCCAGCGGCATCTTGCACTTCGCGGAGCACGGCCTTAAGGCGGTCTTCAAACTCGCCGCGGTACTTGGCTCCGGCCACCAGCGCGCCCATGTCAAGCGAGATCACCCGCTTGTTTTGCAGGCTGGCCGGGACATCCCCCTCGACGATGCGGAGGGCCAGGCCTTCGGCGATGGCGGTTTTGCCGACGCCCGGCTCGCCGATCAGCACGGGGTTGTTCTTGGTGCGCCGCGACAGCACTTGGATCACGCGGCGAATCTCGGAATCGCGGCCAATCACCG
>CAYUMU010000002.1:0-10637 GCA_964445985.1 uncultured Pirellulales bacterium | reverse complement strand
TGCCTTTCTGAGCCCGCTCCACGAGGTCGATGCCGTACTTTTGCAGGGCCTGGAATTTATCTTCGGGCGAAGGATCGGTGACGCGGGAGCTGCCGCGGACGGACTTGAGCGCCTGCACAATTTCTTGTTCGCCCACCGCGTTGAGCTTGAGCACGTCTTGGGCTTTCGACTTGACCTTCACCAGGGCCAGGAGCAAGTGCTCGGTGGAAACGAATTCGTCTTTGAATTGATCGGCCTCGCGGGCCGCGGCTTCGAGCACTTGCATGAGCGCGGACGAAGTTTGCGGAGGCTGGCCGCTACCGCTGACGCGCGGCAGTTGCTTGAGATCGGCCTCGACAATTTGGGAAAGCCGGCCGCGGTTGGCGCCGATTTTTTCGAGCACGGCGCCCACGATGCCATCTTGCTCGCCGAGCAGGCCGGCCAGCAGGTGGAGGGGCTCAAGCTGAGGGTTTTGCCGCTCCTGGGCGAGGTCTTGCGCCCGCTGGATGGCTTCTTGGGCTTTGAGGGTGAGTTTATCGGCGCGGAAGGCCATTGGTTCTATTTGAAAAAAGAATAGCTAAATAGTGGAAGGAACACCAGCGGCACGCAAAGATCCTTCGCATGGACTCAGAGCGTCTGCAGGGCGATCCAAATTAATGCTTAATAACTGAGTTGATCCACTCGATTTCATCTCCAGTGAGCGGATGGCACTCTCCCGCATCGACCGAATAGTTGCCGGAAATGATATCCTTTCCACAGCACGCCCAGATTTCATCAAATGACATGGTGGTCTCAGGTTGGCCCTGCTCGAGAGTCACAATGGGTGCCTGAACATGGCACCCATTGTGCATTCGTGTCGACTTCCCCTGAATATTGCAAGAAATCATTTGACTGTAGAGTTCAAGAGCGAATTCTCTCGCTTTTGTCTGCTCGTCAAAAATGGATCCCGGTTCATCCATTGACGCCCCCACCAAAAAACTGAACGTACGGCCGTGGTTTTTCTTTACGTACCGCCAATCGAATAACAGTCTGTACCATGTTGGAATGTCGTCCACTGCCTGCTCCGATAATTGAATATCCAGAACCCCATAGATTCTCCCCGCCTGGATACGTGCAGAGGTTTGTCGGGGTACATAACAACGCAAGTCGAGCTACCGCTTACTCCTTCTTCTCAAACTCCGCGTCGATGACTTCATCGTCGGCCGAAGCGCCGTTGTCGCCGTCGCTCGAACCCGCGCCGCCGCCGGCTTGGGCTCCCGCGCCGGCGCCGATCGAGCTGCTCAGGGCCTGGGCGGCCTGGTCCAGTTCGCTGATCGCCGAACGAATCTTGCTGGTGTCTTCGGTGGCGGCCGCTTCGCGGACGCGCTTCATCGAAGCCCTGACGGCTTCTTTGTCGGCGTCTTTGAGGTTGGCGTCGTGCTCTTTGAGCACTTTCTCCACCGCGAAGCACTTGGCTTCGGCTTCGTTGCGGGCTTCCGCCACTTCACGCTTCTTTTTGTCTTCGTCGGCGTGTTCCTCGGCGTCTTTCCGCATCTTTTCGATTTCTTCGGGCGTGAGTCCGCCCGATTGCTCGATCTTGACCGACTGCTCTTTGTTGGTGCCGAGGTCTTTGGCGGAGACGTTGAGGATGCCGTTGGCGTCGATATCGAACTTGACCTCGATTTGGGGAACGCCGCGGGGCGCCGGCGGCAGGCCTTCCAGGTTGAACTGGCCGAGCAGACGGTTGTCCTTGGCCATTTTACGTTCGCCCTGGTAGACGCTGATCGTGACGGCGGGCTGGCTGTCGGCCGCCGTGGTAAAGGTGTTTTTGCGCTCGGTGGGGATCGTGGTGTTGCGTTCCACCAAGGCGGTAAAGATACCGCCTTCGGTTTCGATGCCCAGGCTGAGCGGGGTGACATCGAGGAGGAGCACGTCTTGCACGTCGCCAGCGAGCACGCCGCCTTGAATGGCGGCGCCCACGGCCACCACTTCGTCGGGGTTCACGCCCTTGTGGGGGTCTTTCTTGAAGATGCCTTTGACCAGCTCTTGAACCTTGGGCACGCGGGTGGAGCCGCCGACCAGCACGACTTCGTCGATCTTGCTGGGATCGAGCTTGGCGTCTTTCAGGGCTTGCAGCACCGGGCCGCGGCAGCGTTCGATCAGCGGATCGACCAGTTGCTCGAACTTGCTGCGGGTGATCGTCATTTGCAAGTGCTTGGGGCCCGAGGCGTCGGCCGTGATGAACGGCAGGTTGATGTCGGTGCTGCTGGCCGAGCTCAGTTCTTTCTTGGCCTTTTCGCAGGCTTCTTGCAAACGCTGCAGGGCTTGCATGTCTTTGCGAAGATCGATGCCGGTGTCTTTTTTGAACTCGCCGGTCACGAAGTTGATCAGGGCTTCGTCGAAGTCGTCGCCACCCAGGTGGGTATCGCCACTGGTGGAGATCACACGGAACACGCCTTCGGCGACTTCGAGAATGGAGACGTCGAACGTGCCGCCGCCGAGGTCGAAGACCACGATGGTTTCGTTGGTTTTTTTATCGAGCCCATAGGCCATGGCGGCCGCGGTGGGTTCGTTGATGATGCGGGCGACTTCGAGGCCGGCGATTTGGCCGGCGTCTTTGGTGGCCTGGCGCTGGGCGTCGTTGAAGTAGGCCGGCACGGTAATCACGGCTTTGTTGACGCGGTGACCCAGGTAGGCTTCGGCCGATTCTTTGAGCTTGCGGAGCACGAAGGCCGAGATTTCGGGGGGCGTGGAGTCTTTGCCGTTGACCTGCACCTTCACGTATTCATCGGGTCCACCCACCACGGAGTAGGGGACCATTTTCTCTTCGGTGGCCACTTCGTTGTGGCGGCGGCCCATGAAGCGTTTGATGGAGTAAATGGTGCTTTGCGGGTGCAGCACCGCCTGGCGGCGGGCACGCTCGCCGACTTCCACCTCGCCCTTATCGTTGAACGACACGACGCTGGGCGTGGTGCGGTAGCCGTCGGCGTTGGGAATCACCTTGGGCTCGCCGCCTTCCATCACCGCCACCACCGAGTTGGTGGTGCCGAGGTCAATGCCGATAATTTTTTCGCCTTTATTCGCCATCATGTGCTCCTTTCGCCGCGGGAGGAAACCCTGAGGCCACCCCCGGCACAAACATGTCACCGCAGTTACGCAGTCAACTGCCTTTGGTATTTGTGAAGTCGTGAGGAATATGTTTGGGTGGGGGGATTCATGAGAGAAACCCCTGTGGGCGGTTTGCCCCCCGAGTGTTCTCGCCCCCCCGTGTTAGTACTGCTTTCGCTACGCCAGCGACGGTTGGTAAGAAATCAGGCGTATGGCCTCGTTACACTAGCAACTGCTGCGCCGAAATTTTTTTGCAAACACAAAAATGCTAGAACGCCATTGAACACAAACAGTTATAAAGCGAGGGTTGCCTGCCGGATAGGCCGCGCGGCCCGGGGAAGAAAATCTCCCTGCCATATTGGCAGAGACGGTCTCCCCAGGTTCGGCCGGGCGGTTTGGTTGGCTGCCGATTCGGGGGGCATTTGGCCGCCGGATGGAGACGTTGTGGGGGATTGCCGGTGGCCGGATCATTTGCCGGACGGGGGGCTGCTTGACACCGTAAGTTCTGGCCATTAGAAGTTTTTCGATAGCACCTTGGCGCAAGCATGATCCGCGGCTGCCGCTCCCGTACCGCTAGTCCCTTCTTCTGCTCGGAAACTTAATCGTTCCGGCCACTTAAGAGAAACCTCCCATGGCAAAAGCGAAAGGCGCCAAGCCGAGCAAAACACGGGAAGCTCCCGGGGCCTTGCAGAAAAGGATTGAAAAGCTCGACACCGAGCTGGTCAAGCTGTGCAATCAACGTGCGGATTTGACCGTCAAACTGGCCGAACTGGCCCCCGAGGTGATGACGCCGGGGCGGGGCGACGAGGAGCATTTGGCAGCCTTGGTGGCGCAGAACGCGGGTCCGCTGCCAGAGATGGCCGTGCGGACGATCGTGCGCGAGCTGATCAGCGGATCCCGAGCGTTGGTGCATCGGACCCGGGTGGCTTATCTGGGTCCGGCCTACAGTTACAGTCATTTGGCGGCCATGCACTACTTTGGTCAGAGCGTGGAGCTGGTGCCGGTGGGGGCCATTGGGGCCGTGTTTGAAGAGGTTTATCGAGGGCATTGCGGGTTTGGGATTGTGCCGCTGGAGAACTCCACCGACGGCCGCGTGGCCGATACCCTGGAGATGTTTACTCGATTGCCTGCCAGGATTTGCGGCGAGGTGCAGCTTCGCATCCATCACTTTTTGCTGGGTAAGTGCGATCGGGCCGACATCGCGGAGATTTACAGCCGGCCGCAGGCGCTTTCGCAATGCCGGAACTGGCTGGCGCGGCATTTGCCAACCGCTCGGGCCGTGCCGGTTACCAGCACTTCCACCGCGGCCCAGCTTGCCCAAGATAAACCGGGGGCGGCGGCGATCGCCAGCATGCAGGCGGGCAAGCACTATGGGCTGAACGTGCTGGCCGAAAATATTGAAGACAACGCGGCGAATATCACCCGGTTTGCGGTGATTTCGGACAAGCCTTCGCCGCGCACTGGCAAAGACAAAACGGCTCTGATGTTTGAGGTGGACCACAAGGTGGGCGCCCTGGCCGACGCCACGGCGGTGCTCAAACGGCATCGGCTGAACATGACTTGGATCGAGTCGTTCCCCGTGCCCGACCGGCAGGGAGCCTACCTGTTCTTTGCCGAAGTGGAAGGGCACGAACGCGATGCGGCCGTGCGCCGCGCGCTGGAAGGCCTGGCGCGCAAATGCCTGAAGTTGGAAACGCTGGGTTCCTATGAACGAACGACCGCGATTGGTTGACGTGTCAGCCTGAAATGCGCCCCCCATGAACGTGTTGTGCATTGTTGTCGATGGGTTGCAACCCGCGTACCTGGGGAGTTACGGCAACGGCTGGGTCGAGACTCCCCACTTTGATCGCCTGGCTGCCGAAGGTTTTGTGTTCGATCAGGCGTTTGTGGGCTCGCCCCGGTTGGCGTCGTTTCATGCCGGCGCCTGGCACGGTTTGTCGACTTCTGCCCCCCCGGCGGCGCATGAGAAGGCAATATCGTCGCCAGCGAGTTCTTTGCCGGCCATGTTCCGCGCCGCTGGCTATCGCACGGTGCTGTTGACCGACGAGCCCCGGTTGAACGATCTCGCCGCCGCGGACGCGTTCGAAGACCGCGTGGTGCTGGAAGCGAAGCCGGACTCCCAGGCGCCATCGCAAACGGCGGAAGACGACGAAAGCACCGCCACGGCGGAGCTGTTCGCGGCAGCCCTGGAAATCCTCGACGGCAAGTCGTTGGAAGATGATGCGGAGCCAAGGGAGGCATCTCCCCCGCTCCCATCGCCGCACCTGCTGTGGATTCATGCCAGGGGTTTTTCGGGTCCCTGGGATGCCCCGCTGGAGCGGCGCACGCGGTATGCCGACGAAGAAGACCCCGAGCCGCTGGAGTTCGCGGCCCCGCCGCACCAGCGGTTGGCGGCCGAGCCCGACCCCGATTACCTGTGGGGCATCCGCCAGGCGTATGCGGCCCAGGTGACGCTTCTCGACGATTGGTTGGGCGTGCTTTTGGATTGGTTGGATACCTCGCCGGGCGGGAAGGATACGCTGGTTTGCGTGCTTTCAGCCCGAGGGTATCCGCTGGGGGTGCATGGCCAGTTGGGCTACCCGGCCGACGATGCCCCCACGCTTTACAGCGAGGCAACTCAGCTCGCCTGGTTGCTGCGGTTTCCGGAAAGGGCCTGCGCGGCGGGCCGAACCAACGCCCTGGTCGAACCGGCCGATTTGCCGGCCACGTTGGCCCAGATTTGTGGGCTGCCCGCGGAAGGTTGGGCGAGCCAACCGCAGGCGGGCGGCAGTTCGCTGCTGGATGTCGTTCGGGAAGCCGCCCGGCGAACGCGGGACCGCTTGTTCTTCTCCGCAAACACGGCCTCGGCCCTGCGAACGGGCGGCTGGTATCTGATTTCTCGCCCAAACAAGGCAGGGGAGGGTGAGCCGGGTCTGGAACTGTATGCCAAGCCAGACGATCGCTGGGAGGTGAACGAGGTTGCGGCCCGTTGCCCTGGGGTGGTGGAGAAACTGACAGGCTTGCTCAGCGAGCAGCAGCAATTGGCGGCGGGCGAGGTGGTGGAGTTGACGCCGCTGGATGAAGAGCTGGACACGGGGCTGAGTTGAGGAGGTGGCGGTTTCTTGGAGCGATGGGGGGGCTTGGATCGCGGTTGTTTTTGCAAGGCTTGGCCGCACGCTTGGCGGAGGGCGGCCAAGCCACGTTACACTAAACCGGCGCGGCCGCGCCGAAGTTCTTTAGCAAATAACTATCCACGTCGTTGGCCACGATCACGCCGTAGTTCACCGCGCCGAGCCAGCCAGACATGATGATGCCGACGCTGCCGGCGTGGTACAGGCCGCCGATTTGTTCCGGCAAAGCCCGACTGACGGCCAGCCCTTCGAATTTGGTGCCGAAGCTGGCGCCTTCCAGGTGGCGCGTGTAGTGCTCGAACGTGCGCGGGGTGGAAGCTTCCACGTGATCGAGCCGGCCGCGGATATCGGGCACGTACTTTTCGATGGCGTTGAGCGTGGTTTCGATCAGGTCTTGCTTGCTGGCCTGGTATTCTTCTTCGCTGAGCTTGGCCCAATCTTCATAGCGGGCGTTGGTGCTGGAGACGATCAGCGAGCGGTCGCTGCCGGGCCGCGTGCGGGGGTAGTAAAAGGAGTAGGTGCGGCTGCTGACGTCGCGGCTGAGGAGCAAATCGGTGCGGAACACGGGGGCCGTGGAACTGAACAGCAGATCGCCGCAGCTTTCGTCGATCAGTTCGCCCGGCTTGAGGGCCATGTAGACCTGGCAACTGGAGTTGTTGAGCCGCACCGCCTGGGCCGAGTCGATGTAGTCGCGGTCGAAGGCATCCTCGCCCACCAGGCGGAAAATGGTGGCCTTGAGGTTGGCGTTGGAGATGACACTCTTGGCGGCGATGTGGCGTCCGTTGACGGTCACGCCGGTAGCCCTGGCGCCGCGGAGGGGGTGGTGCTCGGTGTGGATCTGTTCGACTTCGCAGCGGATGCGGAGATCGACGCCGTTGGCCAGCATTTCGTCTTTCATCAGGCCAATCAGCCGATCGGTGCCCCCTTCGAAGGTATAGACCCCTTGCGACATGAAGTTGGAAAACACGATGCCGTAGCTGATGGCGGGGTCTTCCAGCGTGGAGCCGTTGGCGTAGGTGATGGGCTCCATCAGCAGGCGGACCACGTCGTCGCGACCGGGGAAGAACTTTTGGAACAGCTCGCCAACCGTCTTTTGCTGGTCGTCGTAGAAGTTCATCCCTCGGGCCGTATCGAAGAACGCCTGGACGTTTTCGGCCGGCACTTGGAACTTTTCGATCAGCAGCCGGGTGAAGTCCTCGCGGTTGAAGGTGGTGGTGAGCGAGAACATGGGGTTGTCGAAACGAATGCCACGGAGCTGCACGATGGAATCGGCGATTTCGCGGGTCCAGTAGCGGCGGCAGCTTTTGATCATGCCTACCGGAAAGCCGTGGAGCGAAATATCGAAAATGTGTCCGCCGCGGCGTTTGAACCAGGTGGCCATGCCGCCCAGTTGGTAGTGATGCTCGAGCAGCAGCACCGAATGGCCGGCCTTGGCGAGGGTATTGGCGGAGGTCAGGCCGGCCAGGCCGCTGCCGATCACGATCACGTCGTAACTGTCGCGGCAGCCTTTGAGGAAATCCTTAGACATCGGGTCCTTGAACTGGGTCGGTATGAAAATCGGGCCGGGGGCGCGGGTCGAGGCCGACGCGCGCGGGGCCGGGGGCGGTTGTGGGGGAACGATTGGCGGGTTGCCAACGAAGTTCATGGTAAGGGGATCGCCGCCGGGGCACAATTGGGGCCAGCCTGGCGAGCGCGCCCGGGTGCAGGCTGGTTGCCGCGGTGATTACCCATTGCTGGAAAAGCCCCGCTCAGCCACGCGTTGGCCTGCCACGGGCGAGAGGAATGCCACCCGAGGCGGCAGTAGGACGACCCACGAGCACTGGCAAATGCCCGTGGCACACGAAGGGAGGGGAGAATTGGGGGCGATCGACAGTGCCACCCAGGCGATATTGCATCGATCCAAGCAGAGCAAGGTTCTGAATCGCAATCTTCTCAAAGGTATAGTGTGCCAGAAAAGGTATGCACGACCCAATACATATTTTTGGCCGGGTGGTCATTTTTCTTGGGGCGGGCAGCCTGGTCAGACGTGCGCGGGGGAGAGCTGCGCAAACCACATCTACCCGCTTAGCATGCTTACGCCACGGGCGTAAGCCTGGCACACAGACGCGTTTATGCCCCCCCGCTCGTTGTCACGAGCGGGGGTTGCCACGCCCTTCGTACCCCAGGCGCCACCCGGCCGCTCGAAAACTGACGAGATGCCTTGCCTTGCTCTGCCGTTAAGCTATATTCGACTATTCGAATATCAGCTTTAACGCAAGCCATCTCGGTTTGAAAGCGAGCCATGCGAGACTCGATGCAACAGTTCAAGGCCGGCGTATTTCAGGCGCTTGGCCATCCCACGCGCGTGGCCATCGTGGAGTGTCTCAGTCGTGGCGAGATGTCCGTGAGTGGGTTGTGCGAGATGGTCGGCGTTGAGCAAGCCAATGCCTCTCAGCACCTTGCCGTCCTGCGGAACAAGTACCTGGTTGCGACCCGCAAGGAAGGCAATCAAATCTTCTACAAGCTCCGTGACCCACTGCTGGGGGAAGTGCTGGAGAAGATGCGGGAGTATTTCTTCGCCCACATGAACGAGGCGATGGCAGTGCTGCGGGAGGAGGAAAAATTGGCCCGGAAGGTGAAGGCGGAGGCAAAGCGATGAAGCGGCGCACGATGCCAAAGTTGGTCGAGTCCCTGAGGGGCTACAACCTCAAGACATTCGTTTCGGACTTGATCGCTGGGCTGACCGTCGGCCTCGTCGCCCTGCCGCTGGCAATGGCCTTCGCCATCTCGTCGGGCGTCTCGCCGCAGGCGGGGTTGTATTGCGCGGTGGTCGCCGGCTTTCTCATCTCGGCGCTTGGCGGCTCCAAGACGCAAATCGGGGGCCCAACCGGAGCGTTCGTGGTGATCGTGTTCGGGATCGTTGCCGAACACGGGGTGAATGGCTTGCTCGTTTGCACCGTCATGGCGGGGGTCATGCTCGTGGTGCTAGGGCTAACCGGCCTCGGCACGGCGGTTCAGTTCATTCCTCGCCCGGTTGTCGTGGGCTTCACCAACGGCATTGCCGTTCTCATCGCCAGCACGCAAATCAAAGACTTTTTCGGGCTGCGGATCGAGAACATGCCAGGCGAATTCGTGGGGCGAATAAGGACCATCGTCACGCACTTCCACACCATCGACCTGACCACGACCTTTCTGGCGGTTACGGCGTTGGCCGTCGTGATCCTCTGCATCAGGTTCGTCAAGAAGGTTCCGGGCTCCATTGCTGCCCTACTGCTCGGCACGGTCATCGTGGTGGCGTTTGGCATCCCGGTGGAAACAATCGGCACGCGGTTCGGCGGTATCCCCAGCGGTCTGCCTCCCATTGCAGTCCCGCGGTTCCAGCCAGACATGATCCTGGCTTTGCTCTCCCCCGCCTTGACGGTCGCCCTGCTGGGAGCCATTGAGTCATTGATGTCGGCCGTGGTCGCGGATCGGATGAGCGGTGATAAACACAACCCCAACGTGGAACTGGTCGCTCAAGGGGTTGCCAACATCGCCGTGCCGTTCTTTGGCGGCATCCCCGCAACCGGGGCCATCGCCCGCACCGCCACAAACATTCGGTCGGGAGCCAAGACGCCCGTGGCGGGCATGATTCACGCCCTGACCCTGCTGGCCGTCCTGCTGTTCGCCGCCCCGCTCGCTCGTCACATCCCCCTCGCCGTGTTGTCGGCAATCTTGCTAGTCGTTGCCTACAACATGGGCGAGTGGCGGGAAATCCCCAAGCTCCTCAAGATGTCGTGGGCCACCATCGCCGTCTGGTTCACGACCTTCTCCCTGACCGTATTCGCTGACTTGACAGTGGCCGTGCAAGTCGGAATCGTGCTCGCTGCCTTGCTGTTCATCCGCAAGGTGGCGCATACCACCACCGTCGAGAGGGTAACGAAGGAATATGTCGAGGCCGGACGGCTGCACGTCATGCAGGAAAAGCACATTCCCGATTATGTCACGGTCGTCCGTATCCACGGCCCGTTTCTGTTCGGCACCGCCGAGAAGCTCTCTGGCGTCACCGCGCAGATCGAAGACCTCACGCCGATCGTCATCTTGCGGCTGCGGAACATGACGGCCATTGACGCCACCGGGCTGCTCGCACTGGAAGACTTTGCAGACAAACTCCATGCCGCAGGTCGGCACTTGATTTTGTGCGGGGCGAGGCCGCAACCGGCTAAATTCATGCGGAAGGCCGATTTTGAGCGGCACGTCGGGCCGGAGAACGCCTGCCCGCACTTCGCCGCGGCGTTGGAGCGGGCCAAAGTTGTGTTCGAGAAACCAACCGTCCTTGAAGCCATCGAGCCACCCGCCGCGACGGCGCCTTAGAAATGCAAAATAGTTTTTCTCGGCTGCGCGGCGCCGGGCGGGCTTTTTTTGGTGGCTTGGGCCCAACTCCGCTGCTGCCACGCCCTTCGCTGGGGCTCAGGGGCGTGCCACACTTTCGAGGTAGTCTTC
>CAYUMU010000001.1:19372-318631 GCA_964445985.1 uncultured Pirellulales bacterium | reverse complement strand
GTCTTGATTGGGCTCGTTCCTCGCTGCGCGGGGGGAGGGCTTTTGCCGCCCTGGCTTTCCACCTACTTTCGAGGGCGCCCACACCCCACACCCTGCCCTGCGATTTTTGGTTGGAAGGAGCCCAACATTCATTTATCAATCCATGCCGATCTGTTATACTGCCATCCCCGCGAATGGCGTCAGTGCCCCGCCCCTGGTGAAGCTTCCCGGCCGCACCGCGCAGCCAATTACCACAACCCGCCGACGCAAGGCCGACTATGTTTCGACTTACGATCGCTGGCATGGCTTGCATCGCCTGGCCCCTGGTGGTGACTTCGATCGCCTGGGCGGATGAGTCGCCATCGGCCGCGGACCTCGCCTTCTTCGAGAACAAGATCCGGCCGGTGCTGGTCAAGCACTGCTACGAATGCCACTCGCCGGAGGCCGCCGAGCTCGGTGGCAAGTTGCTGCTCGATACCGGCGACGGCATGCGCAAGGGGGGCGAATCGGGGCCAGCCCTGGTGCGAGGCAAGCCCGACGAAAGCCTGCTGATCCAGGCCCTTCGCTACGACGGCCTGGAAATGCCCCCCGATCAACCCCTCCCCGAGTCCGTGGTGGCCGACTTTGCCAGGTGGATCGAACGCGGCGCGCCCGATCCGCGCCGTCCCGAACCGGCGCCGCCCAAAAAAGAGAGCGCCGCTTCCACGCCGTCCAACTTATGGTCGCTGCAACCGGTCCAAAACCCGCCGCTGCCAGCGGTGAAGAACCAGGCCTGGCCGCGCGACCCCCTCGATCAATTTGTGCTCGCCCGCATCGAAGCGGCCGGCCTTTCGCCCACCCATGACGCCCAGCCCCGCGCCTTGGCGCGGCGACTCTATTTCGACCTGATCGGCCTGCCCCCCACCAAACACGAAATCGAAGCCTTTGTGGCCGACCACCAGCAGCATGGCGACCAGGCCACCGGGCGGCTGGTCGATGGGCTGCTAGCCCGGCCGCAGTTCGGCGAGCGGTGGGGGCGTTTTTGGCTCGATGTGGCCCGCTATGGCGAATCGAACGGCAACGATGGGCTGAGTCGCAATCCCACCTTTCCCCATGCCTGGCGTTACCGCGACTACGTCATCAACGCCCTCAACCACGACACGCCCTACGACCGCTTCCTCACCGAACAAATCGCTGGCGACTTGCTTCCCAGCGACTCGGCCGAGCAGCACGATCGCCAACTCGTGGCCACCACCTTTCTGGCGATGGGGTCGAAGCCCGCCAAGGCCATGAACACCAATTTCGACATGGACGTGGTGGCCGACCAGATCGACGTGATCGGCCGCGGCGTGATGGGCATCAGCGTCGCCTGTGCCCGCTGCCATGATCACAAGTTCGATCCCATTCCCACCCGCGACTACTACGCCCTGGCCGGCATCTTCACCAGCAGTGAAACCATGTGGGGCCTGGCGGCCAATGAAGGCCTGACGGCGCCCAAGACCGATCTGCACGTGCTCAAGGCCGCGCCCAAGGTGCTGCCGCCCGCCGACTTTGTGGAGACGGTGGTCTTGCTGGATTCCAACACCGGCAAGCCCAAGGCCATTCCCAAACCCAAATGGGAAATCGGCACGCCGCTCGCCATGGGCGCGCGCGATCGCGACCAGCCCGCCGACGCCAAAATCAACATCAAGGGCGAAGCCAACAAACTCGGCGAAGCCGTGCCCCGCGGCTTCCTCTCGGCCTGTAATGTCGACAGTTCCATTACGGTGGACCCCACCCAAAGCGGCCGCCTGCAGCTCGCCGCCTGGCTCACGCATCCGCATCATCCGCTCACGTCGCGGGTGATGGTCAATCGGTTGTGGTTGCAGCTGTTTGGCGAAGGCCTCGTGCGCACGCCCGACGACTTCGGCGAATACGGCGAACGCCCCAGCCATCCGCAACTGCTCGATCACCTGGCCACGCGTTTTGTCCGCGAAGGCTGGTCGCTCAAACGGATGATCCGCGCGATGGTGCTCAGCCGCGCCTATCAACTGGCGAGCGACGCCGACCCCCAACTGGTCGCGGCCGACTCGCAAAACCTGCTGCTGGCTCGGCACAATCGCCGCCGCCTGGAAGCCGAAGCGCTTCGCGACAGCATGCTGCAAGCCAGCGGCCAGTTGGATCTCAGCCCCGGCGAAGGCTCGCTCGTCCGCCATCGCGATATTCTGGTGAACCGGGCCGGCAATCTGCATCAGCCCAGCAACCAGCGCAGTATTTATCTGTGCTACTTGCGAAGCTCACCG
Organism: uncultured Pirellulales bacterium; assembly: GCA_964445985.1. Lineage (GTDB taxonomy): Bacteria > Planctomycetota > Planctomycetia > Pirellulales > S012-138 > CAYUMU01. Next base: position 316,391 of record CAYUMU010000001.1, on the reverse strand, counting down.
CCGCCCGAACTGGCCCCATTCGACCTCCCCGACTTCACGGTGGTCATGAGCCAGCGCGACGTCAGCACCGTGCCCAGCCATGCCTTGCATCTCTACAACAGTCCATTCGTGGTGGCCCAAGCGAGCGCGTTCGCCCGGCTGATAATGAACCAGGCTTCCGCCCCCGAAGACCGCATCCGCCTCGCCTGGAATCGCGCCTTCGGCCGCGACCCCACCCCCGAACAAAGCGGCCAGGCCAAGGCCCTGGTCGATTCAACGCAGGCGGAACTCAAGTCCGCCGAGCAAGCCTGGTCCTGCCTCTGCCAGGCCCTCCTGGCCGCCAACGAATTCCGATACGTAGACTAACAACCAACCACCAACCACTAGCAACCAGCCACCAATCCCCAGCCCCCAGCCCCACCATGCACCTCACCCGACGCAGCATCTTGCAAACCGCCTCATGCGGATTCGGTTATCTGGCTTTGCAGGCCATGCTGGGAGACATCGCCAAGGCGGCGCCCTCAGCCAGTTCGGCAACCGCCAGCGGCCTCGAGGCCAAAGTCCCTCCCCTGCCGGCGCGCGCCAAACGAGTCATCTTCCTCTGCATGAGCGGCGGCCCGGCCCATCTCGACACCTTCGACTACAAGCCGCAAACCGGCAAAAAAATGCACCCAGGCTCGGTGTTCCCCTTCCAGCGGCACGGCGAGAGCGGCCTGTGGGTTTCGGACTTGTTGCCAGAAACCGCCCGGCATGCCGATCAGCTGTGCGTGCTCAATGGCATGTACGCTGAAACCGGCATCCACGCCCAATCCTTCTTGCAACTCCACACCGGCGACCGGCTGCGAACGCGGCCCAGCATGGGGTCGTGGATCAGCTATGGGCTGGGCGCCGAAAATCAAAACCTGCCTGGCTTCATCAGTCTCAATACGTCGAAAAGCTCGGTCTACTCCAGCGCCTTCCTGCCCTCCATTTACAATGGCACGCCCATCGGCGTGAACGGCGAGAATATGTCGCAGGCCACGATCAACAACGTGGCCAGCGATCACCTCCCTCTTTCCACCAAGCGGCGGCAGCTAGACTTTGTGCAAATGCTCAACCAGGAGCATCTGGCCGCGCGGCCGCACGATGAAAAGCTGGAAAGCGTGATCCAATCGATGGAGCTCGGCTTTCAAATGCAGGCCGCGGCCCCCGAGCTGTTGGACCTGAGCAACGAAACCCAGGCCACGCTCGACCGCTATCGCGTGGGGCGCCAGGGCGAGTCGGTCGGCATCTGCAAAAAGTCCGACTTCGGCCGGCAATGCCTGCTAGCGCGACGCTTCATCGAAGCCGGCGTGCGGTTCGTGGAGCTCAACCACGGCAGTTGGGACCAACACAAGAACCACCGCCGCGATTTGCAAGCCAATTGCGAAGCCACCGACGCCCCCATTGCCGCCCTGCTCGACGATCTCCGCCTGCGCGGACTGCTGGAAGACACCCTCGTGGTCTGGGGCGGCGAGTTCGGCCGGCCCGGTCTCACGCCTGAAGATGGCAAGGACGATACCGGCCATAACTATCGCGGGTTCACCTTCTGGCTCGCCGGCGGCGGCGCCAAGGGGGGCTACGTTCACGGCGCCACCGACCCCACCGGCGGTTCAGCCGTGGCAGGCAAAATGCACTTCCGCGACTTGCACGCCACGATCTTGCACCTGCTCGGCCTGCCCGCCAACGAGCTCACCTATCGCTACGGCGGCCGCGATCATCGCCTGACCGGCGTGGAAGGCGGGCAGGTGGCGCATGAGGTGATGGCCTGACGGCGGCAGCAAAGCGGGCGAGCCATTCGCTCTCAACCAAAGGACAAAATCAACCATGACCTTCACTCCACGAATCATTAAAAATCCACCCGTGCGATACGGGCTCGGCCTGGCCTGTTTTGCCTTCTGGACGCTGGCGGCGACAAACCTACCAGCCCAAGACGCCTCCCTGCCTGCCCAAGACGCTTCGCGCGACTTGTTCAAAAGGCTGGATGCCAACCAAGACGGCAGCGTGTCGCTAGAAGAATTGCCCGAGCGGCAACAACCGAACTTTGCCCGCATCGACGCCAACGGCGACAAGGCCATCTCGCCGGCGGAGCTTGAGGCCTACCAGACGAGAGCGCGTCGCGGCGACCGCCAACCCCAAGGCGCCAGACAAGCGGCTGCCGCAACGCCCACCCATGCCGATGTATCGTACGGTCCCCACGAACGGAACAAGATCGACCTGTACCTGGCCGACTCGAAAACGCCCACGCCGCTGGTGCTCTACATTCATGGCGGCGGCTTTAGCGGAGGCGACAAACGCACCATCGGTGGGAACACCATCCGCGAATTCAATCAACAAGGCTGGTCGGTCGCGGCCATCAACTACCGCTTTACCAACGTGTTGCCAGCGCCGGGGCAGTATCTGGATTGTGCCCGCGCCTTGCAGTTCATTCGCCACAACGCCGAAAAATGGAATATCAATTCCAAGCTGGTGGCTTCGACGGGCGGCTCGGCGGGAGCAGGCACTTCGATGTGGCTGGCCTTCCATGACGACCTGGCTGAAGCCGGCAGCGATGATCCGATCGCCCGCGAATCGACGCGGCTCACCTGCGTTGCCGTTTCCAACGGCCAATCGTCGTACGACCCCCGGTTTGCCGAAAAAGCCGGCATTCCTCGGCCCAACTTCGAACGCCATGGGTTTTTTGAACCGTTCTACGATATCAAGGTTTCCGAGGCCGACACGCCCGAAGCCTACCGGCGGTACGAAGCCGCGGCCCCCATCACCCACCTGACCAAAGACGATCCGCCGGCTCTGCTGAACTACAGCTACGCCAACGAAGATGTCACGGCCACCAGCAATTTAGGCCTGGTGGTCCACCATCCCAAGTTGGGCATTGCCCTCAAAGAGGAAATGGACAAGCTGGGAATCGAGTGCGTGGTGCAGTACCGCGGCCAGGACCAAGGCCAGGCGGTGCGGCACGGCGGCGGCGAAACCATTTCGATCGTCAACTTTATCGCCAAGCATTTCAAGGCGGCCAGCGAACAACCCTGAGAGGATGAGCGTGACAGGCTGGGTCCAGACGCGGCGGATGCAAATCCCCGCAGCTTCTCGCCCCCAACCTAAAGGTGACAAACTCAGGAGCCCCACCCTAAAACGTTGGGCAAGCGATCAGCCGCGTCGCGCCGAATGTCAGCCGCGAAACACAGGGCTTGGCTTATTGCTTTTCTTTCTTCCATCCCACCATTGCGAATCCGTTCGACATTGGGATTGTTGAATCCGTACCCTTGCCGCCAGAGAGAATCCGTTTCGGCATGGGGATCGATCTCGGGCTTGTCGGAGTCGCATCCCCAGCCCCAGATGACTGCTAGCAGCGCGGTCGAAATGAAGAAGGGTGCGCGGTTCATTCGTGTGCCCTCTGGAAATGTGCCCTTAGACGTCAGCCCTAAGGAAAAGTCGGCCGCGGCCGCGAGTCATCAATACCGATCGCGGTGGAATCGCAATCCTGACTCTTGCGTATAAATGTACCGTTCTTCGCTCCCAAACGGGTCAAACTCAACCCACGCGCAGCCAGAGGTCGCCGTTAGCGCCAGCAACAGCCACAGCGTCAGTTTTCTAGCGCGGGTCATCCTTGAGTCCTCGCGAATGGATCGGGGGGGGTACGCTACCGCCTTATAGATGCTTCGGCAAGCCGAACGTCTTCGCTTCGACCATTTTTCCCGCAGGGGGCGTTCACGTCCCGTCCCACGTCCGATTAGGCAGACTTTATCGCCCCCCTTCGCTCGATTCGGTTCCTGCGTTTGCCCCCCTCTGGCGCGCCCGGTGCTAGCATGCTAAAATGACGGCCTGACGGATCGCCGCCAGGATCGCATCCCTCACATCTCCCCCCGCACGCGCCGAGGAAGCAACCGCCGTGAGTGAGACCCCCTTCGTCCATTTGCATTGCCACAGCCATTTCAGCCTGCTGGATGGCGCCAGCCCCATCAAGTCGCTGGTCCGCAAGGCCAAAGACTCCGGCATGAACGCCCTGGCCCTCACCGATCACGGCAATTTGTACGGAGCCCTGGAGTTCTACCGCGCCGCCAAAGATGCCCAAATCAACCCCATTCTTGGCATCGAGGCCTACGTGGCCCCGCATAGCCGGTTCCAAAAAGAGCAGGGCGAAAGCTCGTACCACCTGACGCTGTTGGCCCAAAACCGCACTGGCTTCAAGAACCTCATCAAGCTCTCGTCCAGGGCCTTTTTGGAAGGCTTCTACCGCAAGCCCCGCATGGATCGGGCTCTGCTCGAAGAGTTCAACGAAGGCATCATCTGCCTCAGCGGCTGCGTATCGGGCGAGTTCAGCCGGGCCATTCTCAAAGGCGGCAACGCCGAGGTCAACCTGGCCGAGGCGGCCGAAATTGCCTCCTGGTTTCATCGCGTCTTCGGCGATCGCTACTTCGTCGAAATCCAGAACAACCACCTGGAAATTCAACGCATGGCCATGGAAGGCGCCGTGGATGTCGCCCGTCGGTTGGGCCTCCCCATGGTGGCCACCTCCGACGCCCACTACGTTAATCAAGACGACGCCGAAGCCCAGGATATTCTGCTCTGCGTCAACACCGGCAAGTTCCGCACCGACGCCAACCGCATGCGAATGGAAGGCAACCAGTTCCATCTCCGCACGCCGGCCGAAATGTACGCGGCCTTCCCCAGCTATACCGAGGCCCTCAAGCAATCGCAGTTGATTGCCGACAGCGTGAACGTGGAGTTGGAGCTTGGCAAGCGGCACTTCCCCTCGTTCGACATCCCCAACCAGAAGCAGCCGGGCGACTACCTCCGCGAACTGTGCGAGGCCGGCCTCAAAGAGCGCTACGCCGGCAACGAAGACATGTGCCCCGCTGGCGAGCTGGCCCCGCACGTGATGGAGCGGCTCGACCGCGAGCTCAACGTGATCTGCACCTTGGGCTTCCCCAACTACTTTCTCATCGTGTGGGACTTCGTGCGGTTTGCCGTGGAGCGCGGCATCCCCAGCACGGCCCGTGGTTCGGGCGTGGGCTCCATCGTGGCCTACGCCCTCAAGCTGAGCCACGTTTGCCCCATCAAGTACGATCTGCTGTTCGAGCGGTTCCTCGATATCAACCGGCTGGAAGCGCCCGATATCGATATCGACTTCTGCAAGGACCGCCGCGGCGAGGTCATCGACTATGTGAAGCAAAAGTACGGTGAAGCCAACGTGGCCCAGATCGGCACCTTTGGCACGCTGGCCGCCCGCGCCGCCATTCGCGACGTCGGCCGCGCGCTGGGCATGCCCATTCCGCGCGTCGATGCCGTGGTGGCCATGGTGCCCGATCAGCTCGGCATCTCGCTCAATCAAGCTCTGGAAAAAAGCGAAGACCTCAAGAAAACGTACGACAGCGACGGCGAAATCCGCGAACTGCTCGACCTGGCCCGCAAGGTGGAAGGCCTGGCTCGCAACGTGGGCACCCACGCCGCGGCCGTCGTGATCGCCGATCGGCCGCTCGATGAATACGTGCCGCTGCAACGCGTGCAAGGGAAGGAAGAAGTCATCACCCAGTGGGCGATGGGCGACGTGGAAGCCGCTGGCCTGCTCAAGATGGACTTCCTCGGCCTCCGCAACCTGACCATCCTGTCCAAGGCGGTCAACTTCATCAAGCAGACCACAGGGCAAGACATCGACCCGGAGAACTTCCCCCTGGAAGACCTGGAGACCTTCGCCCTGCTGCAGCGCGGCGAAACCAAAGGCATTTTCCAGCTCGAAAGCGGCGGTATTCGCGACTTGCTCCAGCGGATGAAGCCCGACCATTTCCGCGACATCATCGCCACCGCCGCGCTCTACCGGCCTGGTCCGCTGGAAGGGGGCATGGTCGACGACTACATCGAGGTGAAGCATCGCCGCAAGGAGGCCACCTACCCTCATCCGGTCATGAAGGAAATCCTGGAAGAAACCCACGGCGTGATGGTTTACCAGGAACAGGTGATGCGAATTTTGAACCGCCTGGGAGGCATCGCGCTCTCCAGCGCCTATACCTGCATCAAGGCGATCAGCAAGAAAAAGCTGCCGATGATCGCCAAGTTTCGCGAGGAGTTCTTAACCGGGACGCAAGCCCAAGGGCTCGATAAAGCCAAGGCGATCGAACTGTTCGAAATGATCGAAAAGTTCGCCGGCTACGGCTTCAACAAGTCGCACAGCACGGCGTATGCCAAAATCGCTTACATGACGGCCTACCTCAAGGCCCATTACCCCGTGGAGTTCATGGCGGCCCTGCTGTCCGGCGATATCCCCGGCCGCAACTTCAAAACCAAGGATTCGCTGGTTGAGCATTTGGAAGATTGCCGGCGAATGAACATCGAAGTGGTCCCCCCCGACGTGAATCACTCCTTTGCCGATTTCGCGGTGGAAGACGGCAAAATTCTCTTCGGGCTCACGGCGGTCAAGGGCTGCGGCGAAGGCGCGGCCTTGGCCCTCGCGGCTGCCCGCGAAAAGGATGGCCCCTTCCGCGACCTGTTCGATTTTTGCGACCGCGTCGACCCGTCGGCCTGCAACCGGGGATCGATCGAAAGCCTGGTCAAGGCCGGCGCCTTCGACAGCACCGGCGTGCGCCGTTCGCAATGCCTGGCCGCCGTGGAACGGGCCCTGCAACAAGGCCAGTCGGCCGCCAAGGATCGCCGCTCCGGGCAAACCAATATGTTCGACATGTTCGAAGAGGAGGACGAAGAACCAGCCCAGGGCAAGGCGTCCCCCGGCTTCCCCGACCAGCCCGAGTGGGATGAACGCCAGAAGCTGCTGGCCGAAAAAGAGGTGCTGGGCTACTACCTATCGAGCCATCCGCTGGCCGAGTTTGAAGCCCAGCTCAAGTTGTATAGCTCGCATACCACGGTCGAGTCGGCCCAGTTGAGCCACCGCACCGAGGTCTACCTGGGAGGCATGCTGGCCGCCATCAAGTTCTCGCACACCAAGAACCCCCGGCCCGGCCAAACCGCCACCAAGTACGCGATGTTCGACCTCGAAGACACCGCCGGCATCATGCGCACCATCATTTGGCCCGAGCAATTTGCCGAGTATGGGCACCTGGTGCAGCCCGAGGCCATTCTGCTCGTGCGCGGCGCCATCGATAAGCGGCCCGGCAGCGAAGACGCCAACCTCATCGTCAACGAACTGATCCCGCTCAACGAGCTCGACGCCCGCTACACCCGCGGCATGCGGATTCGCTACGACGAAAATATTCACGGCCCGCAAAAGATTCAACAGCTCTACGAAATCTTGCGAGGGTATCCCGGCGAACACAGTTTGCAGCTTTTGCTCTGCCTGGCCGACGGCCACAAGGCCAACATGCAGTGCGAGGGCCTCAGGCTGGAGCTATCGCAAGAAATGCGCGACCGCGTGGACGAACTACTCGGCCCAGGCAACCTGCGGCTCATGACCACGCCCCCCCGCCCCGCGGCCAACAACGGCAACGGCCGCCGCAACGGCTACCGCAATGGGCAAAATTAAGGACCGTAAGTCGGCTTTCGCTCCGCGAAAGGCGACTATGGTGGCGGTTCGTTTCATTCCACAATGATGGGGCCGATCTGTTCGTCGCCGCGGCGGGCTTCCCACTCGCGGCGAACTTCACGCAGTCCATAGGCGCAGAGTTCGAACTGCTCACTGAGGCGTTCGAGAACTTCGTTCTCGCTGGCATATTCATCGCCGTCGAAGGTGCTCGCCAGGTAGTAGCTGCGTTTCCCCTGCTGGCAGTAATCGACGAACTGGTCGAGCTGGGCTTTGACCTTACGCAACGACTCGGGATAAACGCCTGTCCAAAACAAGGTAAAGTCGCCGATATGCCGATGAACTTCGCGCTGGGCGTTGCCCAAGCGCTGTTCGGCCTCAACGAGCATCGCGCCAATCTCACTCAGCCGGCGGCCGCCCAGATCACGAACCTTATGAATCGACTCCAAACGCACAAAGCGAACCAACAGGTCGGCGATATAGTCGACGAGCGGCGGGTCGGCGATGCCCAAGCGGGCTTGGAACGTGGACTCGGTTAGACCGGCGAAGTAACGGGAGAGAGTGACCTTGGGTCGTCTGGGATACATCTTCCGACCTCCGGCTTGCAGGAAGCCGTCGCCGCCACGACGCTGCCAATCGAACTGGGGGGAAGGCTCGCCTGGCCGCGCCCCAACCCTTTGGGGGCGAGCCTACTTGCGGCGAGCCAAACATAACAATTCTAGCCAGAAGGTTTTTTTCAGGTCAAGAGAAATCGATGTGAGGCGGAGGCAACGCCAGCACTGCAACCATTGCCGTGATATAGAGTTGTGGCTAATCGGCTGAGCCTTGAGAAGGCCCTGTGGTCAGGCCCCATACCAGGGACAACTCTTGCGGCGAATCCATGTCAGCAGGGCATCGACTGTCAGGCCGAGCAGGCCCAAGTAAACCACGTAGATGTAAATGATATTCATCTGCGAGAGGCGGACGCACATCCGCAAGCGGTAGCCAAAACCGGGTTCGGAATTGGCGTATTCCGCGGCAATTAGGTAAACCAAGGCCGGGCCGACTTGTAGCCTGGCGGTTTCGATCACGCGGGGTAAAACCTGTCGCAGAATCACGTCCCAAACCAATTCAACCGTCGAGGCGCCCAGGGTGTAGGCCTTGGAAATCAGTTCTTCGGGAACATCTTTGCGCACCGATTGGTAGATGCTGTGCGAGGTGATGGGGACCACGCCGAATACAATCGTGATGACAAAGAAACTGAAGTCGATGCCGACCAGGATGTAGAACACCGCCATCATGGCCGGGGGCGGAATTTTGGCCAGGAACGAGATCATGGGAAGCAGCAGGGCTTCCATCGTGTAAAAGCAGCCCATGGCGAGGCCAATCAGGGTGCCGAGGAAAATTCCCAGGCCCATGCCGGCACTCAACCGCGACAGCGACGACCAGGTATCGGTGGCGATCCAGGACCGGCCATCGTCGCTTTCACGCGGGCGGAGCACTTGTTCCAAGCCGTCCCAAAGTTGCGAAGCATTGGGCAGCGTGGTGTCGCTGGGATTGCGGACGTGCTGACGGTAGGAGAGGTAGCTGTAAAACAGCCCCAGGACCACGAACGCCAGCACGCCGAGTCCCACTTTCCATTGCCAGCCCAGGGGCTGACGAATCATTTCTTATCCTTGACCATTTGCATGAAGCTGGGGTCGAAGCGGAGTTGCACATCGCCCTCTTTGCCATAGGCAATCGTGGGCGGGGCCTTCACCATCCCGTGATCGAGGCAGAAATCCATGACCTTCTTCATGGTTTCGGGCAAGGCTTGGCCGGTGAACAGGGCAATGCCTTCGTCGGGAGTTTTGTAGAAGGCCGTTTGCCGCACGACGGTTTCCATGTCGGCAACTTGCAGATCGGGAGCGAATTTTTCGGCCAGCAGCAGCAAGGTTTCGTCGCGCGTGCCTTTGTCTTCGATCAGGTTGCTCACCTGATAGAAGGTGTCGAGCACGGCCGCGGCGAACTCTTTGCCGCCCGGCTTGGCCAGCGAGTCTTCGCCCACGACCACCATGTCCACAATTTCACCAGGAATGGTCGAGGAATCGAACAGCACTTTCGAGCCCTGTACTTTATTGAGCGTTTGCAATACGTACGGGTTCCAAACCATGATCGCCTGGGTCTGCTGGGGATCGGTTTGCATGGAAAGGGCCGCTTCGGCAGGGCCTTTGGCGGTGAATTTGTGGTCGGCTTCTTTCTCGCCCAGTTCTTCGAGGTTGCGGGCAAAGCAGTATTCGCTCACGCTCAAATCGAGCCCATACACTTTGTGAGCGCGAAGATCGGCCACGCTGTCGATGCCCACCACAATGCAAGCATCGGCCCCGTTGCTAGTGCTGGTGGGGCAAACAGCCACGGACTTCCGCCCCAACGAAGGACTGAGAATATCCATATTGGTGATGCAAACGGCATCGACCTGGCCCGTGGCATACTGGGTCAGGCAGCCATCGTAATCGGCCTGCTTGAGCACGATATCGACGCCCCACTTTTCTTCGATCGGCCCGAGTTTGCCCTGCTGGCCATCGATCAGCTTCTTGGCGTGGGCTACGCCGAACACACTCCACGAAGGGTATTCGCTCCAGGAGAGCGTAAAGACGGGCTTCTCTCCGCCCGCCGGCGTATCGCCACTGCAACCGAATGCAGACAGCAGGGCCACCGACATGAGGAACGTGGCATTACGAAAATTCGCACGGCGTAGCATTGGAACTTTACCTTTTCCCGCGGAAGGAAATCTGGTCAAACGTGCCCGCGGCGCTGGGCGTGGAAGTGGACTCCCCGCCAAGTGAACACCGCAGCGCAGGAAGCCCCCGAGGCCTGCCGCTGCGCCGGCACGTAGCATACGAAGTATTCGCGTGAGCCGTCAAAAAAACGGGGCGAAAGTTCAAGAAAATTTGCCTCCCCTGGCAATACCCACCGGCGCGGCGCGCGGGCACTTGGATTGCCGAGCAACCAGGCGTGCAAATAAAAGAGCCGCCGAGAAGACTCGGCGGCTCGCAGGCGTACTTCGAGATGGACGGTTCGCCGAGCGGAACCAGGGGAGTTGCCGCCCTGGCAGGCGTGAGTTACTTGCCGCCGCGGGGCGCGCCCAGGGTGACTTCGCAGTCGACCTTCTTGCCGTCGCGTTCCACCACGATCACGATCTTGTTGCCCGGTTTGTACTTCACCAGGCCGTCGGCCAGGCCTTGAATGTCGGAGACTTCGACTTCACCGATCCGCACAATGATGTCTTCGGCCTTGAGGCCACCCTTGGCGGCGGGCGAGTCATCGTTCACGCCGGTGATGCGGAGGCCGTTGTTCATGCTGGCATAGTCGGGCGTCACGCCCAGGTACGCCATGCTGCCTCCCTGCGAGGGGCCTTTGCTGGAGGAGGCCACCTTGGTGAACTCAGGACGTTTCGGCAATTCGACGACCGCATCGAGCAACCGCTCGGTGTAATCCAGCACGTCGACCGTTCCACTCACATTCACATGCACGAAGTCGTCTTCGGGCGTGTGGTACTGCTTGTGCAGGCCGGTGAAGAAGTGAAAGATCGGGATGTTCTTCTGGTAGAAGCCGTAGTGATCGCTGTTAGGCATGCTGCCGTCGATCTTTTCGAGCTTGAGCGGCGAGCCTTCGCCCGCGGCATCGACCAGCTTGTCGAATTCCTTGCTGGTTTTCACGCCATACACCGTAAGCTTGTTCTCGTTCACCCGGCCGATCATGTCGTAATTGAACATGGCCACGGTATCGGCCAGGGGCACGATCGGGTTGTTGAGATAGTAGTTGCTGCCGAGCAGGCCGCGCTCTTCGCCGCTAAAGGCAATGAACACCAAACGCCGGGCCGGCTTCTTGCCGCGCTCGCCAAACCGCATGGCCAGTTCCATCAAGCCCGAGGTGCCCGAGGCGTTGTCGTCGGCGCCGTTGTGCACTTCTTTGAGGGCGGCTTGCCGTGAGCCAAACCCGCCGAGGCCAAGGTGATCGTAGTGGGCGCCGATCACAATGGTTTCGTTGGCCAGGGGGCCTTCGCCTTCGATCACGCCAATGACGTTGACCGTTTCCGACTGCTTGATCACCAACGTGGTTTCAATGTCGGCTGTCCAACCGGCCAGGGGTTGCGAGCAGGCCTGGAGATTTTCATCCAGCTGGGCTTCGATTTTGGCCAGCGTATCCAGCTTGCCGTCTTCGCCCACCTTGAGCGGCGAGGCCGCCAGCATGTCGTTGACCACTTTTTGCGAAACATGGGCAAAGGGAAGCTTGAGGCCGCGCGAGCCAAACTGGTCGGGCGAGGTGAGCTCGTCTTCTTTCTTGGTGGAGAACGGATCGTTGACGAGCAGAACCGCGGCGGCCTTGTGCTTCTTGGCCAACTCAAGTTTGGTTCGCACGTAAGAGTGTTCGGTGACATCCTGGCCATCGAACGCGCTGTGCGGATCGTTTTGCTGCGGTTCGCGGCGGATGATCAGCAACACCTTGCCTTCGGCCTCGAGGCCCGCGTAGTCGTCGTACTTTTGCTTTTCGGCCGTGATGCCGTAGCCGGCAAACACAATCGGCCCGACGGCCTTGCCGTTGCCACCAATGGCCTGGGGCTGATAATCCTTGCCGAGTTCGAGCTTGAGTTCCTGACCCTCGGGGCCGCGGAGCACGAGGTGCGTTTTTTCGGTGACGACTTCGGGGTCGAGCGAGACCTTAAAGGTTTGGAAATACGAGCCATCGGCCACGCCGCTGGCCAGGCCCACTTCTTTGAAGCGGGTGCGAATGAAATCGGCGGCCTTGGTAATGCCGCCGGTGCCCACGCCGCGGCCTTCAAGCTCGTCGGACGCCAGGAATTGGATATCTCGGGCGATTCGATCCCGCACAACCTTGGTGTTTTCGGCGGGGGCAAGTTGAGGGAGGAGTGTGGTGCAGGCGATGGCCGCAACGCAAAACAGACCAAACCGGCGGCAGGTCCTTCGATTCATCGGGGAATACTCCGTGGGGGGGATTTCCGTGGGGGGTGGGGAAAATTTAGCGGTGCGGGATAATCGGGCGAACTCCCCCAAACCGCTGTCGCCGGCCTGCGCACTCCCAATCAGTACGCGGTGCAGGCGTGCCAAGGTTCGGTGGAGAGGGGAGGCGCCGGGCGGCCTCACCGCCCGCAAAAAATCCCCAATCTTCCTGCAGTCGTAAGTTTCGGTCGGATTGATGAGCAGGTCAAGCCGATCCTTGGGGCGTTGCCGCGGGGAATTGCGGCCCCCGAGGGGAGCCGAAACCGGTGGGAACGCCGGCGGCCGGTGATGGTGGCATTGGGCCGCGGAGGGAGTTTATAATCACCCCTTCGAGTATTCCATCAGGCTTTGCCCGAGCTGCTTCGCCACGGTTTGTTGACTGTGCCCAGCAGCATCCCCGCCGTCGAGATTCCTGCCGAGGATGAACATGATCCAGCCAGCCAGTCGCGAGTATCTTTCCCACCTTCGCCCCGTTGCCCTGCTGGCGGCCGCTTGGATGGTCGCGTTGCTCGTGCCGACGGGAGCCGCATCGGCTCAAGACGATAAGCAGAAGGATCCGGAAAAGAAGCCTGCCGCCAAACAATTGATTGGCGATAACAACCTGGAAGCGGCCCTCCGGGCGGCGGTGTACGAAAAGCGCAATAATATGGAACCTCTGACAGAAGAAGATTTGCGCAAGGTTTTTATTCTGCAAGCCAACGACAAGGGGATTGAAAGCCTGGCGGGGCTGGAGCGATGCACCAATTTGCAGCTGCTTCAAGCCGCGGGGAATGCCATCGCGGACGTGGGTCCGCTGGCCGGGCTCGAGAATTTGCAATCGCTCGATCTGGCCAAAAACAAGATCAAAGACGTGGGGCCGCTGGCCAAGCTGGTCAAACTGCAATACCTGCACCTGGCGGGCAACCTGGTCGAAGACGCGAAGCCGCTGGCGGGGCTCACCAAACTTTCGGCCTTGTACCTGTCCGACAACAAGCTCAAAGACCTGGCGCCGCTAGGCAAGTTGGAAAAGCTGGCCTCGTTGTACGTGGATGGCAACGGCCTGGAAAAGATCGACCCGCTGGTGAACGTCAATCAACTTTCCACTCTCGATATCAGCGACAATGCCCTGACCAGCCTGGCGCCGTTGGCCCAGCAAACCCAGTTGCGGTTGCTGCTGGCTCAAAACAACAAGCTGGCCGACCTGGGGCCGGTGGTCGCCTTGTGCAAGGCCGACAGCGAAGGCGAACGGCGGCTAGCCCCGTTCTTGCGGCTCTACCTGGCGGGCAATCCCCTCAGCGACAAGGCCAAGAACGAGCAGGTCAAGGCGCTGCAGAGCTATGGCGTTCGCGTGATGCCGGCCGACGACGAGAAGTAGTCCCCCTTGCCGGCCACCGCGCGCCAGACGAACCCTTCGCCCCGCCACGCAGGTCGGGCCAGGGCGGTTGCGCTGCACGCAAAATACGGCGTTTTCGTGCGGCGAAGGCCCCCTCTTCGAGATTTTCAAAATCGAAGGGAACATTGGGGGCTGGCCCGTCGTCTTATGCTAGCGGCGATGTTGCGCGCCGTGCTGGCATCTGGGAGTGCGCCTGCTAAAACCGTCCTGGACGGCAAGGTCGCACCCGGCCGGCTTGAGAAAAGGGTCGGAGTTGGGCGTTTTTCAGAGTCAAACGATTGCAGTCGGTCTCGCGGTCGGCGAAAATCAAACCTGGCAGTGACTGACCCCACTGCTTGCCAGTCGTGCGCGTTCTGTTCTGAACAGCCTGTGCGGGGTTCAACCCGCTCACCCCTGTTCGCCGGACTTTTCCTTTGAATGAACTGAAGAGGGGGGTAATCGCCCATGCTCTGCTTGAAATGGCTGTTGGCTTTGGGGGTGAGTGGAATTGCCGCTCCCGCGTTGGCTCAATTCAATGTGGCGCCTGCCATCCAGTTGGATGTTGTTCCGATCGCGCAGCCGGCCCTGCCCGTGGCCGAGGCGCCGGGAGAGAAGCCGGCCGAAGAAGCAAAACCTGCCGCGGAAGAAGCCGCGCCGATTGAAGCCAAGCGAACCACAAACGACCTGGCGGCCGATGAAGTTCGGTTGCACCTCATGGAAGACTCGATCGTTACCGGGGCGCTGTCGGTGGAAAGCATCACCGTCACCACCGAGTTCGGCACGCTGGAAATTCCGGTCACCCACATCGTGCGCGTGACGCCCGGCCTGGATAGCCACCCCGAGCAAAAGCGGCGGATCGTGTCGCTGATTCAGCAACTCGGCTCCAACAACGTGAAAGAACGCGACGAAGCTCAAAAAGCGCTGACCGAACTGGGCGGAGCCATCATGCCGCTGTTGGAGCGTTATGCGAGTGACGACGATGCCGAACGCCGCACCCGCGTTCAAAAGATCGTGGCCGAAATCGAAGAAGCCGCGGAGGAGTTTTCGGAAGAGGGTGGCGCCGTGCATGCGTTGATCCCCGAAGACACCGTGCAAACCACGTTGTTTACGGTGGTGGGCCAGGTGTCGCCCAAATCATTCGAGGTCAAAACCAAATTCGGCAGCCTGACGGTTGCCCTGGCCGATATTCGCGAGGCCCGCCGCGACTCGGGCTCGCCACAAGAAATTCGCAAGGCGTTCGGAGTTTCGGGGGCCAATCTGGTTCAGGTGAACTACAAGAATTCCGGCATCCGGGTGAACAAGGGTGACGAAGTCGCGATTACGGCCGACGGAACCATCGTCATGAGCCCCTGGGGCAACAATACGACGTCCACGCCCGAAGGCGGCGCGAATTTCCAGTGGTACG
Source organism: uncultured Pirellulales bacterium (assembly GCA_964445985.1). Lineage (GTDB taxonomy): Bacteria > Planctomycetota > Planctomycetia > Pirellulales > S012-138 > CAYUMU01. The sequence continues at coordinate 301,191 of CAYUMU010000001.1, read as the reverse complement.
TTCCCAACAAGATCCCGGGCGGCGCCCTGGTGGCCAGGGTCGGCACGAGCGGCCAGGAATTCAAAGTGGGGTCGAAGCACTCGTTCACCGCCACGAAGTCGGGCGTGTTGTATTTTGCCGTGGCGATGAACTCGCAATTCGCCAACCAAGGCTACAACTTCCCGGGCGAATACAATGTAAAAGTGCGGGTCACGAGCAAGTAGTGCTCACCTGGCGGTAGCCGGCGATGAGCTTTGAAGCATGGCTTGCATAAGGAGAGAACAGGCATGCAACGAGGGGCGAAGCTTCCACCATCACGCTTGAGAGCGTGGGTTTTTGTGTTGTGCGGCGGAGTCGCCATTTTTGGCAGCCAGGCCTCCGCGAGAGCAGAGGTTGTTGTAGTCAAGAAAGAAGTGAAGGAAGTCGCGCAGCGGGGCCGCCGCATTGCCACCCGCGGCGATGTTTCGGGCAGCATCGTGCTGCAAGAGGATCGCGAATTGCGCCGCAAGCTGGATGGCGTTCGTAAGACGCTGACCGACGGTAATCCGGCCGACGGCGCCCGCTACTTGGGGGCACTGCTTCAGGATCCCGCCACGCGCGATTTCTTCATTGCCCCCAGCGACAGTGATCGAGCCCGCCGCAGCTTCAAGGCCGAACTGCGGCAACTCATCGCCGCTTTGCCCGCGGCGGGGCAGCAAGCCTACGAGCTTCAATTTGGCTCGGCCGCCCGAAAAATGCTGGAAGCGGCCATTGCCAACGGCGACGCGCAAACTCTGCAAGACGTAGCGACACGCTACTACCACACCGAAGCCGCGGGGGCCGCCTTATACCTGCTGGGCAAAATACATCTCGATCGCGGCCGGCCGCGCGAGGCCGTTAGCTGTTTGGCTCAACTGCAGCAATCGCCTTCGCTGGCCGCGGCCTACGAACCGCAGCTTTCGTTGTTGATTGCCTCATGCTGGGTGCGGGCCGGAGAGCCAGATCAGGCTGCCCAAACGCTGGCGCGGTTGAAGCAACACAACCCCGAAGCATCGTTTGTCACGGCCTCGCAGCGCTCGCCCGTGAGCTTGTTCCAAGAGCCGAGCCAATCGCTGGAATGGTTGGGAAAGGTGCTCCCCTCCAGTCCCGTTTCTCGCCTGGGGCAACACGATTGGCGTCTGCATCTGGGCAATGCTTCGCGGCAGGCCGCGGTGCCCGGCAGCACGCCGTTTCGCGTTTCTCGATGGACCTTGCCGATCACGAACAGCGCCGAAGCGCTGGCCGCCATGGAAAACGAGCGCACAGGCCTGCGATCGCAAAAGGCCACGCCGCTCCCCATGATAACTCCGCTGGCCGTGGGGAATGTGCTGCTGCTGCCCGCGGCCAATGGCGTGCAAGCGATCGATATTGCGAGCGGGAAACCGCTGTGGCCCGTGAATCGCACCAACGAGTTTGAGATTCCGGGAATCGAACGGCAGATGTGGCGGAACGCGGCGTTTGGATCGCTGACCTCCGACGGTCAATCGGTCTTCATGGTGGCAGACAATGAGGATCTGCCCGACCACACGTCGAACGGCGCCAACACCCAGGTGATTTTCTGGCGGGGGCCGGCCGCGGGCGATGGCGGAGACTCCACGCAGTCTTTGAATAATCGGCTGATTGCCACCGAAATTTCTGGACAAGGCAAGCTGCGCTGGTCCGCGGGTGGGGAAGATGATGCCCGGCCGGAGTTCAAAGACCTAAGTTTCTTGGGAAACCCGCTGCCCTACGGCGGCCAGTTGTTCGTGCTGGGTGAGTGCCGTGGCGCGATTCGCTTGTACTGCCTGGATGCGCAAACCGGCCATGTCGAATGGTGGCAGGAGTTGGCCGTCGTCGAAACTTCGATCGCTCACGATTATTTTCGACGCATGGTCGGCGCTTGCCCTTCGATCAGCGATGGCGTGGTGGTCTGCCCTACCTCGGCGGGCGGCGTCGTGGCGGTGGACCTGTCGTCGCGCTCACTGCTCTGGGCCTACCAGTACCCGCGCGTGCCTCGCTCCCTGAACGATCCCAATCGAGGGCAATCGCCCAACCTGCGCCAGGGCGACCGCTGGGCCGACGGCACGGCGGTAATCGCCGCGGGTCACGTCTTGCTTACGCCACCGGAATCGGACGAGCTTCACTGCCTGGACTTGTTCACCGGCGAGCCGAAGTGGGTGCAAAAGCGAGGGCAATCGGTGTTCCTGGCAGGCGTGCATGGCGACGTGCTGTTGCTGGTGGAACCTCAGCAAATAACGGGTTGGAAGCTCGCGGATGGTTCGTCGCTCTTCAAAACCCCGCTGCCGGCCGCCCCTTCCGGCCGGGGCGTCATGACCAAGGCCGGCGCGTATCACCTGCCGCTCATTAACGCTCAGGTGGTGCAAATTGAGCTGCCGCGGGGAACGATCGCCAGCAAGATACAGCCGCTGCGTGGCATCCCCGCCGGCAATCTCATCTGGCACAAAGGCATGTTCATTTCGACAGGTTCCCAGTATCTGGAAGCCTTCGACGACCTGGAACATCTCCAGCAACAAGTCGCCGCCAAGGCGGCCAGTGCACCGCGAGATCCGTCCGTGCTGTTCGACCAGGGGCGCTTGGCGCTGGCCGATTCGCACCTGGAACAAGCGGTGGAGCTATTCCGATCGGCGTATCAGATTCAGCCCACCAGCGTCCATCGGTCGGCACTAACCTCGGCGCTGCAAGATGCCCTCAAGTTGAACAACCCCCAGCGAGATGCCTGGCAGGCGGAGCTGGATAAGCTGCTGGGCTTTTGATCGTTCCGCGAGCGAGGCAAATTCGCCGTGGCCGGGCCGACCTGGTGAACGGCCGGTCTCGGCCAGCGGCGTTCGATGTTTGGCTCGCGGCGGGCGGCAACCGGTTGTCGGCGGTTCACGACGGCAGCAACTGTTCAAACTCATCTTCCGTGAGCACCGCGATACCCAATTTGGTGGCTTTGGCGAGCTTGCTGCCTGCCTTTTCGCCCGCCACCAGGTAGTCGGTCTTGGACGAAACACTCGAACCGGGGCGGCCGCCGTGGGCGGTGATCAGTTCGTGGATTTCGTCGCGGGTGTATTTGGTCAGCGCCCCGGTAACGACAAAGGTTTTGCCGGCGAACTTATCGCTGGCGGCGCCGCGGCGGGCGTCGGCGAGCGCTTCCACAACCACGCCTTGGCCGCGGAGATCGTTGACCGTTTCCTGGCCGTGGTCACCGTGCAGATATTCGTATACGCTGTGGGCGATAATGGGGCCGATTTCGTGCGTGCCGCTCAGGGTTTCAACATCGGCCGCAATCAGGGCATCCAGATCGCGAAATTCGTCGGCCAACACCTGTGCCACGCGCTGGCCCACATGCGGAATGGAGAGGGCATTCAGCAACCGGGCGAGCCCCCGATCTTTGCTGGCTTGAATCTGGGCGAGCAGGCTTTCGCCGGATCGCTTGCCCATGCGCTCCAACCCGGTTAGCTGTTCGAGGGTGAGCCGGTACAGATCGCCAAACGACTTGACCAGGCCCGAGGCGGCGAGTTGGGCGATCAGTTTTTCGCCCAAGCCTTCAATATCCATGGCATTGCGGGTGGCAAAATACCGCAATCGCTCTCGCACCCGTGCCGGGCAGTAGACATTGGGGCAACGCAGGTAGACCCCCTTTTCATCTTTAACCAGGGCGGTTTCGCACTCGGGGCAGTTTTGTGGGGGCTGGAACCTGGCCGGTTCGCCTTTTCGTTCGTGCTTTTCCACGCGAACAATATGCGGGATGATCTTGCCTGCCTTTTCCACCACCACGGTATCGCCCACGCGCACGTCCTTGCGTTCCACCTCGTCAAAATTGTGAAGACTGGCCCGGCTGACCGTGGTTTGGGCCAACTGTAGCGGCTCCAGAATGGCCACCGGGGTCACGGCGCCCGTCTTGCCCACATTGACCTCGATGTGGTTCACCCGGGTGATGCCTTCATATTTTTCGAACTTATAGGCCACCAGCCAGCGAGGGCTTTTGGTGGTGTTGCCCAGTCTGGCCCGCTGGTCCAAACGATTGGCCTTGACCACCAGGCCATCGACTTCGAAATCGAGATCGTGCAATTCGCCAATGAGGTTTTGGCAGTGCTCGATCACGGCTTCCATATCAGGCAATACCCGCACGCGCGGGGTGGCCGCCAGGCCCCACTCGGCGAGCAAGGCGAGAAACTCCATATGGGTTTCGACATGGAGCCCCTGACTATCGCCCATGCCGTGCGCGTAAAACCTCAGTCCGCGGCTGGCGCACTCTTTGGGGTCCTTCACCCGGATCGTGCCGGCCGTGAGGTTGCGGGTATTGGGATACGGCGGCAAGCCCCGTTCCGATTGCTGCTCGTTGAGGCGGACCAGTTGGCTGTTGGTCATGTAGACTTCGCCCCGCACTTCAATCAGCTCGGGGGGATTCCCACTCAACCGCAAAGGAACGCCTGTCACGGTGCGCATGTTGTGGGTCACATCGTCGCCGATGCGGCCATTTCCGCGGGTGGCAGCGTGACGCAATCGCCCGCCTTCATAGGTGACGGCCGCCGCCACGCCGTCGATTTTCAGCTCCACCACCCACTCGATCGGCTGGTCGGGCAGCAACTTGGCCACGCGATTGCCAAACTGGCGCAATTCCTCGACGTTGTAGGTGTTGTCGATCGACAACATGGGGATGCGATGCTCGATGGGCTCCAGATCGCTGACCGATTGATCGCCGATTCGTTGGGTGGGGCTATCGGGATCGAGCAATTCGGGATGCGCAGCCTCCAACTCCTGGAGTTGCTTCAGCAATTGATCGTATTCCAAATCGCTGATTTCGGGCGCCGCGTCGACATAATACCTGCGATCGTGATACCGAATCAGGTTTGCAAGCCGACTCACTTCTTCTGCTGGATTGCCCATGTGTGCTCCCCGCGCCCTGAATCATCGTGGCCTACGCTACGGTTGCCATTTATACCATCGACGACCATCAGCGCCCCCTGCCATTGAAGCAGAATTCTCGGCGAAGCGCTATTCGTCTCGATCCAGGGGAGTCGCCAGGCAGGCCGCCCTCGCCACCCCCAGAATTAGCTCCACCGCGGACGTGGTCTCGTCGCGCGCTTCAATCGCCCAGCAGCTTTCGCCGCAGCGGCACCTTGGTTAAATCTTCGATATAGTTGCGGGCGGACGTCCCAAACCGATTTTCAATCAGTTGGAAGTAGTCCGGCCGTGTGAAGTATTGTTTCCAGGCACGGTCGCGAAACGCCAGCACTTCCGCCGCCGAGACATGCTTGGTGGGCAGCGGCTGGCACTCATAGCTATGGAATGACCAGGCCTCGAACGAGTTGGGCAGCGGCCATCCCTGCCGCGCGGCCTCATAATAGAGGGGACTGCCCGGCAGCGCGAAGCACGGATACATATTGGCCATTTCCATTTCCATATCCAGCGCATTCTCCAGATTGCGCGACATGGTTTCTACGGTATCGTCGGGCAGGCCAAAGATATAGTTGCCAATGACACTGAGACCTTCATCTCGAATTTCTTGACAAACCCCTTTGATATCGGTTTCTTCAAAGGTTCCCTTGGTGATTTCCCGTCGAATGGCCTTGTCGCTCGATTCAATGCCCAAAGCCAGCCAGTGAATGCCGGCCTTGCGAAATTGCTCCAGGAACTTTGGCCGAACCGTGTCGACGCGCGCGTAGGCCCACATCAGCAGGTCGCCGCCATAATCTCGCTGAGCCAGGCCATTAACAAGCGGTTCATAGTAACGCTTGTCGAGAAAAAACATTTCATCGCTAATGCGAATCGTGCTCACCCCGAGCTTTACGAGCTCATCAAATTGCTGCAACACAAATTCGGGGCTCCAAAAACGCATCATGGCCGAATCGGCCGCCGAGATGCCCTCCGCGGGATTGGTTCGGTTCACGATATTGATCATGCAAAAATCACATTTGAACCGGCACCCCAAACTGGTGTGGATCGCAGCGTAGGGCGTGCGCAGCTCTTCATGAAAGTTGGCGTGCCAGTTGCAGGAGCGATACATATCGAGGGGATGCTGCTTGCGGGGCAGCAGATCCCAGGCATAGCCGGGCAGATCCTGGTCCATCCGCTCCGTGGGGACCACGCGTTCGGGCGAATTGATCCGCGGTAGTCCGCCATCTTTCCAGCCGATGCCACGCACGCTTTTCAAGTCGGACTTCAGGTCGGTGGCGAGCAAATGGCGCAGGGCGTAAACGCCTTCGTTGAGCAGCACGAAGTCCACGGATGAGAACGCCAGCACTTCCCAGGGCAGAGCGCTAACGTGGCTGCCCACAAAGGCGATGGGATACTCGGGATACGCCTCACGCAGGGCATGGGCGAGCCCCATCGCCCCCGTCATTTTGGTGGTGCCGGCGTTAGGGTTTTGACCATACACCACGAAGCACACCAGTCGAGGGTTCGCGTCGCGGATACGCTGCACGGCCTCGGCATAGCCCAAGCGCTCGGCATCGCAATCCAAAATGGCGGGTCCGAAACCCCGCGCGCGACAGCTTTGGGCAAGCAGCAGAGCCCAAGTCGGCGGCTCGATGGCCGAATGCCGACCGCTGAGGCCCTGGTACAGCACCTCAGCCGCGCCTGGGTGAACCAGTAAAACATCGAGTTGCCGCATGCGGTGCTGCCTTGTCCTGCGCTCGAGGGGGGAGGGCCGTGTATCCGACAAGATAGTTCAGCACGCTCAGCTCCCGCAACCTCGACTTGAGACAGGCACGAGATTGGGGGGTGAACCGATTCAAGGAAAAACGGCCGAACTTGATTGGATTTTGGTCCGCGCGGGAAATCGCCGCGGGAGGCAAGAATCACGCCATCCACGATGCTTCATCGCCCGGGGCCGCAAGCTGAAGGGTGACCTGGTCCCTCCCCAGACACAAAGTCTCCAGGGTGAACGGGCCGCTCTTGAGGAAAGGTCTTGGCGCACCAAGCCATGACAGAAATTTCATTGCCAGCTTCTTGTTTCCTATTAATTTCTGCCATAATCTAGCGGAGGTCCCACCTGCGCCCGGCTTTCGGGAAGGATCCGCCCTCCTCCCAGGAGGCTCGTATCCCACCACCGTGGAGGCGTACTTCCAAGATCGATCGGGCCAAATTGCCCGGAATGGAGGGGGGGACCATCCCCGCCGCTGCTTCTGTTTTGATCATTCCCCCCCAGAGTGTGGATCGTGCCCGCCTGAGCTAGCGCATAGCGCTAGAGGTGCGCATGTGTACACTGAAAGCTCCGAGAATTTCCGATGTCCCTCGAGACCATCCTCGCCACCCGGGCCAATCACGTGGTGGGTCAGTGGGGCGAGTTGGAGTATGTGAAGATCGTGATTGCCCCGCCTTTGGAGTTTGTGTCCGACGTCATGGGGGGCACCGATTCCACCCAGTGGCATCTCGCCGCTGCGGATGCGTCGCAACTCGAGGCAGTTCTCAGCCAGGCGGGAATTTCCCCCGCGGAGCGCAACCGCCTGCTCGGCACCTTGGAGTTCGACAACCTCGGCGGTTGCCAGTGCGCGCCTGGCATGGAGTTCATTCGCGCTTTGGAGCCTGAGGCCCGAAAAATTATCTATACCTGGCTGGCGGCCTCGCCGATCAATAGCCCGCATTCCAATGCATTCCGGTTTTGCGGCGAGTCGGCCTCCGAGTGGCTGGAGGACGCCGGGCTGAAAGACTCGACCATTGAACGGGTGCTACCCTATATCTTTTTGCATGGTTCATTTCAGTTTTTTGCGGACTTACACGCCGTGATGCCTCAGATTTCCGATCGAGCCGAACGGATTAGTCTGGTCAAGGCGCTCTCGCGCGAAGTGACCATGCTCGTCAAACTTCATATTCGACCCGACTCGAATATGGAACAGGTGATTGGCTATTGGGGGCGCGGGCGGCGGAATAAGGATATTCGCCCCATTCTGGAATCGCTGGCCCGTTTTCGGGAAGGGCAGACTATTGATGCGGTGCATCTGTTGCCGCCTTTTGCCCGCCGGCTGCTCTACACCTATCCCAGCCCACCTCGCGGCACGAACGATCTAGCGAGAGATTGTCACTGGACATCATTGAATTTCTTTAATGAGATTCCTAGTGACAGCTATCTGGATCTGAATAATGTCGTCCGCACGATCGAGTCCGACTTTCATCGTATCTATTTCGATATGCAATTTGGCGATCTGGTATTGCTGTGCAGCGAATCGGGTGAAGTGTTTCATTCGGCCATTCACCTGGCCGACGACGTGGTGTTTACCAAGAATGGCCCCACGATGTCGCGGCCTTGGATGTTCATGCACCTGTCGCAAATTCGTGATTTCTATCCACGGCGGCACCCGATCCAGGTCCGCTACTATCGCCGCCGCGATCTGATGTAGGGGGGCGACTGGGGCAACGGCCGACCGCGGCGGCCCGGCAGGAAGGTCCAGGTGGCGAACTCTCCTCGAATTCTTAATCGCTTGACGCGCTGGAGTACCCGAGCAACGCCGGTGGAGGCCCTGCCTGGGCCCGGCGGGTTGTTCCCCGAGAACCGTGGCGGAATCATTCGAGCCATGGCGGGTCTTACACTCCACTGCGCGGGCCTTACAATGCAGAGGCCGTGCGGCCAGTGAACAGCCCCCTATTTGTGTCAGGACAAGCGATGGCGGAAACCGATCACGCAAGTTTTATTCGCCGCGCCATCGAGTTGTCGCGGCGGGCCGCTCTGGAGTATTCCACCGGCGGAGTCTTCGGCGCGGTGATCGCCAAAGATGGCCAGCTGGTAGCCGAAGGCATGAACCGCGTGGTCGCCAGCCACGACCCCACCTGGCATGCCGAAATGGAAGCCATTCGCCTCGCCAGCGTAACGCTGCAATCATTCAAGCTCACCGGTTGCGCACTGTACACGGCCGGCGAGCCGTGCCCCATGTGCCTGGCCGCCTGTTACTGGGCCGGACTGGAAACCATCTATTACGCGGCCACCGTGGAAGACGCCCTGCAGTATGGCAACTTCGACGACTCGTTCATCTATCGCGAACTGGCCCTGCCACCCGCCGACCGACAGATCCGCTCCCACCAAATGTTGAGGGCAGAAGCGGTGGAAGTCTGGAAAGCCTACCACGCCAAGCCAGACAAAATTGCCTACTGAAGCCCGCGCCACGGCTCAAAGCGAACACCGCCGCTCCCACGCCAGGGGGTCCTCATGAGAGCGAACATCCGCGCATTTCCAACCTGGAGCTAGCGGCACCGAAGCGGGGTAAATAGACTACAACCTGAAATTGACGTGGCTGATATGTGGGCTGTAGTTGCTTTAGGGTGCTCTTCCATTCTCCCTCTGCTTGCGGTTTGAGTGCATGGCCGAGTTACAGGACCTGGTCGCTCGCGCCCGTCAATTGGCTAGCGCCGGAAGGTTGAACGATGCCATTTCCTCGCTCCAAGACTGGCTGCGGGAGGCTCCTCAAGATGCGGCCCGCTGGCACGAGTTGGGCCTGCTGCAGCTTAAACAGCGACAGTTGGCGCCGGCCGCCGAATCATGGCAGCGGGCGGCCGAAATCGATCCGGGCAACTCGGCTTACTGGCATCATCACGGCCTGGCCTTAAGCGAGCTGCAGCATTGGGCCGAGGCCGAACAGTCTTTCCGGCAGGCGATCGGCCAGGACCGCGAGCACACCCCCTCCCGGTTCAAGCTGGCCGAACTGTGCGAACGCCGCGGAGCCTGGCAAGAAGCCGCCCTGGAATATCAGGCGATCCGCGAAATTCGGCCCAACGATGTGGCGGTGATCAACTCGCAGGCCTCGGCGCTACTGCGCTTGGGCCAGCGAACAGAGGCCATCGAGGCCAATCGGGCCGCGCTCGCACTCGAGCCGCGGCGGCCCGAGCTGCACCACAACCTGGGCAACTCGCTACGGCTGAATGGCGAGCTGGAGGAGGCCGCCGCCTGCCTGCGAAGCGCCATCGCCTTGCGGCCCGACTACGTCAAAGCCTATTTTCACCTGGCCGACATCTTGTGGCAGCAGGCGAAACTGCCGGAAGCGTTCACGATGCTCCGCCACGTGTTGCAATTGCAGCCGCGGTTTGCGGAAGCCCACGAGCAACTGGCCCTGGTGCTGCAGCGCTGGGGCCGCAATGCCGAGGCGGTGCAGTCACTTCAGGCGGCCTTACAACTGCGGCCCAACATGAGTTCGGCGCTCGGCAACCTGGGCACGTTGCTCAATAGCATGGGACGCCGGGAAGAGGCGCTGAGGTGCTTGCTCAAGTTTGTGGACCTTCGTCCCCGGCTGGCCGAAGGTCACAATAATCTAGGAAACGCCTACTTGGGGCTGTTCCGATATGGCGAAGCCCAGGCTTGCTACCAGCGAGCCATCACGCTGCGTCCTCGCTATGCCAAAGCCGAATACAACCTGGGGAAGGTGCATTTCGAACTGGGCAACTTCGCGGAGGCGGCCGCCGCATTCGAGCGCGCCATGGAATACGATCCTCAATATGCCGAACCCCGGTTTGAATTGGGCGCGGTGCAGCTCCTGCAAGGCAACTATGCCGCCGGTTGGCGGAACTACGAATCTCGCTGGGGAATGGACAACGCCAGCCACGCGCGTCGAACGTATACCGAGCCCGTTTGGGACGGCAGTCCTCTCGCAGGCCGTACCATTTTACTCTACACCGAGCAGGGCTTTGGCGACACGTTTCAATTCATTCGCTATGCACGGCTGGTGAAGGAGCGCGGAGGGCAGGTGCTCGTGGAGTGCCAGCCGCGGCTGATCCCCCTGATGCAATCGGTTCCAGGAGTTGACCAGTGGATTCCGCGCGGCCAAATGTTGCCGCCCTTCGACGTTCAGTGCGCCCTGCTGAGTTTGCCGGCCATTTTGGGCGCCACCGCAGCGTCGATCCCGCGGCAGGTGCCCTACCTTGCCGCGCAACCGCGACTCGTGGAGAAGTGGCGCGAGGCTTTGTCCCCCTTGGCGGGATTTCGGGTGGGCATCGTGTGGCAAGGCAGCCCGACCTTCTTGCGCGACGGCGTTCGATCAATCCCCTTGGTGGAATTTGAGCCGTTGGCTCGCGTGCCCGGCGTGCAATTGATCGCATTGCAGAAAGGTCCCGGAGAAGAGCAACTTTCCCGCCTGGCCGGGCGGTTTTCGGTCGCCCAGCTCGGCGACGATATCGATCAGTCCACGGGCACCTTCATGGATACGGCCGCGATTCTCACGCAGCTCGATCTCTTGATTTCGTCGGATACTTCCACGGTTCACCTCGCCGGAGCGCTGGGACTGCCGGTTTGGGTTGCCTTGGGCCGCGTGCCCGACTGGCGTTGGCTGCTGGAGCGAAGCGATTGTCCTTGGTATCCCACGCTGCGAATCTTCCGCCAGCGGCAGCCTGCGGACTGGTCGGAGGTCTTCTGCGAAATTGCCGCGGCACTCCAGGAACACGTGACCCGCGGCAACCGTCCTGGCCGTTGATTGCTCCCATAACGCGGGCAAACCGCAAACGAATGTTGAGGCATTAAAGTTCTCTGCAGCTTGTAGAGATGTTAACGAGCAAGAAACTATGAGCGCGTCGTCCATTCTGGTTGAAATTTCGCCCGGTGAATTGATCGACAAGATCACCATTCTGGCCATCAAGTCCCAGCGCATGACCGATCCGGCCAAGCTCAAGAATGTGGAGTTGGAGCTGGAGGCGCTCACCGGGGCACGCGATCGGGCCCTCTCCCCGTCGCCCGCACTCGAGCGGCTCACGGCCCAACTGCAAAGGGTCAATGAATTGCTGTGGGAAACGGAAGACGAGATTCGCGACTGCGAACGCAGCCGCCAGTTCGGTCTCCCGTTTATTGAACTGGCTCGCAAGGTCTACATCACCAACGACGAGCGATCCGCACTCAAACGCCAAATCAACGAGCTCTTGGGCTCGCGGATTATTGAGGAGAAGAACTACGCCAGCTACTGAGGGGCAGCGCTGATTGCTCAAGTGAGCTTCCCAATTGGCACTCCCTGCGACCAATCTCCTGGCCAGCCAGCCACTGAGCTGAAATTGCAAGGATTTTGTGTCATAAGCAGGTGACGGTTGCCATAGCTATTCGTGTTCGTCAAATTGACGGTATTCAAGTGGTTTTGAGAGGAACTGCTTAGCATACGTGTTGGGGCTACTTATTGGTCCCGTTCCGCGACAGCCATCGCCTGGGCTGCTCAAACGACGTTAAGAAGTTTCCGATTTGGTCTTCGCGAATTGGGTTATTTTTGTTCCACTACCTCGATGGTTTGGAAGCTTCGGCCGCTGGCTTTCGTAGACGGTCGCGGCCGACTGTCTCGTCTTCGCTGCTATCGTAACCATCATAATGGACGCGATACCAGCCGTCGGGCTCGACTTTCAGCACAACCGCCTTGTACCAGGTTCCGCGCCATTCCACTTGAACCTTGTCGCCCTGCTTGAACTCAGAACCGCTGGCGGTCGAATCGCCCTTGGCCGCGCGGGGGCGGATGCGGTGGGCCGACGCCATGACGGGTTTGCTGCTCTTCTCGGTGGTGACGTAGTGAATTCCGTAGTTGCCGCCAGCGATGGTTGCCGGCACCCAGCGGCCGTCTATTTCAAATTCGACCAGGTCGCCGTATTGATAGCCATCCCTGGGGACCGGCCAGGTGGGTTTTCGCAGTTGATCGGGCGAGACCCATTGGCCTTCGGCCGGTCCATCCACGTTGGGATTATGCACGCGGTATCGGTTACCGAGCACCTCCACCACTTTAACATTGAGCGTCCAGCCGCCGTTTTCCTGCCAGAGCTGATCGCCAACTTTGAATTCCATGCTTTGCGCGGTGTTTGCATCGGCGGGTTGGATTTCTCGCATGATTTTCAACAACTTCGGCTTCCAGTCCGCCCAGTATTCCGCGGGATTTTCTGCTTTGAGCGCGTCGAAGGCGTCGGGGCCACAGGCCACGAGCGCCGCTTCGAGGATGTCGTGTCTTACGCCCATGTTTACCTTGCTGGTCGAAGCCCGATCATGCATCACTTGGGTTACCGTGGCGGCGATCTTCGCGCGCGCTTCGGGGCATTTGGCCGCGAGCTGGGTGAGGCTGGCCAAGGCCTCTTCGAGCATGCGGGTCACATCGGCGCTGTATTCCAGATGTTGAAAACTCCAGAGGCCGTTGAGATCGGACACGTTGTCGCGGAGTGCCTGTTGGACCTCTGGCTTGTCTGCCGCGATGGCGACCAGCTCATTTCCTACCCAATAGTGGGGCAAGTTCGGCAACTGCTCCCTCGAGACCGGTTGGCGCCGGCGCTCCACATGCAGATTGCAAGCGTCGATGAGTGCTTGAACGACGGCGGGCGATTGGGGGCTGAATTTGGCCAGCGCCTGGTAGACCGTCAAGTTAGCTGCATCCGGACGTTTGGCATATTCTTGCGCCAGGGCCACGGCCGCGGGGCCGGCTTCCACCGGAGCTGGCTCCATGGTTGCCAGATCTTGTTCCAACGTGGGGCCGGAGTACGGCGAGCGAGGCCTGAAAAGAACGGCGGCGAACCGTTCAAGCTGGGGATGGATTGCGCGGAGATGTTCGCCCGCAAGCTGCCGCAGGTAGGAATCCTGGGCATCGGCGGCACATTGGACTAAGCCCGCGAGTGAGGAGGGGGCGCCGGCCGATGATAGCCGGCCGGCTGCTTGGGTGTAGCCGGCGATGGCCGTGGCGGCTTTATCCGCCGCCTGCTGCACTTCGCTATCGCCATCGAAGCGCAGTTTGTTGACTTGTTCGCTGGCCTTGCCTGCTTCGGGTCCGCAGCGCGCGAGGGCGGCGAGCGCGGCTGCTTTGTGCGAGCCTGCAAGTTGGGGAATCAGCACATCGACCACCAGCGCGCGTTGCTTGGGTTCGGCGAAGGCCATCTCGCCGAGTCCCGCGGCGGCCGCGTCCATGGCTCCATTTCGAGCATACTGTTCGTCAGCGGAGATCGGCGGGTCGTTGAGGTACGCTGTCAATGTTTCGCGGGCCGCGCGGGATTCGGGCGCAATGGCGCCGACCGCCTTCAGGCAGTTGGAAATGTTCGTGTCCTTCTTGAGCTCGAACAGCAGCAACGGCAGCGCGGCACGAGCTTCGCGACCCATGTTATGGATTGCCTCGATCGCGGCGCTCCGAGTGTAGGCGTCTTTGACGGTGGCCAGGGTGCGCGCATGGGGAAAGAGCGCCGGATGAACCTTTTCGAGGGCGACAAGCGACGCGTTGCGAACGGCCTCATCGGTATCGATCGCTCCGGCGCAGAGACGCTCTGCCGCGGGCCGGGCTCTTTCGCCCAGTTGGGCCGCTTGCTGAGCGGCTTGAATGCGTTCTTGAGGGGAACCCTGTTGCAGATTGTCCAACAGACCTTGGATTTGCGGATCGACCGGCTCGGTGGGGCCGGTAATGTCGTCGGGCGAGTCGCTGCCGCCAGAACAGCCGACGCCTGATGAAACGCCGATGATGAGAAGCAACGTGATGGCCAAGGGACGATACATGTGCATCCTCCAACTAAGTCACGCGATAGCTGCGATATGGTTTGTTTGGGAAATGGGTTTCCCGTGAGCCGGGTCCGGCCCACGCCCCCCCAAGTTGGTATACGCGGGAGCAAGCGGATTTTTGACAATAGGTTTGCATCGCCGACAAGAAAAGTCAACACGATTGGGGGGGGCGGTTTACCCTTTTACCTTGGCCCAACAGGTCGCGGGAACGCTTGGAGGCAAGCGCTTTGACGCGGCGGGTTGGCACAGTTGAAGGCCCATGGCATCTTCGATTTGTTTGCCAAGGAAAGTCCGCTCCCGGTCATGGTGCGCGGCGTTCTGGAGTGGGCCGTGGCCGGTAGTTTTTTTTGACGTTTGATTGCCGGCGGTTCTCGCGAACCTCCTGAGCAACAGCCACCCCCTACGAACCCTCCCCTCTTACGTGCAAGGCGTCGAGTGGGGAGGGTTTTGGCGTTACTGGGGGGCATCGCTGGGGTCGAGTAGGGTCTGCAATTTCCCCAAGGTTCGCGTGAGCATCACCCGTACGGCGCCGTCGGTCTTGCCGAGCTTTTCGGCAATCTCTTTGGAAGGCAGCCCCTCCACGTACCGCATCCGAATGGCGTCTTGTTGGTCTTGTGGAAGCGTGGCCAGGGCGGCCATCAGCCGTACCGCCCTGCGATCGCGCGACATGGCCTGGCTGGCGGTGGTCATGCTGGCCACGAGCAGGTCGACCAGGCCGCGTCGGCTGGCGTTACCGGGCGCGGGGGCATCGATGGATACCTCGCGGCCGGCGTTGCGCTTCTTGGCGCCAAACAGGCGGCGGTGGGCGTCGATGATCCTTCGCTGCGCTACCTGGCACAGCCAGCCAAAGGGATCGCGCTGTGAGAGGTCCATCGAATCGAACGACCGCACGGCCTCGGCGCTCATTTCCTGAAACAGGTCTTCGATTTCGACTTTGCTTCGCAAAGCGTCGCTCGACTGCCGCTGAATGTAGGCCAGCAACTGGGGCTTCCGCAGCATGATAAAGTCGGCCAGCGCCGTCGGATTGCCCTGCTGGATGCCGTCCAAGATTTCCTGCTCGTTCATCTTCCCCTCCACTCGAATCGTTGGAGCGGCAAGGCGCAGTTCCAAAGTCGTCATCTTCAGGCTCCCCAAGTGCGGCGGCAAGGGCTTGTCGCCTGGATTCCTGCCCGCGGTGGATCCAACTTCGGCCGGACACGATCACCGCGGCAGTCCACGGAATTGAAAGCGTGGAATCGTTTATCGTGTTACCGCGCCGGTGACGCAGAGGGTTAGACTATTCCCGCTGAAGGTTGCGAACGCGGTCAGTGTACAGGAGTTGGTGCATCTGCTGCGCCTCTGCCCACGTACACGGAAATTGCTTTCGGTCCATCATGACCTCCTCAATAGCCGCGCGGACCTGACGGGCACAGATATTGGGACCGACCCGGCCGACGCCCGTGCCCAGTCCGGGGAACGCTACCGACTGCACCGCTGCCGCGACGGACTCGCCCGCTAATACACCAGACGGAACGACGCCGTGCTTTATTAGGAGCAAGACCGCCCGAGCCGCCAGATAGGGGTTGACCGTGTCGGCGAGGATCATCGGAACCCGCATGGTGGGGGCCGCGATGATATACGAAATGCGGTCGTGCCCCGTCTCCACGATCTCGGCAGCGCCAACCAGCAACTCTCCCCGGTGCCGGGTGCGGATCAACTCTTGAAGCCGATCCTGCACTTGCCAACCGAACCAATGGGAATACAAGTGGTCGATGCCGCCGTCCATAAACCCAAAGCTATTGGCAGGGCTGACCACGGCATCGACGGACAGGTCGAGGATAGACCCGCGGTGGATCGAAACATCGGGCAAGTCGCCACAGTGACGCTCCCAGGCGTCGGCAAGCTCATTTTCAACGGCGGCCAGCACGATCTTCATAACGCTCCTTCGCTGCCGAACGGCCAGGCTCGGTTGCCCTGCTCGCGTCGAGCAGATCTTCAACCCCAGAATACCGTGAACGACGCGAACGAGGCAAACGGACGAACGATTCCGACGTACTGGTGCGGGGGGCAAAGAAGTTTCCGAGATCCCACCGCGATGGGACCGGCACTTGATATGGTCACCCCGAATTGCGGCCCAGGCGTCTCTGTCGGCCAGTTGGCTCCTTGACGCCGCTTCCTACTGCCGCCTATTTTGGTTGGCTCTTGGCAGGCGCGGGAAATTGGCTCTTGCGGCCTGTTTCTCCCAGCCCATGTTGGTGTTTACTTCCCCCCGCGCGCCGTGCAACCCGCTTCAAACCCCTCCAAGAATCCTCCAACCTTTTATCCGGCATGCAGAAAACCAAAGTCGCCATCGTGGGCTTGGGAACCGTGGGCACGGGCGTTGCTCGATTGCTGCTCGATTACGGCGATCGCACGGCCCGCCATGCTGGTCGCACGCTGTGGCTTGAGAAGGTGGTCGTCCGCGATTTGCACAAGCCGCGCGATGTGGATCTGCCCGAGGGCGTGGTCACCGATCGCTTGGAAGACGTGATGGAAGACCCCGAGATCGTGGCGGTGGCCCAACTGATTGGCGGCCTGGAACCCGAGCGCACGATCATGCTCAAGCTGCTGGAAAGCGGCAAGAACATTGTCACGGCCAACAAGGCCCTGCTGGCCGAGCATGGGCCGGAACTGTTCGACCGCGCCCGCGAGTTGGGACGTTCGATCGCTTTCGAGGCGGCGGTC
Organism: uncultured Pirellulales bacterium; assembly: GCA_964445985.1. Taxonomy (GTDB): domain Bacteria; phylum Planctomycetota; class Planctomycetia; order Pirellulales; family S012-138; genus CAYUMU01. The sequence goes on along the minus strand of CAYUMU010000001.1, from coordinate 284,096 downwards.
GCGGGGGGCATTCCCATCATCGCCAACATCAGCCAATGCCTCTCGGCGAACCAGATTCATTCGATTCAGGCCATTCTGAACGGCACCAGCAACTTCATCCTCACCCAAATGGAGGAGGAAGAAATGGAGTTTGCCGACGCCGTGGCCGAAGCCCAAAAGTTGGGCTACGCCGAGGCCGACCCCACGATGGATGTCGATGGCAGCGACGCCGCCCAAAAGCTGGCCATTCTGGCCCACCTGGCTTTCGGCGCTCGCGTGCCCTGGCGCGAGATTTCTCGTCGGGGCATCCGCGAACTGAACCCGGCCGATATGCAGTATGCCAAGCAACTTGGCTACCGCATCAAGCTGCTGGCCGTGGCCCGGTTGGTGCCCGAAGGCTTGGAACTGCATGTTTCGCCCACATTGGTCAAGGTGGGCACCCCGCTCGCCGAGGTTCGCAGCGCCTACAACGCCGTGAGCGTGGTGGGCGACGCCGTGGGACGCGTGTTTTTCCACGGACTGGGCGCGGGGCAAATGCCCACGGCTTCGGCCGTGGTGGCCGACCTGATCGACACCGTGGTGGGCCGCACGGCCATCACGTTCCGCACGCTGGAGTTATGGTCAGAACGCTGGGCGATTGTCAGCCCCACCAACCCCGACAATATCCCCGGCCGTTATTACCTGCGGTTCACCGTGGAAGATCGGCCGGGCGTGATGGCCGAAATCACCGGCGTGCTGGGCCGCCACGGCGTCTCCATCGCCAGCATCATTCAGCACGAACCCCAACCGGCCGGCGGATTGGAAGTGCCGCTGGTGATCATGACCCACGACACCACCGAAGGGGCCATCCTCAAAGCCGTGAGCGAAATCGACAAGCTGGCCTGCGCGTTTGGCCCCAGTGTGCAAATGCGGGTTATGTCGTAGCCGTTAAGAAGCCGGCGAGGCTAGCTTTGCGTTGGTTTCACAGGCCGGATCGGGCGGCGTCGGCGGCCGCCTTCATCCGGTACAGGCAGACGATTTGCGGCGTTTGAGACTGAATTCGGCGTGCATGGCGGGATCGCAGCATTTATCTTGATCCCTATCTTGTGCAATATTCGAATTCTCGAATTAGGGGGGGCCACCGTGACCAAGATAGCATGTCCCGGCTGTCGAGCCGAACTGACCATTGACGCCTCCATGGCGGGGCGCAGGGTTCAATGTCCCAGTTGTTCGCATCAATTTGTGATTCCCGGAGGGGAAAGGCCGCCGCAGATCCCGGTTTCTGGGCCGCAGATCCCTTCGGCCCCGCCGTTTTCACCACCCCCCGCTTCTTATTCCAGTGTTGCCAGCAAACGGTTCAAGCAATCGGAGTCCATTTTCGATATCATCCTCGACTTTCGCTTCGAAAAATACGTTACGCCCTGGATCGTGCGCATCACGTGGGCCGTGGTGCTGGTGATTGGGGCAATCGTGCTGTTGCTCCAGATTGGCGGCGACATCAGTTCGCTGCTGCCTGATTCTCAAAGCGTGGGCTCGGGTCAGCCGAACTTTAATGTTCGCTCGAGTGGGCAACTGACGTATCGGCTGTACCAGATTGGCGCCGTTCTGCTGCGATACTCCTCCCTGTTCATCGGCCTGCTTTGGATTCGGGTGGCTCTGGAAACCATGATCGTGATTTTCCACATTGCCCAATCGTTGGCCTCGATCGATCGAAAGACCGGCCACTGACGCCCCCCCGCGAAGCCGGCGATGCCCTGCGCGTTGTTCGGCTCCCTACCGCACAAGAGTACACACGGCGGGCGATGGCGTTGGGATGCCTTCCCGGCGAACTCGCCGGCGTACGACTTTACGTTCAGGACGGATTCATGGATAACACCTGGAACGCGAACGCCGCTGGTATTTCCATCGCATCCATCGAAGGTTTTGGTTCCCCGTGAGATCTGCCTCGTATGCTTGTCCCTCCTGGCGCCTGCTGATCGCGGCCGTTGGCTGCCTGGCGATCTCGTGCAATCAGCGGATCGATACGCCGTTGGCGGACGATGCGGCGGCGAGGCCAGCCACCTCGACCGGCACGGCTGCCATCGTGGTCACCGACGACTTGGGCCGGCAAGTTCGGTTCGATTCGCCGCCGCGGCGGATCGTTTCGCTGGTGCCTTCCAGCACCGAGATTGTCTTCGCCCTGGGCGCCGGTGGCCAATTGGTCGGCGTGACCGAGTACTGCGACTTTCCGCCCGAAGCCCAGCAACTGGCGCAGGTCGGCGGCTTTACGCCGGGCAGCTTGAGCCTGGAAACAATTTTGGCGCTTCAGCCCGACGCCGTACTGGCGACCGGCAAGCTGCACACCCGTGTGATTGCCGAGTTGGAACGGGTCCATATTCCCGTGATTGCCTTGGAGCCAGAACTGTTTGCCGACGTGTACGACAACATTCAAGTGCTGGGAAAACTCACGGGGCGTGAAGACAGCGCCGCGGCCTTGGTGAGCGAAATGCAAACCAAAGTAAACCGCGTGGAAGAAGTCGCCGCCGCGATTCCGCCCGCCGAGCGGCTGCGGGTGTTTTATCAGGTCTGGGACGATCCCTTGATGGCAGCGACCAATCGTTCCTTTATTGGGGAAATGATCGGCATGGCCGGGGCCGTCAATATTTTCTCCGATTTACAACAGCGGTCGCCGCAAGTTAGTGAAGAGGCCGTGCTCGACCGGAATCCGCAGGTGATTCTCACGCCCGACGATCACCCGCTGCCCAAGGTGCTCGAACGCCTGCGGCAGCGCAGCGGCTGGGGGCAGATTGCCGCCTTGCGGACCAATCGCGTTGAACTGGTGCCGAGCAACCCCGTCTCCCGGCCGGGCCCTCGCCTGGCCGATGGACTGCTGTCGATTGCCAAGGCGATCTATCCGGAGCAGTTTCGGTGAATGTTCGCCTGCCCAAGCTGCTTTCGCTCGGTGGGCGGCTAATGTTATTGGTCGGGCTGCTATTGGGGCTCATGGTGTTCAGCCTGGGCGTGGGCGCGGTCTCGATCGCCCCCGGCGAAGTGCTCAAGGTGTTGTTGGACCAGCAAGACTCGGCCACGCATCCCGCGGCGACGACCATCATTTGGGACTTCCGCTTGCAACGCGTGATTTTGGCGGTGCTGGTGGGACTGGGTTTGGGGACGGCCGGCGCCGGCTATCAAGGGCTGTTCCGCAATCCCCTGGCCGATCCGTTCGTGATCGGCGCATCGAGCGGGGCCGCCCTGGGGGCGACCCTTGCCATGACCTGCGGGCTGACGGCGATCTGGTTCGGCATGAGCCTGGTGGCGCTGCTCGCATTAGGCGGAGCGCTGGCCGCCGTGGCCGTGGTTTACGCCATTGCCTCGTGGGGAAACCAACTTCCGGCCGTGGGACTGCTGCTGGCCGGCGCGGCGGTCGGCAGCTTTGTGGGCGCCCTGGTGGCCTTGTTGATGTTCATGAACGACGACCAGGTGATCAACATCCTGTCGTGGCTGATGGGCAGCCTGGCAGCCCGAGGCTGGTCGGCCGTGTGGTCCACCGGGCCGATGATCGTGATCGCGGCGGCCATGCTGTGGGCGTTGTCGCGACCGCTCGACGCGCTCACCTTCGGCGAAGAAACCGCGGCTTCGCTCGGCGTGCGGATGTCGCGCCTGCGGGCGGCGGTGGTGCTGGCGGCCAGCCTGGCCACGGCGGCGGCCGTGGCGGCTGGCGGCATCATTGGCTTTGTGGGGTTGATCGCCCCGCATGCCGCGCGCATGTTGGTTGGCCCGCGGCACGTGGTGCTGATTCCGGCCAGTGGCTTGCTGGGGGCCATTTTGCTATTGTTGGCAGATGACCTCGCGCGCACCGTGGCCGCGCCCGGCGAATTGCCGGTCGGCATCCTCACGGCCCTGCTCGGAGGCCCGTTTTTTCTGTACCTGCTCCGCACGCGAAGCTCGCGATTGGGCGGCGGATAACCCCCGCGGCAACTTGCCGCGCCACTCTGCCGATGAACTTCGCATCATCCCAGACCCCCACGTTCCATAATCATGAAAACTCCCTCCCAGTTTTGCTTGGTAGGCTTGCTCGGTTTGGTCCTCTTCGCCGGTTGTGGCGACAAACCGCGGGAGCCCGCTCACCAGACCACGCCACAAACCACGCCAGCAACGACGACTCCCCCGGCGGCAACGTCTGAAGAGGCAACAACGTTTGAAGAGGCGGCCGAAATTGAAAAAGCCCTGGCCCAATTGTCACCCGAGGATCGAAAACGAGCCGAGTTACAAAAAATTTGCCCCGTGGCCCAAGAGCCCTTGGGGTCGATGGGCAAGCCAGAACTGGTGGAGGTGAATGGACAAAAAGTGTTCATTTGCTGCGAAGGCTGCCGCAAACCGCTGCTGGCCAAGCCGGCAAAATACCTGGCCAACCTTCCGCCGGCCGCGAGCCCCGTTGCGCCGTAGTCCCCCTCGGCGCGAACCCAGCCCGCGGGTTGCGGCACTCTTGCTCATGCTGAAGAGATATAAAATGAAGCATGCGCATTACTCGCCGGAACATCAGCGAAACTTCGCCTTGGAAATCGTAACGAAGCTGCGCGCCGCCGGTTTCGCGGCCGTTTGGGCGGGTGGCTGTGTGCGCGATATGCTGCTGGGCGAAACTCCCAAAGACTACGACGTGGCGACGAACGCCACGCCGCCTGAAATCCGCAAGCTGTTCGGGCATCGCCGCACCATTGCCGTGGGGGCCAGCTTTGGCGTGATCGTGGTGGTGGGTCGGGGCGAAGAGGGTCAGGTGGACGTGGCCACCTTCCGCAGCGACGGCATCTACAGCGACGGTCGCCGTCCCGACAGCATCACCTTTGGAACCGCGGAGGAAGACGTCAAACGCCGCGATTTTACGATCAACGGCCTGCTCTACGACCCCATCGAACAGCGGGTGCTCGACTATGTGGGCGGTCAGCGTGACCTGGAGCAGCGCGTGATCCGGGCCATTGGCGACGCGGCCCAACGCCTCGGCGAAGACAAACTTCGTCTGCTGCGCGCCGTACGATTCGCGGCCCGACTCGACTTTGAATTGGAGCCGGCCACCGCCGGGGCCGTCTCGGCAATGGCTCCGCTGGTGGTGACGGTTTCGCCCGAGCGGATCGCTCAAGAAATGCGATCGATGCTCACGCATGCCCGGCGCGGCGCGGCGGTGAAATTGTTGCATGCCAGTCGCCTGGCGGAACATCTCATTCCGGCGTTGGCAACTCTGGTGGCCCATCCTCGGCAGTGGGAACATGCGCTCAACCGACTCGACCTGCTCGACCGACCTTCATTTTCGCTGGCCTTGGCGGCCTGGCTCGCCGACCTGGGGCCACACGTCACGGCTCAAGTTGCCGACCGCTGGCGGCTTTCGAATAAAGAATCGGAACTTGCCGTGTGGCTGGTGCAGCACCAACATGGGCTGGCCGCCGCGCCGCGCCAGAAATGGTCGCAGGTTCAGCCGCTGCTGGTGGCTGCCGGGGGGCCGGAATTGGTGGCCCTGGCTACGGCTGATGCCGCCGCCGCGGGGCGACAATTGCCTGATCTGGAATGGTGCCGAGACAAATTGACCCTGCCGGCGGAAGAACTATCGCCACCAGCCTGGATCACTGGGAGCGAATTGCAAGCCCTGCAAATTCCGCCAGGCAAGGCCTATGCCTTGCTGATCCGTCGCGCCTGGCAGGCCCAACTCGATGGCGAGCTAAAAGATCGAGACGACGCCGTGGAACAGGTGCAAGCCTGGTGGCAGGAGATGAACTGAACGCCGCCCCTACTTGCCCCAGGCGGCGCCTTCATCCACCCAGCGAACCACGCGTTTGACTTCGGTCTCCGTTAGTCGCTCACCCTCCGGCGGCATCACAAAATCGGGATCGTCGCCGCGGATGTACTGCACCAGGGGGCTGTTGTCGGCATCGCCAGCCACAATCGCCGCTTCACCCGATTCGCCGCCGCGAAAGGCCGCCTCTTTTTCGTCCAGTCGATAGCCGGCCTTTTGCTGGTCGGGTCCGTGGCAGCGATGGCAATGCTTTTCAAACAGGGGTTCGATGTCCCGCTTGAAATCCAGCGGGGCAGACTTCTCTGGCAACATTTGCGGGGATTGGACCTGCGCATCTCCCCGCGCGCCGGCTTGCGCGCTGGGGAGTCGCATATTGCTAATGATTGCCGGGCTGCCAATTGCGAGTGCGATCAGGCCAGCCGTCAGGAGCCATCGCTTCCGTTCGAACATGGCAGATTTCCAGCAGAACCTAGTTCGAAGCCGGCTCAAAACGGTAGATCCCCCGACCATCGTTGCTGACGATCATGAAGTAGATCTCGCCCTCGGCGTCTTCGCCGAACGATATGATCGGGAAACCCTCGGTGGGAATCGATAGGTTAGAAACGACTTCCTTCTTGTCGGCGTCGTACTTCAGAGCCCAAATCTTGCCCGTCACGTAATCGGCGTACACATACATTCCCGCCAACTCAGGCAGCTTCTTGCCGCGATACACCAGACCTCCGGTGATGGACTTGCCCACCTGGTGATCGTATTCCCAAATGGGCTCGATCAAATCGGTTCGCGGCCCACTGCCCTCGGGGCCAAAAGGATGCGTGGCCTCACGGAGGTTCCAACCGTAGTTGCCACCCTTGACGATAATGTTGATCTCTTCCCACAGGTTCTGTCCAACGTCGCCCGCCCACAGCGTTCCCGTCTTGCGATCGAACGACAACCGCCACACGTTGCGCAGGCCGTAGGCCCAGATTTCTCCGCGGGCGCCTTTCTGATCGACGAACGGATTGTCTGAAGGAATGGCGTACGGCAATCCGGCCGATTTGTGGTCGATATCGATCCTCAAGATCGAACCGAGCAGCGTCCCCAGGTTTTGGCCGTTCTTGAAGGGGTCGTTGGCGGCGCCGCCATCGCCCAGGCCAATGTACAGATAGCCGTCGGGGCCAAACGCGATGGTGCCGCCGTTGTGGTTCCAGAACGGCTGCTCGATGCGCATGAGCTCTTCTTCAAATGCGGCGTCGGCCTTGTTGGGGTCGTCGCCCGACGCCTTGAATCGCGAGATGATGGAGGTGTGAGGCGCGGCCTTGCTGGTGTAGTAAATGAAGAACTGACCGTTCTCCTTGTACTTGGGGTGGAAGGCGAAGCCCAGCAGACCCTCTTCGTTTTCGTTGTCTTTGTACGAAACCTTGTCGCTCAGGTCCAAGAAGACCTTGCTCTGCTTTACCTGGGGATCGTTCTCGAATACGTGAACCACGCCCTGCTGCGTGGCCATGAACAGCCGATTGCCGCCATCTCCAGGGGTCGTGAGAATGATCGGACGGAGCGGGATGTTCTGTCCCCGCGCGTTGATCGGCTCCCAATCGGCCCAAGATAGTTCGGGGAATGCGTGAACCGCCTTCAGCGGCAACTGACCATCCACGGGGTTGGGCACGCCGCTCTCATCCAGCTCGCGAACCTTCACATTGCGGAACGCCACCAGGTTGCCGTGATCTTGCAGGCAGATGTGTCCCTTGGTGGGCTTGCCAAATAACGGGAAGTTGGAGAACTTGCTCTTGGCGACCTTCTCATCCCACTCTTTGCTGCCCTTGTTGAAGCGGGCGTAGCGCAAGCCATTTACGTTGATTTCGCAATCCGCCGGCGTGACCCGCAAGTGAATGGTGTTCCACTCGCCCGCTGGCCGCGTGGCATCGACCTCGCTCGGGTAAAGCTGGTACAGCCAGCCCGACTTTTGCGGGTCGTGGCCCGCCACGTTGTCTTGAATCTGAACTTCAGGGCCGGTTTGCCAAGGTTGCCCGGCTTCTTCGGTCACATGGAACATCAAGCCGCTGTTGCCGCCCGGCGAAATCTTGTATTCCAGCGAAACCTCGAAGCTATCGAATTGATCCTTGGTGATGATGTCGCCAGCGCCGTTGCCGGCGCGGCGCAACTCGCCATCGATCGCTTGCCAGCCGGGATTGACGCCCTCGGCCTTGTAGTTGCGCCAGCCATCGGTGCTGACGCCGTCGAACAGCAGTTTCCAGCCAGCCTTCTTTTCGGCGGCAGATAGCTTGTTGGCGGTGGAATCTTTGCCGGCCGAGGCTTTACTGTCGACCTGTTTGTTAGCGCCTTGGGCTGCCGGCGGGCATTGGCCGGCCACCCAGGACCCCAGTGTGAGCGCGACAACGACAACGGCAGTGGAGAGTGAGTATCGATTCATAAGTGGGTGCTACAGCGTTTGACCGTTGAAAAGTTCGATGGAAGATTCCCGCTTAACGCCATCGCTGTTCACCCCCTGATGGGCGACTTCGCGGCGTTGGGAAGCGATAAGCCACCCATGGTAACCTGCGGAGTTTGCCGCCGCAAAGGCGCGCTTTGACGATTTGCAGCGCTGTTTGCCATGCTTACGCCACGGGCGTAAGCATGGCAAACAGCCGTCAATTAGTTGCGGAACAATTCGTGGCAGTTGCTGCAGGCTTTGCTGATGCCACCCACGGCGGTTTGAACTTGCTCCAGGCTGTTGGCCTTCAAGCCGTTCACAATTTCGCCACATTCCTTTTCGATGGCGACCGCGTGTTCCAAGTAACTTTCGTCGTCGGCGTACTCGTAACTTTCTTCTCGAATGGCCTTGGCAAGCATCCTCAAGATTTCGGCCTCGTGCAGCAGCTTCTCTTTGTTGGCGTCGAACTCCGATTTGTTCGACGACAGCGGCTTCAAACCGCGATCCAACGCGTCCTCCATGCGCTGCATCAGTGGCGGACGATTGGCGACCTTGTCATTCCAGGCAATGCCAGCGGTCTCCGCGTCGGGCAGATCCACCGTGCCGCCGCGCGTTAGTTGAATCAGGTCTTCGTAACGCAGCTTGGCCTCGTTGTGAGCGCCCGTGGTAGCCACTTTGCAATTGAAACCGCTGCGGCCCACCAGCTCGCGCATGCCAGCGGCTTTGTCTTTGAATCGCACCTCGCCGTCGTATTCGGCGATGACGGCAAAGCAAGTTGCCAGCACACTGTAAATCTTGCGCGTATCGCGATGGCCCGTGTTGAACTTGCCCGTTGAGCTCACGCTATCGGCCACGGCCAAAATGCTGGTTTTGATTTCGTTTTCGAGCGTTTCGGCCGAGACGATATCTTTCCAGCCTGAGCCGCCTCCCGAAGCGCCCGTGGCTGCCGGGCTGTTTCCTCCGCCTGGCGGTGTTGTCATTCCCCCACCGGGCGTGCTCGCGACAACCTGGCCGCCCGGCTGTCCTGGCCCCACGGCTTGCCGCAAGTCGGGGAAAAACTTGCCCAGCAGGGCCTGGTCAAATTTTTGGGCCGGCAGTTTCTTGCCGGGGGGTGGGGCCTGTCCCTTAAGGATGGGCGTTAACAGCATCGCTACCCCGGCCATCATCAACAAAATAGCTGGCAATCGACGCATGTTTGGCCCTCTCAGCGCGGTTCCACGAATGTGGAGACGAGACACGGTTGGTTACGGAGATTCTTTCTGGCGGGTTCATTATCCGCGAATCGGAACGCCTCGGCAAGCTTTCAAATGGGGCTTCCTAATCCGCCCGCCCAATCCCCGCTCCGTATGTAGCGGAATAAAAAAAGAGAGTTGAATTTTTTATTTTTTTATTTCAAAAAGGGTTGCAAAAGGTCGCCGCTTGGGTAGGATGCACCATCAATCGGGGGGGGCGCTCACATCTTTTGCTCTCCCAGGCACTTTTTTTCTTTTTTCTAAGGGAAATTGTATGGGCACCTTCTCGAGAGTCGGCCTGCGCCGACGAGGCTTTACGCTGGTGGAATTGTTGGTGGTGATCGCCATTATCGGCATCCTCATCGCCATGCTGCTGCCAGCCATTCAGGCGGCCCGCGAAGCCGCGCGGCGCGCCAACTGCGCGAGCAACCTCAAGCAGTTGGGGAACGGGATTTTGCTATACGCCGACCGCAACAGCGAGCAGGTGCCGCCGTCGGCTTGGTCGGGATTCAGTTGGTTGGCCTTGATGATGCCGGTGATGGAGCAGGCGCCTGCCTGGAGCAACTTCGTGCTGACTCGGCAAGATCAGGATCCGGCTTCGGCTGCTGCCGTCAACCCGCGCGAGAACAACGCGGATCGGGCAACCGGTCCCAACGGCCTTACTAACTTGGTCAATAGCCGAAACTTTCGATCGCCTGCCTTGCTTTGCCCGACAAGAGGGTACAGGCAAGGCCAGGATGGCAATTCCCAGGCCGTGGATTATGTGGGAGTGGGCATCACCTATCGGCCAGATTCCACATATCCAGCCAGCCCATTCGACGCCCATTTCACTTCGGCTCCTTCGCAGCCGTGGCAAGCCGGACCGTTTGTGGGGGCTGCCAGCACGCAGTACACCGTCCAGGGCAGCGTACGGGTTCCCATTATTCGCTCGAGGGTGACCATTGGCGGCGTGACCGATGGCATGGCCTATACGGCTTTCGCGGGCGAAAAGCATCTTACACCCACTCGAGTGGGGGTTGCTGGTCCCGACTATCCCTACAACATGGCCTACTGCGGTGGCGGCTACTCCGACGGAAAAATCGTGGGGCTCGGGCTTGCGCCGCGTGCAGATACGCCTGCTCAAGACACCCCGGTTCCCACACCCCAGCCGGACTCATACTTCATGTTCGGCAGTTGGCATCCGGGCATCTCGCAGTTTGTGTTCGGTGATACCCGCGTCCAGGCTGTCAAAGTGTATGCTCAGGCCACGGCTTTACAGTACATGGGTGGCCGCGGCGACGGCACGCCTTACGATCTGCCATAAGCAAGAACTCGCTGTTGGTTAAACATGCGGCGAAAGCACAGAGCCGCTGTCGAACGTCTTTGACGGGGTCGGCAGCGGCTTTTTTCGTTTTGCTTGGGCAGGTATCGCGGATCGTCGCCCGCTATCCCACCGAAAAATCCACCACCAACGGCAAATGGTCCGAGGCCTGCCTCGCGATCTGCGAATGCACCACGCGCACGTGCTGCACCTGAATGCCGCCGCGGTGGAATGCCTTGTCGAGCGAGGCCACCGGCATGTACGCGGGGTAGGAACGATAACGCGAGATGGGAGCCGTGGCTTGCTCAAACTCGTGCTCGTCGAACACTTTCTTGGCCAATTGATTTCGCCAATCGTTGAAGTCGCCAGCAATCAGCGTCGGCATGTCGGCCAAGGCTCGAAAGGTATGGTGCCGCAGCAGGTGGTCCACCTGCCATTGCCGCTCCTTCTCGGCCAGGCCTAAATGCCAGTTCACCAGGTGGAATTGACCTTGGGGACTATCGACCACGGCCAATTGGGCTCCCCGCGGCTTGCGCCACTTGAGCCGCAACGAGAGCTGATGCCGCTCCAGAATGGGCCATCGCGACAGCACCAGGTTGCCGTACCCGCCCACCTTCAGCTTGACATTCAGTTGGTAGCAATGCCCCTCGGACTTGAAATGCTCGGCCAGCAGGCGAGGTTGATCGTGGTGGCTGGAGCGCTGGCAACCGTTATCGACCTCTTGCAAACAAATGACGTCGGGCTGCTCGTGTTCAATCACCTGCAAAATACGTTGCAAGCGATACCGGCGGTCTAAACCGCCGATCCCCTTGTGAATATTGTAGGAAAGCAGTCGCATGACTTTGGACATTCACCCCACGGCGAGAACGAAATCGCGAATGGAATGCGACAGCAATGGGGATTGCTAGCTGCTCGCCTTCAACTCCGCCAAATGCTGGGCCGTGCCGACCAGGCGGTCCCAGTTCTCTTGAATGTACTCGGGCGGACCGCCAATTTGGGCAACGGCCTGGGCCACCAGTTCGGTAGGCACCATTTCAATGGCGTCCCAGGGGCAAACCGTTAGCTCGTAAGGGTTTGTTTTCTTTTGCGGAATGTGGACGCAAACCTCGCAGCCCACGCAGCGCTCCAGGTCGATCTCGCACCATTGCTGGGTGCCCTTGATGACGCCGAAATCGATCTTTTTGAGCACGATGCAATCGACGGGGCAAACTTCCAGGCACGATTCGCAGCCGGTGCAGTTGTCGGCGTTAATCACCGCCAGCTCTTTGGGAAGTTTTTTACGAGGGCCTTGTTTCGCCATGGCGCGGAATTTCTCGTTTGTGTTTCTCGTTGTCTATCGTGCTGCCAAAACCGAGGTTGCCAGCGGGTGACAACATCCACCCTAAAACCAATAGCATCATACGGATTTATCGGCCGGCGGCCAACCGCCTCGCCGTTCAAATTGTAACATCGATCACCTTTGCCGTTTTCTAGGTGTGTAGGATTTTCGCGGGCTTTGAGCGGCTTGCACCCGGTCGAGTGAAAGCAGCGGCGCGAAACTCCTTTTCTCCCTTCTCCCCCGGAGTATCGGGGGAGAAGGGAGCAAGAAAGTCGTGAGCCGGCTGGCGTGGCACTGGCGGCTACCCCCCAGTCGGGTGCCACTGGGCTATGCCAGTGTTCGCGGGCTGTTGGATCGCCGCCTCGCGTGGAATACCACATAACCGCTGGTGTGCCGGTTGACTCGGTGCTAGCACAATGGCGGTCCCACCACGAAGCATGGTCTGCCTTCGACCTTCGGAGCGGAGCCATGTTCGTCGTTAGGTTCGATGTCCATTCACACTGGCAAAGCCAAGCACCCGAAAGGAAAAGAAATAATCAATGCCACCCTGCCGGGGGATTTGCTGGCGGCAAATTTTTAGTTTCTTCCCCGAATCCCACCTCGCGGTGATTTTCCGCTTTCTCTACACTCGATTGGTGGGCGGCCTTCTCCCGCCCAAACCCCGATTGGACTTCCGCCGGGATCGTGCCCCCCCGGCTTTACTGGAGCTTTCGCTAACCGTGTGGTCGCTGCCGGCCGCTAAGTTTGCCATCGTCGTTGCCGGATGCCTGGCGATGGTTTACACGCAACTCACCATGTCGCCGGCCACGATCGAGTATGCGCGATCCTTCGGCGCCACGGGGCTGCACATTGGCATTCTGGGCGCGATCCCCACCGGCATGCTGTTCATGCAATTCTTGGCCGCCCTGGCCGCCAATCGCTTGAAGTACCGCCGCCGCGTTTGGTTTTGGGTGACGCTCGTGCAGCGGTTGCTCTTTCTGCCCATGGCATTGGGGGCCTGGCTCATGCCCGACGTTGCCAACCAGGTTTGGTTGTGGCTCTTGATGGGCATCACCGCGCTCAACCATGGGCTGATCCATTTCAGCACGCCGCTGTGGCTTAGCTGGATGGGCGATTATCTTCCTCACCGTGGCCTGAACCACTATTGGGGAAGGCGCCATAGCTGGATGCAGGTGGCGGCGGCGGTTTCGCTCTTTGGCGGCGCCCTATTCATGCTCGAAGACGACTCGGGCATCCGCTCGTCGTTCGGCGTGTTGCTGGTCGTTGGCGCGGTATTTGGCGTGGCCGATATTTTGTTGTTTGCCAAGGTGGACGAACCGCCGGTCACGCCGGCGCCCAGCCCTCGCCTCCGCGATGTGCTTTCCGCCCCGTTCCGGCATGCCGACTTCCGATGCTTCATCGGTTTTACGTGCTACTGGCACGTGGCCGCCATGGTCGCGGCCCCGTTTATCAGTTACTACCTGCTGGCCTATGTGGGCATGGATGTTTACCACGTGATGCTGCTCTGGACGTGTTCCTGGATCGGCGGGGCCATGTTTTCGACACGGTTGGGCCGCCTGGCCGAAGTGTATGGCAATCGGCCGGTGCTGGTGATTTGCACTGCCTTTAAATCGCTGAACGTGCTGGCTTTGCTGCTGACGCCGCAAGATCCCCAGCTTGCTTTTTGGATCTTGATCCCCGCCTTTATGATCGATGCCGCCCTCAATGCTGGCATTGCAATCGCCAACAACGGGTTTTTGATCAAAAACTCCCCCACCGAAAATCGGGCCATGTTCATTGCCGCCGGCACTGCCGTGGCAGGCATGGTGGGTGGCGTGACTTCCATTCTGGCCGGGGTTTTCATGACCCTCACCAGCCATACCACTTGGATGGTGGGCGGCCTGTCGCTCACGAATTTCCACGTGCTGTTTTCCGTGAGCCTGGTGCTCCGTTTGCTGGCTGCCGTACTGGCCCGACGGGTGCGCGAACCCAGTTCCGAAGGCGTGCGGGTGGTGATGGCCGAACTGGTCGGCGTCACGCCGATCCGGATCCTGCGGTTCCCGCTCGAAATGTACCGCACGTTCCGCCGCCCCGAGCCCGAATTGCCAGGCTTGGACGTTTCCCTGCACTGCCCGGCGCCCGCTCCGCACGTTGTGGCTGCCATGTCTGACGAGTTGCGCTCAGGGGTTGAACTTCAACCAGCTCCCGCCCTAGCAGCAGCATCCCAGCCCGAGACGGTTGCGTCCCGCGCTGCCTAGCGGCGGCATCGCGCGGCGCATAATCGACCGCGGCGCGCTGCCAGGCGATATATCGTTCTGATATATTGCCAACTCCATTCCATCCGCGGGCTTTCGTAGCGTGGAATCCAACTCGGCCTCGCAATTGCGTTCTGTCTCACCATGTCCCATCAGCACCTCTCCGAGCTGCCACCCCAAAGCCGCTGCCGGCTGGGCGTGGCCAGGGCCGATATCACGCCCCCCGCCGATATTTACCATCGTATGTGGGGCGCGGCCTCCCACGATCGGGCCGAAGGCGTCCATCGCCCGCTCACGGCCACGGTCTTGGCCCTGGCGCCGCTGGCCCAGTCCTCCCACGCTGAGCAACAAGCAGGGCAACCAGCTCCGGCAGCTTCGCCGCAAAATTTGCTGGTCTTGATCGCGCTCGACCACTGTTTGTTATTCCGCCGCGAGATGGAAGCGGTGGAAGAAACGGTTGCGGCCCAGGGGGGCGTGCCGCGGGAGTGCCTGTTGTTTTCGTTCTCTCACACGCACGCGGCAGGGCTGATGTCGAGCGATCGCGAAAGCCTGCCCGGCGGCGACCGCATCGCGCCTTACCTGCAGGAAATGGCCGAAAAGATCGCCGCGACGGTTCGCTCGGCTCTGGCCAACCAACAACCGGTCTCCCTGGTGTTCGGCCCAGGGCAGTGCGCGCTGGCCGCGCATCGCGATCTGTGGGATGCAGACAGCCAACAATTTGTTTGCGGTTACCACCCCAGCGGCTTTGCCGACGATACCGTGCTGGTTGCCCGAGCCACCGCCGACGATGGAAGCGTGCTGGCCACGCTCGTCAACTATGCTTGCCACCCCACCACGCTGGCCTGGGATAACCGCCTGATCAGTCCGGATTTTCCCGGCGCCATGCGCGAGACCGTGGAAACCGCCACCGGCGGCACCTGTGTGTTTCTGCAAGGAGCTTCCGGCGATTTGGGGCCCAAGGTTGGTTTTGTGGGCGATCCGGCCGTCGCCGACCAGAACGGCCGCCAACTGGGCTATGCGGCGCTCTCGGCAATCGCAGCCCTGCCTCCTGCGGGCATGCGATTCAACTACACCGGGCCGGTGATTTCGGGCGCCACCATCGGCACGTGGGCCTACCAACCCTGTTCATCTACTGATCGTCAACTGGCGGAAACCTGGCGGGTCCGCGATTGGCAGCTCACGCTCCCTTGCCGCGAGGATCTGCCGACGGTGGAAGAAGTGCAATCCCAGCGCCGCGACCTGGTCGAACAGCAATCGGCGGCGGTCGCCCAAGGCAATACCGCCCTGGCTGCCGATTGTCGGGCACTGATCGAACGCGCCGACCGCATGTTGACCCGGTTGGCGGTGCTTGATGGTGGTCGGCAATTCAACTTTCGGATGCGGCTGTTCCGGTTTGGTTCGGCATTCCTACTGGCCGTGCCAGGCGAGCCCTACCAGCAGTTGCAAACCGAACTTCGCCGTCGCTGCCAACTTCCGCTGCTGGTGCTGGGCATCGCCGGTGGTTGGGGACCGTCGTACCTTCCGCCCCGTGAGCTTTACGGCGCCGGCATCTATCAAGAATCGATCGCCCTGCTCGCTCCCGGCGCCCTCGAAACCGTCATCGAAGCAGCAGCCGAGGCCATCGCCATCGCCAGCAACTAGCCACCAGCCACTAGCAACTAGCAACCAGCCACTCCCATGGAACAAGCCTTTCTCGACTGGTTGGCGCCGCGGCTGAAAGCCAGCGAGCGCGTTCCCTGGGGAATTGCCGATGATACGGCCCTGGTGAACATCGCCAGCGGCAATCTGCTGGTGACGACCGACCTGGTCAGCGACGAGGTCGATTTTGTGCTTTCGCAGGTGGACCCCCGCCGGGTAGGCCGCAAGGCCTTGGCCGTGAACCTCAGCGACATGGCGGCGATGGCGGCCAAGCCGGTGGCGGCCGTGGTGTCGCTGTTGCTTCCCCAAACCGGCGCAGCAACGGGCGGTCTCCCCGGCGCGGGCTCGGTGCATCTCGATACGCTGGCCCTGGCCCAACAACTTTACGAAGGCCTGCTCCCCTTGGCGGAAGAGTTCGACGTGGCAATCGCCGGGGGCGACGTCAACACCTGGAATCATCCACTGGCGATCAACATTACCCTGCTGGGAGAGCCGGGACCGGCGGGACCGCTGCGCCGCACGGGCGCCCAGCCAGGCGATTGGATCCTGGTCACCGGCAGCCTCGGCGGCAGCATTCTCGGCCACCACTTCGACTTTCAACCGCGCGTGGCCGAAGCCCAATGGTTGCAGGCCAATTACACGCTGCACGCCGGCATGGATATCAGCGATGGCTTGACGCTCGACCTTTCACGTCTTGCCAAAGCCAGCAACCGCGGCGCGGTGCTCAACCTGGCACAGGTGCCGATCTCGCCCGCGGCTCAACAGTTGGCGAATACCTCGACTGACTCGCGCTCAGCGCTCGATCACGCCCTGGGCGATGGCGAAGATTTTGAACTGCTGCTGGCAGTGCCGCCCACCGAGGCGCGGCGCCTGCTGCACGATCAACCGTTTGCAAACATGCCCATCACGCACATTGGCCAGTTCACGGCGGAAGAGGGGCTCTGGTCCGTAGACCCGGCCGGCGATCAGCAACTGCTAGAGCCCCGCGGGTTTCTCCACGGTTCTTCGCTCCTCAAATAAAGTGGCATGCAGCAGCCCACGTTAGGTTAGCCCCGTCAGGGGGCCATCCTGGCAGAAGTCGGGATTGCCGAACCGCTCGATGGCGTGCCCGAAGCCGTGGGCCAAAGACATCAGCAACCGGTTGTGCGGCACGCGGTCAAACTTGAGCGAGCGGCCCATTTTGAAGTCCAACCCGCCGCCGATCAGCACAAAGGGAATGTTGTCCAAGGTGTGCGAGTTCCCCTTGCCGAGCTCGTTGGTCCAGACCAGCAGGGTATTGTCCAGCAGGCTGCCCACCCCGCCCGGCTCGGGCGTATCGGCCAGTCGCTTTACCAGGTAGGCGAGCTGCTCGCAGTACCACTTGTTGATGCGGGTGAGCTTATCCACGGCCGTATCGTTGCTGTCGGGCTCGTGCGAAAGATCGTGGTGGCCTTCCTCGATGCCCAGCCACTTCATCTTGGCCTGGCCGACCGAATTGGTGAACTGGAACGTGGCGATCCGCGAGAAATCGGCCACAAAGCTGTTCACCATCAAATCGATCTGCATTTTGCTGATTTGCGGCAAGTGATCGTTTTCTTGCTTCACCCCCGGCTCCAACTCGGGCACGGCGTGCACCAGGTCGCGATTGGCTTCGGAACGGAGTTCGGCTTCCATTTCGCGCACAAACGTGGCGTGCTCGTCCAGCAGCCGACGGTCATCGGGGCTGATCGAAGTTCGCAACTTGCCGAGGTCATCTTTCAGATCGTCGAGGATGCTCTTCAGGCTTTCGCGGTCTTTCACCTGTCCATACAGCCGGGCAAACATTTGGTAGGGATCGTCGATCGGCGCGATCGGTTTGTTGGGGCCGGTGTAGACCATGCGCGTCCAGGTGTCGGCCCGGTCGGGCACCATCACGCCAAACTCCAGCGAACCAAACCGCGTGCGGGTGGCCGGATTGGCCTGGAGGAAGTTCTTGATTTCTTGATCGATGGAGTGCCCGCTCGACCAGCCAGCCGGCGTGTGCGATCCCCCTTGAATGTTGCCGGGGAACAGCTCGATGCCTGTCAGCAAACAGCCAATGCCGCGCATGTGGTTGTCGCCATCGCCCCGCACGCGATCGCAAACGCCGTTCAGAATCATGGTGCGGTCGCGGAACGGCTCCAGCGGCGTCAGGCTTTCTTTGAAACTGGTCAACGTGCCCTGCTCGTCGGGCCAGAAGTTCTTGGGAATTACGCCGTTGGGGCTGAACATCACCACCAGCCGCTGCTTGCGAACACCCTCGGCGCCAAACCCCAGGCTGGGCAAATTCCACACAAAGGGGAGCGCGGCGGCGCCCAGGCCCATTTGGCGAAGAAAGCTGCGTCGGCTGGTGGGATTCACGGTTATCTCCTGATGCGTGTCGTTGGGGACTTTGAATTGATTGGGGTTGCGGAGGCCACCGCGTTTGGGGGGCGCACGCCGGGTGGGTTAACGCTGGCCACGATCCAGGGAAGTTGCCGCCCCCAGCTTTGCCTTGGTGAGCGAATCGGCCTGGGTTGCCAGGATTGATTGCGTCATGATTTCTACCAATAACTCGGGCACGCTGAAATGGTGCTCGCGAAACTCCTTGCCTAACGCTTCCAAACGATCGTCGCCAAATGCCCTGACGGGTTGTTTGAGCATGTACTGAAACAGCCGTTCCGCAAAGGCCGCGTGCACTTCGGGCGAAGCCGCCAAAAAGTTTCCTAGTTCACGAGCGCCGGAAAAAGTGACCGTTTCGCCCCCTTGGGTTAAATACGATCCGCTCGCATCGATGGGCTTGCCTTTCTCCAGATCCCGGTATCGGCCCACGGCGTCGAATTCTTCCAGCGAAAAGCCGAGCGGGTTGATCAGGGCATGGCAGGCATGACAGGCCGCGGCCGACGTTTGCAGGCCCACTCGCTGCCGCGTGGTCAAATCGGGGTGCAGATCGGGCGCCAGCGGCGACACGGCCTCTTGCGGCGGCTTGAGGAATCGGCCCAGCACGTTGCGGGCGACAAACACCCCGCGGTGAATGGGCGAAGTGGTCGTGCGATAAGCGAACCCCGTCATCAGGTAGGGGTGCGACAACACCCCCGCGCGAGCCTGGGGATTGAGCCCGACGGGTTCAAACGGCGCGTCTTCAGCCACCTCGACATCGTAAAATCGGGCGAGCCGGCCGTTGAGCAATAGCGTATCGGCCGTGAGCAGTTGGCGGAAATCGCCCGACTTGCCCCAAATGGCGTCTTCCAAGAACAGGTCGAGAGAGGTCCGCAAATCGCTGACCACGTCTTCGTTGAAGCCGGGGTAAGTCAGCTCGTCTTTCGAAAGATCGTGAATGCGGTCCAGGTTCAACCACTGGTGCAAGAACTCACGAACCTTGTACCTGGCTCGGGGATCCTTCAGCATCCGCCTGGCCTGCGAAGCTATTTGCTCTCGCGTTTGCAACTGGTCGGCCGCCGCCGCGGCAAGCAAAGCCTCGTCGGGCAGCGAATCCCAAAGTCCGAGCGAAAGCCACGAAGCTCGCTCGTAACGGTCCATGCCGTCGGCCGTATTTTCGCGATACAAGAACCGGGGCGATTTCAGCGTAAGCATCACCACGCGCCGCACGGCAGTTTCCAGGTCGGGCGATGCCGCGAACTGTCGCTCGATAAACAAAGCCTGCTCGGCATCGGTAAGGGGACGGCGAAAGGCCCGCCCGACGAACGCGCGACAGAACGCGCGCACCTGTTCGGGGCGCTTCGAGGCGTCGTCGCTTAGCGACGCCAGGCCGCGAAGATCGGCCGCAATCTTGCCGGCCACTTCAATCGCGGCGTGGGTGTTGGCCTGATCCCACTCTTTGGAAATGGTCGAGCCGCGTTCGTAGCCCATGCTGCGATCATCGGGTGGAAAGGCCGTCTCCACGACCATCACCGGCGCATACCGCCCCGCCAGCAAATGCCGCGAGGGCAAAATCTGCCGAGCTTGCTCCGGCGCTTTCCACAACAGCCGCACGGCCGCCGTTTTTTGCTTGGCCTTTTTCGACTTGAAAATCTCCAGCTTGAGCGGGTATACGCGGCCGCCGATCAGGCGGATGGAACCGACGTGTTGTTGCCGGCCGCCAGACTGCACCCAGGCGTCGATCAGCGGCGTTTGCAAATCATTGAGCCACAGCCGAGCGCCGCTGTCGGTATCCACGATCAACTCGTAATCGCCGGTGTCGGCGACCAGGAGCCCCCCTTCCCAGCGAATCGCGAACTCTTCCGCGTCGATCTTGCCTGGCTGAGGACTCGCCTCGCCAAAATCAAAATCAACCACGGCATCCACGCGCTCAATGGCCAGATCCCCCTTGCCAAAGCGGCGGTTCTTGGAATACTGAGCCCGCAAACCGTTCTCGTAGTCCCAAGGGGCCTTGGGGGTCGAGGGCCGAAAACTGCCGACCAGATCGGCCACCGATTGCTGAAACTGCCGAACCGTGAGCCGCGAGAGCTCGATCCGCGCCGGTTCATTGCGAGCCTGGGCAATCGGGGAATAAAAGGCGTCGTAAATGTAAGCGGCCACCAGCGCGGCGTCGTCGCCCACGCATTCTTGCGGCGCCCCCTCCGGCATGGTGCTCTCAATCACGCGGGCTAAATCGCCCAAGGGCCGATCGCCAATTAAGGGGTCGGGGTAATGCTCTTGGGTGCCGCCGCCGTTCTCACCGTGACAGCTCGCGCACTTTTGCAGATAGATTTGCTTGCCCGTCTTTTGCTCCGCGGCGGTTGCACCGGTGAGTGAACTCACCTGCCAACAGGCGAGTAGGACCATCAGACAGCGGTAGTTCAACAAACAGCTCACAGGCGGGAACCTTTAGCAGGCGCGAGCAGATTATTCGGGAGGGCATTGACCACTCCCATCATAGCGGCGCGCCCCAGCAATTTCCAGCTCGCCAGTGGGGGGTGACTAGCGGGAAGCCAGCGAAGTTGGGCCGGTTATTTGGCCAGGGGGGGCGTGCAATATCCCAGGCAGTATTGTGGCTGGGCAGACACTCGTTCCATAATGCGGGGGGCCGCTCCGCCCGCGGCGTATGATCGTGGCCGCTTCCCCTCACGCTGATTTCTACCGCATGTCCCACGCGCCTACCTCGATTCGCATCGCCAACGCCGCCGGCTTTTTGGGCGACGCCATCGATGCTCCGCTGAGAACCGTACAAGCAACCCGCTTGGATTATCTCACGCTGGAATACCTGGCCGAGCTGACGATGTCCATTCTCGCCCGCCTGCGCGAGAAAGATCCGCGGGCAGGCTACGCGCAAGATTTTCTCCGCGTGCTCGATTCGCTCATGGGCGAGTTAGCCGCGCAGCCGCAATTGCACATCGTGACCAACGCCGGCGGTGTGAACCCGCCAGCGTGTGCAATCGCCGCCGGCTCGCTGCTGTGCAAGGCAGGGCTGGCCGAAACCCCGTTGGCCGTGGTTGACGGTGACGACATGCTGCCGAACCTCGACGCCATCCTCGCCGAAACGCCGCTGGCTCACTTCGATACCGGCGAACCGCTGGGAAAGTTGCGCGATCGTTTGGTCAGCGCCAATGCTTACCTGGGGGCAGAACCCATCGCGGCAGCGTTGCGGCAACAAGCCCGAGTGGTCATTACCGGCCGCGTGGCCGACGCTTCGCTTACCCTAGGGCCGGCCCTGGCGGCTTTCGGTTGGGCCGCGAATGACTACCACCGCCTGGCGGCGGCCTCGCTGGCAGGTCATTTGATTGAATGCGGCGCGCAGGCCACGGGCGGCTTCTATACCCACTGGGGCGAGCTCGACTTGGCCAATATCGGTTTCCCCGTGGCCGAACTCACGGCCGACGGCGACATCCACATTTTCAAAGGCGAAGGGACCACCGGCCGGGTGAGCCGGGAAACCATTTGTGAGCAACTGGTGTACGAGATTGGCGACCCGGCCTGCTACCGCACGCCCGATGTTGACTTGGACCTGCGGCAAGTTCGCGTCGAGCCGTCCGCGACAAACAATGACGATGTCGGCGTGCAAGGCGTGGTCGGCCAGGCGCCAAGCGAGTTCTATAAAGCGTCGCTGGCCTATCGCGACGGTTACCTGGCCAGCGCTCAAATGCTGGTCTACGGACGCGATTGCCTGGCCAAGGCCGAGGCTTGTGCCGAGGTGGTCCGCAAACGGTTGTCTGCTCAAGGGCATCACTTCACAAGGTTTTATGTGGAGAAGCTGGGGGCTGGCGAGGGTGTGCCCGGCCTGATTTCACCGCCGAGCGACCTGCGCGAGGTGATGCTGCGAATCACCGTGCAACACGAGAGTCGCCAGGCGGTGGAGGCGTTTGCCCAGGCATTGGCGCCGCTGGCCACCGGCGGGCCTGCCGGCCTGGCCGGCTATGCCGCGCTGCGTCCCGTGGTGCGTCCGGTTTTTGCGTACTGGCCCACGCTGGTTCCCAAGCGGTTATTGCAACCGCGGGTGAAAGTGAAACTTGCTCGCGATTGGGCGTAGCGGGGAGGGGCCATCCCACCCTCGCTGTCTCGCTAACGCAGTCATCCGCGATTGGAAAAAGCCTGCCGTCAATACAACGGGGGCACCCACCGCCAGCGCGACAGCTTGTCACCGCCGGCCGGGTGGTTCTGCGTGTGGGTTAGGCGTGATGCAGGGGGCAGGCCTTCTTCGGCGGCGCGCGGTTTGCCTTTGTTACGTGCCCAGGTGCTGAGCGATGCTTCGCCCAGCTAAACCAATCAATGATCGGTGATCCTTGACGGCTCTTAGGGAGGTAACTGTTATGCGATGGCGCGATGCAATGGCATGGCCAGCGCAGGCTTTGACGATCGTGGTAGCTACTTGTGGCTGGTGGGGTTGGAACGCAACCGCTCAAGCCCAAGAGCAGGCGGTGCCGGAGCAAGGAATTGAAATCCTGGCCCGCGGTCCCCTACACGAGGCTTTCGTCAGCCCGCTGGAAGATACGTTTCAACCGACCACGGTGGTCGCCGAGCAACCACCGGTTCCCATCGATGAGGTTCCGCCGAACGTGCGGCCCGAAGATTCTTTATGGATTCCCGGCTATTGGTTTTGGAGCGCAACCGATAACAGCTATGTCTGGGTCAGTGGCGTGTGGCGCGTGCCGCCCCCCGGCCAACGCTGGATTCCAGGCTACTGGGAGCGAACCGATGGCGGAGCTCGCTGGATCTCAGGTTTTTGGGCTTCCGGTCAAATGACGCAGGTCGACTATCTGCCGCCGCCCCCCGAAAGCCTCGACCGTGGACCAACCTCCGAAGCCCCCGGCGCCGATTTCTTCTGGCTTTCAGGCTACTGGGTCTACCTGAATAGCGACTATCGTTGGCAGCCTGGCTACTGGACGCAAGCATACGATAACTGGATGTGGATGCCGGCGCATTACTGCTGGACGCCGCGGGGAGCCGTGTTTTTGAATGGCTACTGGGATTATCCCCTCGATAACCGGGGCGTGGCTTTTTGCCCCGTTCGCTTTCAAAACCAGCCCTATCTCGCTCCCGGCTACCGTTACACGCCCACGGCTGCCGTGCGTTCTCGCAATCTGCTGCTCCACATGTTCGTGGGACCGCGATGGAATCACTTCTTCTATGGCAATTACTACGGCAATGTGGCCGTGCAGGCTGGGTTGCGTCCGTGGTTCCAAGACGCTCGCCCCCACGGCCACCCCTTGCTGTCGTATTACACCTGGCACTTCGGTCGGCAGAATATTTCGTACCGGTCCCGTTTGGATAACTGGTACGACTACAACCAGCGATTTGAAGATCGCCGCCCGCCGGTTCGCTTTGCCGATCAGCAGCGGTTGGCTGCCCAAGGCAATGCCGACGCAAACTTTGCCGTGCTGACTTCCCCGCTGATCGATCTCCGCGGCGTCTCCCATCTGGCGCCGCTCGATCGCGATCAGCAAACGGTCTTCAGCCGGTTTTCGAATGACCTTCGTTCGCTGGCCCAGCAGCGGGCAAGCATCGAAGTGAAGAACGAGGCCACGGCGGCGGCCGGCGCGCGACCCTTCTTGGATTTGCCTGCCGTTGACCGTAACTTGATGCCATTGCTAGGACAGCGGGCCGGATCGCGGACACGAGTGCTTCGTCCTGATTTCGATGACCCCAATCTTCGCCAACCCGGCGGCTTGAACCAAGGGGTTGTCGACCCCCGCGACTTGGGTCGCCCTGGTTTGGATTGGCCAGGCCGTGTGCCGGGCGATGAGTTGCGCGGATCGGTCGATCGGGAAGCTTTCACTCCCGGCGGCGACCCGAACCGGAACACCCCCGACCTGCAACGTCCCGACATCAACGTGCCGGGCCAAAGGCAAACGCCGCGCGGCGAACGTCCTGGCATCAGCGTGCCGGGGCGCGTGGAAACCCCACGCGGCATTGGGCCGGGCAGCAATGTTCCCGCCATTCGTAGCCCTGCTGGCGAGCGTGGCCTGGATGACCAAAATCGCCCGGATCTGAACCAGCCCGACCTGCGACGTCCTGACGTCAACTTGCCGGGCCGCGGACAAACGCCCCAGGGGCTTGGACCAGGCGTGAGTGTGCCAGGGCGCGTGGAATCGCCGCGAGGTCCTGGTCCCGGCGGTCTCAATACGCCGAATATCGATCGTCCCAATATGGGTCCCTCGCGCGACATTCCTTACGGGCCAGATCTCAATCTGCCCGACCTGCGGCGCCCCGACGTGAATGTTCCCGGCCAAGGCCAGACGCCCCGCGGCAGACGCCCAGGCGTGACGGTACCCGGCCGGGCGGAAACTCCCGGCGCCTATTCGCCAAGCACGGAGTTGGATATTCCTGAAGTAGACTCCAACCGTGCCGTTCCTGGCCGGAACGATCTGCAACCGGGGGATCGCCCCGAAGTGAACCAACCAGGGCGGATGGAACCGCCGCGCGGCTACGTGCCGGGGCGCGAAGTGCCCGGATTGCCGCGTACGAATGAATATCGACCTGGCATTAGCGAAGTGCCCGGTGATCGCGACAGGGTTGACGAAGGCCAAAGGGGCAACCAAGGCCAACGGCCGGCTCAAACGCCCATGCCGCGAGTCGATGTGCCGCGCGGGACGGATTTGCCGACCGTCACTCCCGATGGTCGGAGCGAAATGCCGCAATTGATGCCGCGGCCGGGCGCGACCCATCCCCACACTCGGGGCGACGATCGCTCGATGTTCCGCGGCACGAATCCTGGACAAAGACCGCCCGCGGTGAGTCCTGAAGGAACAACGCCTCGGATCCACCCGGGCGCCAATCTCAACCCCGGCGGAACTCCTGGGGAGAACCGCGGCCAATTGAATCCGAATCCCCGCATGCCAGGATCCGACCGGGGTGGTGCGACGCAACTGCCTGGCGGCAATTCGTTGCCAGGCGGCATTTCGCCAAACCCTGGGGGAAACAACCCTAACCCAGGTGGTATTACGCCGCCAGGAAGCGGCACGCCGCGGGCAGGCAACTGAACGTGCCAGCGGCCGGTGGACGTTCCACCTCCAACAGCCGATGAAGGCCTTGCTCCTGAAGGCTTTGCTCCGATCAGATTGTGGACGAGCCGTGCTCCTTACCGTGATTTGATTTTGCAATTCGGAAGCGCCTTTTGCAGTTCCGATACATCAGCAGCGGTGACGTTGGTTAAGTTGACTTCGAGACTCTGTAGCGATTTACATTCCGCCAGCGGCGTCAGATCCGAGATCTGATTCGTACCGCAACGTAGCGATTCCAAAGGCATCCCGCGCAACGGCGAAAGATCAGAAATTCTTGCTCCGAGAACGACAAGGTTGGTAAGAGGCATTCCAACCAGCGGTGTTAGATCGGCAATCTCCGTCCAACCGCATTGCAAGTTGGTCAGTTGCATCCCAGTAAGAGGGCGCAAGTCGGACAAGGCTCCTTTTCCAAGACCACTGCCATGACACCTCAATAATCGCAAACCCGGCAGCGCTCTCACGGGCGTAATGTCCGTCACGTTGTCGGTGAAGAATTTCAACTCCGTAATGACACCATTTTCGATTCTAGGCGGACTTACTCCATTATCCCCGACCAATTTTCCATCAAACCCAGGGTTGAGTTCGATCAGCTTCTTCGACACCGCCTGGAGCTGCTCCTCGGCAGGCATTGCCTGCACTTGTGCCACCCACGCCAAGAACGCAGGCGAATTGAAATCCGTGATCGCCTTAGCGGGAGCGGCGGCGAAAGGGGCTTTGGCGAGAGGAGGGGTGGGGCCGACAGTGGTGGCGGGCGTGGGAACGACGTTCCCCAGATCGGTCCATTCGATTCTGCATTTGGGCAACGCCTTTCGCAGTTGGGAAAGGCCGGAGGCGGTGACTTCCGTGTTGCGTAAATCCAAGCCGGTCAACGCAGTGAGCTTGGCAATTTCAGCAAGCCCCTCATCCGTGATGCGCGTACCGTTCAGTCCAAGGTAGGTCAGGCTGTTCAGGCGAATGAGGTCTGTTAGTCCCGCATCCGTCACATTGGTTTCCTTCAACCACAGAGTCGTTAAGCCGGGCAGGTCTACCAAATGTCGCAAACCGGTATTACCAACCTTGGTATTCACTAAGTTCACCCATTCGACCTGTCTCAACGAGGCGATCGGTTCTAGTTCGTCATCCCGCACATCGGTATTCGATAGATCGACGACCTTGACGTAAAACGATACCGCGGGGAGTTCGCCGACAGCCTTCGCGGAGTATTCCTGCCCGTTGACGACGATCGTGACTTTGCCTTGGTTGCTCAGCACACTTTCCGCCGCTCGTCGATCGGCATCCTCGGCGTTTGATGCAATCGCTTTGGGTTCAGGCTTCACCGGCGCCAACAATGAACCGATAATACCTGCCAGGATCAGCACGCCCACGACGGCCGCCCCGATCAAAACCTTGACATTCTTCCACGGCGGGCGTTTGCCATGGTTCGCGGCGGCTATCTTGACAGAACTGCCTGGTTTGCCTGGCTTGGTCTTGGGCTTAGGCTTAGTCAGTGGCGGCGGAATGCTCTTGAGAAACGACAACGCACTATTCTCAAGATTGGTGTTGGCCGACGGCTGAAGCGTTGTTTGAAGTGTTGTTGATGTCTGCTGGCCAACATTCAATTGCTCAAGATCGGCGATCAAGTCGGCCATGGTCTGGTAGCGATCTGCAACCTTTTTGGCCATCATTTTATGGAAGACGGCTTCGAGTTCGGGCGTGGCTTCTGGGCAGCACTTGCGCAAGTCGGGAATGGGCTGCGACTGATGGCCGATTAACTTGGCCGTGACCGTCTCGCCCTCGAAAGTGGGCTTGCCGGTCAGCAGATAAAACAGCGAGCAGCCGAGGCTGTAGATGTCTGCTCGGGCGTCGGCGTTCTTGGTGCTCATGGCCTGTTCGGGGGCCATATAGTCCACCGTGCCCATCACGGCTCCGGTTCCGGTCAATTCGGTCCGAGTGGGGGCATCGGCGTCGCTTTCGATGCGAGCCAGGCCCATGTCGAGAATCTTGACCACGCCTTCGCTATCGAGCAGCAGATTGGCAGGTTTGATGTCCCGATGAATGACACCTTTCTTGTGGGCGAACTCCAACCCCTGGGCGGCTTGCAGAACGTAATTCACGACTTTGGCGACCGGGATCGGCCCAGTCTTCTTGACCAAGACCGAGAGGTCTTGCCCTGCCACATGCTCCATGACGAGGAAGTGGACGCCATTGGCTTGTCCCGCATCGTGAGCGGTGACGATGTGCGGATGGTGCAGCTTTGCCGCCGCCACGACTTCCCGCTGGAAACGCGCGAGTGCTGCCACATTCTTGGTCATGCTGGGCGGCAGCATCTTGATCGCCACGATCCGCTCCATCCGGCGATGCAGGGCCTTAAAGACTTGCCCCATGCCGCCCGCCCCGATCTTGTCGAGGATCGTGTACTCGCCCAGGATCAAGGCCTTGGCCTTGCCGGCCTTAACTTGCTGGGCCTGAAATGGCGTCAGGTGGCTGTTTTTGACCAGTTGGGCAACGAGCTCTTCCACGCTGGCCGGATGAGCCTTCGGCGGGACGAAGTTCTCCAACTTCCCCTGGGCAACAATGCCGGAGTCGGTGAGTTGCTTGACGACCATTTCGAGCGCGACAGCCATAGCCAACCAGTATAACCACCCACCCGAAACGGTGGAATCCGCGCGGTTGCCGTTTTGCCACCCCAGAAGCCCCCAGCTTCTCGGCAATCCCCTCGTGGTTTGCCCAGCACGATCACCCCGATGGCATTGCAGACAACTCTCGTTCCGCGGGTGAGGGGCGAGCGTGGCTTCCATCCTCCAAGCCAAGCCAAGCTTCCCGTTTTCTCCACTCGCCCCACGACATCGCATCACTGGCCCGTGGCTGGCGAACCATCGTCCCTCTTGCAAATTTGCGCAGTTTAGGGCACTCTTGCTTAACGCGGGTCAACCGCAAACGAACGCGGGAGGCATGAAGAGCCTATCCGAAAACCCTGTTTCCCAACCCGCGAGGGGCGAGGGAGCAATTGGATAGGCTCTAAAGTTCTCCGCGGCTTGCAGAGATGATAACGAGCAAGAAACGATGATCTTTCGATTGCCCTCCAGAGCGCGCCGCGAAAGCTCTTAGGGCACCCGCGCGCTGCCCGCAATCTTTATCCGTTGTGCCCGCCACTACCAGAACGGTCCATGGAACAACAACTTCGCTTATCGACTGATTATCCGGTACGCTCGATCCAAGGTGTGCGGATTGTCTCCACGGGGAGTTTTGTCCCCGATCGAGTGGTGACCAACGAAGAATTGGAACGGAATTACGGCTACGAGCCTGGCTGGATTGAGCAGCGTACCGGCATTCGCGAGCGACGCGTGGTTACCGAGGACATGGCGACCAGCGACCTGGCGGTAGGAGCGGCCAAGCGCTGCCTGGAACATGCGGGCGTCAATCCTCACGACGTCGACATGCTGGTGGTGGCCACCTTCACGCCCGACATGCTGCTCCCCGCCACCGCGAATTTTGTGCAGGATCGTCTGGACCTGAAGTGCCCCGCCATGGATTTGCAAGCCGCTTGCTCGGGGTTCATGTTCGCCCTGGTGACCGGCATGCAGTTCGTGCGAACCGGCTGCAGCAAGCTGTGCCTGGTGCTCGGCGCCGACTGCAACACCAAAGTGGTGAATCCCCGCGATCAGAAGACTTACCCGCTATTTGGCGACGCCTCGGGCGCCGTGCTGTTGGCCCCGGGCGAAGATGACCAAGGCTTTATTGCCTACACCCTGGGAACCGATGGCGCTGGCAGCAATTTGATTCGCCGGCCGATGGGCGGCACGCGCATGGTGATCAGCGAGAATGGCGTGCGCGAAGACCTGCATTACGTGCAAATGGAAGGCCGGGCCGTTTTCAAATGGGCCGTGCGGGTGCTGGGAGACACCGTGCAAACCGTGGTCAACGCCGCGCAATTGACCTTGAACGACATCGATTGGTTCATTGCCCATCAGGCCAACTTGCGAATCATCGACAGCGCCGTGGAATCGCTCGGCATTAGCCGCCACAAAGTGCTCACCAATCTCGAACGCTACGGCAACACCTCCGCGGCCAGCATCCCCCTGGCACTCGATGAAGTTTGCCGGCAAGGGCACATTCGCCGGGGCGACATCCTGCTGCTCAGCGGCTTCGGCGCCGGCCTGGCCTGGGGCACCGGACTGTTCCGCTGGTAGAATTTCACTTCGCGTGCTCCAGCACTTGCCCCTGCGACTTGAGCAGGGTTTGCAGTTCCCCGATGGGCGCCTTGCGCGGCTCTACGCCGTGCTTGATCGCCAGGTGCGCGGCGTTGCCGGCAGCCTGGCCCAGCGCCATCCAGGTGGGTTCCATCCGAATGGAAGAATAGCCCACGTGCGTGGTCGAGGCCGCCACGGGCACAATCAGCCCATCGATCTTTTGCGGAATCATAATCCGGTACGGAATCTCGTACGGCCGCGTGAGGTAGTCCAGCATGCCCAGGTAACCTTCCAGCACAATGGTGTCGCCAGCCTGGCGTTTGCGGGCCGGAAAGCTATCGATGGGAAACTCGCCCACGGCAATGCTGTCGGCATGTTGGCGCGGCGACCGATTCTGGCCATCGCCGGTGATATCGTGCTGGGTAAGCGTGTATTCGCCCACCAGCCGCCGACCCTCGCGCACATATAGTTGGAAGGGAAAATGGCCGTTGTCCGCGAATTCGTCCTTGGGCAGGTGCAACTCGTTGGCCAACCGGCGATGCTCCTCGGGCACCTCGGAATCGTTCTGCAAAAACCACAGCAGGCCAAGCGTTAGATTGCGATGCCGCGCGCATATCTTCTGCCGCGTGGCGTCGTCACCCTCGATGTACCCGCGGTTCTCTTCGCAGAACGGAAAGCCCAAGGGCCGCGGATTGATGTTCACGTCGGTCTTGTGGTTGGGAATATCGGTGACCGATAACGCGCGAACCAGCGTATCGAAGTGGGCCGGGTTGTAACCTCGGCCCGGCTTGAAAACCCTGGGCCCAGCCAACCGACCTGCCTTGAGATCATCGAAATAGCCCAGGTAGTGTTCGCGATGGTATTCCGGCGGCGGTTCGGTCATCCGGCGGGCGTTGGCCGGGTCTTTGGTCAGACACAACCGATACGTGTACGCCGGCAACCGATCGTCGGCCTCGCCCGTGGCGCCTGGCAAGAATTCGCGGGCCTGATAGTCGAAATAAACCACGCCGGCATGGGGCTCGTCGAACTCATCGCGGGCTTCGCGCCCCAACCGAAAATCCGCGCCGGCAGCGGCGTACAGGTCGCCCTCATAG
This sequence comes from uncultured Pirellulales bacterium, assembly GCA_964445985.1. GTDB lineage: Bacteria > Planctomycetota > Planctomycetia > Pirellulales > S012-138 > CAYUMU01. Next base: position 253,572 of record CAYUMU010000001.1, on the reverse strand, counting down.
GTGGCGTCGATAAACACCCGGCCGGGTAAACGCACATTCGTTGGGTAGCGGCGATTAATCACGTCGATCGCCGTGACCTTGTTGTTTTTCCTGGGCACGACGCCCAGCCGCCAGCCCTTGAGAACCTTGATCTTGGGCTCGGCCTGGAGCATGTCGTTGAATACGGCTTCGGCGACCGATGGCTCCGCATAATAGCCGTCGTGGCAAAGCTGCGCTTGCTCCGAATCCTTGCCGTACTTTTTCACGTAATATGTGTGGATACGATCGACGTATTCTTTGAATATTCCGCCAATCATGGCCCGGTTTTCCACGTCGCTTTTGCCCAAACCGCTGGTCATCATGCCCCCCACGTGATCGTGGTATTCCACCAGCGTTACGGTGCAACCCTGGCGAGCGGCGGCGAGCGCGGCGGCAATTCCGCCCGGCGTGCCCCCCAGCACGACCACGTCCGAGGCTTCCCCCATGGTGGAGATATAGCCCGCGAACGGGTCCGGGGGTTCCGCGGAATATGCTGAAGCCCCCAGGAGACAAACTCCCATCAACGCCCTGCAAACAAGCCGAATCATCATCAGCTAAACTCCCATCAACGGCCCGAGCTTTGGTTTCGTCCAAGCAATCATCCTGCTGGTTCCATCGATCTCACGCCCATCTTATTCCCAATTCCAGCACAGGGCCAACGAACCGTGGGTGGCCTTCGTTCTCCATCCCCCATGCCGCTTTGTCAAAACATCTTCGTTCGCATCGCTTTCAACGGGCAGGCAATTTAAGATGACGGAGGCGGAGGGTGTTCCCGTCTTCTCAAGATCGGTTCCGGCAAGAGCAACCTATGAAGCACAACCGCGGTACGAAAATGGCGCGTTTTCTCCAAAATGGTATCGCTGCCTGGCAGTTATTGCTTGGAGCCTTGGCAGGCCTATCGATGCTCGCCTGGCCAGCCGCTGTTGTCGGGCAGGATGCGCCCAGCCGCGTGATCAGCGTGCTGCAAGATTACGAAATGGCGGAGATCGGCGAACGCTTGCCCATTAAGCATCACGCCTGGTCGCAGGAACTCCAGCAGCGGGCGAACGAATTCAGCCAGGTGGCCATTGTGAAAGATGATTCCTCTGGCTCCACCTGCTGCCGCGTGGAACTCAGGGAATCGTTCCCCTGGCAAAACCGGAGCGAGTATCGCTTGCTCACCATCGGACCCAATTATCTTCCGCCCGAGAGCGACGCCGTGCGGTTGCGGGTGAAAGTGCTGAATGGGAACTTCACGCTCTCGGTGGGCAGCCCTACGGTCTACTTTGGTCACAGCGACGTCCAATCGAAAGCGGTCACCGTCTCGGCGGGCGAAGAGCCCCACTGGCAAACGGTCGAATTTTCATTGCACCACGACCTTTCCCGCAATTTTCGCCGGGCTCGATTTGGCGCCAAGTCGCCGCGAATTCATTACGCCCGGTGGATTCAAGAACCGCTCTATCTATTTGCGAACCAGGGCTCACGGGGCGCCATTCTGATCGACGACGTGCAGCTCGTCAGCAAGGGCGAGGGACGCCCGTTCGCAAGTTTTTCGGCCGAGCAGATTGAGACCGTCGGGGAGATTGCCGACTTTGAAGACCCGGCCCAACTGGCCCAGGCGTTCACCTTCTTTCAAGAACCAATCGATTTGACCCGAGAGCCACACCTGGTTCGCGACTATTGGACCCCGCATTTATTGCGACGGGTGGAGCAGGGACGCACCGGCAAGTTCTCGCTGGAAGCCGAGCAACGGAGTAGTGAAGAGGTCAGCTTCGTGGGCTTGAAAGCCCTGGGGTCCGAGGAAGCCAATGCTCTGCTGCTGGAAGTGAAGGTGGAAAACGCCAAAGCCGGCGGCGAAGTGGTGCTCGACTTCGTGGTTTACGTAGCGCCAACGCAAGATCGAGCTCGCTTTCCGTGGCAGGACTTCGCGCCGCCCTCGAACTGGAAAAAGCAGGCCGGCGTGTCGTTTGACTATTACTTAGGTCAATCGAACATGAGCCAGGTGGATTACGGCTTTTATCACGTGCGGCGAGCGGTGCCCACCGGAAAGTGGACATCGCTGGTGTTGCCGTTCGCCGACTTCATTTGCGCCTACGGCCAGCACCAGTGCGAAGTCATGTTTCAGCAGCAGCAGCCCCTCAAGGGCGAGAATGTAATCGCCGTGGGATGGTTGCCTCCTTGGCGCCATTCAAGAACGATTACGCACGTTTTCGTGGATCGCGCTGCCTTTGTGCGCGTGCCGGGCGCCACCTCGGAATTGCAGTCGTACTGGCAACCCTCCGCAAAGGCTGCGCCAGCCCCCAGGAGCAGCGGGCGGTAGCACTGCCAGGCGTTTTGCGGTATGCTTCCCTCGCGGGTCGCGGGCGTTGCCGCGTGGTTCACGTGTGGAAAAAGGACGGTGGGCATGAAACTGGTGATCGCCGTGATTCAGCCCACCAAGTTAAATGCCGTGCGCGAGGCCCTTACCCGGCTGGAAGTAAACCGCATGACGGTTTGCGACGCTCAAGGGTTTGCCCGCCAGCGGGGGCAACACGAAATGTATCGGGGGCATGAATACACCTCGCACCTGTTGCGGAAGGTGGAATTGCAGATCGTGGTGAACGACGATTTCCTCGAACGCACGGTGGAAGCCATCATGGCGGCAGCCCGCACGGGCGCCGACGGAAATATCGGCGACGGAAAAATTATGATCCTGCCCGTGGCAGAAACGATACGAATCAGCGAAACCACCCGAGGGCCGGAGGCGGTTTGAAGCCCCCCCCGCTCGCCGCATGTGCCTCCCAATTTGCCGTGCCGAGCTACCCAGATTTACCCACCCAGGAGCAATGTTCGTGGAACTCGATTGGCTGGCGATTCTATTACGTTGGTTGCATATCACGGGCGCCCTGCTGCTGGGCGGCGGAATCTTGTTTTGGTGCTGCGCGCTTCGCAAGCCGGCCGATGAACTCACGACGGAGTCGGGGGCCACGTTCCGGCAAGGCGTGCGTTCCAAGTTCTCCAAACTGGTCATGCTGGCTGCCCTCCTGTTGCTGGCCTCGGGTCTGATCAACTTCATCATCAATAACCGCTCGCTGAACCCGCAGATCAAAACGCTGTATCACGCCCTGTTTGGCATCAAGTTTCTGCTGGCATTGGCAGTCATCTTTCTGGCATCGGTGCTGGCGGGCCGCAGCGCCGCTTTCGACAAAATGCGAGCCAATTCCAAGTTCTGGCTTGGTTTAACCGCGACCATGGTGCTGGCGATCGTGCTCATTTCAAACGTGATGCGAAATGCCCGCGATAGCTATCCAGGTTCGGCCCCGGCCGTGCCAAATGCGCCGAACGAGGTTGAGACCGTCTGAAGGCGGGGCTGGCTGCTAGTGGCTGGTAGCTGGTTGCTAGTAACTGGTAGCTGGCTGCTGGTTGACTGCTGTTGGCTGGCTGTACCTTTATTCTCTTTCTGCATTTTTCCCGCGCTTTGGAATTGGCCTGGACAGGTTGTGTTCCCGGCGCTAAGGTATGCCCCCGCTGCTCGCTCCAGGGGGGCATTCGATCGCGCTAGCTCTAGCGTTGTCCTGTCCGTCACAACTTTGCGTGACGCCACTGGAGCGGTGGCTACTCCTTTCATTTGTGGAAGGAGTTTCCCCTTGTCACGTTCGAGTGAGGGGCCATCGAGATGCGTTGGCTGATTGCGACGACTATTCTGGTTGGGTTATGCACCGGTTGCATGAATCCCCAATCTCGTATCGATCCGTTTTTCGGACGGCAGGTCATTCCGCCGCCCGGCACGGGAACGGCTGGCACGGCGGTGCTTCCCAGCAACGAGCCGCCTCCCGCCGAGTATTATCAAGGCGGATCGCAGCTTCCACGCACGTCGTCAACCACCTCGCCCACCATCGATCCTTACGCCCCGCGAGACGGCAGTTTCGAATACCAGGGAAATAACGTGGCCCGCGGCGTCGGTCTCACGACCGAGCGCGTCGACGAAAACACCGCCGGCTTCCGCCCGCCCAACGTGGCCAGAACGCAGCCCTCGGCCACCACCCCTGCCACCTCGGCAGCGGGGGCCACCGGCATACCCTTGCGAGCCACGGGACCCGACGATGGGCCGCCACGCGCCGCCGGAACCACCGACACCCGCTCGTCCGATATTCGCGTGAATACCAACACCAGCGTGAACGGTTCCCCAGCGCCGGGCGCCGGCTCGGCAACGGCCCCATCCGCCACGCCCCCCACGACGAACAGTCGTGTGACCGACCCCTATCAGAACTACCCCGCGCCGGCCACCGGCGTGCAACCCACCGACCCTTATCCGCCGGCCACGAGCACCGCGCCACGCCGCTCGGCGGCCGTGCCGGCCTCGGCCGACCAGCCCGTGGTCAGCTTCCGCGAACCCAAACTCTTCCAGCCAGAAGGTGAAGCTCGCGACATCATGGAGTTGCCGCCCGCGGCGCAAAGTTCGCAAACCAGCGAGCAGCGTTTGGCCGCGCAAGGCATGCTGCGCACGGCCAGTTACCGCGAACCCAAAGACGATGACGCCGATGCGGAAACGCCCCGGCCGGCGTTGCCCCTATCGCCCCGGCTGGGTTCGGCCACGATTCCTGAAACGGCCGGCCCTTACGGCTTCGACCGCGATGGCTACACCTGGCTCAAAGGCAAGCTGGAATACTCCCTGGCCGAGCGGTGCTGGAAGCTGCGATACATTCCGCTCACCGATCCGGCCGACGAGTTCGGCGGCCGCATCGCCCTGGTGGCAACCTCCGAGTTGGGAAGCAAATTCCGGCCAGGCGACTATGTCACCGTCCTCGGCGTGCTGGCCGACGGAGAAACGCCCGCTGGCCAGGCCGTTTCGCAATTCGAAGTGCAAACCATCCAGCGCACGGGTAAGTAGCGCGCGGGCTTACTCCAGCAAGCTGCTGATGTGCGGCACGCGCTCAACCTTGGGCAACACCTGCGGCACGTAGATTTCGGTAAATGCCCGTTCCTGGCGATGCGCCTGCCAGGCTTGCTCCGACTCCCAGCGCTCGCACAGAATGAACACCTGCTCGTCGCTCTGAGAATGGTAAACCTCAAATCGCAAACAACCGGGCTCTTGCCGCGATAGCCGGCCGGCCTCGGTCAACAGTTCCGCGATTCGCGGCGCGTCGGCAGCTTCTTTCACTTGCAACAATACGTTGATACAGAACATGGGCAGGCAGGCTTTCAAAAATGTTGGGAGATAGCGCGAACGAGAAACGCAAAGCAAAGAATCCTTCGCTACTTCCACCGCTGGCCAATTCTGGGACCAACTCCCGTACGGAGTCAAGCCACCAACAACCAGTCCCCAGCCCCTATCCCCCAACCCCACCACCATGCGTCTGTTTGAAGGCACTCCCTGGGACCGACCTCCGCGTTGTGAACGGTGCGGTGAACTCGAATCGGAATGCCAATGCCCCGCGGTGATGAAGCCGCGGTTGCCGCCCGAAAAACAGACGGCGAGCATCGCCGTCGAGAAGCGAAAAAAAGGCAAAATGGTCACCGTGGTTCGAGGGCTCGCGGCCGCGGACAACGATCTGCCGGCCCTGCTGACCGAATTGAAAAACACCTGCGGTGCCGGCGGCGCCGTGAAAGACGATACCGTGGAAGTCCAGGGCTCACACGTCGAACGCGTGACGGTCGTGCTCACCAAAATTGGTTACCGCGTCCGCTGAGTCGCGCTACCCCAGGGACGCCCCCCCTCGCTCCCGATCAGGGCTTGTCGCCATGGATGACCCTCTTCATAGGCCGTCAGATTCGAACGGCCCTGGGCGTGGTTGGCGTGCTTCACCAACGGAAAGAGGCGCCGCTTCTACCGCCCCTCCTGCTGCCTGGTCCGAAACGCATCGCTCAACAGGCGGCGAAAAATGTTGACCCGCATCAACCAAATCCGTTACGATAGCAGCCAGCTTGCCTCACTAGGGTGAATGTTCGGAAAGATCGATGGCCGGCCAGTTTGCGCGAAGTCTTACCTTCCAAATTAATAACGGCGGCTCGTAGCCCGGGGCACAACCGTACCACTCCAGGCAGCCCCCGCAAGCACATAACTGGCCCACCCGCCAAGCAATTGCCTCGCCTCCTTCCCACCCCAGGCGTTGACACGATGGATTTCCCCCGCCTTCTCACCATTGTTTGGCTGCTGCTAACGAGTTGCGGATTCTTCGCGACTTCCGCGCTGGCAGACGAACCACGCTCTGCTCCAACCCAGCCGACCGGCGGTGGCGCGGCCAAGCCGGTGCTCTTTGAAACCCATGTGCTCCCCATCTTGCGGGCAAATTGCGTGCGTTGTCATAACGACCTCACCACCAAGGCCGAACTCGATCTCAGCTCGGCCCATGGCCTGTTCCACGGTGGCGAATCAGGAGCGGCGGTTACCCCTGGCAATGTCGAGGAGAGCTTGCTCCACGACATGGTGCACGAAGGCTACATGCCCCCCGAAGAAGACAAAACCCTGACCGCGGCCGAAATTACCACCATCCACGATTGGATTGCCGGCGGGGCACAACTGGTTACCGGCTCGCCAAGCGAACTGATCGCGGCCGGCGAATTGAGCAACCACGATCTCGAGCCGCTGATGTTGTTGCGATGCGCGGTATGTCACGGCGGTCGCAAGCAAGACGGCGACCTCGATGTGCGAACCAAGGCTTCGCTACTGAAAGGTGGCAAGTCGGGACCGGCCATCGTGCTGGGCAAACCCGCGGAAAGCCTGGTCCTCAAACGAATCCATGCCGGCGAAATGCCGCCCCGCAAGCGGTTGATCGAGGTCGGCGTGTTTCCGTTCTCTCCCAGCGAGATTGAGATGCTTTCCCGCTGGATCGAATTGGGCGCCCCTGAAATCGAAATGCAGCCCGACGTGGCCACCACCGACCCCGATCCGCTGGTAAGCGACGAGGATCGCAAGTTCTGGTCGTTTCAACCGCCGAAAAAGGTCGCCGCGCCCGCCGTGAATAACCCCGACCGGGTACGTAATCCGATCGATGCGTTCTTGCTGGCTCGCTTGGAAGCCCAGGGGCTTTCGTATGCCGAAGAGGCCGACCGGCTCACACTGCTTCGCCGCGCTTCGTTCGACTTGACCGGCCTGCCCCCTTCGCCCGCCGAAGTGGAACGCTTCCTCGCGGATCGGGCTCCCAACGCCTACGAACAACTGATCGACCGCCTGTTGGCCTCGCCCCATTACGGCGAACGCTGGGGCCGGCACTGGCTCGACGCGGCCGGCTATGCCGACTCCGAAGGCAAACGCAGCCAGGATCCGATCCGCCCCAATTCGTACAAGTACCGCGACTACGTGGTGCGGGCGTTCAACAGCGACAAGCCTTACGATCGCTTTCTGCTGGAACAGCTGGCGGGCGACGAACTCCAAGACGTGGAAAATGCCAAAGTTGTCACGCCCGAAATGGTCGATAACCTGGTGGCGACGGGCTTCTTGCGCATGGCGCCCGATGGCACCGGTTCCGATGTGGTCAATCGCGTGCCCGAGCGCCTGGAGGTCATTGCCGACGAGCTCGATATTTTCAGCACCACGATCATGGGTCTGACCATCAAATGCGCCCGCTGCCACTCGCACAAGTACGACCCCATTCCGCAACGAGATTACTACCGCCTGGCCGACATTTTCAAAGGCGCGTTCGACGAGCACGACTGGTTGAAGCCGACCTCGGTGCCGGGGCAAACCAAGGTCGTCAAGCCGGGCCGCGTGCTCAGCCTGGCCACGCCCGAAGAATTGGCCGAGCTGGAGTCCAACAATCGCAAGATCGATCAACAAATTGCCGCGGAACATCAGCGGTTGAGCGAGCTCGCCGCCGCCCTCAAAGCACAAGCCGATGTCGGCGAGGCGGGCGTGGATTCCAATCCCCAATACCGCAACATGAAAGACCGGGTCAACCTGCTGATCAAGGCGCTGGAGTCGCAGCGGCAAACCGAACCTCGGATTCGCGCCCTTTGGGATCGCGGTGAACCAACCCCCACGTATATCTATCGCCGCGGCGATTACCTGCAGCCCAGCCGGTTGGTGGGTCCTGGTGTGCCTTCGATGCTGACCGACGGCAAAACGCCGTTCGATATTCAACCTCCCTGGCCGGGCTCCACAAAAACCGGCCGCCGCCTGGCCCTGGCCCGCTGGCTGGTGGAGCCGGATCATCCGCTCACCAGCCGGGTCATGGTCAACCGCATTTGGCAATATCATTTCGGTCGTGGCATCGTCGCCAGCGTGGGCAATTTTGGCAAACTCGGCACGCCGCCCACGCACCCCGAGCTGCTCGACTGGCTGGCCGTGGAATTCATCGAACAAGGCTGGAGCATCAAGGCCATGCACCGCCTGATCATGACCAGCAGCGCCTATCGGCAGTCGTCGCTAGTTTCCGACGAGTTGCTCGCCGCCGATCCCCACAACGAATGGCTCACGCGGATGCCGCTGCGTCGGATCGATGCCGAAGAACTTAACGACACGCTGCTGGCAGTCGCCGGCCGCCTCACCCCGCAAATGTTTGGCCGGCCCGACCCGGTGAACGTCAGGGCCGACGGCCTGGTAACTCCGCGCCAGGTGGATGGCGGTTGGCGGCGCAGTCTGTACGTGATCCATCGCCGCAAAGAAATCCCCACCGTGCTCGAAACTTTCGACCAGCCGGCGATGAACCCCAACTGCGTGGAGCGGGTGAATTCCACCGTCGCCCAGCAGGCGCTCTACTTGCTCAACGACGCCCGCGTGCGCGAGCTCAGCGACTCGTTTGCCCAGCGGGTGGCCGCCGCGGCCGATAACCCCACGGATCAGGTCGAGCACGCCATCTTGCTGGCCTACGGCCGCCCCGCCCAAAGCGCCGAGCGGCAACTCGGCGTGCAAGCGCTGGCCGAGTTCGGCGAAGCCTGGGAACGCTACTTAACCGGCCAGGGCCAAGACGCCTTGCAGGCGAAACAACGAGCGCTGGTCAGTTACTGCCACACGCTCTTGAATTCGGCCGAATTTTTGTACGTGGATTGATGAAGGGGGGAGAAGGCCCGAACCCGTCATTCCCGTGCATACGGGAATCCAGGAAGCGGCGGATGCGACTCTACCATGGAAACCGGCTGGAACACAAATTCTGAATCTGGAAGTTATTTTTCGGCGAGCCTTAGCTGGAGGCATCAGCCACAATCCTTTCGGCAAGCCATGCTTGCCGCGCCTCACTCAGTATAGGCGCGGGAACGAACTTAGGATCGTAAGTCACGCGGCGGCGATAAGCTCCAGCGGAATAACATCGCTCGAAAACAGCTTGCAGGTCGAGCGCAACTTCACCATCGCCCGGCAATAAGGGAACGGCAATTTCCGGAAGCGGCTGAGTCAGTAGAAACGGATAGACAAAATAGTCCTCCGTCTCATCCGCCCGATGCAAGCAAACGTGGTAATCAAACTCACCAACCAAATTTTGCAATCGTTCTAGCGGCACGGCCGTACTATGTTCGCCCCCACGAAGCAGGTCGATCTCGATCAAATGGGAATTGGAGTAAACAATCTCGCGCTGCTTGCGAAGGTAAAGCTCGCGGCTCAATTCGCCCGCGGCCTTGTTGCTGGGACTGAGAACTTCAATCACCGCCACGAGCCGGCCACCCTCGGCTGGCGTGCAGATTTCCACATAGGAGTGCTTGCGTTCATCGTGCGGTACATGCACCACCACGGGCGACGTGCGCGTTTTGACCGCCATCGTGGCCGTGGCCTGAGCCGGTTCGCTCTCGCCGCCGCCATTGCGGTGCAGTACGTTCACGTCTGGCATCACATAGCGATTATCGACTTCAATCCAAGTGTACGAAGCCATCGCGGCAAAGTAGGGAGCCGGCAATTGGCTCTGCAAAGCTTCGCTAATGTGGTTGGTCAGCCGGTCATGAAGATCGGGAAAAATCACCCGGTCTTCCAGAAACGGATCCATGCCGGGAAATGGAGATGGCATCACTTGAACTCCGCGACATAAAACTCACGAACTGCTTTATTATAGCCAAGAATTGGGCACAGCCGGGACAGGTTCTGGTCAGGGCTTTTGGGTCACCAAGGTAAACAAACATGCAAGCTCCCCTCAATCCGCCGCAACCCAGCACGCGCCGCGATTTTTTCCACCGCATGTCTGACGGGCTACAGGGCGCGGCATTAGCCTACCTATTCGGCGGTGACCTATTGCGAGCTGGCTCGGCTCGCGCCGCCGAAGCGCACGCCGCGGCCGAGCCTCGCCAGGTTTACGACTTGCAGCCGCGCAAGTCGCACTTCGAGCCCAAGGCCAAGGCCGTCATTCATCTGTTCATGAACGGCGGACCCAGCCAGGTCGATACGTTCGACCCCAAGCCCATGCTCGCCAGGCACCACGGCGAGCCCTACTTTCAAGAACTCGCGGCCGACGTCTCCTCCCCCACGGCCGCCGGCGGCCTGATGCGCAGCCCTTACAAGTTCAAGCAGCACGGCCAATGCGGCACCTGGGTGTCCGAAGCCCTCCCGCACATCGCCAAGCACGTGGACGACATCGCCGTGATTCGCTCGATGTTCAACTCGCACCCCAACCACGAGCCGGCCCTCTTCAAAATTCACTCCGGCCAACTCCTCGCTGGCTTACCCTCCCTCGGTTCGTGGGTGGTCTATGGATTGGGCAGCGAGAACAAAAACCTGCCCGCTTACGTGGTGCTCGACGATCCGCTAGGGCTGCCCGTCAACGGCCTGCAAAACTGGCAATCGGGCTATCTGCCGCCGGTCTATCAGGGCACCCGACTGCGCTCAACCGGTTCGCCCATTCTCAACCTCAAGCCCGAGACCGAAGACCCCGCCGACGTGACCCAGGTACAGCGGCAACTGCTCCAGCGGTTGGATCAGAACCATCGCGGTCAGCGGCCCGGCATGTTGCAGCTCGATGCTCGCATCTCCAGCTACGAGCTCGCCGCCCGCATGCAGTTGGAAGCCACCGACGCCTTGGACTTGTCGCAAGAAAGCCAGGCCACGCTCGACGCTTACGGAGTCGGCCAGAAAACCACCGACTCGTACGCCCGCCGCTGCCTCATGGCTCGCCGGCTGGTGGAACGCGGCGTGCGGTTCGTGCAGCTCTACATCAATGCCCAAATCTGGGATAACCACACCCGCCTCGAGGCCTCGCTCAAAGGCGCGGCCGCGCGCACCGATCAACCGGTCGCCGCCCTGTTGGCCGATCTCAAGCAACGCGGCCTGCTCGATGGCACGCTCGTCATTTGGGGTGGCGAGTTTGGCCGGTTGCCCATTGCCCAGCTCCGCGACGGCATGGACCTGTCCGCGGCCGGCCGCGACCACGGCCCGGCGGGCTTCAGCCTGTGGATGGCCGGCGGCGGCGTGAAAGGCGGCGCCGTCTATGGCAACACCGACGACATCGGCTACAAAGCCGTCGAAAACCGCGTCAGCGTCGGCGACTGGCATGCCACCATTCTGCATCTGCTCGGCATGGACTATCGCGACCTTTACTTCGTGCGCAACGGGCTGGAAGACAAAATCACCGGCACCAGCGAAGCTCGGGTGGTTAAGGAAATTCTCGCGTGAGCACCCCGCCTTACGAGAGCACCCCGCCTGGCGTGAGCACCCCGCCTGGCGTGAGCACCCCGCCTGGCGTGAGCACCCCGCCTGGCGTGAGCACTGCGGAGCGGTTCCCGCGGCGGGCAACCTCCTGGCAACTCCGCACGCGAACCCTTTCGTTCACCGGCCTGCCAGTGGTGATGGGCATTGTGAATGTAACGCCCGATAGCTTTTCCGATGGCGGACGATTTCTGGCCTGCGAGTCCGCCCTGGCCCAAGCGCGGCTGTTGGTGCGGCAGGGGGCGGATATTCTCGATATCGGTGGCGAAAGCACCCGCCCCTACGCAGAACCCGTGGCGGCCGCTGAAGAACTGCGCCGCGTATTGCCGGTGATCGAGGCCTTGGCCGCGGAACTGGCCGTGCCAATTTCGATCGATACTTCCAAGGCTAGCGTGGCTGGCGCTGCCATCGACGCGGGAGCCGAAATCATCAACGACGTGTCCGGCCTCACCGCCGATCCTGGTATGGTCGCCCTGGCGGCCGCCACCGGCGCCGGCGTTTGCGCCATGCACATGCAAGGCACGCCGCAAACCATGCAAGATGATCCGCAATATGCCAACGTGGTGACCGACGTGCTGGCATTCCTGCAAAGCCGCCAGGCCGCACTCGTCGCCGCGGGTATTGCCCCCGAGCGAATCGCCCTCGATCCCGGCATTGGGTTCGGCAAAACCCACCGGCACAATTTAACCCTGCTGGCGAACTGCCACCGGTTTCACGCGCTCGGCAGCCCGCTTTTCTTGGGCCCCAGCCGCAAGGGCTTCATCGCCAAAGTGATCAAGCATCATGGTCTGGGCGATAACGATACCGATCGCGACGCCGGCACCGTGGGCGTCGCCCTCGCTCTGGCCGCCCAGGGCGTGCAAGTGCTGCGCGTTCATAACGTGGCGGCCGTTAAACAGGCCTTGGCATTGTTCACGGCCACCGGCGGCGTGGATGGCGCGGCAATTTCCTTGCGCTAAACGGCCACAATCCGCATGGCTTGTCGCCACGCCCTCACGCCCTCGCTGGGCTCAAAACCGCCGTTGACGCAGCCGGGCATCCGTGGCACGTTACCCGCTACAAGACTACCACTATGCGCGGCTCCCGCCTGCTAGCATGATAGTGAGGTAGTCTACCCGACCCAGCTTTTGAGAGGCGCCACGGATGGTTTCCGCCTTTTATGTTGTTTGCCTGTTATTGGGCGGATCGGATCAGCCCACGCCAGCCCAGCCCACGTTAGCGCGGCCAACCACGGCTCAACCCACGCCCGCGAAACCGCTCGCCAGTGCCACGGCGGAGAATTCGGAGTCTGAACCGGCGGCGCCACCCAAGGCAACCAGCGATCCGTCCGACGGGCCGCACACGCCATTTCGCCGAGCCACGCCCACCCGCATGGTGCCCGTCGTTGGCGACCGCAGCGCATTGGCCAAGAAAAACGAAGACGATGCTCCCAGCGACCCTTTTGCCGCTCGCGTCGACGACCAGGTTGCGCCCGCTGCTGCCCAAGGCGAACGTCCCCCCCTTCCCGCCGGCGCTCCCAATGTCTCGGGATCGGAGCCCGACCCGCGTGGGCCGCTGCCGCCATCTCCCTTCCCCGCTGCTTTTCCGGCAAGCGATCCGGCAGAACCCTCGAAATTTGTGCCCGCAACCACGGCCGAACCACGTTACCTGCCTGGGGGCGATGCCGCGGCTGGCCGGCCTCCCTCGTTATTAGACGACGAACCCCTCGGGCCGTTCGAACGGGCCGGATCTCTCGAGCCAGCAGGTTCGGTGCGCCGAACGGTGGCAGATGACGTCCGTGGCGCGGGGTCGAGCCGCGGCGAACTGCCGCCGCCCGATGACATGGGAGCTTTGGTTCCCGTTCGTCCGCAAAACACTTCGGAGGCACAAAGGTTGGTCGGCGAGCTCTTCGGTTCCAGCCCGCCGCCCCCCGTCGGCTCGGTCGCCGGAGACAGTGGAAACATCGCCCTCAAAGATGTGCTGCAACGCGCCGCGGCCCCCAGCGAACGGTTGGCCCTGGTCCACGCCTATTGGCGGCTGGCAGGCCTGGCCGCGGAACGGCGGATTGCCGATCGCTACGCCGCGCGGATCGACGAGTTGGCGGAACTGTACCGCCGCTCCGGCAATAACAATCCTCCGGCGGAATTGACGGCCGCCGCCGCCGCGGTGGCGGCGCGGCGTGAAGAGACCGAAGTGCTCCGGCTGGAAGCCGCGGCCAGGCTGGGAGCTTCGTCCGCGACCTCATCTGCCCAGTTGTTGCCAGGCGATCTGCCGCACGCAGGCACCTATCGCACGGAATTCGACCGCATGTTTGGCGACCGCCCGGCGCCTCCGCGGTTGGAATTGCTCGACCGTTTGTTGCCCCTGCGCCAGCAGGCCGTGGCCAGTCGGGCCGAATCGGTCAGGGCCGTGACCGATGCCGTCGCGGCTTCCGAAGAGTCGTTCCAGCGCGGCGAGCTCACCCTCGGCCGACTGCTGTTTCAAATGCGGCGACAGGCCGAGGAGCAACTCCGCTTCTTGCAGGCCGTGGAAGTCTACAACGACGAAATTGCCGAATACGCCCTGAGCGCCACGGGAGGTCAGTTGCCCATCGCCACCTTGGCCGAAACGCTCGTGAAAGACCCCCAAGAGGCAAAACTCCCCCCGCCGGCAGCCACGCCCATTCCCATGTATTCGCCCGCGGGCGAGTTTCCGGCACCGGGCTCGCCAACCTATGGGCCGGGAACCTTTCCGACAGGCCCCGTCCCCCTAGGCCCAACTCCCATGGGGCCCGCTCCCAGGGGACCCAGTCCGGCGGGGCCCAGTCCCGCCGGTCCCTCGCCCACCAGTGCAGGCGCCACGGGGCCGCTCTCGTCTCAAACTTCAGATGCTTTGCCCGGCCATTCCATCCTCAAAGCCACGAGCACGTTGCCGGTCAATGAACCACCGACCTACACCCCGGCAGGTGGAACAGTCCATGGTCCGGTGAACCCGGCCCTTCGCCCCATCCCAACCAATGGCGTGCCCCCGCAAGGACAGAACCCCCGCTACACTCCCCCGGCGGCATTCCAGCCCTACGAACGACCACGTACCCTGCCCACGTCGCCAACTTCAAGTCCCACGCCCACGCCCACGTCGCGCCCGGCCTTGCCCATGGAATCGCCCCAGCCCATGTCGCCTTCGATCCCCACCGATCGCACCACGCTGCGGCCCCTCTCGGAGACCGACGCCGGGCAGTTAGCCACGTTGCGCGATGCCGTGTATCGCAACCTGATTCCCGGGGCTCGCGAGGTGCAAGCGAACCGCCCAGGTGAGGTATCGTCGCAAGTTTGGACTTGGATCGAACGCTCGGCCGCCGCGCGAATTCTGCTGGATCAAACCAACATTCTGGCCACGCTCGAATCGACAACGCTCAATCTGCGGCAGCGCCCGCTCGGCGGTCTGTCATTACTCATGGTGAGGGCTGCCCGAGTTTCAGTCCAGGCCGACGCCGATGCGATGAAACCCGAGGTCGCCGCCGCGGAGGCCACGGTTCGCGAACGGCACGGGGCGTCGGCCACCTCCTCCGTGCCGATTCCCAGGATGCCGCCCTCGACCGTCAACGCAGACGACAATCCCTGGAAGCTGGCCGTCGCCCAATCGGTGCGTTTAGGCGCCGTTGCCATCATGGAAACCAATCGTGCGGCGGAACTGGCGCTTTCGCAGTTTGCGTCGCAAGACTTTCCGGCGGAAGACGTGATCGACGCCGTGGCCCTGCATCGACGATCGTCGCTGGAATGGTTGGCCAACGTGACAAGGTATCAGGCTCTCGATCCCTGAAGACAATCGGCGCACTACAGGTGCAACCAAGAGCATCACGCCCGGCAACCCACTAGCCAGCTTCGCTGGCGATCAGTTCCAGGCACAAGTCTTTAACCTGTACCGGATCGACGTTGGGGTTCTTCTTCTTGGCGGCCCCAATGAACGCGCCGGCCGCTTTCATTTTGCCGGCCCGAATGTCGTCTACCAGCTTGGGGTTTTCGGCAATCAGCTCGCGGCAAATGGCCACCAGGGCGTTCTCGTCCACCTTCACAATGCCCAAGGCCGTCATGGCATCGGCGGGCGATTCGGCGGTCGCCAGCAACCGTTCGAACACCTCGCGCGCCCGACTGGCGTGCAGCTCGCCCGCGGTTATGAGCGACAACATCGCGGCTAGTCGCCCGGCTTCAATCGGGAAGGCGTCGATGCCGATGCCTCGCTCGTTGAGCGTTCGCAGCACGTCTTGCTGCATCCAGTTGGCGGCCAACTTGCCATCGCCGCAGGCCTCCGCCACTTCCAGATAATAATTCACCACCGGCCGGCCCTGGTTCACCAGCACGTCGGCATCGTAGGACGTGATGCCATGGGTGGCTTCCAAACGATGGCGGAGCGCGGCCGGCAATTCGCCCAGGCTTTCATGCACGGCCTGCACCTGTTCGGCCGTGACAATCACCGGCGCCAGGTCAGGGTCGGGAAAGTATCGGTAATCGCTCGACTCTTCCTTCTGACGCTGCGCGCGGGTCACGCCGGCCGATTCGTCCCAGCCGCGCGTTTGCTTGGGCACGTCGCCCAGCCGCTGCCCCGTTTCCTGGAACACGCGATAATGCCGCTCGGCTTCATAGGCCAGGGCACGCTCCACGGCCCGGAAGCTGTTCATGTTCTTCACTTCCACAATCGGCGTGGCGATCTTGTCGCCGCCATCGGCCGCATGCACATGCAGATTGATATTCGCATCCACGCGAAGGCTCCCCTCCTGCATGTTGCAATCAGAAACGCCCAGATAGGTGAGCAGCAGCTTGAGCTCCGTGAGATAAGCTTTGGCCTCCAGCGGCGAACGCATGTCGGGCTCGCTCACGATTTCCATCAGCGGCGTGCCGGTGCGATTGAGGTCGATGCGGCTATCGGCCCGGCCCGCCTGTTCATCATGGATGCTCTTGCCGGCGTCTTCTTCCAGGTGCACGCGATTGATCCGAATCGGCCGAGGTTCGAAGCGTCCCTTGGAATCGTAAATATCGATGTGCCCACGGCTGCTGAAGGGCAGATCGTATTGGCTGATCTGATAGCCCTTGGGCAGGTCGGGGTAGTAATACTGTTTGCGGTCCCACTTGGTGAAGGGGGCCAGCGTGCAATTGAGGGCGGCGGCCGTCTTCAACGATAGCTCAAACGCCCGGCGGTTCATCACCGGCAGCGTGCCCGGCAAACCCAGGCACACAGGGCAGGTCAGCGTGTTGGGGGTCGCGCCAAATTCGGTGCCGCAGCCGCAAAACAGCTTGGTGGCGGTCAGCAATTGAACGTGGACTTCCAGCCCAATCACAATCTCGTACGGCAGTTCGTTCGTCGTCATGGTTCTGAGTTACCGTACCTACTTGAGTTCAACTTCAGCCGGCGCCACCACCGTGGCCGCCGCCGCGCTGCCCGACCATTCCGGCAACTGCACATGCCTGGCTTGCCAGCCGTGGTGCATCAACCGACCTCGAAAAGGAGGTTCCCCCGTCACGTTGCCCGTCAGCCGGATGCGGCCGGGGTCAAAGCCCGCGGGCACATCGATCTCATTACCTTCCGACTCGCTGGAAACCGGCTGCAACTCGAACATCCGCTGCATCACTTTGTAGCAGTCTCGCAGCACGTCGCGGGCCGCGGCGCCCACTTGCGCGTCGGTGTAGCCATCCAGCGGTTCTTGCACCAGATCCACAAACCGGGCTTCCCGCTGCATGGCGGCCAGCATGGTCAGGGCTTCGCTGCGGGTCGGTTTGGCGGGCGGTTTCTCCGCGGCCTTTTTCTCAATCGCTGGTTTCTCGGCCGGCGCTTTGGGGGCCGTGGCCGTGGTCGAAGGCAGGGCGACCGGTGGCGTTGGCTCATCCAGCGCTTGATGCACTTGCTGGGCCCGCTCCGAGCTGAACATCACCAGAAACAAGACTTTGAACGCGTAAAAAAACCGCATGGATCAACCGGTTGGGGGGAAGGAATAACGGTTGGGCGCGGCGAGGGAGTAGGGAGGCAATCCCCACCCACACTCGGCCGCCGCTGGCAAGGCCCAAGAGTACCACAGCCGCAACGCTTGCGGCAACGGGGGGAGTTGGGCTCACCACGTGCCCCGGCCAACGAGCCACGGCGGCGGTTGCTTTCGCGACCCCCGCGCGCCGAGTATCATAGCTGCCAGGGCCTGGAAGGGGCTTGGCTTAATCCCTCCCCTCCAAAAACGCGGGGGGGCCAAGATCGTCCGCCCCGACCACTGCCTTGCTCCGAACTTACTTTCTCAGGAACCTTCGATATGTTGTGCCGCACACTCTCTGCCTGGTTGGTGTTTGCCTTGGTGCTGACTGCATCTTTGATGACCAACCCCGCGGGCTATGCCGCCGATGATCCCAAGCAACCAGAAAAGGCCCTGGCCAGCGTGAAAGCCCGGGTGGAGCCCCAGCAAAAGCGGATGGTGCTCATCTTCACGTATGCTCCCGGCTTCCGCCACGGCTCGATCCCCACGGGGGCCAACGCGGTTCGATTTTTGGGACGCGAGACCGGCGCCTTCGATTCGTTGGTGAGCGACGACCCGGCCATGTTCGAGCCCGAGCGGCTCAAGGAATTCGACGCCGTGGTGCTGGTGAACACCACCGGCGACTGGCTGCTGCCCAAGCTGGAGAAGGGCCAGAGCGTTTCCGACGAGCAGAAACAAGAGCGGGAAGCCAGTCTGGCCCGCCGCAAAGAGGCGCTGCTCGATTTCGTTCGCAACGGCAAGGGAATCGCTGGCTTCCACGCCGCCAGCGACAGCAACTATGGCTGGAAAGAATACGGCGAAATGATCGGCGGTTATTTCGATGGCCACCCCTGGCACCAAAAAATCGGCGTGAAGCTTGTCGAGCCCAAGCACACGCTGCTGTCGGCCTTCGGCGGCCAAGGCTTCGAGATCACCGACGAAATCTACCAATTCAAAGCCCCCTATTCGCGCGATCGTCTCCGCGTGCTGCTCACCATGGACAACGCCTCGGTCGATGCCGCCAAGGGCAAACGGGCCGACGGCGACTACGCCATTGCCTGGCTGCAAGACTACGGGAAGGGCCGCGTCTTCTACAGCTCGCTCGGCCACCGCGACGAAATCTACGGCAACCCGCCGGTCATGCAGTTCTACCTCGACGGCATTCAATACGCCCTGGGCGACCTGCCAGCCGACGCCACGCCCAGCGCCAAGCTGAGTGAGTAACACGCCCGTAGACCGACGGTCGCCGACCGCGGCCTGATCGCCAGCAGTCTGAAGCAAACCCGCGCCGTCATTCGCTGTTTGACGGGGAAGCGCTGGCGCGCGGCGAGCACGTGCCACAAACGTGGCTTGGCATTTTATGGCTTGGCCGCCCTCCGCCAAGAGTGCGTGGAGTCTTGGGCCGGTTTTGGGGCGGCGGTTGTTGAGGTGGCGGCGCGGATTCAAGGGCGAGGACGCCCAAGCCACGATTTTGTGGCTTGGCATTTTGTGGCTTGGCGGTCTCGGCGAGACCTGCCCACCTGCCCCACATCAGCCGGACTGCTCTTTGCGCGGCACTCCCTGGCACCTAGAATGCCAACTGATCAAGAGATACGGGAAATTCCCCGTTCCGCTTTGAGGTTCCATGTCGTATCGCGGTATCAAACGAGTTCTGGGGGAAACCCACCTCGAGCGAAAGTGCTTGCTGCTGTTCGGCGTCTGCCTGCTCGTACTCACCGCTGGCAGCTTCTGGCTGTACGGAAGTCAAACCGAGAAGCTGGTTTACAAGCAAAATCGCAACAAGGGCCGGTTGCTCGTCGATACCATTCTGACCAATATCCACTGGAAGGCCCTGCAATCCGAACGCACCGAGCAGGGCCCTCAGGTGGAAGGCCGCGACATCCACGGCAACCCCGTGCCGGCATCGCGTGACGAGGCCGACGCGAAAGACCTGGCCGACGCCCTCGGCAAAGAACTCCAAAACGAAGATTACAAATTCAGCTCCATTCGACCTTCGGCCGCCGATGGGCAAGGCCGGCCCAAGGATGAATACGACTACCAGGTGCTGGAGCAGTTCCTTCGCGAAGACCAGCGCAAGGCCGATGCCCCCGCCAACGCTAGCAATGCTGAAGACGAGCGCGGGGTGGGCGACAAGATCGCTGGCTGGTGGAATAGCCTGTTCTCCGAAGACGACGGCCCCGACGATGGCCGCGGCGACATGGCCAAGGTGGAGTTCGTGGAACGCCGGGTGCCTGAGCTGCAGGAGTACCACTACTACCAGGTCGTGCGTGCTTCGCGAACGTGCGTCCCTTGCCACCGGATCTTCACCGGCACGCCCAACCTCATGGACGGCGACATTCTGGCCATCATGAAGGTCAGCATTTCCGACAAGCCGGTGCAGTCCGATATTGCCTGGAACAACGCCATTTTGTGGTTTACAGCCATCCTCACGGCATTCTTGCTGGTGGTCGCCTCGTACGTGATCATTCGCTATGTCATCGTCAAACCGCTCCAGCATTTGCAGTTCGTGAGCGATAGCATCAGCAAGGGCGATCTCGACAAACGGGCCGAAATTCAAACCGGCGACGAGTTCGAAGCCCTGGGCGTGGCCTTCAATCGCATGGTGCGGCATCTCATCGCCGTGCAAGAAGAACTGCGGAACGTGAACTCCGACCTCGACGCCAAGGTCGATGAGCTGGCCCAGCGGAACATGCAGCTCTACGAAATGAACCGCCTCAAAGGCGATTTTTTGGCCACGGTCAGCCATGAGCTGCGCACGCCGCTCAACAGCATCATTGGCTTCAGCGACATTCTCCACACGGCCGATTCGCTCAACGACAAGCAGCGCCGCTACGTGTTCAACATCCAAAATTCCGGCAAGCACCTGCTGGAAATGATCAACGACATTCTCGATTTAGCCAAGATCGAGAGCGGCAAAATGGATATCCGGCTCAGCGATTTCCGCATCAGCCACACCATCGCCGCCCAGTGCGATATGGCCCGGCCACTCTCGGAACGGAAGAACATCGATCTGGAAAACGACATCCAGCCCGACCTGCCCGAGCTGCATCAAGACCAGGGCAAGATCGCGCAGATTCTCAACAACCTGCTCTCCAACGCCATCAAGTTTACCCCCGACGGCGGGCGGATCGTGGTCCGCGCCGGTCGCCACCCCAGCGGCGATCTGAACCTGGTCGTCGCCGACACCGGCATTGGCATTTCCGAAGAAGACCAAATCCGGATCTTCGAGAAATTCCGGCAAGGGAGCGCGGTGCTGCCGACCGGCGACGCCATGACCAAAGAGTTCTCCGGCACGGGGCTGGGGCTCTCGATCGTGAAAGAGCTTTGCAAGCTGCTCGGCGGCGAGATCATGGTGGAAAGCGAGCTGGGCAAAGGCAGCACGTTCACTGCCCGGCTCCCTTGGGTTCTGCCCGACCATCCGGAAAATGGCGAACTGAACTCGCGGATGCACGACGGCTTTCTCAACGCCCGCCCGCACCATGCCTCGCGGCAAGGGATTGGCAGCAGCGAATAGCGAGCCGTGGAGTTTACCTCCCACGGTCTTGTCGCCGCGCCATTCGAGAGCTGTCGCCAAGCATGGCGGCGCTCGTCTCGGTAGCAGACCCAGCGGATAAACCGCT
This sequence comes from uncultured Pirellulales bacterium, assembly GCA_964445985.1. Classification (GTDB taxonomy): domain Bacteria; phylum Planctomycetota; class Planctomycetia; order Pirellulales; family S012-138; genus CAYUMU01. The sequence goes on along the minus strand of CAYUMU010000001.1, from coordinate 232,469 downwards.
GGGCTCGCTAACTGTCCAGCGCTTCGCTCAGCCGCCGCAAGCGATCGGGCGTATCCTTGGGCACCGGCAGCCGGTAATCATCGAGCATCGGCTCCACCCGCAATGTCACAAAACGCGGGCCGGGCAGCGAGAACAAGCGGGGGGCTGTTTCGCTCCAGGCGTCCAAATCGTCGAAGGCGAGCGCGGTGGCGAAACCGGCCGCCGCGGCCAGGCCGGCAAAATCCACGCGCCCCCGGCCGGCCACGTCCTGGCCGCCGGTCACTTCGTAAATGCCGTTCTCGACGAGCACCAGCGTGTAGTTGGAAATCCGAGCGGCCGTGGCGGTAACCAGCGCTCCCAGGTTCATCAGCATGCCGCCATCGCCGTTGAGCACCACCACCTCGCGCTCCGGCCGGGCCAATGCGAGCCCCAACCCAATGCCGGGAGCATGGCCCATGGCGCTGGGCACGTGATGCAGGTCGAGCACATGCTCCGAAATCCGCGACCACTCCCGCGCGGCGGCCATGGTGGTGACCACGATTTCGCGGTCGCGAATGCGAGCCAACGGTTCGAGCGCGGCGGTAAGGTTCATAAGCGGCCTATCGAGTGAAAAACGCGGGCGGCAGTCAGGCTGCGGATTGCGATTGGGGGCGGCCCCGATAGTAGCAGACGATCGACACCACCCTCAACTCCGCACTCCGAATTCCGAATTCCGCACTTCACTTGATTCGCGACGTCTCGGTCATCAGCCGCACCACTTCCGCGGCATCACCGGTTTCTTCTAGCGCCGCCAGTTGTCGATCGGCGCCCGACCGCGCGCGAACCATTTTCTTGAGGTGTTCCAGGTAGGGGCGGCACTGGAGCGACTCGGCCACGGGTTGGAGCAACTCCACCAGGTGTTCCACCGACTCGCGCACCGGCAGCGACTCGTAGGTAAAGGCGTCGACCAGTTGCGCGTCGAGCCCGAACCGCGCGGCGCGCCACTTGTTTTGCCGCACCAGCATCGGGTGGCAATCGTGCTGGTAGGCGCCTTCGTCGATATCGTTCGAGAGCGCCTTCACCAGACATTGGATCAAGGCCGCCAACGCCATGGCGTCGTCCAGCGTGCCCGGCATATCGCACATGCGAACTTCCACGGTGCCAAAATTATGGTGGGGCCGCACATCCCACCAGATTTCGCGAATGGTGTGAATGAAGCCCGTGGCGATCAAGTGCTTCACCAGCCAGACATATTCGCTCCAGTTCCGCATCAGCGGGGGCAGCCCCGCGGTGGGCAGGCCCTCCATGATTTTCGAGCGGTGGCTCTTCAGTCCCGACACGCGGCCTTCCCACCAGGGGCTATTGCTCGAAATGGCCAGCAACATGGGCAAGTGTCGCATGATGCGGTCGCAAATCATCACCGCCTTGTCGCCGGAGTCCACGCCCACATGCACGTGCAGCCCAAAGCAAATGAGTTGCCGGGCCATGTCCTGCAGCATGCTCACCAGTTTTTCGTAGCGTTCGTTCGGCGTTACCTGCTGGTCGGACCAATTCGAAAACGGATGGGTGCTGGTCCAATACAGCCGCAGTCCGAGGTCGTCGGTGGCGCCTTGCAACCAGAGCAGCTTTTCGCGCAGGTCGCGCTCGGCCTCGCCAATCGTGTGGCAGACCTTCGTGTTCAACTCCACGTAGCACTGCATCAACTCGGGCTTGATTTGCGACTGATGTTCCTCGGGAACGCGCTCCATAATCTGGTTGATGGCACTGGATAAGGCCATCGTCTGGGCATCGACCAGCGCGAGCTCGATTTCAATGCCCACGGTCGATTCTTCGCTCGACTGAAACACGAGCTTGCTCATGCCAATCCCTTATGAATGGAGAAAATGGAAGCCGAGGGCCAGGGGGGGCGTCCCCACCGCCGCCAAAAGGAAATCGTTAACCGAAGGCAAGTTTTGTACCCGAGAGGGGGTCGAATCAGAACCGTCAAAATTTCGGGCGCTGGTCTCCCTTTTAACCGCGGCCATTCATAAGACAGAACGTGGCGATTACGCCCCTGGGTGTTACCGATCGAGTGTCGCCCGCGGATCATAAGCGGGGGCGGTGGAGACTTCGGTGATTTCGTCAGCGGGCGCCGTGGCAGGCTGCTTTGCGGCCAGCGCGGCTCTTGCTCGGGCAATTTCAGCGGCGGCCCAAGGTTGGTGGCCGTAGAGTTCGATCACCCCTTGCCGCAATTGCGTTGCCCGGCTGGGATCGCTGGCGTCGGCCGCTTCGGCGTCGGCCAGGCGGCGGCGAATCAGGTCCAGGCGGCTCTGAATGTAGTACTGGGCAGGCTCGCGCAACCGCTGGAGCTGACGCTGAATCAGTTTTTGCACCAGCGAGATGTCGCCCGAGGGCGAATCTTCGTGTTCGTAGATCACCGACATGGCTTGCAGGCGTTCGTACGCTTCTGCCGGATTGATCGACGCCGTGGACATGGCATCGAGGTAGTCGGCCTCGATGGGCGAAAGACCTTCCACTCGCGAAAGCCGGTTGGCTCGCAGTGCAAACCGTTTCTCCAGCCGCAGCACGTCGTTCTCTTCCAGATAAGCTTCCATTTCGCGAGAACGCGGATCGGCCGGATACAGTTCCAAAAACGAATTGATCTCGGTGGCGGCCGCCAACGGCTCGCCGGTCTGTTTCACGGACTCTTGAATCTCGGCATAGAGCGAGTCGGCCGAAGGGGGCTGCAACATGTACCAGATGCCGAGCCCCAAGACCAACAACGCGCTGGCCAGCATCACCGTTTGCGAGGAGATGACGGGCTGTCCGTCTTCGCTGAGCAAGGCGTCTTTCTCTTCAACCTCGGCCACCGTGGTAAAGCGGGTGGCGGTTGCCGACTTCTTGGCCTCGGCCGGATTGGCCGCCACGCTGTAGCCGGCCGCCGCGGGGGCCAGGGTTAAATCGGAAGCGTCGACCGAGGGCCGGTTGGTGGGGGCCGCCGTGGCGGCCATGTTGGAATCCGCAACGCTCGGCGCCAAGCCGGCGCCCGTGGCCTGCGTGCCGGCCAGTTGGTCGACGCTCTTGCGACCGGATCGGGAAATGTCTTGCGTGGCATCCGATCGCCGACCTTTGCCGGTGAGGGCCGGATTGCTCGGCGCCTCAACTTCATAATCCGCTTTAATCGGCGGAGGCTTGACCTGGCTTTGCTTCCACTCCAAGCCTCGGGCGGTCGCTTCCAACCGCCGTGAAAGCAGAACCGCATTCGCCACCCGCCGTTCGGGATCTTTCTCCAGCAGTTGCAACACCAGGGTATCGATTTCCTCCGGCACATCGGCACAAAACCGGCGAATGGGCTCCGGCACGGCAAACCGCTGCATGTGCAGCAATTCGGGAATGCTCTTGCCCACAAACGGCGGCCGCCGGGCCAGCAATGTGTAAAGCACCGCGCCCAGGCTGTAGAGATCGGCTCGATGCCCCACCGGGCGACCGTCGGCTTGCTCGGGGGCCATGTATTCGGCGGTCCCCAAGATGCCGCCGGCCGAGGTCATGCCCGTGGCCCCGAACAACTTGGCGATGCCGAAGTCGGAAAGCTTGATGTCGTCGTCGACGGTCAGCAGCAAGTTGGCCGGTTTGATATCGCGATGGACCACGCCGCGGTCGTGGGCATGCCGCAGGGCGCTGCACAGCTTCACGCCAAACTTTACCACCTGCGGCCAATGGAAGCGGCGGCCCCCTTGCAGGTCTTCTTCCAGGCTGCGGCCTTCCACCATTTCCATCGCGTAAAACAGCACGCCGTCTTCTTCGCCGTAGCCAAACAGCCGCACAATGTTGGGGTGCTTGAGCTTGCGGAGCGTTTCAATTTCGGCTTCAAACCGCTCGCGAAAGCCGGTGTCGCGGCCCAAGCTGGTGGCCAAAACCTTGATCGCGGCAGGCTGGTCATCATCGTCGAGGCCGGCATAGACCGTGCCCATGCCGCCGCGGCCCAATTGCTTGCCAATTCGGTAAGGCCCCAAACGATCCGCTTGCATAAACGCGACCCGCTGCACGGCAGTTGAGTTAAGACTTAGCCGGACAGGTATTGCCAGGTGGGGGAGGACGGCTAAACCACCCCACCAGAGAACGCTCGCTCTTCCCAGCCTACCACACCGACAACGGCCCACCAAGTTGTCGGGGCGAGCCTCGGATTTGCTTATTTCCAGTCAGAGCCAAGGTTTCCACTTATTGACTTGGCACCCGCCTTCTCGCCATATTAATGAAACCCATCACCCGTGGTCGATCGATCTAGGAGTAGACCTTGGGGGGTGGGACGAATCCCGCCGATCTTCCCAAGTATCTTTCCTGCCGAGGTTCGTCGATGCCTAACCCCAAACTTTGTGCCGGGCCGCTGCGACGACGCAGTTTTCTGCAGTGGGGAACGCTGGGAATCAGCGGACTGAGCCTGGCCGACGTGATGCGTTTGAAGGCCGTGGCCAGCGGCGCGGCGTCGGGCGGTCACCGCGACTTGGATACCTCGGTGATCTTTGTGTGGCTGCCAGGCGGGCCGCCCCACATGGAAACCTACGACATGAAGCCCGATGCCCCCGAAGATTATCGGGGGCTGTTCCGGCCGATTTCGACCAACGTGCCCGGCATCGATGTTTGCGAATTGCTGCCCATGCACGCCAAGGTGGCCGACCGCTTTACTTTGATTCGTTCGATTGCCCACAACTTTGCCGATCACGGCGGCGGCCACAAACGCTTTCTCACCGGGCGCGATCCGGCCGAACCCACCGGCTTTGTCAACGATGCTCCCATGGTGGGCTCGATTGTGGCCAAGGTTCGCGAGCAGCGAAATACCGGCCTGCCGAATTACATTTCGGGCACCAATTCCGGTCGGGCCGGCGTGGATACTTATAGTTTTGGCGCAGCCTACCTGGGTCCGGCTTACGTGCCGTTCAACGTGCCGGGCGACCCCAGCGACGCCAAGTTTGAAGTCAAAAACCTGGGGCTCGCTCCCGGTTTGGCCGATCGGCTCGACGACCGGGTGCGGTTGCTCCAAGGCTTTGACCAACTGAAGTCCCAGATCGACGGCTCGGGACTGATGACGGCGGTGGACGATTGCAACCGCCGGGCCATCGAACTGCTCACCAACAACAAAGCCCGCGAAGCCTTCGATCTTTCGCAAGAACCCGATACGCTCCGCGATCGTTATGGCCGCCACGCCTGGGGTCAGCGGGCCTTGCTCGCGCGGCGGTTGGTCGAGGCCGGCTCGTCGTTTGTCACCATGGTTATGGAGAACCCATACCAGTCGGGCGTGCCGTCGCTTGAACAGGGCGTTTACAACTGGGATTCGCACGCGGTGAATTGCCATTTGTTCGACGATGCCCAAGTGCGGCTCCCCATTTACGATCGGGCCATCACGGCCTTGATTGAAGACTTGTACGACCGGGGCCTCGATAAGAAGGTGTTGCTGGTCGTCACGGGCGAGTTTGGCCGCACCCCGCGGATCAGCCACTCCAACGGCTCGCGAACCCGCGTAATGCAGCCCGGCCGCGACCATTGGCCGGGCGCCATGTCGGTGCTCGTTGCCGGCGGAGGTATGCGAACCGGCCAGGTTGTCGGTTCAACCACTTCCAAAGGCGAGCGTCCCAAAGATCGCCTGCTCACGCCCAACGACCTGTGGGCCACGGTCTATCATCATTTGGGCGTCGATTACGAAGCCACCTTCCCCGACCACAGCGGCCGGCCGATGCCCATTCTGCCGCACGGCGAACCGATCAGCGAACTGTTGTAGTTGGCCAATGCCATGGTCGAGCGGCCGAGGAACCGCGGCCCATTCAGGCTCAGCGTCTCCGAGCGCGCACCGCGTCCGGCGTTCTAAATCACCTGCCCCCGCGGCGTTATATTTGCCTGGCTTTCACGCTGGAAAGCAAAGCCGTCCGCCAGCCGCCTGCCAAATCGCCGTCTTTTTCGCGGCCAGCATAGGCTCGTTGCCAAGGACCGGCTTGTGCCGTATCTTCTACACACATGGCGCTACCCAGGGGGGGTGGCGTGGCTTGGCGGCAGGCTGGAGGGGGGCGAATACTCGCGACCCTGGCCTTGCGCATGGTACGCATGTGTTTACGTGCTCGCTCGTTAACGGAATGAAAGAGGGATACACCGATGGGATTGATGGACGGAAAACGCGGTTTGATTACCGGTGTGTTCAACAATATGTCGATCGCCTGGGCGATTGCCGATCAGGCCATGGAGCAGGGGGCCGAATGCGGCTTTACCTACATGCCCGACAAGCCCGACGACGAACGCCAGAAAAACCGTGGCCGGCTCAGCAAGCTCACCAGCGACCGTTCGGGCGCCAAGTTCCTGGTTCCCATGGATGTGACCAAAGACGAAGACATCCAGGCCGCCATGGCGACCACGGCCAAGGAGTTCGGCAAGATCGACTTCTTGCTGCACTCGATCGCCTTTGCCCCGCCCGAAGACCTCAAGCGCGAAACCATTTCCACCAGCCGCGCCGGCTTCAAGCTGGCCATGGAAATCAGCGCCTTCAGCCTGCTGGCCCTGGCTCGCGAAGCCCGCGACCAAGGCATCCTGGCCGATAACGGCGCCATCTGCACCCTCACCTACTTTGGCGGCGAGAAAGCCGTGCCCGGCTACAACGTGATGGGCATTTGCAAAGCGGCCCTCGATTCCACGGTGAAATACCTGGCCTACGACCTCGGCCCCCGCGGCATCCGCGTGAACGCCCTCAGCGCCGGCCCGATCAAAACCGTATCGATGCGGGGCGTGGGCGACCCCGACGGCATGCTCAAGCTGTACGAGTCCATCTCGCCGATTCAACGCAACGTCACCCACGAAGAAGTGGGCCGCATCGGCATGTTCTTGCTTTCCGAAATGTCCAGCGGCATCACGGGCGAGATCATGCACGTCGACGGCGGCTACAACATGATGGGCTCCCCCGGCCGCATGCTCGAAAAGTACAAGGACGAGATCGAAAACCAAACGGCCGACGCCTAAACCAGCGGGCCGCCGATACCGTCATTCCCGCGCATGCGGGAATCCAGAAGGCGGCGGATAACAACCTTGATATGGAATCGGCGCTGGCCAGGCACCAACAGATCGTGGCCTGCGCGGACAGATCAGCCCCCCCAAGTCTTTCGTCCAACCAACCGCCGCTAACTGCCAGTTGCGATGCCCGAACACCCTGCCGCTGCTTCCGCGCCCGGTGCCCAGTCCACGTCAGCTCCGCTGCCCGTGGTGGTGGCCGATGGTCCGCTCGCGCCCAATATTTTGGAGCGCCTGGCTGGCAAGGTGAACGTGCTCCCCTGGAGCGCGCTCTCGGAACGATCATCGCTGGAAGAAGTCGCCGGGCTGTACACCTACGGACATCCGGCCGTCGATGGTTCGCTGCTCGATTTGCTTCCCAATCTGAAGGTGATCAGCAACTACGGGGTGGGGGTGGACCACATTGTGCTGGCGGCGGCCGCCGAGCGGGGCCTGCCCGTGGGCAACACGCCGGGCATTCTCGACGGCGCCACCGCCGATATGGGCCTGGCCTTGCTGCTGGCTTCGGCTCGCCGTGTGACCGAGGGCGACCAATACGCCCGCGGTCCCCAATTCACTGTCTACGATCCCGGCTACATGCTCGGGCGCGAGGTGCATCACGCCACGCTGGGCATTTTGGGGATGGGCCGCGAAGTGGCCCGCCGCGGCGCCGCGTTTTCGATGCGGGTGCTGTATCACAACCGCCGGCCGCTCGCCGAGCTTCCGCCGCACACGCCGGCCGAATATGTTAGCTTTGCGGAACTGCTGCGGCAGAGCGATTTTCTGCTGCTCTCGCTGCCGCTCACGGCCCAATCGCAAGGTATTATGAATAGCGGAGCGTTCGCCCAAATGAAACCCACGGCCACGCTGATCAACATCGCCCGCGGACCCGTGGTGGTTACGGCCGACCTGGTCGCTGCCCTGGAATCCAAACAAATTGCCGCCGCGGCCCTGGATGTCACCGATCCCGAGCCCCTGCCGCGCAATCATCCCCTGTTGAACATGCCCAATGTGATTGTGACACCCCATCTGGGGAGCGCCACGACCGAAACTCGGGACCGCATGGCGGAAATGTCGGTCACCAATTTGCTAGCCGGGCTGGCCGGTGAACCCTTGCCCTGGCCGGTGGGCTAACGAAGTAAGCTGAGTGCCTGCATGCTGTCGTCCCACGCAACCAACATTCTGGCGTATGGCGTGCTGGGCCTGACGGCGCTCTTGCCGCTGGCCATGATCACCATTGCCTGGAAGCGCACCGGTTACACCCTCGCGCAATACCTGTTGTTTCAATACAACCGGTCGATGACCCAGTTTGTGTGGAACCTGCGCATTCGCGGCCGCATTGACCTGCCGCCGGGCCAGGGGGCCATTCTGGTGTGCAACCATCGGGCTGGCGTCGATCCCGCTTACATTGTGCCCGCCACGCGTCGCATGACCTATTGGATGGTGGCCCGCGAGTATGTGGAGTTTCCGCTGCTGGCCTGGTTTTTTCGAACCATGGAAGTCATTCCCGTCAATCGGGGCGGCGTCGATACCAAAAGCACCAAGACCGCCATCCGCCGGGCCGCCGAGGGCGGCATTGTGGGCATGTTTATCGAAGGCCGCATCAATCAGACCGAAAATCTGCTTCTGCCCGGGCGGCCGGGCGCCGCCATGGTGGCCCTCAAAGCCAAGGTGCCCGTCATTCCCTGCTACATTCACGGCGCGCCGTACGCTGGCACCTATTACAGCAGTCTCTTCATGCGTGCCCAGGTGCGCGTGAAAATCGGCCAGCCCATCGACCTTACGGCTTACTTTGATCGCGATTCCGACAAGGAAGTGCTGGAGCAACTCACGCTCCGTTTCTTGCGCGAAATTGCCGCCTTGGCTGGCTACAAAGACTACCCGGTGGAAATGGGTGGCCGGGTGTGGAAGACCCAACCGGCCGAAGTTTAGCCCTCCCGGGTAAGCATGCTTCCCTTGAGCATGCAGCCTGTGCTATCGCCCAAGCCTGACCGAGGGGGGGGCGAAGCGGTTCGCCCAGCGCCCGCTGCATGGGTGGCGGCTCAATCGATCTTGAACCGGCAACGTCTTTACGATAAAAGCCGCCTCCCTGCTTCTCTACCGAAGCTTCCCTGAATTGACCTATTCCTCACGTTGGGAGAACGCGGATGCGACTGCGCGCGGCCATCGCGACCTCGTTCCTGTTGCTGCCCTGCCTTGGGCTCCAGGCAGCCGAATTTCCTTACCAGGCCACGGTGAACGCCGACGACGTTTACGTTCGCAGCGGGCCAGGGCAGGACTACTACGCCACCGAAAAGCTCAAGCAAGGCGAGGTCATCGAAGTCTATCGCCATGATCCCGGCGGATGGTATGCCGTGCGTCCGCCTGGAGATAGTCACAGCTACATCTCGGCCCGCCACGTTAAAGAAATTGGCGGCGGCTTGCTGGAAGTTACCACCGACGGCATCGTGGCCCGCGTGGGCAGCACCCTCAGCGCGGCCCGCGATGTGTGGCAAGTGAAGCTTCGCAAAGGCGAGAAGCTGGAAATCCTCGACGCCAGCGCCACCGAAACCGAAGCCTGGTATCGAGTCTCGCCCCCGGCCGGTGAATTCCGCTGGATCTACGGCCGGTATCTCAGCCGCACCGACGACGAGCCCCAGGATCGCAGCGACTTTGCCGACGAACCTTCGCAGTCGCCGATCCGGCCTCGTGGCGTGGTCATCGAACATCGCGACCACGATTTGAAGCGACCTGCCGAAGATTTTGCCGACACCCGACCGACGACAACTCGGGCCGTTTCCTACGAATCGCGACGCTCACGCGACGAAGATCTTGAACCCGCGGAACCCCGCCTTCCGGCCACGCCGCGCGGCTCGCGAGCAGCTCGTGGCGAGAGCGACGAACCTTCGCCCTCTGTCGCGGCCACTTCGCAGTGGCTGGAACTCGAAAAGGTCGAAGCCGATCTGTCTTTCGCGGTTTGCGAAGAAAACAATTCGCAGGTTCTCGACAGCCTGCTCGATCGGGCTGTAACGATTGCCGATACGACGCGCAGCGAACGGGAGAGACAGCGGGCCGAAGAACTGATTGAACGCATCCGCCGCTTCGCCGCCCTGGGCCGGCAGATTCGCCGCGCCGACGACCAGCTTCTGGCCACGATTCAGCAACAGCAACAAGACCTGCGGCGGCCGGAGGTTAGCCCTCGTGGTTCGCTGGCGAGCAGGGAGCCGGTGGGCGAGCTCGGCGTTCCGACGAGCACCACGGTCGCGGCGACCGCTGCCGCGGATTCGGCCGCCTCGGTGGAATTGGTCGATAGCCGCTTCGATGGCGAAGGGCGCCTGGTGCCCGTCTATTCCAAGCGAATCGGCGCGCCGCAGTACGCGTTGCTCGATGGCGAAAATCGGGTTCGCTCCTATGTCACCGCGGCGCCCGGCGTGAACCTTCGCGCCTACGAAGGTCGCTACATTGGCATCGTGGGCTCGCGCGGCTATTCAACGGAACTGAAGAGCCCGCACGTGGTCGCCCAACGGGTGGACGTGCTTAACCCGCGGTTGCAGTAAGTCCCTTGGTGTTTGCTAAGTACGTCATTGGCGATCTCCAGCCGCGAAACGATTTGCATTCCCCGGCGGCGAGCGCTATCGTGCGGAGATTCTCTACTCCAACGCGCGACCGGGGACTTTGATGAGCAGCTTCAAGAGCAAACTGGCGGAAGGCAAAACGGTTCGAATCTTTGCGATCGGGCGAATCGCCAGCCCGGTCATCGTGGAACTATTCGGGGCGGCCGGCGGCTTCGATGGTTTCTGGCTCGACCAGGAACACGGCGGCCTGACCTACGAGCAAATCCAAAATCTGGCCATCGCGGGTCGGGCGAATCAGTTCGACAATATTGTCCGCCTGGCCCCCACCGGCTATTCCGCCGTTACCCAGGCCCTGGAAGCGGGCGCCGGCGGCGTGATGGCCGCGCGGATCGACAATGCCGACCACGCCGAGCAGTTCGTGCAATGGGCCAAGTTCGCCCCCCGCGGCAGCCGCGGCCTCAACGCCAGCGGACGCGATGCCGATTACACCTGGAAAACGCCGGTCCAATTTGCCGAAGATGCCAACCGCGACAACTTGGTCGCCATCCAGATTGAAACGCTGGGCTCGCTCGAACAGGCCGACCAGATCGCGGCGATTGATGGCGTGGACTTGCTGTTCGTGGGTCCGGCCGATCTCTCCCAAGCCCTGGGCATCCTGGGCCAGTATCAGAATCAAAAACTCTGGGACGCCTACGCCCACGTCGCCGCCGCCTGCAAGAAGGCCGGCAAACAGTGGGGCACCGTTTGCGCCACGCCGGAATTCGCTAACCGTGTGACCGATCTCGGCTGCAAGATGGTCCACTTGGGAAGCGACATTCAATCCTTCCGCCGCGGTATCGAGCATGGCAAAAGTATGTTTGCCCGGCAGTTTGAGCTGTAAGCAGACCTCGAAGTCGCGTAGGACAGGCATCCTCGATAACGCGCATAAAAAACAGCCCTGGCTCGGGGGGTGGTCCAAGCCAGGGCTGCCTTGCTTCTCCCGCGACCAATCGCAGGCAGTTATTTAATTAGAAGGGACTATTCGGGGTCGGGTCGGGCTGCGTGGGGGCGGGTTGAGCGCCACCAGGGCCGAAGGGGTTATTCTCACCGGCTCCCGGAGGAGGTGTCGCGCCGCCGGGACCGAAGGGATTGGGTTCCGCTCCGCCCTCAGGTCCAAAGGGGCTTGGCTCGGCGCCGCCCGGCGGTCCCTGCATGAGTTGCAATTGCTGCATGATTGCCGCCTGAATGATCGGTCCGCACTTGCTCGCACGTTCCACGAAATCGGCCGGCGTGGCAATGCTGACGTTTAAGGTGGTGGCCTGTACCGATGTTTTGAAAGAGCCCAAGGTTTCGGTAACCAGCGAAGCGAGCGGAGTGGCGTCGACCGGCAGTTGCTTCCATTGTTCGAACAATACTTGGGTAACGGTCAAGTTGACAAATCCCATCGCTCCATCCAGGCCCTCTTTTGTCTTTGCCGCGGTTTGCTCGTCCGCGGCCGTCAGCGATGCCGAAATTTTGGGAGCCGCGCCCAAATCGACGTAAACCACGGCGGTTTCGATCCCTTGGGCTGCTTGCGAAAACGGATCACCGCCGCCGCCCATCGGAGCTTCGGTGGTCTTGTCGGGCGAAATGAAGGCGATGGCAATGTCATGATTCAAATCCAACTGACCCATGATGCCGATCAATTGCTTGCCCGAACCTTGGGCCTGGATCACCTTGGGCATCATGGCGCTGGGCGCCGCCAGGGCGACGCGATCGCTGAGGAACACCACGTCCATTGGATCGGCGCTGTCCGCGGCCGCTTTCCAATGGACCTTGTCTCCCATCATCCCCTCTTCCACTCCAGCCAATTCGGGCGAAGCCAGCATGGCGTTGCGGTCGAAGGGTTGAGCGCTCACGGCAATCACCGCCACGTTTTCCTGTTTCTTGGCAGGCATGGGGCCTACCTCGGGTCCGAAGGGGCTGGCCTCCGCGGCAACCGCTTCTTCGGCCGAGGGAGCAAACAGCACCACCAACCATTCCAGCTTGGAGACATCCACGCCAGCCATGGTGGTTTGCGGCGGCGCCGGGCTAAGTTTGCTCAAGGCCTGAAAGGTGGGCGATTGCAGCAACCGCTGCGGCTGAATGATCATCGCCCCGGCAAAGTCGGAAGATACCAGCGAGGTATCAAACGGCAATGGTTTGCCGCCGCCCGCCGGCGCGGCGGCGGCCAGCATGGTTTGCACATATTGCTGATCGGCAGGGCTCAGCTTGTCGAGCGGCACATCGACCCGCCGACCATCGGCCCGCAGCAGGCTGACTTTGCCCGCGTTGACTCCCAGCATGCTGGCTTCCACCGTGTAGGTGCCCGAGGCATCGCTCCAGGTGCGGCTGGCGGCGGGTTGTTGAGCATGGCTCACTCCCCCCAGGCCAGGCAGGGCCAGGGCCACGCCCGTGGCTAACAAACACGCCAGAATCGGCAAACGCAAACCGGGTGGTAATAACCGAGACGACATGCGCGAACCCTTAATCTAATCCGAGGAGAAACTTCGACAGCAGATACGACTTGCAAATTCGATGAGGTCGCAGCAGAACCTAAAGCAGTTGCGACCACTTCAGTCGTTATTCTGCTCCATCCGCAGGCGGCAAGCAACGGTTTCGCGTTGATCCATGAACAGAAACTGCTGAAAAAATGCTCCCAGATGTTTCTCCTTGGAAGAATACCGGCTGGCGTTGGCCCCCCAACCTGGCCCCAGCATCTCGTGCCAGTCGGGGAAATTGGGCTTGAACCGGCCGTCGATCCTAAATCTTGCGCACCACGCCCACCACCACCCCCAGCACCCTGGCATTGGTCACGTAGATGGGTTGCATGGTGGAGTTGGCTGGCTCCAGGCGAATGCGATTCTTTTCCGGAAACCAGCGTTTCAGCGTGGCCTCGTTTTCGTCGGTCAAGGCGACCACGATCTGGCCCGGCGCGGCAGTTTCCTGCTTGCGGATCACCACGTAATCGCCATCAGAAATTTGGTCTTCGATCATCGAATCGCCGTGAACTTCCAGCACGAACAGGTCATCGGAATCGAACAATTCGCCGAAATCGATGCGCTCGTCTTGCTCAATCGCCTCGTGCAAAAAGCCGGCGGCAATGCGGCCCGCCAACGGCAGCCCCCGCTGACGGTCAAAGGATTCGGTCGCCAACGTGATCGCGCGAGACATATTCGGCTCGCGGGAAATCAGCCCCTTCTTTTCCAGGGCCTTGAGATGGCACATCACGCCGTTGGGCGAACTGATGTTGAAGTTGCCGCCGATCTCGCGCACCGTGGGACCGTAGCCGCGCGTGCGGATTTTCTCCCGGATGAACTCATAAACCTCACGCTGCTTCTGTGTTAATCGAGTGAGATCGGTCATGGGAGATCAATCCTTCCTCCAAACGTAGGTGCGGCTTCCTTCCCCCGTTGCGCTGCACGCAAGATAGTCCACGATTCAACCACAGGCGGGGGAGGTGGGGCGCCGAAATATAAACTCTTATGTTCACTGTAATATACGGTTGTACATAGTCAATGCCATTTTGTACACTATTCGCAGATTTTTCCAATCCGACGGCTGGCGGCGTCTTCGGTAGCGTCTCTGGCGGGACGTCTGCCGGTCGATTTGTTGGACCGTGTACGTCATACTGAGCGGCGCGGGTAACCGTCTTCCAGATCGCCGTGGATCCGGCCGCGTGGTTAGCCGAACGAGGTTCGTCGCAACTCTTTCGGCCAGTGCAGGCCCGCAAACAATAACGAAGCCTCATTTTCCTCAATGGGCGTGAAGGTCATCCGACTTTGCAGAGTGCCGCGATGAGCGCAGCAAGTAGTTCTTCGAACATCGAAAGCCCGCCGGCGGCCTCGGTCCCGTCGCTACCAATTGAGGAAGCCAACCCGAAAACGGGCAACCTCTTCACATCACGCGAGCAGTCAACGCTGGCCGCAATGCTTGTGGTGCTGTTGCTATCGGCGGCGACCGTATGGTGGCAGCGAGGCGGCGCCGCGCAAGTGGAATACGACGATCGGCCGCGGCAACCGCTGCTGTTTCTGATCGATATCAATGCCTGCGATTGGCCTGAGTTGGCCCAAATCTCAGGCTTGGGTGAAACGCTGGCCCGCCGCATCATCGACGATCGAGAGGAACACGGCGGTTTCCGCGACCCGCGCGAAATACTCGATGTCAAAGGCATTGGGCCGAAAAAGCTGGCCGAGTTGCAGCCCTACCTGGCGCCAATTCGCCCGCCAACGCCCCAGTCCGAAGTCCCCGGCCCTGGAAGCTCCCCCCTCTGGGAAACACCGTGACGGATCGCTCTCACCCCAGCTTGCAACTTTTTCACCCGGTGATCGCGGACTGGTTCGCCAGCCGGTTCGCCGCGCCCACGCAGGCCCAGCAGGAAAGTTGGCCGGCCATCGCCGCCGGCAAACACACGTTGTTGGCCGCTCCCACCGGGTCGGGCAAAACGCTGAGCGCCTTTTTGGTGTGCATCGACCGCCTCTTGCGATTGGGGCTGGAGCACCGACTGGCCGACCGCACGCACGTGGTTTATGTGTCGCCCTTGAAGGCCCTCAGCAACGACATTCACCGCAATCTGCTCCAACCGCTGGCCGAAATCCGCGAGCGCGCGGCGGCCACCGGCATGGCCTTCCCTGAAATTCGGGCGGCCGTTCGCACCGGCGATACCTCCAGCAGCGAACGCCAGGCCATGCTCCGCCGGCCGCCGCACATTTTGGTCACCACGCCCGAGTCGCTGTACTTGCTGCTCACTTCCGAACGCGGCCGGGCGGCCCTGGCACACGTGCGCAGCGTGATTGTCGATGAAATTCACAGTTTGGCCCGCGACAAGCGCGGCAGCCATCTCACCTTGAGCCTGGAACGCCTGGCGGCGCTGGTCGCCAATACCCCAGCGCAAGAAGCTGCTACCACCACGGCGCTCTGTTTTTGGGAAACGCTTGCAACCGACCCCTTGGTTCCAGCCCCGGTGGCCAATGCCCACGCGGAATCGATGCCGCCGCCGCAGCGAATTGGCATCTCGGCCACGCAGCGCCCCATGGACGAGATGGCCCGGTTCCTCGTCGGCGCGGCCCACGTGCGCCCCGATGGTGAAGCCGAGTGCGAGATTCGCGATATCGGCCATCTGCGCCAGCTCGACCTGGCGGTGGAAGTGCCCGAGATGCCGCTGGGCGCCGTCTGCTCGCATGAATGCTGGGATGAGATTTACCAGCGGCTGGCCGACACCATCGCCGCGCACCGCAGCACGCTGGTGTTCGTGAACACGCGGCGGATGGCCGAGCGGGTGAGTCTCCGGCTCCGCGAACGCCTTGGCGAAGACGCCGTGGCCAGCCACCACGGCAGCCTCAGCAAAGAAACCCGCCTGGCCGCCGAAACGCGTCTCCAGCAGGGCCAGCTCAAAGCCATCGTGGCGACGGCGTCGCTCGAGTTGGGCATCGATGTCGGCTACATCGACCTGGTGTGCCAGGTGGCGTCGCCCCGCAGTATTTCCACGCTGCTGCAACGCATCGGCCGCGCTGGCCATCAACTGGCGGCCATCCCCAAAGGCCGGCTGTTCCCGCTCACGCGCGACGACCTGCTGGAATGCCTGGCCCTGGTGCGCGCCGTGCGAACCGGCCAACTCGATCGCGTGGAAATCCCCATCGGCCCCGTCGATATTCTGGCTCAACAGATCGTGGCCATGGCTTCGGCCGAAGAGTGGGACGAAGCAGCCCTGTTCGCGGTCTGCCGCCGGGCCTGGCCCTATCGCAATGTCACCCGCGAACAGTTCGAAGAGATTTTGGAAATGCTATCGCAGGGCGTCGGCCGCGGCATTCCCAAAGGGCGCTACCTGCATCGCGATCGCATCGCCGGCCGGCTGCGCGCCCGTCGCGCCGCTCGGCTGGCCGCGGTTCTCAACGGCGGCGCCATTCCCGAAACCGCCTTGTATCGCGTGGTTGTCGAAGGCGAAGGCGCCGTGGTCGGCACGGTCGATGAAGACTTCGCCATCGACAGCATGGGGGGCGATATCTTCCAGTTGGGCGATACCTCGTGGCAGATCATTCACGTGCGTGCTGGCGAAGTGAAAGTCCGCGACGCCCACGGCGCGGCGGCCACCATCCCCTTCTGGTTTGGCGAAGCCCCCGGCCGAACCTGGGAACTCTCGCACGAAGTGGCCCAGTTTCGCGCCGATTTGGCCGCCGGCTTGCATAGCCCCGAGGCCACTCGCCATTGGCTGCAAACCGACTGCGGCGCCCCAGCCACGGCCGCGGCGCAAACCGTGGATTACATCGCGGCCCAAGTCGCGGCCGTGGGGCTCGTGCCGACTTGCCAGCAGGTCATCTTCGAACGGTTCTTCGATCAGTCGGGCGGAATGCAACTGGTGATCCACGCGCCGTTCGGCGCCCGCGTGAACCGAGCCTGGGGGCTGGCGTTGCGCAAGCGGTTCTGTCGTTCGTTCGATTTTGAACTCCAAGCCTCGGCCGACGACAACGGCATTGTGCTTTCGCTCGGCCCTCAGCATAGTTTCCCCATCGATCAACTGTTCCGCATGCTCACGCCCGAAAACGCGCGCGACTTGCTCGTTCAGGCCATGCTCGCGGCGCCGGTGTTCGGCATCCGCTGGCGGTGGAACGCCAACCGCAGTTTGTTGGTGCTGCGTCAACAGGGCGGCAAGCGCGTGCCGCCGCACTTGCAACGCATGAAGGCCGAAGACTTGCTCTCGGCCGTGTTTCCGCAATCGACCGCTTGCCTGGAAAACGTGGTGGGCGATGTCGAAATTCCCGACCATCCGCTGGTGCGGCAAACGGTTCACGATTGTTTGCAAGAGGCGATGGACCTCGACCGCTTTGTGCAGGTGTTGGCCGACGTGGTTGCCGAAAAGATTACGTTCGTGGCCCGCGATACCCGTGAGCCGTCGCCCTTTAGTTATGAAATCCTCAACGCCAATCCGTACGCCTTCCTCGACGATGCCGGCCTGGAAGAACGCCGCGCCCGGGCCGTGGCCACGCGTCACAGTTTTACCGCCGACGATTTTGACGACCTGGCTCAGCTCGATCCCGAGGCCATCGCCCAGGTGCTGGCGGAAGCCTGGCCCACGATCCGCGATGGTGACGAACTTCACGACACGCTGCTCAGCCTGGTGCTGCTGGCCGAAACCGAGGCCGAGCCCGCCTGGCACGCGTGGTTCGAAGCCTTGTGCCGCGCCGGCCGCGCTTGCCGGGCTCGGTTGGAAGATGGCGCCACCTACTGGACCGCCGCCGAACGCTGGCCGCTGGTTGCGGCGGCCTTGCCAGGCGCTCTCGCCCAGCCTGTTTGCCCCTTGCCGGCCTCGCTGCAAGGCGAGGTCGATGCCATCGCGGCCCGGCTGGAGATCGTCCGCGGCCGCATGGAAATCGCCGGCCCCACCACGGCCGGGCTGCTTTCCCAACAGCTTTCACTGCGAGAATCCGCCGTGACGGCTGCTTTGGAAGCCATCGAGGGCGAAGGGGCCGCGCTCCGGGGCCGATTTTGCGAACTGCCCGGCCAACCGAATCACGCCGCGGCCGAGCCGCAGTTCTGCAACCGCCGGTTGCTGGCGCGAATCCAGCGGCTCACCGTGCTCAAGGCCCGGCAAGCGGTGCAGCCGGTTTCCGCGGCCGTCTATATGCGGTTTCTTTGTGAATGGCAGTTTCTTACCTCGGAGACAAGGTGTGAAGGACGCCAAGGCCTGCGTGCCGCCCTGGCCCGCCTGCAAGGCTTCGAAACCAGCAGCGGGGCGTGGGAGCGTGACCTGCTTCCGGCCCGCGTGGCTGGCTACGACCCGGCCTGGCTCGACGAGTTGGCCCTCACCGGAGAAATATCGTGGGGCCGGTTGCAGCCTCCGCGTCCTTCGCCAGAAAAGTCGGCCGAGGTCACCCCCGAACCTGGCCTCGAATCTGTCCTCGAATCTGGCCCCGAATCTGGCCTCGATCCGGCAGCGGCAACTGGCCATGCTCCGGTGTCCGCGGCTCGTCGCGCGGCCATCACCCGCATGGTTCCGCTGTCGCTGTTCACCCGTCGCGATTTGCCTTGGCTGCTCCCCCCGGGTCGCAATACGTGCGACACCGTGCCGCTCCGCCCCACCACGGCCGCCGTGCTGGGCGTGCTGCAACAGGCCGGGGCGTTGTTCTTTGAAGAGATCGTGCATCGCTCCGGCCTGCTCGTGGTCGAAGCCGAGCAGAGCCTGGGCGAACTGGCCGCGCTGGGGGCGATTGCCTCGGATAGCTTTGCGGCCGTGCGCTGGCAAATCACGCCGCTGCTGCGGCAAACGGCCCGCGCCGCGGCCCGCCGTTCCGGCCATGGCCGCGAATCCACCTACAGCCGTGGCGGCCGCTGGTCGGTCCTCGCCCAGCATGCGGCCGTCGACTCGCGCACCGAACATTGGGCCCAATTGCTGCTCGATCGGTATGGCATTGTGTTCCGCGACCTGTTGGAACGCGAGGGGTTGGCGCCCGCGTGGCGAGAGCTTTGCCTGGTTTATCGCCGCTTGGAACTCCAGGGCAAACTCCGCGGCGGCCGGTTCGTGGCCGGGGTGGGCGGCGAGCAGTACGCGCGGCCCGAGGCGGTCGATCGTCTGCGTCAATTGCGCGACGCCGAGCCTTCCGACCAGGTGGTGGTGCTGAGCGCGGCCGATCCGGTGAACCTGGTCGGCATCATCACGGCCGACGATCGCATTGCCGTCTCGCCCAAGAGTGCGTTGGCACTGCAAAACGGGGTTCTGGTTGCCTCGTTCGTGTCGGACGAAATCTTCTGGCATTTGCCGGCAGACGCTGATGCTCCTACCGATCCTGCGAGCGCTGGCATCCCTTCGCTCAATCGCCGCGAGATGGAACTGCGGCTCACGCGGGGCGCCGCTGCCCAAAGAACCACGCCCGGCGGCGCCGCGCTTCCTCTCCCCGGCGGACAGGACGAACCCACGACCGATCATCAGCGGAGGCCGCATTTTTTGGCTGCCGGAATAGACCCATCCCAAGCTCCGGCCGATCCACCTGCCCAACATCGCCCAGCCCACCCCTCGAGCCAACCTCGCAAAGCGCGGCGCGCTCGACAGCATCGCTTACGGTTTGAGTAAGCCCCCCGCGCCGGGGGCCGCATGCTACCTCGGCCGATCTTTTTCCAAGATTTTGCCCGCTTCCACGAATCCAACCCAGCCTCACCAGGAGTATAAGCTGGAACACGGCGACGGCACGGAGGGGGCAACCCGCCGCCCGCGTAGCGCACTGGAACCAAGAGCACAGGTATCACCACGATGGAATCGTCCTTGCGATCTGCCTCAACCGCCCACACCCCCGGCTTGCCCCGCCGCCAAAGTTGCCTGCTTCCGCTCGGCTGCTTCGCCCTCGCGCTAGTTGCTGGCAGCCTGGCCACAACAGTTATACAGGCCGCCGAAGCCGCCCCCGCGGGGCCAGCTCGCAAGGTGGACGACTTTCAACTGCGAGATTACCGTGGCGCGGAACATTCTCTCGGCCAATACGCCAACAGCAAAGTCGTCGTGCTAGCATTCCTCGGCACGGAGTGTCCGCTGGTCAAGCTCTACGGATCGCGGCTCAGCGAGCTGTCGCGCGAGTTCGAGTCGGCCGGGGTGACCTTCCTGGGCGTCAATTCCAACCAGCACGACTCGGTGACCGAAATTGCCGCTTATGCCCGGCGACATGAAATCCCCTTTCCCATTCTGAAAGACGTGGGCAATCACCTGGCCGACGCGGTCGGCGCGGAGCGTACGCCCGAAGTGCTGGTGCTCGATGCCCAGCGACAGGTGCGGTATCGCGGCCGGATCGACGATCAATACGGCGTAGGCTATGCCCGCGAGCAGCCGCGGAGCCACGACCTGAAACAAGCGATCACCGAATTGCTGGCCGGCAAAGATGTTTCACAGCCGAGCACCACCGCCGTTGGCTGCTTGATCGCCAAACTGCGCGCCCCCAAAGCAAACGCCCCGGTCACGTACACCGAGCATATTGCGCCGCTGCTCAATCGGCGCTGCGTGGAGTGTCACCGGCCGGGCGAAATTGCCCCCTTCGCCCTCACCGAGTACGACGAGGTCGCCGGTTGGGCCAGCACCATTGCCGAGGTGGTCAGCGAAGGCCGCATGCCGCCGTGGCATGCCAACCCCGACCATGGCAAGTTCGCCAACGATCGCGCCCTCAGCTCCGCGGAAAAAGACCTGATTGCCCAGTGGGCGCGCGACGGCGCCCCGCAAGGCAACCCGGCCAGCAAGCCGCCGCTCCCCTCGGTGGTCGCCGGTTGGGCTCTGCCCCGCCAGCCCGACTTGATCATTCCCATGGCCGACAAGCCGTACCAGGTGCCCGCCACTGGCACGGTAAAGTATCAGTATTTCATGGTGGATCCCCAGCTGACCGAAGATCGCTGGATCCAAGCTTCGGAAGTCATCCCCGGCAATCGGGCCGTGGTGCATCACGTGCTGGTATTTGCCAAGGACGCCAGTTCGCAATTGCGGGGGGGTGGCCTCGAAGGCTTCTTATCCTCCTACGTGCCCGGCCTGCGGCCCCCGGTGTATCCCGCCGGCATGGCCAAGAAACTCAAGGCCGGCAGCCAGCTGATCTTCCAGGTGCACTACACCCCGATCGGCACGCCTGAGGAAGACATCTGCAAGCTAGGGCTGATTTTTGCCGACGAGGCCGGCGTCAAGCAGCAGGTCATTACCACCAGCGCCGTGCAACGCAAGCTGGAGATCGTGCCTGGCCAGGCCGACCAAAGTTTTTCGGCCCTCTCGCGCTCCGCGCCGGTCGATGCCTTATTGCTCGGGTTCATGCCGCACATGCACCTGCGAGGGCAAGCGTTCCGTTACGAAGCCGTCTTCCCCGACGGCCGCCGCGAGATCTTGCTCGACATTCCCCGCTACGATTTCAACTGGCAAACCGGGTACAAGTTGGCGGAGCCTCGCCTGCTGCCCCGGGGAACCCAAATTGCCTGCCAAGGCATGTTCGACAATTCCGAAGACAACCTCAATAACCCCGACCCCACGGCCACCGTCCGGTGGGGTGACCAAACCTGGGAAGAAATGCTGATTGGCTACTTCGATATTGCCGTGCCCAAGTGAATCGTGGAGCGCGGCTTGGCGAGGGCGAACCGCCGGCCACGCCGCGGTGGTTGAACCACCCCTCCGTACATTAGCTCACAATCTTATCCACCACGCTCCGGCGGATCGGCACGTTGAATAGTTGAGGGCCATTGCCGGCCAGCGAAGCGGCCACGCGTGTTGTAAGTTCCTCGGGGTCTTCCACCTGGGCCGCCTTCACTCCCAGCGATTGGGCCAGGCCCACGAAATCGATCTCGGGCTGGTTGAGGTCTTGGGCCAGGAAGTTCCCTGCCAGGGCCTGAGGGAGCCCCAGCCCTCGGCTGCCCGCTTTGAGGATCTGGTACTGGGCGTTGTTGGCAATCACGAATGTCACCGGGATGTTGTAGCGAGCTGCCGTCCACAGCCCTTGAATGCCGTACATGGCCGCGCCTTCGCCGAGGATGGACAGCACGGGCCGGTCGGGCCAGGCCAGCTTCACTCCCAGGGCGCACCCCAGGCCCCAACCCAAAGCCCAACCGCGATGGCCGAAATAACCGCTGGGGTCGGTGATGGCGCCGAGCCGTTCGAGCAGGTTGTTCGTCGTGGTCACGGCCTCTTCAATCACGGCGGTGTTCGCGGGCATCGCGCGGGCCAGCGCCGCCATGAAAACCGCCGGCGAAAGCGGACGCCCCGCCCCCTCGGCCGCAATGGTTTGCTCCAATTCCCTTCGCGAAGCATCGCGGGCCGAGGCGTACTCCCCCATTCGCTGCTGAGCGCCTTGCCGTGCCGCGGGCGTTTGCAGCCTCGCCACGGCCGGCCCCAGCTCGGCAAGCGCCGGCTGCAAATGCCCCCACACGCCGGCGGCGAGCGGGTAGTTCTTGCCCAGCTCCCAGGCGTTTTGATCCACATGAACCACTTTTGCCCCCGGCGGAATCGGCGGCGGTTCGTGGTGCAGATATTGCCGCAGCAGGTTCATGCCCACCACCAGCAGCACGTCGTGGGGGGCCAGGCGGTCGTTCACATCGGGCGACCACAGCGGTAAGCAGCCGGCATACAGGGCGTGGTCGCAGGGGAAGGGCAACCGGCCGTGACTGGTGCCCGACTCGGCGATCACGGGGGCTCCCAAGGCTTCGGCCAGTTGCACCAACTCGCCAATAGCGCCAGCTTCCGTCACGCGGCTGCCGGCGAGAATGGCAGGCTTTTCGGCCGAGGCGAGCAACCTCGCCGCTTGCTGAATGGCTTCCGAGGGAGGACGAAATTTCACGTTTAGCGGCGCCGCGGGCGTGAGGTCGAGCTCGGCCTGTTCCATCTGCACATCGAGCGGAATGGAGAGAAAGACAGGCCCCGTCGGCGGCGTGAGCGCGGTTTGCGCGGCCCGACGCAGGGCTTTGGGCAGATCGGCCAGCCGCTGAACTTCGCAGGCCCATTTCGTCCAAGGGCGGGCCACGGCCACCATGTCCGACCACAGCACCGGCTCTTCCAGCGAAATCCGCCGGTCTTGCTGGCCAGCCGTAATGAGCAGCGGCGTCCCTTCCTGGTGGGCGTTGTAGAGCATGCCCAGCGCGTTGCCGAGCCCACAGCTGATGTGCAAATTCACCACGCCAATCTGGCCGCTGGCTTGGGCGTAGCCATCGGCCATGGCCACCACGGGCACTTCTTGCAAGCCCAGGATGTAGCGCATGCGGTCATCGGCGGCCAGGGCGTCCATCA
The DNA here is from genome assembly GCA_964445985.1 of uncultured Pirellulales bacterium. GTDB lineage: Bacteria > Planctomycetota > Planctomycetia > Pirellulales > S012-138 > CAYUMU01. Next base: position 209,237 of record CAYUMU010000001.1, on the reverse strand, counting down.
GCGGCAACTCAGTGGTGCCTGGGTTGCCAAAAATGTACCTCACGCCGGCATCGACCAGCATTTGCAGGAAGGCTTCACTGCCGGTGTGCATGGGAAATTCGGAATTCGGAGTTCGGAATTGCAGAGCTTGGGATTTTACCGCTTTTTCCGCGGGATGGTTTGCGAATGTCCCCACCGCATGGCCCCGTTTATTCACAACCCGACGCGTCAGCGAGGGCCGCCCCCAACCGTCCCACGCTGGCACCAGCCATCCAACAACAAGACACCCTCAATCCAACGCCGCCCTGCTATGGCTCGTCGACAGGTTGCCTCCGCCTCGGCTGTCTTAGCAAATAGCACAGCACCAAAAAGTCGTACGTGGCGTGGGCCACGATGGGAGCCAGCAGGTTCTCGGTAAACAGCATCAATCCGCCCAGGAATGCCCCCATCAGGGTCGCCATCAAGAAGTAGGCCGGCGTCATCATGTGGGCCATGCCAAACAGCAGGCTCACCGCCAGCAGGGCGGGCCAGGTTCCCCACCAGCTGGCGAGACCCGGTTGCAGCACTCCGCGGAACATGGCTTCTTCGCCCAACCCAGCCAGGGCTGAAATCAAGGCCAGATCCAGGTACGAGCAATCGGCAAACAGCGGCGCCACCTGCCGGCGAACCAGGCTCGAAAGATGCCGCCAGGGCCGCCAAGAGGAGCGCGTGACCCAGACCATCAACAGCAGCATGGGGAGCACGCCCAGCGCTCCCCAACCCACGGCCGCCAGGCTGAGGTGAAGATGGGCTTGTGGTGGATATCCCCACCAGCCACCGAGCCACCAGGCAGCCACGGCCAACCCCCCTTCCACCACCACGGCGGAAACGACAACAGGCCCTCGGGGTGAAGGAGCAGGCATGATCGGGAGAGGGTCGGAGGAAACTTCAGGCCCGAGGCGGGCGAACGAGCGGCCATTGTAAGCGGGCGCCGCGGGTCGGCACCATCAGGCTCTCGACGCTTCCTTAGCGAGAGGGCTGTCTTTGATTTCCAACTGCAGAGCCACCAGCGACGCGTTGACTTCAATGCAGAAGTACAGCAAGGCCAAACTAAAGGAAGCCATCGAGCTGATAAACATCGCGGCAATTACCGCCGCGATTTCGATCTTCGCCAGCGCCGCCACAAACAGCAGAATGATCACCACGGTGGCCAGCACCAGGCAAATCACCGCCAAAAAAATGGCCGTTCGCAACAGCCGGGCTCTCCGCAGCAACACCGCCAACTGACCGCCCACGTCGCGAACCTTGAGCCGCTGGGTTTCGCACAGGGCCCGCACGCGATCGATCACCCGGCCGTAGCGGTTGGTCATCGAGAGCACCACCAGCCCCACGCCAGAAATCACAATCACCGGGCCAATCGCCAACTGCAGCACCGGCACCAGATCGGTCAAAGTCAAAATGGCAAACATGGGTGAGGGGGCAAGGCTTTCCGGGTTGGCCGCCTAAAGAAGAAACAGGGTGCAATCTGCTGGATGACCATACCGGCCCCGGCCTCAATTGTCACCCCTGCCACGGCGAAAAGTGCACTGAGAAAAGTATCTGGAAGCCGCCCGAGAGGCCCTGGCCCGCGCGGCAACCAATGCAGCCGTCGCTCGTTGATTTTCGTGCAGTCGCCCGGCGACAAAACATCGGAGCAACAGGCGGCCCAGGCCGTGCTCACGCGGTTTGTCACTCGGGCCTTTCGCCGTCCGCCCCGCGGCGCCGAGTTGCCGCGTTGGATGGCCATGCGGTTGGCGGTCTCAATTTGATCGACAGTTGCTCCCCGGCTCACTAAACTACAACCGTCGAATGGCCGGCAAGGATTGCCTGCCAAAACAAATTACGGCTATTTCGATAGCAAACTTCGCCAATCTCCTCACGTTTGCGGCGAATAAGGGAGCAGCATCTGCGGGGTGCGCCTATCACGGGCGTCCGAAGCGGGACAATGATCGCTCATTTTCCGTTTCGGGTATTTCTTACCATACGCAGAGCTTTGTTCCCCCCTTGCGCAACAACAAGAAGGTGGGGTAGCGGCTCGGAAAAGGGGCTTTCATCCATTATTTTTTCAAAGGGGGAGCACTGCCGAGTTTGGGCAGTTGGGCAGCGCATCGCGCTCGAACACTGCCTGTTTTGCAGCGACGTTCGCAAGACTACGTCTCAAGACACGGCGGCGCCATGATCGACTTTTTCAATTTCAGCAACGAATTGCTGTGCCTGGCCAATAGCGATGGCTACTTCACGCGGGTAAACCCCGCTTGGACTGCCACCTTGGGTTGGTCCGAAGAAGAACTGCTCAGTCAGCCTTACGTTGACCTGGTGCATCCCGACGACAAATCGGCCACGCTGCAAGAAGCGCGGCGGTTGCTGTCCACCAACTACCAAACCGTTCGTTTTCAAAACCGCTATCGTTGCCGCGACGGCTCCTATCGCTGGCTGGCCTGGATGTCGATCCGCGTGGAAGAGGGCGCCATCGTAGCCACGGCCCGCGATGTTACCGAGCAACAGCGGCAAGCCGAAGAGTTGCGCACCAGCGAGGAGCGTTTGCGACTGGTGATGGAAGCCACCAGCGACGCCATCTGGGACGTCGACCTCAGGGCTCATCAAGTCTGGTGGAACGACGTGTTCGAACGCTGCTTTGGCAGCGTCGGCCCTGCCACCAACGGCACCTGGGATTGGTGGATGGACCATATTCACCCGGAAGACCGCCAACGGGTCATGTCGTCGCTCCACGCCCAAATGGCCAGCGACAATCCGCATTGGACCTGCGAACACCGCTTCCGGCGGATCAACGGCAAGTATGCCTTTGTGCTCAACAGGGCGCTCTTGGCCCGCGACAGCGATGGCACGCTGACGCGCGTGCTGGGGGCCATGCAAGACATCACGGCCCAAAAAGAATGGGAACAAAAACTCCAATTCAAAGCCACCACCATTCGCCAACTGTTCGAACTGCAAGAACGCGAGCGGCGCCTGATCTCTTCCGACATTCACGATGGCCTGGCGCAGTTAATCGTGGGGGCCAGCCTGCACCTCGAAGGCGCCAAGGCCAAAGTCACCGACGAGCAGGCGCCCGCGCTCAAGGTCGCCCGGCATCTGGTCAAGCGGGCCATCGACGAGTCGCGGCGATTGATCAGCGACTTGCGGCCCATGATCATCGAAGACCGGGGCATCACCGACGCCCTGCGGCATGCCATTGCCGACTGGCAAAAAACCAGCTCCTGCCAATTCCGCCTCTGCTGCCAGTTGTCCAAGGAATTCATCAACGACGTCTTCGATGGCGTGGTCTTCCGCATCGTCCAAGAGGGCGTAGGCAATGCCCTCACGCACGGCAAAGCCACCACCATTCACATCAACGTCAGCCAGCAACGGCACGATTTCTGCATCGAAATCCGCGACAACGGCGTCGGCTTCCACATGGACGACGTGTCTGCCGATCGGTTCGGCCTGAAAGGAATTACCGAAAGGGCCGGAATGTTCGGCGGCCACGCCCGCTGGGAATCCGCGCCCGGCCGAGGCACCCGGCTCGAAGTCCACATGCAAGTCCCTCCCCCCGAGGTCGACTACGAGGACGATGAATCCGATGACGCGCCTCAGGCCGAATCCGCCTGACCGCTTTTCAACGCCCTCGCCCCCCCTGGGCGGCCAGCCCTGCCGGCCAGCCCCATCGGCAGTTTCTCATTTCGCGGGCGACGAGGGCCGCGCATAGTCCTTGCCATTCAGGCTGTTCACCACCGACTCTTGCCACGCTTGCAGCGCGGCCGACATCTCCTTCACCCGCTCGAGCTCCGAGCTCGCCAGGTCTTTGGTTTCGTTGGGATCGTCGGCCAGATTGAACAACTTGTACTTCGCCCGATCGCCCCTCCCGGTGGGCAATTTCACGGCGGCCGGCGTGCGATGCAGCTTGTAGTCGCCATCGATCCAAGCCGCCGGGCCAGGCAATTCAAACTCCGGATACTGCTTCAGGTCGGTGAACTGCTCGCCGGCCTCGCTGGCAGGAAGCTCCTCGGAGTCGCTCGCCTGCTGCTGGCGAAGCATTTCGCTGCTCCGCATCGGCCGGCCAGCCGTGGGATAGACCCAGAAGCCCAGCGGCTTGCGCTCGGTCAGAGGTTTGCCTTCGATGAGCCCCGCCAGGCTGACACCGTCCAGCGGATGCTGCCGCTCCACCTTGGCGCCGGCCAACTCCAGCAGCGTGGGGTAGATATCGACCGTGCCACAAGCCAGGTCCACGGCCTGGCCCGTTCGAATTTTGGCAGGCCACTCAATCATGCAGGGCACCCGAATTCCCCCTTCAAACAGGTTGCCCTTCTTGCCAGCCAGTCCACCGGTGGAACCGGGCGCCGCCGCGCCGTTGTCGCTGGTGTACCACAGCACCGTATTGTCGGCCACGCCCAGCGTGCGCAGCTCTTGCCGCAGATGCCCCAGGGCTTGATCCATGCCGGTAATTTCAGCCCAATAGTTGGCCAACTTCTCCGGTTGGTCGGCATACAGCTTCTTCAACTCCGGCCAGGCCACGTGCGGCGTATGCGGGTTGCCAAACCAGATCACCGCCAGAAACGGCTGCTCCTGTTGCGCGGCGCCGCGAATAAAGTCGAGCGCCTTATCCACCGTCACCAGCGAGCTTTCGCCTTGGGTTTGAATCACCTGGCCGTTGTGACTGAACAGCGGACTGTTCTCATAAAAGTTAGGGCTGGAAACCCACTCGTCAAAACCACTGTTGCCCGGCGAAACAGGGCTCTCCTTGCGCATCGAGCCCAAATGCCATTTGCCGAAATGGCCCGTCGCGTACCCGGCCGACTTCAGGGCTTCAGCCACGGTAACTTCTTGCGGACGCAGCGTATGCCCCCAGCTAAAACAGCCAAACCGATTGGGATGCCGGCCCGTCATCACGCTGCCGCGAGTCGGCGAACAGACGGGGGCCGCCGCGTAAAAGCGATTGAATCGCAGGCCCTTGGCAGCCAACTCGTCCATCACCGGCGTTTGCAGGGGAGAATCGCTGTTGAAGCCCACATCTCCCCAGCCCTGGTCGTCGGCCATCACCAGCACAAAGTTGGGCTTCTTGGCATCGTTCGCCAGCCCGGGCCGCGCGGTGAAGCAAGCCACCAGGCCAACCCATAAAAGAATGCGAGACATCAGCAACAACCTGCAATGGGAACCGAAGTGGAGCCAACGACAAACATTGATCCGCATTGTCGTCTGCCGAGAAACGCGGGTCAAATTTTGCCGCAGCCTCCCTCGCGTGGAGTTGGGAGTTGAAGAGGGCGGTTTGGGTGGTTGATTGCGGGGCTGGGGCGGATTGGATTGCAAATTGCCTGACTCTAACGGATTCCAGGCGCGTCCCTTTCGCGGGGGAATGCGGGCCTTCGCCGCGGATTCATAACCCGACGCGTTAGCGAGGGACGTTCGGGAGGGACTCCCTCGCTTACGCTTCGGGTTGAAGGGGGAAGAGGGCCTTGCTTACGCTTCGGGTTGAAAGGGGAGGCCTCCGCTGACGCGGAGAGGTGGAAAGGAATTAGCGGGATTTGCGGGGCGGGTGAAGGTTCATGGGTTTGGGGTAGGCGGGGTCGTCGTCGAGGTAGTCGTGGAGGCTGGGGAGGCCTTCGTAGGGGTCGGGATCGTCGTCGAATCGTTCGGAGCCGGGGGAAAGTTCGGAGTGGGGAGTTCGGAATTCGGAGTTGAAGAGGGGAATTTGGGCGTGGCGGTTGTTGGCGCCGCGGCGGCGGGTGGGTTTGCGGCTGGGATGGGGCGCTTGGGCCGCCGGGGTTGGTTGCCAAGCGGCGATGGCCGCGGTTTGGTTGGGGGCGGCTTGGGGTTGGAATGAGATCGCCGTGTTTGGCGGGGCGTGGTTGTTGCGGACGGGGAGGAGCCAGTGCTGGGTTGGTTCGTGGGGGTCGCTTACTTCTTCCGTTAGCTGCCAGACGCTGTATGGCGCGGCTTGGGCAGTGAGGTTGGCGATTGTTCTTTGCGTGGTCGCCTTGCTTGTGGATTCGGGGATGGGCATGACGGCCACGATCGCCACGCCGGTGCGGGCCGCCAGGTCGTTGAGCGGTTTGAGGATGGTTTGGAGGGGCGGTTGTTTTCTTGTGCCGGTTGCGGGGAAATAGGCCGGGAACGGGTCGATGATGACCAGGCGGCATTCGGGCGTGTCTTTGATGGCCTCTTCGAGCGTTTGGATGTTTTCGGGCAGCGTGAGCGGTTCGTTCTCTTCGGCGGGTGGGACGTGGATGCGGTCGAGGTTGGCGCCGGCTGCTTCGAGGCGAGGGCGGACGGTGTCGGAGAGGTCCTCGTGGCCGGTGAAGAGGAGGACGCTGCCGGCTTCGTTGTTTTCTTCTGGACTGTTGGGCCATGGTTTGCCTGCTGAGACGCGGGCTGCCATGTCGAGGGTGACGAGGGATTTGCCGACGCCGGTTGGACCCAGCAGGAGGGTGACTTTGCCGAGGGCGATGCGGTTGGGCCAGAGCCAGCGGAGCGGTTTTGCGGGGATGGTGGAAAGTTTTTGCATGGGAAGAGGCTTGAGGGGGAAGTTCGGAATTGAGAGTTCGGAGTGCGGAGTTCGGAGTGCGGAGTTCGGAGTGCGGAGTTCGGAGTGCGGAGTTCGGAGTTGAAGAGGGCTGTCGGGTGGTTGTTTGGTGGGTTGGGGCGGATTGGATTGCAAATTGGAAATGGCAGGCGGTGTGAATCTTGAAATGAATTGGTGAAATGTGTGAGGATGTAATTTGCCAGAAAACCTATTCCCGACCTATACATATTTTTTGGCTGGCGGCCATTTTTTTTGGGGCTCATGCCGAGTGTGAGGTGCTTCGGCATGCTTACACCACGGGCGTACCATGCTTTATGGCAACTCGACGCGGTTAGCGGGGGACGATTGTGGGACTCCCTCGCTAAGGACTTTCTTTCCCCCTTCTCCCCCGGCACTCCGGGGGGAGAAGGGGGAAAGGGTTTCGCGCCAGCAGCCTTCCATGCGAAAGGGACGCACCTGCTTTTCAACTCCGAATTCCGAACTCCGAACTCCGAATTCAGTATCTGCGTTCCGGCCGCAGCAGCAATCCAAAGCAGCAGTCTTCACCGTAAAGAAATGCAGCCAGCAATGCTTCCCTCTTCCCGTAAGCGAACCCGACTCCTATACTTACCCTCCATTATCTAGTCGGGGAAAGAACAGCGGCCCTCAGGCAGGCGAAATTGGTTCGTCCCCCCCTGCTGGCAAGCTGGGGACCCCGGTTTGAAGGTTCCGAGGGGAGCCCTGGACGAGCGGCGTCCTTTGTAACGACGTTGCCTCCCCCCGTGCGACCGCCCCTATTCCAACACCCGGCGTATGCGCCGCGAGAGGGACATGCTTCAGGTTCAATTGCCGGATGGTAGCGTACGGGAGTTTGTAAATCCCGTTTCCGCGAAAGATGTTGCCGAATCCATTGGCCCTCGCCTGGCCAAAGCGGCCCTGGCCGCCGAGGTCGATGGCAAAATCGTCGGCCTGGATTACCGGCTCCCTACCGAGGGCGCCGCCAAGCTGCGGATTTTCACCGCCAAAGATCCGGAAGCCCTGGGCGTGATGCGGCATTCGTGCGCCCACGTGATGGCCCGGGCCGTGATGCGGCTTTACAAGAACGTGCGGCTGGCCTTCGGGCCGACCATCGATGCCGGCTTCTACTACGATATCGACGTGGAAGACTCCCTCACCGAGGAAGACTTCGCGCGGATCGAAGCCGAAATGCAAAAAATCGTGGATGCCGACGAGCCCTTCGAGCGGATCGAATCGAACCGCGCAGACGCCCTGGCCGTGTGCCGCGATCTCGATCAGCCGCTCAAGGTGGAGCACATTGAAGACGGCCTGGCCGGCCACGAATCGCTGTCGTTCTACCGGCAAGGCGAATTCATTGACCTTTGCCGCGGCCCTCATGTGCCCAGCGCCGGGGCCATTGGCGCGTTCAAGTTGCTTTCGGTCGCCGGGGCCTACTGGAAGGGTGATCAATCCCGTCAACAATTGCAGCGGCTGTACGGCACCGCCTTCTTCAGCAAGGACGACCTGGCCAAGCATCTGGAGCGGGTGGAAGAAGCCAAACGCCGCGACCACCGCGTGCTCGGCCGGCAATTGGGCCTGTTCGCGACCAACAGCCTCGTCGGCTCGGGCCTCATCCTCTGGAAGCCCAAGGGCGCGGTCATTCGCGGCACCCTGGAAAACTTTGTGCGCGAGGAGTTGATTCGCCGAGGTTACGACCCGGTGTATACCCCGCACATTGGCCGCGTGGAAATGTACGAGATTTCCGGCCATTTTCCCTACTATAGCGATAGCCAGTTCGCTCCGATCGAAATGGAGCCCGGCGAGCGTTACCTGCTCAAGCCGATGAACTGCCCTCACCACGTGATGATTTACAAGTCGCAGCCGCGCAGCTACCGCGACTTGCCGGTGCGTCTGGCCGAGTTCGGCACCGTGTACCGGTACGAAAAGAGCGGCGAGCTGGGCGGCATGACCCGCGTTCGCGGTTTTACCCAAGACGACGCCCACCTGTTCTGCACCGAAGACCAGGTGGAAGACGAGTTCCGCGGCTGCCTGGAGATGACCCAGTACGTGCTCCAGGCGGTGGGCATGGAAAACTACCGCGTGCGGCTCGGTTTTCGCGACCCGGCTAGCGACAAGTACGTGGGGAGCGACGAAAGCTGGAACCGGGCCGAGGCTTCGCTCGAAAAAGTCTGCCGGGCCATGAACCTGCCGCAGTTGGAAATCGAGCCGGGCGAGGCGGCCTTTTATGGCCCCAAGGCCGACTTCGTGGTGACCGACTGCCTGGGCCGCGAGTGGCAACTCGGCACCGTGCAGCTCGACTACAACCTGCCGAGCGAAGAACGCTTTGCCCTGGAATACATCGGGGCCGACAACAAGGCTCACCGGCCGGTGATGATTCACCGGGCGCCGCTGGGCTCGATGGAGCGCTTCATCGGCGTGCTGATCGAACACTTTGCCGGCGCGTTCCCGCTCTGGCTGGCCCCCGAGCAGGCGCGCATTTTGGTGGTGAGCCAAAAGTTTGAAGACTACGGCCGCAAGGTCGAGGCGCAACTGCGCCAGGCAGGCATCCGCGTGACCGGCGATTACCGGCCGGAGAAGCTGGGCGCCAAGATTCGCGATGCCCAGTTGGAGTTGATTCCGTACATGCTGGTGGTGGGCGGCCGCGACGAGGAGCAGGGAACGGTGAGCGTGCGCGACCGGATCGACGGCGATTTGGGGGCGCTGTCGGTGGCCGACGCGATTGCCCGGCTGCAACAAGAAGCGGCGGCCCGCACCGTGCGGCAAAAATTTGAACCGCTGGATGCGGGGTTGGCGGCGAAGGGTGAAAGCCACGAGTATTGATGCTATGTTGATGGGCCTTAGAGGGAAGGTGAAGGCGGGGGGATGGCAACGGCTATTCGGCCTGGGAGAATTCTCCCGGCAAAAATAGTTGACGCGCTCCCTTTGCCAATTCGATATTCTAAACTTGCATGCGTCAGGTTCTTCAAGGCGGTACTCGTAGGGTCTGCCACCTGGATGTCATCTAACTCGCTGGAGGACGACTGCAATCGAACGCCAACAACGCGTTAACGACCAAATTCGGATCACGCCCATTCGCGTTATCAACGACGAGGGCGAACAATTGGGCATCATCCCGACCATGGAAGCCCTGAACCTGGCGCGCGAAGCCGGGCTCGATCTGGTCGAAGTGGCCCCCGACGCCAAGCCGCCGGTCTGCCGCATCATGGATTTCGGCAAGTTCAAGTACCAGCAGCAAAAGCGGGTGAAACACGCCCACCAAACCAAGCTGAAGGAAATCCGCGTTCGCCCGAAAACCGGCGATCACGATATCGAGGTGAAGGTGAATCGGGCTCGGACGTTCCTGGAGCACAAAGACAAGGTGCTGGTCTCCGTGCTCTTCCGCGGCCGCGAACTGGCGCACATGGAAGAGGGCGTCCGCCTGATCAACCAGATCATCGAGCAGTTGCAAGACTGCGGCAAAGTGGAATCGCCGCCAAAACAGGCCGGCCGGCGGATCGAAGCTCGGATTGCTCCGAAGTAACCTTTGTGGGGCAGCCTCATCATCAACATCGAACCCCCGCGCTAGCATAAGTGGTTGCTACCGATGCTTAAGCGATTCAGCGTGAAGGGCTTCCGATCCTGCGAGAATGTTGAACTCGACTCGCTAGGTAAGGTAACCGCTTTGCTCGGCCGCAACGGGTCGGGCAAGACGGCGATTCTGCGCGCGATGGCGTTTGTCGGGGAATTCGCGACAACTCCGGAACTTGCGTTCGAGCAACTTCGATATTTCCTCAGAGGAAGTTGCGTATTTGAAGCCGACGTAGAATTAGATCGCAAGTTCTACCGTTATCACCTCAGACTTCAAGGGGAGTGGCCATTGCGTCCCCTTTCGGAGTCCTTATGTGTACTGGATGTCAGTGAAACGTGGCTGACAATCTTTGACCGCCAAGATCAGACGGTGAACATCTCAGGTCGGTCACCTATCCAAATTGGTAGTTCTGCTTCTTGCATCCCAGCAATTTTGTCGCTGCTACCAGCGAGCGAAGCGGTCATTCAAGAAATAAGCCCAATTTCTCAATTCTTTCATCAGTTCCGCTATTACCCGTTGGATGAGCCTAGTGAGTCGGAGGATCAAGCGGGCGTTATTCTAAAGAAAGCATACAATGATTGGGTATCCCAGGCGCGCATTTCGGGAAGCCATTCCAACTCCTTTAGTATGCGGTTGCTCTATTCTTATATTGAGGAGAACGAAAGATTTGAGGAGTTCGCGAAATTGCTGGGCGAACACGGCCTGGACCTAATCAGGCATATTCAGATTCTGCGGACTCCTGATTTCAAAGATTCTTCACATAGTCCGAGTGAGGAGAGCACTTTTCTTTATCACCTCTCATTTCAGCTTGGCAGCATGTTGGGTGGGGGAGGTGTATATCGCACATTCGGCACCCTATCGCTTGGTACTCGCCGTGTTCTTCGTGTATTGGCGCACCTTGTATTGGACCGCAATGCCCTAATGCTTTTCGAACATCCAGAAGACGGCATCCATCGCGCCCTTCTTCGGAAGCTGATCAACGTGATGCAGTCTTACGCTGGGCCGAGCCAGGTGATCTTTTCAACTCATTCAGCCGTCGCTCTTAATGAATTGAATTCCGAAGATGTCCGATTCGTCTCCATCAAAGACGGGCAAACCCAAGTCAAAGCCATGTCCCCTCAAGAGATGAATATTGCCAAAGAGTACATCGAAGACCAGGGCACTCTCGCTGAGTTCATCGAAACCGTCGAGGAATAGTGGGCGATGTATGGGGTCCTCGCGGAAGATGTTTCGGACGTGGAGGTTCTCAAAATCCTCATCCGCAGGATGTGCAACTGCTCCAGCCTGCAGATCGAGCAGCGCGGCTATGGCGGATGCGGCGACATGTTGCGAAAGGGGGCGAGGGATCTGAAGCTGCTGCAAAAGCTTGGCTGCCGGCGGTTCATTATTTGCTACGATTCGGACGGGCACGATCCTGAATCACGGAAGCAGCAGATCATGGATCGAATTGTTGGCCCGTCGCCTCTTGCGGTTGATACCTGCTTGTCTCTCGTGCCAGTGCAGGAGCTTGAAGCTTGGATACTGGCCGATATCGAATCCGCGATTCCCAAAGTCTTCCCCTCTTGGAAACCAGTTGCCGTCAAGAACCCTGAGGCGATTAGCAGCCCCAAGGAACGGCTGGTCTCCAGCAGCCGGACAGGCAATTCCAAACCAATCTACATTCCGTCGATTCACAATCGCCAAGTCGCGAAACACCTGAACTTGCGGTACGTCGCGAAGAGGTGTCGGTCATTCTCGCCACTGAGTGAATTCGTTGCGGCGCAGCGAAATCTGGCGACCCCCACGCAATTGCCGCCCGATTCGTCCACCCGAATGCTGTACGTGTTTTGGGTCGCTGCAGATGGTACAGAGCAACATGAATTCATAGCCGATGGAAGCAGTTGGGGCGGCTTCGCAACCGTGGCGCGATCGCTCAAGCCAAGGTATGATGAAGCGCGAGAACTCTGCGAGTACGGTAGTGCGAATGCGGCTCCGTTGCACGATGAGTTGGAACAGATACTGGCGCGGCGCCCCAAGTCAGCCGTGCGGGCAATCATCAAGCGGTTGCAAGATACCGTTCCGCGAGATGGGGTGAGAATCGCGCTCGATGATGGAACAAGATAACCCACGGCCTCTCCGCCCCCCCTGGTTAAAGCTGCTTCAAGCTTCCACCCCTCCTTCCAACTCATTCGGGCTTTATTCAAAAGGCCGGCCGGCTTGGGATTGGGCGGGGCCGCGGCCGAGAGGGTAGAATCGGGCCATTGGGAAGTTATGGATCGACCATGCCCTCTGGTTTTGTCGCGAAACAATTATGGCTAACGACGTATTTTCTTTGGATGGCCGAGCGGCTTTGGTGACGGGCGGCGGGGTGGGGATTGGCCGGGCGATTGCCGAGGCGCTGGCTGCCCAGGGGGCGTTTGTCGGCGTGCATTGCCATCGCAGTCACGAAGAAGCCTTGGCGGTGGTGGAAGGGATCCAGAACGCGGGTGGGCGGGCTACCGTGCTGCAGGCCGATCTCACCGACCGTCGCGCTGCTCGTGAAGTGGCGGACAAGTTCGCTTTCCTGGCCGACGGGCTCGATATTCTGGTGAACAACGCGGGCTCGCCGGTGGAACGCGCGAGTCTGGCCGAGTGTTCGCTGGAACTGTGGGACCACGTGCTGGCCACCAACCTGACCAGCGCGTTTCTGGTGACGCAGGCCGCGATTCCCTATCTCAAGCAGTCGGGCCACGGGGCGATTGTGAACAACCTTTCGCTCTCGGTGCAAACCGGCGGCGCCAACGGGGCCGGACCCTACGCGATTGCCAAAGGCGGCCTGCAAGTGATGACGCGCACGCTCGCCAAGGAACTCGCGCCCGGGGTGCGAACCAACGCCATCATGCCCGGCGTGATAGAAACGCGGCATCATGAACAGTTTTCCACTCGGGAACGGATGGAACAATATCGCCGCGAAACGCCCCTGGGATGCAATGGCACGGCGGAAGACGTGGCCGCGGCCGTGCTGTTCCTGGTGAGCGACGCAGCCCGCTTCGTGAACGGAGCCATCATCGACATTAACGGAGGGCGGTTTTTGCGATGAGGCAAGGCAGGGCAGCTTGCCTCGATACCACGCTATTGACAAAGTTTCTATAAAGCGAGGTGTGACCGTGGCTTCTCTCGAAGTATCCGAGCGGGAAATTGAATACGTTGGTTGCTCGCTGCGCGTATTTGTGGTGCGCGTGAATGGCGAAGTTTTGTCAGAATCGTTTGCTCCCTTTGATGCCGCCTCGGATGAATTGAACCTGGGAATCTGCGAAGAGTGCTATGCCGCCACCCGCGGAAGTATCATGTCGTGCGGCGGGCCGGACTATGCCGTGCGGAGGCATGCCGACACTATTTATTGGTTTCTCACCAAAGGCGGTTGGGATCCTGAAGAAGATGATTGGTGCAATAACGCCCGCGACTATGATCCAACCGTCGATCGCGATTGGAAAGCCATCAACGTGTTGGAATTTACCGTCCGTGACTACGAGACCCAAGTGCAGGGCAGTTCCGCGGGGCTCCCCGATTTTTCTGCCGACGATCTACGGTTGTTGCTCAATCGCTGCCGCCTCTTTCCTTGGCAGCTTGGTCTGTACACGATTCCCGACCTCGACGGCGATTCGCAGGGCCGGCTTTTACTTCGTGGTATTTCCCAGTTCGTTCGCAAGAGCGAAATAGCTTTGGCCATGGCGCCGGAACGGTTTCGCACCATCCGCGTGGGAATTGAGACGCCTGGCATTCCCGAGGTGGTGTTCGATCTTGGCGAATCAACACAGGGGATCGCCATTCGACTGTTGGAGAATCCAAACTGTCCGTTTTGGCTCACGTCGCCCGACCTGGCCGAGCTAATCCATGCCTGAGGAAATGCATCCGCACAGCTTGCGGAAGTGGCAAAGGGGCCATCGATCATTTGCTTCCCGATTGTTTCCGTACACAGGATTCATGAATCGGGAAGTTATTTTTCGGCGGCCCCAAAGTCGCTGCCGGTTGTCCATAGATTCAGCGCATCGACCGCCAGGTGTCGCGCTAGCAAGGGGGAGTTCTTTCCGGGGGTGCCTTATCGGCCGCGTCGCCAGCCCCGCTAGCGCCAGCAAAGCTTGAATACCAGCAAAGCTTGAATAATCGGGTCCGTCGGCGCGGGGTGGTTTTCTAAACCACGCTGGTGAACGGCAAAGTAGTCTGCGCTACTTGAATAAATATCGTATGGTTTTTCAGAATCGCAGGCCGAGCACTCTACGTTGAAGGCACTGCTTGCGCAAGCGATACAATCGTAATAACCGGAATTCTTTCACTTTTATTCAAACAAACCCGCCGAAGCTTGACATTGATTTTTTCCGCCTGTCTAAAGGATAGACGGATATAGATTTTCAAGCTGATGATCGGCGCTAGATTGGCATGTGTGGCAACCACAGCCCGACGGATGGTCGCGCGGCGGTTGGCGGGCGTGCCGTCAAACCAGGGACAGGTTTGAGTTTTCGCGTTTAAGAATCGGGAACATTTTTCGAGCCTGGGCCTTTCGTCCCTGGGAGGGAGTTTTTCATGTCACTTCGTCGTTTGTTTGCCGCAGCGTTGGTGGCGATGTCGGCCGTGGCGCTAGCGCCGCAAGAGAGTCACGCCCAGTACGGGGGCTGCTCCACCTGCGGCACCGTCAGCACCGTCCAACCGATGTTTGTGCGGTATGGCTTGTTCGGCCGCCCGCGAGCCGTGTGGTATGGAACCCCGGTGACCACCGTCGCGCCGACCGCGGTCTTCTCGCCGGTCTCCAGCGGCTGCAGCAGCTGCGCCACGTCGGCGTTCTACCCCAGCGCCTGTTCCTTCTGCTCGAGTTGCGCTCCCTCGGGTTGTTCCTCCTGCGCGCGGACGGGTTGCTCCACCTGCAGCACGAGTTTCCGGCCCTCGATTGTGAGCGTGCCGGTCACCACGTTCCGTCCGGTTTCGTCGTGCAACTCGTGCGGAGGCGTGGCCACGTACATGCAGCCGGTGACCACGTTCACGCAGCAGGTGCAGTACACGCCGCAAACTTCGTGCTCCTCGTCGTGTGCCACTTCCACATGCTATGCGCCGTCGTGTGGATCCAGTTGCTCGGGCTGCTCGCAATGCTCGGGTTCTTCGAGCTGCGGATCGAGCTGCACGGGATGCTCGCAGTGCTCGGGCCAGAATCACAACCACGGCAACGACCAATATCCTCAAACCCAACCGGGTGTGGGCTACAATCCGGCCAACTCGCAGCCCCAGGTTCCGCAGACGATTCGCAATGAGCATCCGCAAACCTATCAAGACCCCCAACCCCAGCCCACCCCCAACACGTACGGCAATGATCAGCAAGAGAGTTTGCGGCCCATTCCCAACACCAGTGGGGCCTCGGCTCCGAACAATGGCGGTTACAATGGCCAGCCGCAGTTGATCGATCCCGATAGCCACACCACGCAGGCTCCGAAGCGATCGTGGAACTTCCACCAGGCCGTGGCGTCGCAAGACGATCTGACCTCGCGGATCATTCCCGTGGAGCACCAGAAGCCCGCGCCGCGGGTGCAGAACGACGTGCCGGCCAACGACGGCTGGCGCGCCGCTCGCTCGCGATAAGCGGGAACCCCGGCCGGGGCGAGTTCTGCTACGAGCTTTGCCTGGCCAAGGTTCTTGGTTCAACCTGAAATGCGATACGCCCCGGTCAACCGCAAGGCTGACCGGGGCGTTTCTGCTTTATGGCGCGCCGCGAATTCTGGCTACCCTGTGGGGGGATTTACCGGCGGCGGCCCTCGCCTGCGAACAGAAGCCGACCTCGGGCGTCAAAGCCCTGGTAGAACAGCTTGCCGCTTGGCTGGTGGGTCCAGAGCAGCAAGTGGCTGGCAGCGGCGGGGTTTTCGAACTCGATGGCCAGGCACTTCCACTCGCCCAGATCGAGCGCGGGGCTACGTTGCCAGGCGCCGCGGCCGGAAACGTCGCTGATGGCGGCGGCCGCCTGTTCGACGGCGGGGGCATACGAAGCGAGCACAAAGTTGATCGCGACCGGTGAAGTTCTCAAGTAGAGGCGATCGAGGTGCCGGCAACCATCGTTGGTTTTGCCTTCCAGGTGGTAGCAGGTTTCGCCTGCAACCGCGGTGGTGGTTCCCACGGCGATGGTCAAGACCGCCCCGACAATGGTTCGCAATATCGATGGATACATGGCACTTGTCTCCCTGGGCCGTGGCGGCAACTGCCGCCGGGCATTGAGCGATGTTCACTGCCTGGTTGAGCGGAGGTTTTTGTCCGGTGTTACGGATGGAGCCGGCCTGCGGGGCGCGGCGGGCTGGGAGAGAAAGGGCAGAAAAGCCTGCTGCAAAGGCCGCGAAGCGTGCTGCCGGAGCAGGCGGTAGCTTGTCGGGCCATGCTTCGATCTCTAAAATCGACCGACCGCCCGCAAAGCCAGACCACAAGTTGGTGGGCGAATCCCCACCACGCCACCCTAGGATCGAGCCATGCTTCAGCGGAAGCCGATATTTCCCAACGTGATTGAGATCAACCATCAAGCCGGCGAGATTCTCGGCTGCAATGTGTACCTGGTGTACGACGAGCAGGACTGGCTGCTGATTGATGTGGGCTTTGACGACACGGTGGAAGAGATTGTCGAGATGATCCGGCAGCTCGACTTCCCGCTTTCCAATTGCAAAACGCTGATTGCCACCCACGCCGATGTGGACCATATCCAGGGTTTGGCGCGGATGAAGCAGTTGCTGAAGACCACCACCAGCGCCCACCAGTTGTGTGCCGAAACGCTGGCGAGTGGCGACCCGATCAAGACTTATGCGGAGATTCCGGCCCAGAATATCCACATGGAAATGCCGCCGGTCAAAGTTGACGAGATTTTGAAAGACGGCGACGTGGTCAAGTTGGGGAACCTGGAACTCGAAGTCTGGCACACTCCGGGCCACACCGACAGCCAGCTTTCGTTTCGTTTGAACAACGTGCTATTCAGCGGCGACAACATTTACCGCGATGGCTGCGTGGGGGCGATCGATGCTCACCATGGCAGCAACATTGAGGACTTTGTGAAGTCGCTGCAACGGATTCGCAACAGCGATGTGGCATGGCTGCTCCCCAGCCATGGGCCGATTTTCGCGAAAGATAATAACCTGCTGGATCAGACCATTGCCCGGCTGGAAGGCTACCTGCACATGGCCGATTTCGGCACCTGCGCGAAAGATTGGCCGCTGATGGACGAATTTGAGCGCGAATTGGAGCAGGGCCAACTGCCCGAGACGAGCGCCCGCGATGGCAAGTAGCCACGCCCCGGCGGCTTCCTCCCCAAGCAGCCCCGCTCAAGCAACCCCGCCGATGGGCGTTCTGGGGTGGCGCGACCCGGCCGCGGGGGCGTCGCTTGATTGACAGTGGGCGTTGGCCGTTGATAATGAAAGCGGCCAGGAATTCGCTAAATCCTTACGGCGACTCTCGTTCTGCGGGTCGCCTCAAGCTTGGGTACGCCACCGTTCTTGTATGCCGCTGAGCGAATAGCTCGCACGCCGCGAGTTGCTCTCCCAAAACCGTAAGCCCGCTGGAGCTTGCGGGTTGGGGGTTTATTGCCCGTAAGGTATGTTCGCTAAAATATTTGCGCCGAGTTGCTCCCACGGAGAAGATGCACATGTCGAACAAAGGCATGGGAGAGTTTGAGTCGTTCTTGATTCGCAAAGGCATCGCGTCGGCGGACCAGATCAAAGAAGCCCAGCGGGTTGCGCAGTCGTCGCGGATTTCGGTCGCCGACGCCCTGGTGCGGCTTGGTTTTGCCACGCCCGACGAGGTAATGCGTGCGCGGGCTCGCCAGCACGGCATGAACTTTGTCGATCTGCAAGAGGTAGATATTCCGCCGAACGTGGTCGAATTGGTGCCAGAATCGGTGGCCCGCGAGTGCTGCGTGCTGCCGCTGGCGGAAGACGACGACTCGTTGACCGTGCTGATCAGCGACCCCGACGACGTGGAAACGCTGGACAAATTGCGGTTTATTCTGGATCGGCGGATTACGACGGCGCTGGCTTCGCGGGAGAGCATTCTCGAGGCCATCAACCGTTATTACGGCCAGCAAGACGCCGAAAGCGCCGACTCCATGCTGCAGGAGTTCACCGAAACGGCGATTGATTTCACCGAAACCGCCGAGGAAGACGCCGGTGGCAGCGATGAGGAGGCGGTGGATGAGACCAGCGCCCCCATTGTGCGATTGGTGCAGCTGATCATCAGCGAAGCCGTGCAACTGCGGGCTTCTGATATTCACATCGAACCGTTTGAAGATCGCGTGCGGATTCGGTACCGGATCGACGGCGTGCTGGTGGAGCGTGACGCCTGCCCTCGCCGGTTGCTGGGGGCCATGATCTCCCGCATCAAGATTCTGGCGCGGATCGATATCGCCGAACGCCGCCGCCCTCAAGACGGACGGATCAAGGTGACGGTCGGCGACAAGCAGCTCGACTTGCGGGTGAGCGTACTGCCCACCAACCATGGGCAGTCGATCGTGATGCGGATTCTGGACAAAGACAGCATCAAGGTGGGGGTGCGACAACTTGGCCTAGGTGAACAAGATTTCAGGAACTTCAAGCAGCTGATCCGCCGGCCCAACGGCATCATCCTGGTGACAGGCCCGACGGGTTCGGGCAAGACGACCACCCTGTATGCCTCGCTCAACGAGCTGAACCGGCCCGACCGCAAGATCATCACGGCCGAAGACCCGGTGGAGTACTACCTGCCGGGCATCAACCAGGTGGAGGTACGCCACGACATTGGGCTGAACTTTGCCCGCATCATTCGCTCCATGCTGCGACAGGCGCCCAATATTATCTTGGTGGGCGAAATGCGCGATGCCGAGACGGCCCAGATGGGTATTCAAGCCAGTCTCACTGGACACTTGGTATTTAGTACACTCCACACGAACGATGCGCCAGGCGCTATTACACGCATGGTGGATATGGGAGTGCCCTCCTATCTGGTCTCCAGCAGCGTGGTAGCGGTGCTGGCACAGCGTTTGGTGCGCGTGATTTGCGCGAAATGCAAACAGCCGCATCGGCCAACGGACGCCGCGCTGGAGGCGGCTGGAATCCCCCCAGAGGTGGCGGCCAAAGCGAACTTCTCCAAGGGAAAAGGTTGTTCGCATTGCCAGAAGAAAGGCTACCGCGGACGGCTGGGTTTGTTCGAGTTGATGCTGATGACCAGCCGCATTCGGGAGCTGGCGTTCCGGGGAGCGTCGACGCAGGATATTCGTAAAGCCGCAATTGGTCAGGGGATGCGCACGCTGTATCAGGACGGATTGGCCAAGGTGGTGAACGGGATTACTACCCTGGAAGAGGTGTTCCGCGTAGCCAAACGCACCTCGCAAGATTAACGAGAGCCGGCAGTTGCGTTTGGCCAGGGCATGCGTCACAATAGGGAAGACGGGCCGGAGGGGACTTTCGGCAAGAGGAGACGGCAAGCACATCAATCAACGCATATCGATGCAAGTAGGCGCCCTCGCGCCGGGGGGCCGCCCAGGCCGCGCAACTTTAGCCGGTGTTCCGCAGGGTTTTCGCAGAGAGGGAACTGTTCTCGCAGAGAGGGGAACTCTGGCGCCTGTCTTTCAGCACCAGGGACGAGTGGCCCGACCAAAGCGCGGCGCAAAGAGACTAATGTTTGCCTTTTCGACGAACGTGTTGAGAATGGTGACGCCAAACGAATGACACGAGGGGTGTCACATTTCGCCGTGGTTCGTCGTGAATTTATCCTTACCCTATTCAGGGACCGGTCCCAGCCGGCCTCACCAGGCTGCACGGGATAATGTCGGTTTGGTTTCCCAAAACCTTCCGCGGCCCGCCGTCATGCGCAGGCTGTCGGCCGCTCGACGAACGAAAGGAAACGCTTAGTGGCTAGTCTGTTGATGGACAAGCTGTTGCAGACGGTGGTCAACACCGGCGCCAGCGATCTGCACATTACCGTCGGTCAACCGCCCGTGATTCGGCTGCATGGTCGGCTGCGTCGTTTAGAAACCAAAGAACTGGATGGGGACGACACGCTTTCCTTGATGAAGCAGATCGCTCCGGAGCGTTGCCAGCAACAGCTTTCCGAGGTGGGTGGTTCCGACTTTGGGTTTGCGTTTGGCGAGCAGGCTCGCTTCCGGGTGTCGCTGTTCAAGCAGCGCGGCAAGGTGGCGATGGTGTTGCGGGTGATTCCCAATTCCATTCTTACCGTGGACCAGCTCAAGTTGCCGTGGCCCTGCACGCAGTTGGTGCAACGTCCGCGCGGTTTGTTCCTGGTGACCGGCCCCACGGGGTCGGGTAAAAGCACCACGCTCGCCGGGCTGGTGAACTACCTGAACGAAAACTTTGACCATCACATCATTACCATCGAAGATCCGATCGAGTTCTATCACCATCACAAAAAGAGTACGGTCAACCAGCGCGAGGTGGGCGTGGACGTGCCCAACTTTGCCTCGGCTCTGCGTGGCGCGTTGCGACAAGATCCCGACGTCATCCTCGTGGGCGAAATGCGCGACTTGGAAACGATCGAAGCCGCCATTACCGCGGCCGAAACGGGCCACGTGGTGTTCGGCACGCTGCATACGAACTCGGCCGACGGCACGATCAACCGCATTGTGGACGTATTCCCCAAAGAACAGCAGGACCAGATCCGCACCCAGTTGGCCAGTTCGGTCATTGGCGTGTTGTGCCAGCAGTTGATTCCCAAGTTGGGAGGCGGGCGGGTGGCAGCCCACGAAATGCTGGTGGTCACGCCGGCTATTTCCAACCTGATTCGCGAGAACAAGATTTTCCGCATCCCGTCATCCATTCAAACGGGCGCCAAGCAGGGCATGATCCTGCTCGACGACTCGCTGTACAACCACTGGAAGAACCGCATGGTGGACAAGGTGGACGCCTTGGCCAAGGCCAACAAGCCAGAAGACCTGCATCTTCGCATTAACAAAGCCGAGCAACTCATGGCCTCGGGCGAAGATCCCGACGACGAAGATCAATAACGGCCGTGCGCGCCACCATATTGCCAGGCAAGCGCTTGCCAGGCAAGCGAGATTGCCAGGGCAAGCGCTTGCCAGGCAAGCAAGATTGCCAGGGCAAGCGAGATTGCCAGGCAAGCGGCGTGCAACGCCGCCCACCACCTGCTCCGCGGCGTGCGGAGCAGGTTGAACCCCCAACCAACCCAATCGATCCGCAGGAAGTCGTTCGTTCCATGGCTATTCGTCGCATCGGACAAATTCTGGTAGACCTGGGCTTCATTGATGAAGACCAGTTGGAAATGTTGCTGGAAGAGCAGCATGACAATCGCCCCAACGAACTGTTGGGCAAGATCGCCGAGTCGATGGGCCTGGTGAGCGATGAGCAAATCGCGCAGGCCCTGGCCGAGCAAATGGGCATGCAGACCTTCTCGCTCAGCGAAGCGGTGATTCCGCCCGAGGTGCTCAACTACATCACCGAGCCCATGGCGCAGCTCTACCGCATTGTGCCGATCGCATTCAAAGACGATATGCTCACGATTGCCACCAGCGACCCGCAAAAGCTGCAGGTGCTCGATGAACTGCGGAACTTCCTCGGCTACGAAGTTCGCGCCGTGGTAACCACCGAAAACGAAATTCAGCAAGGGCTCGATCGCTACTACTCCACGGTTGAAAACCTCAGCGACATTGTCGATTCCATCGCCGAAGACCAGGAGCTGGCGTCGGCGGCGGCCGCGCTGGCGCGCGAAGGCCCCATCGATATCGGCAGCGTGGAAGAACTGGTGGATAGCGCCCCGGTGCGCAAGCTGCTCAACATGGTGCTGTTGCTGGCCATTAAAGACAAGGCGAGCGACTTGCACTTTGAGCCGTTTGAAGACGAATTCAAAATTCGCATCAAGGCCGACGGCGTGCTGTTTGAAATGGTGCCGCCGCCGCGCCATTTGGCCTTTGCCATTACCACCCGGCTCAAGGTGATGGCCAATCTCGATATTGCCGAGCGGCGGTTGCCGCAAGACGGCCGCATCGAGCTTACCGTGGGTGGCCACCCCGTCGATCTGCGCGTGGCCGTGCTTCCCACCATGTTTGGCGAAAGCGTGGTTTGCCGGGTGCTCGATCGGTCGGTTGTCAAGCTCGATCTCAACCAGGTGGGTATGGACGCCACCACGCTGGTGCCCTTCCGCAAGGTCATCGGCAAACCCAACGGCATTATTCTGGTGACCGGCCCCACGGGTTCCGGCAAAACCACCACGCTGTACTCGGCCCTGAGCGAGCTCAACCATATTGAAGACAAGCTGATCACGACCGAAGACCCCATCGAGTACGATATCGACGGCATTATTCAGGTGCCGATCGATGCCGATATTGGCGTGACCTTCTCCAGTTGCCTGCGGGCCATTCTTCGCCAGGATCCCGATAAGATTCTGGTGGGCGAAATCCGCGACGTGGAAACGGCCGAGATCGCCATTCAAGCTTCGCTGACGGGCCATACCGTATTCAGCACCCTGCACACCAACGATGCCCCCAGCACGATCACCCGCCTTCGCGACATGGGCATCGCCCCGTTTTTGATCACGGCCACGGTCGAGGCCATTCTGGCCCAGCGGTTGGTGCGCCGCGTGTGCACCAATTGCAGCCAGGAAGTTTCGGCCAGCGCCGAACTGCTGGCCGATCTCAAGCTTACGCCGGCCGACATCGTGGGCAAAAAGTTCTACCGCGGCGTGGGCTGCGAGGTTTGCAACAACTCGGGTTACAAAGGCCGCACCGGTCTGTTTGAGTTGATGATTATGACCGATGAAATTCGCGACATGATCGTCAGCAACGCCTCCACCGACGACCTGCGCGACGCGGCCCGCAGCAACGGCATGGTTACGCTCCGCGATGCGGGCATGGACGCCGCCTACGCCGGCCGCACCTCGCTGGAAGAAGTGGTGCGTGAAACCATCGTGGAAGGATGATCACCAATCAAAAGCAACCGATTAACATAACCGCCATTTCCATAACTCGTGTTTCGTAATTCACCGCTGCCTGGGTCGCGCCGCCCTGACTGTCATCCATCAGGAGAGGGCGTTTCCCGCGGGCAATAGTTTTCATTTGCAACGTACGCCTCCCTTCTCCCCCCAACGAGCGTGAAGCGATGCCAACTTTTCAATTCGAGGCGATGGACGCCACGGGCCAAGAGATTAAGGACGTCATCGACGCCCCCAACGAAGAAGAAGCCCAACAAACCATTCGGCAGATGGGCTACTTCGTTACCAAGCTCACGGTCAAAAAGGTAAAAAAACAGGCAGCCAAAGGCGGCAAGGGGGGCAAACGGCCCAAGAGTTTTGCCATTGGCGGCGTGAACACCAAGGTGCTCTGCACGTTCACGCGGCAGTTGAGCATTCTGCAAGACGCCGGTTTGCCGATTTTGCGCAGCCTGCGAATTCTGGAAGGCCAATGCAAACCTGGCCCGCTGAAAAACGCCTTGATGGATGTCTGCGACGACATCGAGTCGGGGGCCACGCTTTCGGAAGCCATGGGCAAGCAACCTCGGGCGTTCAGCCGGTTGTATGTGAACATGATCAAAGCGGGCGAGGCCGGCGGCGCCCTCGAAATCATTTTGCAACGCCTGGCCGACTTCCTCGAGAAGGCCCAGTCGCTCAAACGGAAAGTCAAAGGCGCCATGGTCTACCCGATCGTGGTGGTGTTGATTGCCGTGGGTATTCTCACGTTCATCATGATCAAGATCGTGCCGGCGTTTCAAAAAATCTTTGAAGACTTCGGCACCGAGTTGCCTGGCATTACCCAAATGCTGATCAACATGTCGATGTGGACCAGCACCTATTGGTATTTGATCCCGGCCTTCCCGATTCTGATTTTCCTGACGGTCAAAATATCGCGCAACTTTAAAGAGGGCCGCGCGGGCTGGGACAACTTTGTGCTCAAGATTCCGGTGTTTGGCCAGATCATTGAAAAGAACATCGTGGCCCGCACCACGCGCACGCTGGGCACCCTGATTACCAGCGGCGTGCCGATTCTCGAAGCGCTGAACATGACGCGGGAAACGAGCAACAACTTTGTCTTCGAAAATATGTATGGCAAGATTTACGAAGCCATTCGCGAAGGCGAAGCCATTGCCGGGCCGATGAAGCAATATTCGCGGCCTACCTTCCACCCCATCACCGCTTTTTGGTGGTTCTTGTTCGTGGCGGGTCCGATCGGCATTTTGATCTACCTGATGAAGATGAATCGCCGCGTGGTCGACGACCTGGTGGTGAACATGGTGGACGTGGGCGAAGAAACCGGTGAACTGGATACCATGCTCAACAAGGTGGCCGACACTTACGACGAAGAGGTGGCCGTGCTCACCGACAGCCTCACCAGCTTGCTCGAGCCGCTCATGATCGTGGTGCTCGGCGGTATCGTGGGCTTCATCGTGATCGCCCTCTTCATGCCGCTCATCAAAATTATCGAAACCCTCACTTAGGAGAGACATTTCCCCCCTCCTCCTGGCACGGGGGAGGGCCGGGGTGGGGGTGACGCAGCGGTATAGACTCCACTACTTCAACCATTAGCACTCAATACAAATTTGGATTGCCACACTGGCTTGATGCACCCAGGGGATCCATCGCCGCTTAAGGAGAACGGAAGACATGTTTACTAACTACCGCCCCTGGGCCCGCACCGCGTGGCGGCCCGGTTTCACGCTGGTGGAGCTGCTGATGGTGATCGTGATCATCGGCCTGCTGATGGCCCTGCTGCTGCCTGCCATTTGGGCTGCGCAAACCAGTGCCCGCCAGGCGCAGATCACCATGGAGATTGGGCAAGTGGGGATGAAGATGGAGGAGTACAACTCCGTATACACCTCTTATCCGCCGAGCTACCTGGGCGAGTCCATCGGCTCTTACACCACGTATGGCAACGAGGTCGTGGCCCGGCACTTTCGCAAGCGGTTCCCTCGCATGGGAGCTGCCAATTGGGGCGCTGTCAATAGCGCGGTCGATTCGGCAACGGACTCGCTGACAGCCGCATCGGGAGGATTGAGTATCAGCACCATCAGCGGCGCGGAAGCCATGGTGTTTTGGTTGGGCGGGTTTGCCAGTAGTGGCCAAATGACCGGATTCAACAAGAATCCGCTCACGCCGTTGGCCCTGGGCGGCCAGCGGGAAGGCGCTCTGTTTGAATTCGACAACCTCCGTCTCCGCGATGTGGATAACGACGGCTGGCCTGAATATTACCCGCCCGACACCAACTTTCGGGCGCCCTATCTCTATTTTGCCGCCACCCCCGGCAATAGCTATGTGGACGTCTTTGATCCGTCTCTCAACTCGGTCACCCAGGCTTCCGGCGTGGCACATCCCTACCGCACCATCAGCGGCGGCTTTGTGAACCCCAAGAGCTTCCAGATCATTTGGTCGGGCCTCGACTTCGACTATGGAAATAACAACACCAACAAGGTGTTCCCCGAAGGCAACAACTACGGCCCCGGCGATCTTGACAACCTGACCAACTTTGCCAAGGGCACGCTGGAGGATTCCATTCCATGATGGTGGGCGCGGTTCGAGCATGGCACGCGCCATCGCCCAAGGCGGCGCGTGCGCACCGAGTTGGGCGCCCCCGCCGCTCGCCCGGCTATACGCTAGTGGAGCTGCTGATGGTGGTGGCCATTATCGGCCTGCTCATGGCCCTGTTGTTGCCTGCCATTCAGCGGGCCCGACTGAGCGCCCGCCGCGCCCGCGTGCAAATGGAAATCGAGCAACTCAGCCAGGCCCTGACCCAGTACCGCAACAAGTATGGAGAGTACCCGCCCAACTATTTTGGCCAAAGCGAAGGGAGCCACGGGGCCAATTACGGCGATATGGTGGTGGCCCGGCACTTTCGCAAGCGATTCCCCAGTCTGGGCGCCTTTGGCCAAAATTGGGTAGCGGTTAAGACGGAGGTTTTGACGCGAACGGGTAGGAACATTGAGTTCATGACGCCGGCCGAAGCCTTGGTGTTTTGGTTGGGCGGATTTAGCAACAATGATTTTGAAATGACCGGATTCAACCTGAACCCGCAAACGCCATTTACGCCGGGAGGGCAGCGCGAAGCGCCGCTCTTCGATTTTGACGCCAGCCGGCTGCGCGACCCCGATGGCAACGGCTTTCCGGAGTACTATCCGCCGGGCGCCGACTTGAAAACGCCCTATGTGTATTTCAACGCTTTGCCCAGCGGCGAATATGTCCGCTATTTTGGGATCAGCTCCGCAACCGGCGTGGCCTGGCCCTACAAGACCGATGCCGGCGCTTATGTGAATCCTGACAGTTTTCAAATCGTGTGGTCGGGCTTCGATTATCACTACGGCGCCAACAACGGCGACAAACGCTTCCCTGGCAATAGCAACGGCAAGTACGCCGCCGGCGATTTGGACAACCAAACCAACTTTGCACCGGGCATATTAGAGGACGCCATTCCATGAGCCCGCAAACAATCAACCGTCATTCCCGCGCATCCGCCCGCTTCCGTCATTCCCGCGCAGGCGGGAACCCAGTGCGCAATAACAGCGGTACGCATCACCAACAACGTCACCCGCGCCCCGCCTTCACCCTCATCGAGCTGGTCCTGGTGCTGGCCATCATCGGCATTCTGGCCTCGGCCCTGCTGGGGGCGCTGTACTCCACGCAAGAGGCAGCCCGCGCCCAGCGGACCAAGGTCACCATCGCCAAGCTGGATTCGGCCATTCGCGCCCAGTGGGATACCTACCGCACGCGGCGGGTGGCCATTAACCGCGGAACGGCTGAGGGCGCACGGGCCTTTGCGGCCAGGCAGTTGCAGGCCCGCTGGGATTTGCAGCGGGCGGAAATGCCGGATCGTTTTGAAGATATTAGAGACGATCCCGCGGGCGCCAATAATCCGATGACCCTGGCCTATAAAGACGCGATTGACGGATTTCGCATTGCCCAAAACGCCAGGAAAGGCACATCGCTCGATTTTGCCAGTTACCTTTCGGCAATCATTGCCACGAACAAGAGTTCGGAGTGTTTGTATCTCACCATTACCGTGGGCATGAATCCCATGGACGAGATCAAGTTTATTGAAGCGGAGATCGGCGACACCGACGACGACGGCATGCCGGAGTTTATTGATGGTTACGGCGAGCCGATTAATTTTCTGCGGTGGGCGCCTGGCTTTATTTCCGACATTCAGAAACCGAATCCAGAGCTGTGGCCCGATCCTTTCGATCCGCTGGGAGTGGGCCGGCAGGTTACCGGTGGCCCCACCCCGGAAATCAGTCCGCCCAATAATCCACCTTCTACTAGCTATGGATATTTGATGTATCCCTTGATTTATTCAGCCGGCCCCGACGGCGCGGGTGCGCTGATGTTGCTGGGGAGCGTGGATACGAGCGTTCCCGAAAACCAAGCGCTGCTGAAAAATCCTTATTCGTTCTACGACTTCAATGGCAATCCGTATCAACGTGGCGCGCTCAATCCGGGCGATACAACCGAAGGCGGCGGCCCTTACGATAATATTCATAACCACCTGCTGGGAACGCGCTAATGCACTATCACTTTCCCAACCGGCCGTACTCGCTTAAGCCACATCGCGCCGCCGGCTTCACGCTGATCGAAATGATCGTGATGATGACCATTGTGCTGATGGTCACCACGATTGGGCTCCGCGTGGCCATTCCCGACGCCGATAGCCGCCGCATGCGCGAAGCGGCCCGGCAGGTCGATGCCTTCATCCACGGCGCCCGCGCCCGGGCGATCGAAACCGGCCGCCCCTTTGGCGTGCAGATCGTGCCTGACCGCGACGTAAACGGCAAGACAACCGGAGGCGCGAGCCGCCTTGTTTATGTGCAAGTGCCGGAAACCTATGCTGGCGACACCTTCGATTCGAGGGCGGAAATCCTCTCGGGCAGTTCCATCCGCGTCACCGATATCGGCTGGCAAGGCATTGTCAACGCTGGCGATTTGGTGCAGCTCAACCACGTCGGTCACGTCTACCGCATCAGTTCGACGCCTACGGCGTCGAGTTGGAGTCTGGTTTCCACCGATCCGTCATTCGGCGGCATCCCCTACGATACCGGCTTGCGCGTCCCCTATAAGGTAATTCGTCAGCCCATCAAAGCCGGTGGCGAACTGGAACTTCCAGAAACGGTCGTGATCGATACCAATTGTTCAGGATTGGATAACCTGTCAGCAGCCGCCCCAACTCCCCCCGACCCTCACGAAAACATCACGTTTCTGTTCTCGCCCAGCGGACGTCTTACGTCGGCCAACGTCGCGGGGAATTCCTTCAATCCCGGCAGTTGTTTGTATCTGAACATCGGCAGAAACGAAAACATAGGCGCCGGCGGCGAAACCAATCTGACAGACCTGGGCACGTTCTGGGTCAGCGTGAACGGACAAACAGGCCTGGTGACCACGGCCGAAAATGCCGGCGGCGGCAGCGTGCTTGAGGCCCGTCGCTTTGTGCGAGACAAACTAGCCATTACCAAGTAGGGTATGCACCCCGTGCATACCACCCGCGCGGCCGATCAACAAAACGCGCGCGGCGATAACAACGTAGGGAACAGAATGAGAACCATCCGCGAGGGGAATGGCGGAGCAAGGCAATGCTAAATATGGCGATTGATTTTACCACCGCCCGCCGTCAGCGACGGCGCGGCATCAGCCTGTTGGAGGTGCTGTTTGCCATCTTCATTTTGGCGATGGGCATGCTCGGCCTGGGGGCGCTGATCCCGGTGGGCAACTACCAGGTGTCGCAAGGGCTGCGGATGGACCATGCCGCGGCCTGCGGCCGCGCGGCCTTCCGTCAATTGGAAGCCAGCGAAATGCTGCGGCCCGAAAACTGGGTCACCAGCGGCAATACGTCGCCCACGTTTCTCACCACCAATGGCCCTGGCGGCGGCGCCGGCACGGGGCCCTGGCCGATTTTCATGCTCGACCCATTTCGAAAAACGCGGGGCTCGAGCAATGCGTTTCCACCCGACCTATCTCCCCCCCCACCAGCGCCCACCTTTCAAATGGAACGCGTAACCTTGCGCGGCATCGGCGGAACCAGTTCCGCGGATGTTGCCCGGGCTGACGCTATTTTTCGCTGGCATGACGATCTGCCGACGAATATCGATACCAAAGACGCGACCTCGACCGATCGGCCCAACTTTGCCAGTGCCACGACCGAATGGGAAGGCAAATACAGTTGGATGGCGATGATCGCCCCTTCGCCGGTGGAGAACAGCGCGGCCGCGGCGCTCCCCTCGGGGTTTCCGGTGAATCAACGCCGGCAATTCATGGTTTCGATCATTGTATGTTTTGATCGCGACACCGGCCCAGAAACCACGGCCGACGTGGAAGTGGTTCCCACGCCCGATAGTTTTAGCAGCCTGGCGAACAGCATCACGTTGCCCGCGACCACGCAGTCCAAGATTATTCCGGGGCAATGGATCATGCTCAGTCACCAGTTTGGGTCGCCCGGTGATAGTTCGGCGATGATTCATCGCTGGTATCGCGTGGTGAACGTGGGCAATCGCTCGCTGAATGGCACGCCGGTTCCGGTTCGCTTGCAGTTGGCCGGGCCGACTTTTCCCGATCCGGGGCTGCTCATCAATTCCAATTTACCCCAAGTCACCATCGTGACCGGCGTGATTGGCGTGTACGAACGCACCATCGAACTCGATACCAATTCCGCCATGTCGCTGCCGGGCGCCTAAGCAGGCGGTCGAGCGGCTTCGATCTACCCAACACATATTCCAAAGCGCGAGCGGGCCAAACCAGCAAGACACGCTATCGCTTTGCAAGGTAACTTTCCTATGAAAACCGCAACTTCTCCAGACGCCACTTGCAAGTTCTCGCGCCGCCCCGCGTCGCGCCGCGGCGTGATTCTGCTGGTGGTGATGGGCCTGCTGGTGCTGCTCACCATGGTGGCGGTCACCTACGTGGTGGCCACGCGCGAGTTCAAAACGGCAGCCCGAGCCGCCACGGCCGGCGAGCGCTACGACGACGGTTTTGAGGAGCTGCTGGAGCGCGCGTTCAAACAACTCATCCGCGGCTCCCACAACCCTTATTCGGCGGCGCGGTATGTCAATTTGCTGGAAGACGCGTTCGGCAACGATTATGTGGAAGTTCAGGTTCAAGGCGGCGGCGCGTCGTGGTTTCCCAGCAATAATGCAGGCGAGCAGGTCTTTCTGTCGCTCAATGTCAATCACATCGGAGGATCGCAACTTTCGGGTCGCAGCGGCTACTACAATGGCCGCGTGGTCACCTTCACCACCGGGCCGGCGCGGAACATTAGCGGCCGAATTACCGGGTTCCTGGCCGGAGGCGGCTCGTCTGGCACCATCTGGATGTTGCCACTTTCTACCCCCACCGGCTTTGCCGGCGTGCCGCTCGGTTCGCTCGACGGCAGCAAAATGATCATCAACGGCCGCCCCTTCAACGGCTCCGGCTCGGGTCTCAACACCACCACGCTCACTACCACGGCGGTCAAACAGGGCGGCTCGGGCAATGTTGACCGCGTGGCGCTGTTACCCAACGTGGGCTACGGCAATTCCACCGACGATCCCACGCTGGGCGGCGCCGACGAAGACTATGACATTCCCGACTACAACAATCCGCATCTGGCGGCCCGGGTCTGGAATACCAGCACCAATCGCTGGGAAGTGCAATCGCCATCGTTCTACGATGCCGCGTTGGCGAACTGGCATCGGGCGAACAACACGAACATTGGCGATCCCCGAGTAAGGCGAAGCATCGTTTTTCGGCCGTTGGAAGATTTCCACCCCGACTTTACAGGCTCCAATCCCAACCATTCGGCGTTGAGCAACCTGAATGTGGGATCGAGCGGCAGCGCCCCCAATCCTACCCTGTGGGATGTGGACAACGACGGCGACGGCATCCCCGACAGCGTTTGGATCGACCTGGGCATGCCGGTGCAAACCGCCGCCGACGGCCGCCAGTACAAGCCACTGTTCGCCGTCATGATTGTGGATATGGACAACCGGTTGAATCTCAACGTGCATGGCCAGCCCAACCAGTTGAACCGGCCGTACTTTACGCCCGACTCGGTCACCAACGACCTGTTGGCGGGAGGCACGCGCAGCGTTACCGCCCAACTTCCGTATGGCGATGGCCGGGGGCCGGCGGAGGTCAATCCCTGCTCGCTGCTCGATGCGTCCTTCCCCGACACGTTCAAGCAACTGATGTATGGCTTGAATCGCACTGGCAACCAGCCTCGCGTCATGGGTCGTTATGGTGAAGCCGAGCTGTACTTTGGCGGCACCAACCCCAAGCCGGGCGTGACCGATGGGCAGCGCGACCGCAAAGACGTGGTCAAGAATTTCAATCTGCCCAGCTCACAATCGGCCTTGGCTTGGAGCGACTGGGACGGCGACGCGATTTTGGCTCTCGACAAGCATGGCGCGCCGATCCGCGATCGCAGCACGTTCATGGAGCTCGCGGGCGGCACCATGCAGTACGAGTTGGAACATGCCTGGCACTTCAACCCTTACTCGGCCACCATGAACACGGCCACCGGCCGCAGCACCATCGACGCCCCCTTCACCATGGCCCAAATGGAGCGTTTTCTGC
Organism: uncultured Pirellulales bacterium; assembly: GCA_964445985.1. Taxonomy (GTDB): domain Bacteria; phylum Planctomycetota; class Planctomycetia; order Pirellulales; family S012-138; genus CAYUMU01. The sequence continues at coordinate 177,672 of CAYUMU010000001.1, read as the reverse complement.
GGCCGTTCGATGTCGATAGCCAATCGCTGCCGCATCGGCTGCAATACCTGATCGGCGGCGCCTACACCTGGAAGCTCGGCGGACAAATCACGGCCGAAAGCTACTCCATCCCCACCCCGGCCATTCGGCCGAGTGCGGAAATTCGCGGCGAGATCAACGCCCAGGGACTGCCGGGCAACGATGCCCGCCGCCGCGGCATGCTCGACTTCATCGACTTTGTGGAGCTCAAGCTGCTGGCCGATGCCCGAGAAGGCGGCTACACGGCGCCCAACATCAATCAGGCCATTGCTTCGCTGGTGCCCGTCGATCTGGCCAACGGCTTGCGGTGGAATATCAATCACCCGTTCGGCAATTACCAGGACGACAACAACGATAACGATGGCATCTTTGCCAACCCCGGTTCGACAGTCGATCGCATTGATGAAATTGGCGAGTCGCGAACCAGCGGCGGCGAACGGGTCTACCGCCAGGTTCATGGGATGGATACCGCTCTGCCGGCTCCCTGGAACGCGGCCGTGATGGACTACGGGAACGACGGGCAAACCGATGAATTCAAGCGGCGTCATCCGCGGCAATTGTATGCTCGTTATCTGTACTGCCTGATGATGATGCTCAAGGACCATGACTATCATTTCCCCAATGGTGAGGGTCTGACAGGCGTGGCGGCCGAGCGCTACACGGCGCAGCGGATTGCCCAGTGGGCGGTGAACGTGGTCGACTTCATGGACGACGACCACGCCATGACGTATTTCGAGTTTGATTACGAGCCGTTCAAAGACAACACGGGCGGTGGCGGCGACCCCTGGAATGTGGATGGCTACCTTGGCGTTGATCCCAGCGGCAATGCTTCTGCCGACGACACCGCGACTTACCGCGGCGTGGTGTGGGGCGTGGAGCGGCCCGACCTGTTGCTGACGGAGACCTTCGCCACGCATGAGTTCCGCACGGAGGATACGTCGGAAGGGGGCATGCTCTTGCCTGGGGATGGCCTAACTCCCTACGGTCTGATGACCGACGACGACGATCTTGACCAGAGGCGCAAACCGCAAGGTTCGCTGTTCCTGGAACTTTACAATCCGTGGCATGATCGGGAATACAACCTGTCGGCCTTGGCCCCCGCCTCGACCGATGGTTATCGCCGCCCCCATTTTCAGTTGGTCATCGCGCCCATTTTGAATGGCACGGTGCCGGCGAATCCCGATACGGGGCATATCAATCCCACCTTCCCCAGCATGGCCGAGGCCGAACGTATTGTGTGGTTCACGAACAAGGCCATTTACCCCGGCAGCGTGGATCCCACGGCGGTGATCAGTCCCAAAATCTATTATTCCGATTTGGAAGATTCTGGCTCGGCCGCCACGATTGATTACTACAACAAAGTCAACTACGGCAATGGCACGGCGGCATCGATGTTTCGGATTGGCCGCGGCGAGTATGCCGTGATTGGGCCGCGCGTCACCACGCGTTTTGGCAATTCTGGCCCCGGCACGAATCCCGCCGAGAACCTCATCACGATTCAGCTTTTGGATCAAGCCGCGCCGCAAGCCCCGTATACCAATGGCGGCGGGGCTTACACCGCCTTTGGCGTGGTCGATCAATTGGTCTCCAACACCGGACGGATTGGTTACCCCAACTGGCAAGGCGGCAATCAGCGAATCAAGGCGCCGCAGGGAATTGTCATCAATTATCCCCATCCCCTCAGTGTTTCCGAGCCGGGGCCGGGCCAAACGTACTATCCCCCCGCGACGGGCACCACGGCCGATGCCGATTTCGGCACCTATACCTATCAAGATACTTATGCTCCGCCCATCGACACCCCGCTCGATGACATCGCGGTTCGCACGCAGGGAACGCGCGAGGCGTTCCGCTATGTGTATTTGCAGCGGCTCGCCGACCCCGATCGGGCCTGGAACAATGACACCAATCCCTACATCACCGTGGACTTCGCCCCCATCGACTTGAATGTCTATAACGGCATTTACACCGGGCCTGACACCGAGAACCCCGATCCGAACAATAAGCCCGTTGGCGCGGCCGATACCTGGACGTACGTTCCCAATGCCGAGGAACCGCTCAAGTTCCGCACCCGCGAACGCAATGGCGCCGGTCATAATATCTGGCAGCAGAGCTTCGCCGGCATTAACCCCGATCGTAGCGTTCACAATTTCCGTCATAGCCTTGGCTATTTGAATGGACTGATCGAAGGCATTGGGAGTGGCGAGGATCAGGAGATCTTTGCCACCAACGGCATTTGGGACGAGGATGACGGGGTGGCTCCTGCTTACTATGGCGAACCTCGCCCGCCCGCGTTCCCCTGGATGCACATCAAGAACGCGCCGCTGGTGAGCCCCATGGAATTGATGCAGGTTCCGGCCAGCAGCCCCTCGCGTTTGCTCTATGAGTTTGCCGTGCGCCGCAGCCCCTTCACAAACCACTATCAGGAACGTCTCAATGACAATTCTGACGGTCCGCCCTTTGGCCATTTATTGAATTTCTTTAATTCCACGCAGGCCACGAGCGGGACGGATCGCAGCAATTTCCAGCGGTTGTTCGAGTTCATTCATGTGCCTAGCAAGTTTGCCGGGACCGAAATGGTGCTCGACCCGGCCCTGTTTGCCGGAGGGGGGGGCAGCCATCACTACCATCCGCCCTTCAATCGCGTGAGCATGTTCCGCGACCCGGGCCGCGTGAACGTGAACACCCTGTTTGATGACGGCGGGGTTTGGAACGCCATCTTCGATCAAAGTCTCTCCGGCGGCGGCAATACCCATTGGCAACGCGTTTGGGAAAGCCGTCAGGGCTACGGAACCGGCGGCGTGGGTTCGTTGCGTCTCAACGACAATTCCCCGACGTTCTTCGCCAATCCGTTCCGGCAATATGCCAGCGACTACGATGTGCCGATCGACGCCCTGAAGCGGATCGACCTCACCGGAGCGCATCGGCAATATGTCGATTCGACCCTGCTCCGGCCCGATCCGCAGAACACCAGTAAACCGCTGCTGGCCGCTCGAGCGGCCGATGAAACCTCGGCGGCGCCTTTCGGCTATGCTACCGTGGATTACGTGGACGGGAACCGCAGCGCTTACTTCCGCTATCAGCCGCTCAACCAGGCGTCGAACACGTTAACGACCACCAGCAACGTGTATGCCATATGGGTGACGGTGGGGTTCTTTGAAGCCACGCCCGTGCCGCGCACTAATGACCACCCCGATGGCTATACCTATGGGCGTGAGTTGGGGGCGGATACGGGCGATATTGTGCGGCATCGGGGGTTCTATATCTACGACCGCTCCATACCCGTGGGCTTTATCCGCGGCGAAGACCTCAACACCGAGCAGGGGGTGCTCGTGCGACGGATTATTGAGTAAGAGAGGACTCATCCGAGGGAAGATCGCATTCAATCTGCTGCCCCGTCCCTCGCGGCGGGCAGCAGGTAGAGCCGTCGGATGAAGTTGCGATGCCAGCGGCTGGGGGCGTGCGGCTCCCAGCCGAATCGCTTGAGCATGCGATCCGAAATTCGCAAGTTCGCCGCGTCGCACAGCAGGGCGTCGCTCCCTTTGATCTGGCCAATGCGGTCGAGCGTTCGCAAGGCGGCATGCAGTGTGAGCAAGCTCATGTTCGGCGTGCCGATCACGAACTTCACCGCGATAAACTGGCTATGATTGCGCGGTTGATTGAAGTACAGCCAGCAGCGATCGCCCGCCGCATTCCGCCGCCGCCAACCGCCGATCGCCGTGAATTCCTGAATGGAAAACAGCTTGGGGAAAGGGCGGAAGCAGATCTGTTCGAACTGGCCGGCCGATACGGATAGCACGCCGTACCGCCGTTTTCGCACCGTGGCCTGTTGCCGCTCGAGATCGGTCACGGTTTCGAACAGCGGCATGGCTTCAAGCACCTTCGCTCGGCAAGGCGTGGTTACCCCGGCAGTAGCCCCCCGAGCGCCAGTGAACTACCGGGCGGCAGGAGTGGGTTGTTGAGCCGATTGCACCGCGGGCCGCGGCGAGTTGGCCGGCGATTCGCTGGGGGCGTTCCATCGCAAGCTGTGCAGCATGTCGCTATCGAGCTGGCCCAACTGCGCGCGGAGGCCGCGTTCCAAGGTTACGCCGCAGGCCACCTGGTGGCCTCGATCGTCGGCCACCAGAAAGTAATGCCACTCGACTTCGAGCCCATCCACGGCGCCGATGGCTTCCAGGCGAACCAGGCGGTGCCCTGCCGCGTTCTTGGTTTCTTCTTCGGCCGTGAATTTCTCCAGCCGTTCGCCAATGGCTTTCTTCACGCTCTCTTTGAATTGGGCCACGGTTTGGGTTTGTTCGGGCGCCACGGGCTTCATGGGCGAGATATTGCACTGGGCAATCAGTTCGCCTTTGTCGACCAACCGCAGGCTGAGCAGGTCGGGTGTTTCGTGCATCACGTTCCAACGCCGATCGTAACTAAACTGATAGGCATTGGCGGGGGCGATGTAGGCCAGGCGGTTTTGCTCCGCGGCCGACAGCGTGGGCGCGGGGGCGGTTAGTTCGGCCGGCAGTTGTGCCGTGGTGATCGGCTGGAGTTTGAGGTCGATTTTGCAGGTGACGTTGAGCCCTGGCCCCACGTGTCCGATGGCTCGCTGCTCACGAACGGTCAGGCTGGCGGCGGTGAGGCATTTTTGCTGGAAGTGGTAAGTGAGGGTGCCATCGACATGAATTTCGGTGGCCACGCCATCCACGGCCCCATTCACCTGGCCGGCCAGAATGACTTTGGCGTGCTCGGCTTCTTGGGCTTCGGCCAGCACGCATTCCACCTGGCTATTGCTCACGGCGTCGATGCCCAGGATCTGGGCGAGCAGATCGCCGTCGGGATTCCATTTATCGCCGACCGCCACCGGTTTGTCGGGGAGCAGCATGGGGATCAACAGGCTGTTGGCTTGCAAGTCGAGCAGGTCGAGCTCGTCGCGAGTGAGCGCCTGCCGGGCGGCAAACATGCGGCGATGGTCTTTGCCGGCCGAGGTCATGACCAGCCGCTGTTCATTGCGAAGCGTGGGGCGAATGGTTTCACCGGCGATGACCAGTTTGGCCTCGGCCTTGGTGTACCAGCGCAGCGATTGCCGGGCAGGCCGGGTTTGCAGCACGCGTTCGGTGTATTGCTGCTGGCTATTTACCGCCATTTCCAAGTCTTGCACCTTGCCCTGGTCCATCACGCGGAGGTTGCCGGTGACGGTCATTTCAACCGAAACCTGCTGAGCGGCGCCCGCGGCCATGCTATCAGCGAGGGGATAGCGTGGATCTTCGCCCCGGGCGGGGGCGCCAGCGGCCAGTCCAAGCAACAGCGACCCACCAAGCGTGCAGCAGCACAGCGCCAAGTGGCGATAGCAGTCCCAGCGACGCATGCCTTGCCTCAATGCAAAAGATCGAAAGAATAGAGCACAGGCGTTCGGTGGCCGCGGTCTCGCCGTTGACTTTGCCACACCGCGCCCTTCGGTAGTTATCGGCGCTTGGCGGAGAAAATTCCGAACAATCCCCCGCGCAGCGTTTCTCGCGCTGCCAGCAGAGGCGGCCGAAATGCACGCAGATTGTGGGCATGCTGGCCGAACCGATCGCGCGGGCTCTGTTTGGCTGATTCCCCCCGTTCGCCTCCGCCGCTGGCATGATATAATCGATTATCTTCGTAATATCTGAGTGCTGCGTCGTTCCTCGGCGGCGCGAAGTCTCATGTTCCTGATACGAGAAATTTCATGCTTCGCATCCGTTCGCTGCTGGTCACGCTGACTGTTTTAGCCGCCGCCTGTGTGGCGTGGGCTCAAGAATCGGCGCCTCGGCAGGAGCAGCCTGGCGAAGGAGCCGCTGGCAAATCGCTGCTTTCTAACGGCGACTTCCGCAAGGATAACGGTGAAAGCTGGCCGGAGGGTTGGCCGCACCCCGAAGGTACGGTTTGGAAGACCGAAGACGGGGTGTCGTTCCTGCGGTTCGAGGCCAGCCAGCCGGATAAAATGATCATGGCCTATCGGCAGATCGTGCTGCCCACGCCGCATCCGCCCGCCCTGGAGCTGCGCGTGAAGGCGCGGTATGCCGAGCTCAAGCCGGGCAAAAACAGCTGGTTCGACGGCCGCGTGATCACGCAGTTCAAAGATAAGAACGGCAAGGTGGTCAAGCCTCAGCCCAAGGCGCCGAACTTCCGCGGCACCAGCAAGGGCTGGGTCGAGAAGAGCGTGTTCTTCGAGATTCCGGCTCAGGCACACATTTTGGAGATCATGCCTTGCCTGTTCCAAGCGACCAGCGGCACGCTCGATTTGGCGCAGTGCGAGATCTTCACGGCGCGCGAAGACCAACTGCCGCCCCCTCCGCCGATGGTGCCTTCGGAGACTATTAGCCAGCCGCCTGCCGATCAGTTGCCGCCCGCCCTGCGCGTGGTGGGCAATCAATTGCAGACCGTGGGTGGCGAGCCGGTTTGGTTGCAAGGCGTGTGCGTGGACAGCCTGCAATGGTCGGCTGGCGGCGAGAAGATTCTCACCAGCATTCCCGTGGCCATCGACGATTGGCACGCCAACGTGATTCGGCTGCCGGTCAAGGAGAACTTCTGGTTTGGTTGGGGACCTTGGCAAGGCAAAGACAACGGCTTTGCTTACCGCCGCCTGGTGGATGACGCCGTCGCCGCCGCTGCCAGTCGGGGAGCTTATGTGGTGCTCGACTTGCACCAGTTTGGCGCTCCCAACACAAAGCATGTGGCCTTCTGGAAAGACGCCGCCACGCGGTATACGAATCACCCGGCGGTGATCTTCGAATTGTTCAACGAAGCCCACAGTATTTCGTGGAAGACCTGGAAAGACGGCGGCAACCTGAAGGACGACACCGGTTCTGACGTGAATGCCAAGGAAAATAACGAGCAGGCCACGTCGGAAACCACGCCTGGCATGCAGGCGCTCGTGGATGTGGTGCGGTCGACCGGCGCCAACAACGTGGTGATTGTGGGTGGGCTCGACTGGGGGTACGACCTTTCGGGGCTGTCTGAGGGTTTTGAATTGAAAGACCGTGAAGGGGGCCACGGCATTGTGTATTCGTCGCACATTTATCCTTGGAAGAGTGATTGGCAGGGCAAAATGCTCGATGCCGCGGCGAAGCACCCCATTTTCATTGGTGAAGTGGGTTGCCCGAAGTCGTGGGAGGATTTCTCCTTCATTCCCAAGAGCGCTCAGAAAGAGAAGCTCGGGCCCGATTGCCCTTGGCCGGCCGACATGCTGGGCCTGATTCAGAAGCACAAGCTGCACTGGACGGGCTTCAGTTTTCACCCCAAAAGCGGCCCGCCGATCCTGACGGACTGGGACTACAACCCCACACCCTACTGGGGCGTGTATGTGAAAGAGGCCCTCGGTGGGAAACAGTTTGAAATGAAATCGATGCGCTAGAGGTTGGCATCCTGACACATTTTTTGCATGTGCTGAATCTTCACTCTCTCTGTCTCTGTTGCTTTCTCTATGGCCAAGAAAAAGTCGGCCGCGGTGAATTCTTTCGCTGACAACCCGGCGGCTCCGTTGGCCGTGGTGGCGGAGGTTCAGCGGCCGACGGCCGAAATTCTGTATGCCGAGCAGTTGGATCGTTTGGCCGTGGCCGATGCGGAGGCGCCTCGCCCTCAAGGCTGGCGGCTTTCTCCGGCCTCGGTGCTGAAGTTTATTGCCGGCGATGAGGCCCTGGGCATCCATGAAAAGTTTGTCGGCCGCCGCGGTTTTTTGGAGCGGGCCATTGTGGCGCTGGCGACCAATCGGGGGTTGATGCTGATTGGCGAGCCCGGCACGGCAAAGAGCTTGCTGAGCGAGTTGCTGGCGGCGGCCATTAGTCGGGATTCCACGCTGACCATTCAGGGGAGCGCGGGCACGACGGAAGACAACATCAAGTATTCCTGGAACTATGCCTTGCTGGTGGCCGAAGGGCCGAGCCAGCGCTCGTTGGTGCCGGCCCCGCTGTATCGCGGCATGCAAGAAGGCAAGCTTGTGCGGTTCGAGGAAATCACGCGCTGCCCTCTGGAAATTCAAGACACGTTGCTGTCGGTGATTAGTGATCGGGTAATGAGCGTGCCCGAGCTTGAGGGCAACGATCGCAATCTGTTCGCGCGGCACGGGTTCAATATTATTTCGACGGCCAACATCCGCGACCGCGGCGTGAACGAAATGAGTGCGGCCCTGAAGCGGCGGTTTAATTTTGAAACCGTGGCGCCGATTCAGGATATTCATTTAGAGATGGCGCTGGTCGAAAGTGAAACCAATCGCCTGCTGACGCAGTCGGCGGTGCCGGTGACGTTGCCGCGGGAAATGACGGAGCTGCTGGTGACCACGTTCCACGAGCTGCGCTCGGGGCAGACTGCCGATGGGCATGTGCTGGAGCCGCTGACCTCGGCCATGAGCACGGCGGAAGCGGTTTCCACGGCCTATGCGGCCGGTTTGCATGCTTATTATTATGCGGGCGGCGAGATGCAGCCCACGCACCTGGTGCAGCACCTGGTGGGCTCGGTGCTCAAGGATTCGCCTGACGATATGAAACGGGTGCGGCACTACTTTCAGCATGTGATTCGCCGGCGGAGTGGGGCTCACTGGCAGGCGTTTTTCGACGCGAAGGAACACCTGGGCTAGCTGGCCGTGTCGGATTGTGGCCTGGATTCGGCCGCGATTTCTTGCATCCTTCCCCCCGGCGACCGATGATGGGTCCGTTGTTGGCCCCCGGTGCTTTGCTGCTTGCTTCTCCCGCCCAACCTGGAATCCACCATGCCTGTTTCGCAACTGTTTCGCCCTTGGCGCTGGACATTGTCATTGCTGCTGGGCGGAGTTATTTCGGCCCCAACGGTTGGGATGGGCGACTCGCTGGCGGCGGAGATGTCGCACCCACCGCTGCGGGCGCTGCCTGAGCCGACGCAGCGTCCGCGCGAAAGTGGGCCGTCATTTGTTGTGGATGCTGCTCGGGGGGACGACAGCGCCGCCGGTACGGAACAGGCGCCCTGGAAGTCACTCGCCCATGCTTTGACACAACTTCGGCCGGGGCACACGCTGTATCTGCGTGGCGGCGTATACTACGAGCAGGCGACGATTGCCTTGCTCGGCACCGAGGACAAGCCGATCACCATTCGTTCCTTCCCAGGCGAGTTGGCCATTCTGGATGGCAGTCTGCGCGAGTTTACGGAGGAACCGGCCAAGGCTTGGGAGCCGGTCGCTGATTCCAGCATCGGCGAATTCCGGTCGCGGCAAGCGTACCCAAATTTGCGGCACGTGCTGGGCAGTTTTGGCGACTCGATGGTTGGCTTGCAGACGTATTTTCACGCCCAAGACTTGCGTGCCACCGATGAGCTCATCCAAGCCGCCAAACCGGCGGGCGAGGATCTGAAGGACATTGATCCTTTGTACTGCGGCCCCGGCGTGTGGTACGACCGTGAGACGGGCTATATCTATTGCCGGCTGGCGCACACCCATCTGCCTGAGCCCGTGGCCAACTACGCGGGGCCGACGGATCCGCGGCAGGCGCCGCTGATTCTGACTCCCTTCCGCGCCGTGACGCTGCTGCTGGATGGGGCGGAGCATATCCGCCTGCAAGATGTGGTGGTTCGTGGAGGTGGATACAGCACGGTCGTGCTCGACCATGCCAGGCACATTGAGTTTGATAATGTGACGGTGTATTGCGGCGCCTACGGACTTCGGGCTGCCCGCACGGGGCCGTTCAAGTTCTACCGCTCGGCGCTCTTTGGCAACGTGGCCCCTTGGACGTTTCGCGCGGATGGCAGCAAGCGGGATTACCCTGGCCGGCCGTATCGCAATATCTCGCGGCTCAACACGCACTCGCTGATCGAGATCGAGGCGGGGCAGGAGTCGTCGGTGTATGCCACGCCGCAGAACGATGATTGGGAGTTTTCCTATAGCGATTTTACTGACGCTCATGACGGACTCTATTTTGGCGGCATCAATGTTCGTTTTCATCACAACGTGATTGACGGCCTGCAAGACGACGGCATCTATTTCAGCCCGATGTACCATCGCTACAAGCTGCTGCCGAATGATCCGGAGATTCATGTGTATGAGAATTACTTTGGGGCGGTGCTCACGGCTTTGGCATTTGGCGGGCCGCATGAAACGACGCGGGATACGCTGTTTATCTATCGCAACGTGTTCGATTTGCGGGGGATTGTGCAAACCGGCCGCCCTCAAGAAGCCGGCGCGCCCGCTGGCATTAGCCATGGCAAGGTGATTGGCGATCACGGCAGTCCTCCCTGGACCAATAGCAGTATTTATCACAACACAATTATCGCCGCCGACGGCGCGCGCTCGGCCGACATGGCCTTGCTGAGCGGCGTGAAGGAGGGCTATTCGCGCCGGGTGTTCAATAATATTTTGCTGCATCACACGCGGCTGCCGGGATTTCCCACGCTGAGTCCCGCGACTGACATTGTGAGCGACGGCAATCTGTACTTTGCCCCTTCAACCACTTCGACCGCCGATCAACTGTTTGCCAAGTTCCGCAAGTCGCCGGCGTTCGAGGCCAGTCGGCAGCGTTATCCGGAAGGGTCCACTACCCACTCGCTGGTGGCCGATCCGCAGTTGCTGCGGCTGGAAGCCAGCGGCGGAAAGCCGGTTGATTACCGTCTGAAGAGCAGCAGCCCGGCGATCAATGCCGGCGTTGCCTTGCCTGAGGACTTGCCCGAGGCGCCGGGCATTACCGACGCGGGCCAGCCGGATATTGGCGCGCTGCCCGCGGGCGCGAAGCCCTTTAGGGCAGGTCGCGGCGCCGCGCCGAAAATCGGCGGCTAGCGGTTGGTGTTGACCTGGAGTGCGTTGGGGCGGCGACAAGGGGCCGCGCTGCATGAATCATGATCCTCGCAATTGGGAGGCAACACTCGACGCCGTGCTGGCGCGCTATCCCGCGGACTGCCAGCCCACGGCCGTGGAGTTTCTCGGTTCAGGGGGAGGCTTGAGCGGCGCGCGCATCTGGCGGCTGCAAACCTCGCGAGGGAAACTGGGGTTACGGTTGTGGCCGCGCCATGCCATCACGCCGCAGCGGTTGGCCTGGATTCAATCCGTCGCCTGGCATGCTCACGTACGCGGGTTTAGTCACTTGCCCTCGCCGGTCGCCAATCGCCGTGGCGAAGGCTGCGTGGTGCAGGCCGGAGAGATCTGGTCGCTGGAAACCTGGCTGGCCGGCGAGGCCGATTCCGCCGGGCCGCCGTCGCCTGGGCGAATCGCTGCTGCCTTGCAGGCGTTGGCTCACTACCATCGGGCGACGTTCGATTACTCTCCGTGCACCGCCTCCCAAGGGCCTTCGCCGAATGCACTGCGACGTTTGGGGCAATTACGCGAAGCGGTCCGTATCGCATTGTTTCAACTGGGCTCCCTCACGCCCGCGGCCGGGCAGGCGGACTGGCACGAGGCGGCTCGGGCCTGGTGTGAATTATTACCGGCACTTGCTCCCAGGGTGATTGGGCAGTTGGAAGATGCCGCGCAGCCGCTGTTTCGGCTACAGCCCTGCCTGCGCGATATTTGGCGCGAGCACGTGCTGTTTGTGGGGAACGACGTGACAGGAATCGTTGATCTGGGGGCCATGCGGATGGATCATCCGGCCACTGACATTGCGCGGTTGCTGGCCAGCTATGCCGTGGACGATTCCGCCTTGTGGAGTCAAGGTATCGCCGCTTACGTCGTTTACCAACCGCTGGAAGACGTGGAGTTGCAACTCATCGCGGCGCTGGATGCGGCCAGCTCGCTGCTGATTCCGTGGAACTGGTTTCAATGGGTATTGCTGGAACAGAGGACTTTTGACGCGAACCCGCGGGATCTGCTGCAGCGCGCGTGGACGGCGATCGAGCGGATGGAAGCGATGTATCGCCGCGGCGGAGGCAGTTTAATCTTGGCCTAGGGATGGCCAATTTATAACTTCCCAATTTCAGTTTGAGAAACACTAGGCTGTTACAGCAAGTCTTCGGCGGCGACTCCTGACAACTGATGAAGTGCCACTGGGGCATGTGACCTCCAGGTTTTCATCCCGGGGATGGCAGCTCGTAGCCAGGGTTTGAGCGCAGCGACAACCCTGGTTGGCGGGCTGTGATTTTCTGTGTTCATCCTGAAAGGATGATAGCCGCGCGGAACGAGCCACCAACGCGGCTGCGACCCCAGCCGGGGTCGATGGGGATTCTTCACCGGCTTCCGGCGGTGTCGCTGCGCTCAACCGCCGGCTACTGGCTGCAAACCCCTTCGGGGTTAAATACGTAGAAGGCGAGTCTTCTTTCATTCAACTATTGGGCAATAGGACGCGGCCGCGGAAGGACCACGCGCTGGGTTATATCCCATCCAGCGCGTTTCGCATCCACGTCCCACGGCCCATGACGGCGCGGGTTCGCCGCGGCGTGCCGGTGATCAGGCCGCGGTCGGCGACCGCTGTCTACGTAGGCGACCGCTGGTTTACGGGGTTGCGACCTCGATGGGGACGGTCAGTTCGCCGATGGGTTTGTCTGCTTTGAGCAGCACGAGGCGGAGCGGGAACTGTTTGGAGGCGGTGGCTGGCGGGGCCGTGAGGGTGATCTTCGCCCGGTTTTCGCCGGCGTTCTCGATGGTGGTTTTCCAGCCATGCGGGGCGATTGTTTGAAGCGAGGACGCGGTAAGGCCGGGGCCGATCGCCTGGAAGGTGGTGCTGCCGCCGGGCTTGATGGGCGCGGGGGGCGTTTCCACCTTGGCCGTTGGCGTGCCGAGCGACGGCGCGAGGGCCGATTGGTCGGCGGAATAGAGCAGCATGACCGGGTTATCGTCCAAGGTGAGGGAGACGCCGCCCAGGGTGTTGTGCAAGGTTTGGCGGGCGCCATCGAGGTGCAGGAGTTTTACGGTCTGGTCGGCCGTTTGTCCTTCGGGGAGGGGAATCAGCACATCGCGACGGTCCCCATCGAGCCAACAGATTTGCAGGTTTTCGCCAGCCGCATTGCCAAACAGGTAGGCTTGCACGCCGTTGTCGTCGTGCTGTTCGGCGATGAATTTTTTGTCGGCAATGCCATTGATCACGTGGTAGTAGGTGATGGCGTCGAGACGCGGGTTGTACAGGCTGTATTTGCAATCGAACACGCAATGCGAGTCGCCGAACTGACCTCGGGCTTTGCCTTGCGGGTCGGGGTATTGGATGGTGAACCACGACACCGTATCGCCGCCCTCGGCGAAGAACACCGTGCACTTCTTGATCATTTCGCGCGAGACGGCCAGCCGCGTTTGCCCTTGGCTGTTGAGGCCCAGTTCGGTGGAGTGGATGGGCTTGACCGCATGGTATTTTTCCATGAGGGCGCGGTACTCGCGCATGGTGTCGCGGACTTTGGAGTAATGCTCATAGATATGGAAGTCGTAGGAGTCGAGATAATTCTGATAGCCGGCGAGGAAGTATTCTTCGTTGGGTTCGACCGACGTGCCGAGCACATGAATGTCAGGATTGTAGGCTTTGACGGTTTCGTAAATGGCTTTGTAGGCTTTGACGTTGTCGAGGACTTTGTCTCCCTGGCCGTGGGGTTCATTGCCCAGGGCAATTTTTTCCAGACCGCGATCGGCATAGGCGGCGAGGAAATTCCGCATGCCTTGCCGCAGCGATTCTTCGGTATAGGTTTTGAAGCCTTCGCGTTCGATCTGCGCGGCCGGGGTGCCGGTGATCCAGGAGGCGTTCAGTTTTTCGATGGTTTCGACGCCGGGCAGATGGGGCTGGTACGGGGGCTTGCTCGAGAAGCCTCCCCAGACGCCCAACTGCCGCAGGCCTAGCCGGTCGGAGAGTTGGAAATAGGCGGGCACGCGGCTGTCCCAATTGCGAATGGTGAACGGCACGGCGCTGGGCCGCAGGGCTTTGGTCGCCGCGGTGGGCAGAATGGCAAAGCCGGAGTACTCCGTCACGGGGTCGCCCAAGTCTTGGGGAACGGCAACGTGCAGTTCATAAAATTTGTGAGAGTGCAGCGATTCTCGCGGAAGTGTGAGATCGACCTGATAGCGATAGCGGCCGTCTTTGCGCTCGGCCGGCGTGAGCGAAACTTCGCCGGGGGGGAGTTGATCGGTGGCCCAGTAATCGCGAACCGTGTGGCGCAGCACGCGCTGGGAGGCGGGGAGCGGTTGGCTGGCTTCGACGGTGACGTGAAACACGATGGGCGATTCGGGCAGGAAGAGGTTGCCGACCGCGTCGGTCGCCAGCAGAATTCTTTCCACCCGCTGCTGGATGGGCTGCACGCTCAATCGCGCGGCCGACAGGTTATCGAGTTGGAAGACGCCATAGGTTTTATTGAGTTGTGCTATTAACACGGCTGTTGCTGCTGCTGGGGGCAACGTAACCGTTTGTGATACGGTTTGCCATTCGGACTTGCCGAAGCCCAGGCCGACGGGAATGGTTTCGAGCAGGTCGCCGCTACGATCGCGAACTTGGAGCGCCACGCTGCCTTGATAGGAATTGTCGGGCGAGTGGAGGTCGGCTTTCCAGGCGAACTGCACTTGCCATGCGCCGGCTGTCACGGCGAAGGCGGGGCTCGACGCACGGGTGGTCTGCTCCAGGTTTTCGAGCGTGCGTTGGAGAGTTAGCGCATGCTGCGAGTCGCCGGCGCCGCTGGAAGCCAGGGCCACATCGCCTTGGGTGGTCCAGCCGCCAGGCAAGGCGTCGAGCGCATCGAATGTTTGCGCGAAAGCGGCGGGGGTGGGGCGGGCGGCCACCACAACCTCGGCGCGGATATCGCTGAGCAACAACTCGGGCGTGTTGCCGGCGTGTGAGCGGGGGTTGAGCATCAGTTCCATCAAACGCAGGCCGCCGTGCCAGCGACCGTCGTTGGCGCCTCCCCAATGTTCGCCGCCGGCAATTTTGGCCGGCACGATTTCCACGTTATGCCAGTTGCCATCGGCGGTGAAGGGAATGGATTTTCGCTGGTGGCATTGTCCGCTGCCATCGACGAGCCGTAGCGAGTAGTTTTCGGCCGTGGTGGAGCGCATTCGCAGGCGGATGGCGTTGACGGTTTTAACGTCGAGATGTTCGAACGATTTTTTGAGGCCCACGTAGGCGCCGCCATTCTGGAAATCGGCGTGCATCCGCAGGGCGTTTTCACCGGCTTGCGGTTGGTCTTTCGCCAGTTCCAGGCCGCCTTGGGCGCCGGGGAATTCCTGGCCCAAGTTGAAGTCCCAGTCGATTTCGCCGGCTTGCAGCGTTTCGTCGAGGGGGATGGTTTGTTTGACATCGGTGGTGGCGGGGCTGGGGTGGAGCTGAACGTCGCTGATCAGCACGTTGGTTTCCTCGCCCATGGCGCGGGTGCAGAGAAACACCAGCAATTTGCCGGGCTGATGCCAGCGGCCGTCGTTGGCACCCGACCATTTCTCGTATTGCGACGCCAGGTCGAGGGCGGCGGCGGTGCCCATCTTGCGGAAGAACTCGTCCACCGGCAGCACCAGTTGTTGCCAGCCGCCTTTGTCGCCGAGCTTGAGGCGGAGTTGGTGGCATTGGCCGGAGCCGTCGATGAGGCGGATGGGCAACTGGCTGACGCCGCGCGGCACATTGACCCAGAAGGAGAGCGTTTCGACGGGGGTTTCGGGCAGGTGAATCTGGGCTTGAACATAATTGCCGCCCTGGCTGAAGTTGCCATGAAGCCGGAGGGCCGGCTGATCTTGGAAGGTGTCGCTGGCGACGGCCAACTCGCCCTTGGCGCCGGGGAACTCGGCGCCGTTGCCAAACGACCAGGCTTTGAGCGGCTGCTGGGAATTGATGAGGGGGATGGGCTGGGCCGCGGTGGCCGTGGCGACGACGAGAGACAAAACCGACCAGGCAGCCAGGATGGTGCGAGGATTCATGGTGATTTCCTTGGGTTGGGGCGCGGCAGCGGCGCAGGGAAGGCTGCGCATAATGATGTGGCGGCGGGAGCAAGCCTGTCGGAGAGGATGCCGACGAAGCTTTGGTGCAACGCCCCAGGGGCGAGGACAAGGCATGGATCGCTTCCGCTTGTTTTTCCCGTTCCTCGCTTACGCGTCGGGTTGAATATTGCCTTCGCTTACGCGACGGGTTGCCGGGCGAGGCTTCGTATCATACGAAAAATAACTTCCCGAGTCATGAATCACGTTCGAGACTGATTGAAATCGCGAAATCCATACCGCCGCATCAACCCTGGCAAGCTAGGATTAGCGGGCAAGTTGTGGGTCTCAAGGTATTCATCCCGGCAGGGATCGTAGCTTATAGCCAGGGTTTGAGCGCAGCGACAACCCTGGTTCGCGGGCCATAATCTCTGCATTCATCCTGGAAGGATGATAGCCGGTCGGAACCAGCCGCCGGCGCGGCCGCGACCCCTGGGCGGGGTCGATAGGAATTTTTCGTTGGTTTTCCGGCGGTGTCGCTTGCGCTCGGGCCGCCGGCTACGGGCTGGAAACCCCTGCGGGGTTCAATCCGTATGAGACGCGTCTGCTCTCACTCAGATCGGCGCTACTTATAAGAGATGATTATATACAAATGAGAGACATAGCAACTCGCCCACCATGCCTATCGAGGAAATCGGGAAGTAATTCTTCGGGCGGGGCTTATCCGCGGGAGAACCAGCCTTTTTTGGTGAAGGCGGCCAGGGCTGCTTCTTCGGTATCGTAAATCTGGAAAACTTTGGTGAGCCGCGTGATCTTGAACACCTGCATGATGTCGGGCGAGATATTGCAGAGTTTGAGATCGGTGCCGTCGGCCTTGCACTTTTTGTTCAAATTGACGAGCCGGCCCAAGACGGAAGACGACATGAACCGAACGTCGCCGAAATTGAGCAGCAGTTTTCCGGCGGTAACCTTCTCGGCAACCTTCGTCAGTTCTTCACTGATTTGTTGTATTTTGCCTTCATCCAGGATTTGGGCGTCCTGGAAGTAAATCACAGTAACGTCGCCGTTGGTTTGAGACATCAAGGATGGCACGTAACTGGACCCCCGTTATACGATTGCAAGGTTGAAGGATCGGAACCATTCTGGCCACGGATTGCGTGTTCCGACTCCCACCAGTATACCAGCGCCAACACGGGCGAAAAGCCGGAGAATCGTGGTATGCGTGGACGTTTGTGGAATGGCGGCGGGGGGCCAGGCCGTTTTTACCGCCGGAGGCGGCGCGGAGGGCGCCGGCTGGCGAGCGGGGTGGGCGGGGCAATTCTGCCTGGCCGGTGAAACGATTGCTGGCGCTGTGGCGTCTCAAACCGGGGG
The DNA here is from genome assembly GCA_964445985.1 of uncultured Pirellulales bacterium. Classification (GTDB taxonomy): domain Bacteria; phylum Planctomycetota; class Planctomycetia; order Pirellulales; family S012-138; genus CAYUMU01. The sequence goes on along the minus strand of CAYUMU010000001.1, from coordinate 160,526 downwards.
AGCGAGTTCCGGCGCGCTTTCGCGGCAAATGGTCGCGCTTTACAAACTCGTTACGGAACTCAGGCTTCCTTCCGAGCGTCTCAACGGTACAAGTTATAGCAGTGGGCCGCCCGCCCGCGCTCCATTTTGCCCGCTTTGGGGGCGGGGTGAAACGCCCAAAACCTGCAAGGGATGAAACGTAACGCCATGGATGAAGCCAGCCTGGGGCGCCGACGGCCGCCCTTCTCGTCGCATGTCGCCCATCGTCACAGCGTGATTCCGGCGGAACCCACGGAGGATGGGGCGGGAGTTCAGCAGCGAACAGGGCCTGCTGAAGATCGATTCCTTGGTGGCCTGGCCGTCGCGCCGTTCGTGTTCAGGAGAACTGACGTGAAAATCGGGTATCGCAACTCGGCGTTGTTTCGTTGCGCGGTGTTGGCCGCGCTCACATTGGGGGTTTTGAGCCAGGGCGGGGTGGCGCGGGCCGATGCGGCCGACGACCTGGAGTCGGGTCGACAGGCCATGGCGAAAGGCGACCTGACTACCGCGCTGGGCACGTTGAAGGCCGCGGCCGAGGCGTTGCCGCAATCGGTCGAAGCGCAACTGGCGCTGGCCGAGTGCCACTTGAAGCTGGGGCAACTGCCCGAGGCTTTGAGCCAGTATCGCAAGGTGCTCAAGCTTTCTCCCGAGCATGCCGCGGCCAGGCAAGTGGTGGCGGCCCTGAGCGGCAAGCAGCGGTCGTTCGACGAGAATCTATCGCAGGCCCAAGCGCTGATCGAGGTGGGAGCCTTCCAAGCGGCCGATCAACTGCTGGCGACCGCGACTTTTCAACCAGTCTCAAAAGCACAACGGCACACGGCCCAATTGCTGTTGGCGGAGGTTCGGCTGTGGAGCGGCAACAGTAGCGCGACATATAGCCATCCTAACGGGGCCTTGACCCAAAGCTTGCAGTTGGCCGAGGAAAGCAGCGACCCCAAGATCGCGGGGCCGGCTCGGGTGATTGCGGCCTTGGCGACGCTTGCTCTCGGCGACAGCTTTGCGGCCAAGAATGCCGCCGCGGAAAAGGCCGCGGGGCTTCTGCCGAAGGAGAGCGATAAGCCGGGCGATGCCACGGCATTGCCGCGGATTTGGCAAACCAGGGCCACGCTGGTGCGGGCCAGGGCCGCGCTCACCGACGCTACCGCGGCCAAGTACTCGGGGGCGCTGGCTGGGGCCTTGGAGTCGCTGCCGGAGAGCGATTTCCGCGGCCAATTCATCAACAGGGCTTGGAATCAACTGCATGCTTTGGCAGACAGCCGCCTCGATGCGGGCGATGCCGAGGGCATGCTGGCCATCGTTTGGCCCATGGTGGCCGCGGAGCCGCTCCCAGGTAAAGACGTCGCGGGCAAGCCCATCAAAATGAGTGGAGGCTGGCTGCGATACGATGGCGATGAGCTGCAAGATCGTCTGCACCTGATTACGCAACTATTGCAAAGGGCTTCCGCACGAGAATTGCAAATGGCGGGAGCGAACGCGGGACTGCGAGAGATTTGGCTGGCTGCTGAATTGTGGCGAGCCCATGCGCTCGAAAACGCCAGCGCTCAACGATTGGAATTAGCCAAGGCGCTCGCTGGATGGAGCCGGGTCGAACCGGATCGCAAGCCGGGCACGCCGTTGAGTCGGGCGGATGAACTTCAATTTATCATCTTGAGGCAAGATGCCGGAAAACTGACGACCGAGGAACAGCGCCAGCAGTTCGCGGACGTGGTGATCGGGCAGGTGCAGCGATACGCCGCCGCCAATGATCTTGCGGCAGGGTTGGCGAAGATGGTTTCCGTGCAAGCCGAACCGTTCGAAGTTCAGTTGTCCGCCGGGCTTAACGACTTGCTGCCGGGCGAGGCGCGGCAAAAGTTGCTGCTGGGTCTTGCCAAGGCGTCAGCGAGCCTGGGAGCCAAGGCGTTTGCCGAAGCCTCGGCGACGCTGGCGCCCACGGCCAATCAGGAGTTGCAGCGCGAAGACCGGATTGCGTTGCGGCTGTTGAGCCAGGCCTGGCACAACGCCCACACGGCCTTGCAAAGTGAGCAAGCCGCCGCGGCTTCGCAAGGCGCCGAGGCGATCATCGGTCGCTATTCGGCGGCCCATCGCTGGCAGGCGGCGCTGGCGGCAACCGAACTGTTCCATCGTGGAGACGGCACGGTGGCCGGGCAATTCGCTCAATTGCGGTTGCAACTGCGGCAAGCTCTATCGGTGCAAGACCGTCAACTGGCTTCGCACCTGGGCTTGGGGGCGGAGCTTTCGCCCGACATTAAAGAAATTCTGACGGCGGCCGCGAAGTTGATGAAAGACCGCGCCGACGATGGTTCGAAGACCGTGGTGCTTCAGCTAGCCGGAATTCTGCTGCAGCGATTCCAGCAACTGGATCGGGCCGATTTGGCTTTGGCGGTGATCGATGCCCTGGCGGGCGAAGGGGCCGCGGGCGTCCGATTGCAGGATTGGGCACTCTGGGTCCGAGCGAACATTCAGCTGCATCAGGCCGATACGGCGCTGGCCCTGGCGGCCAAGCGATTTCGAGGCGGCAAGGGCCTGCCGCTGCTCGAACAGCATCAGGCCGCGTTGGCCGTGCTCGATAAGCTGATCGGCGAACATGCCAAGAGTCCGTACTTTGCCAACGCCGTGGAGCGCTATCTGGCCGTCGCGCAGCGTTACGAGCAATTTGGTTCTTACGACACGGCTCAAGCGGTGCTGACAGCGTTCCTGGAAAAACACGGCAAGCTAACCGCGGCCCAGCGGGTGCATTTTGTGCTGGTGCAAACGCTGGTGCTGAAAGCGCAGGCCGATTTTAACGAGAGGCGACAAGCCCAGAAGAAAGCGGAACCGCCCCAGGAGCTCACTCCGTCGCACACGGCCGTGCTGAATGCCCTGGCCGATTTTCTCAAGCAGTATCCCACGGGCGACTATGTGGCCGGCGCGGAGGGTATCTTTTTCGACATCGCCAGGCTGTACGGTCAACAGGACGCCTGGCCGGTGGTTCGCGGGGTGCTCACGCGGTATGCGGCGGCGTTTCCCAACTTTGGTTCGCCCGAGCATTTGAAGTTGCTCGAAGCGGCCACGTACTTGGGCGAGCTCGATCGCGATTATGGGCTGGGCCTGCTATTGCCGCCGACTTCGCCGCGGGGCGTGACCAGTTGGGAAAAACTGAAAGAAATTGACAAGGATTTTGACGGTCGTTGGCGTGAATTGACCGCTGGTGGTAAATGGACCGGAGACGATTGGTATTTCGATCGGCCCGTGGAGGGCGCCTCGCCAGCGGGCGAAGCGAAGCCACAATCCGAAACAGTCGCAACCGATCCATTTGCCGCGCCGCTTTCTGCGCCGGCTCCGGTCGAGGCAATGTCGCTGCCTACGCCGAGCATTTCGGGCGCGGCGCCCGGTAATAGCGGCGCCTTTAGGATCGAGAGTGGGGGAGCGGCCCCCGTGCCCTATCCGGTGACCCCCGGCTATGGCAATCAACCTCGGCCCGACTCGGGGGCGCTCACGGTTATTCGTCAGTCGCAGCAGCGGCAGAGCCAGCAAATTGCCATGCTGAATAACGACAATGAGCGGTTCAATCAGCAGCCGCAGCAGCAAATGGCCCAACAGCAAGGGGAAGTGACGCTGCCTTCGGGGGCGATGCTTTCTCAAGCCGAGCTGAAGCGGCAGAACACGGCTGCCGAAAAAGCCTATGCCCTGTTGATCGAGCTGGCCAGGTTGGCTGCGCCGGGGCAGGCGCCGGTGTCGCAGCAGGCGCGGACGCAGATCTTTTGGTTGTTTGGATTCTTGGAAGGGCAAGGGCGGCCGGAACGGGCGGCGGAATGGATCGCACGTTACCTGGACGACCGGCCCGACGATCCCGAACGGGTGCCGCTGGCCTATCGAGCGCTGGAAGACCGCCTGGCTTACGCCTCGTTGGTGACCGCCAGCGATCAAGATCCGGCCCAGCAAAATCAGGCCTGGTTTGAAGCGCGTCACGCGCGGTTCGAACAGGCGCGGGCTGCGATCGAGACTTTCGTCAAAGAGTTTGCCGACGAACGGACCTGGGCCGATCAAGCCCGACTGCTGGAGGTAAGCTCTTACGAACAACAGGCGTCGCTGGCGCGAGGGTATAGCGCCGTGAGGGCTGGCGGGTTGTATGTGCAAGCCGCCACCGCGCTGCTGAACTTGCTCGAGGTGGCGCCGGAGCATGCCGGGGCGGGCAACTTTCCCGCTCGGCTGTGGAACCTGGCCGATCAGTTGCAGTCGCTGTCGCAACAAGACCAGGCGGTTTATGTGCTGAGCCAGATTCCGCACCGTTTTCCCACCAACGATCTGGCCACGCAGGCCGTGTTTCGCATTGCCAGCTTGTATGCGGCCGATCTGCACAACCCACTGAAGGCCGTGGAAACGTATCAAGAATACTTGAGCCTGAATGGCGACGACGAAAACGTGCGCTCGCAGGTTTTCTCGATCGCTGGCCAATTGGCGAACAATCAACGCTATCTGGAAGCTTTGCACGTATTCGGCGTGTTTGTGGATAGTTTCCCCAACGATCCCCGCGCGGCCGAGGCCTTGCGGCAAATTGGCCAAACCCACCAGGCGAATGAAGCCTGGGAAGAAGCGATGGCGGCCTATCAACGCATTCTTGACGAATTCCCCAATCAGAATTTGATTCCTCAAGTCAAGCTGGCGATTGCCGAGTGCCGCATTAATTTGAGCGGTTGGCGCGAAGCGCGGCGGCTCTATGAAGAATTTCTGGAGCAGTTCCCGCAAGAGGGTCAAGCCGACCTGGCCAAGAGCCGGATCGAGATTCTGAAGAACCTGGAACGCTATCAAACATTGCTGGCGGATAAAGAGGTAGAACGCAACAAGGACGACGCCCAGTTCCAGATTGGGCGGATTGTGCGAGAGCAGTTGCACAACAATGTGAAGGCCGTGGCGGAATTCAAGAAGGTGGTCAGCGGCTACCCCGGCAGCGATCTGGCCGACGACGCCCAATTGGAAACGGGCCGGGCCTTGCTCGATTTGGGCCGGTTGGAAGACGCCCGGCTGGCGCTGTTGCAGGTGCCCGAGAAGCACCCCGACAGCCCCCTTGCGGACGACGCGCTATATTTGGTCGCTCAAAGTTATGAGCAGCAAGCCCAGCGGCTGGGCGCGGTCACCGTGGCCCAGGTGCGTAGCGAAGCTTACGAGCAAGGGCAGCGCGGAGCCTATCAAGACTTCAACCGGATTCAAGCCCAACAGCTGGAGCAGCAGCGCGACCGCCGTTCGCAATTGAAGAAGGCGGGCAAGAGCGAAGAGCTGGCGTTGGATGAAGCGGTGAATGCTTCCCGGCTGAATCTGAATGTTGACAATATTTTCAATTCTTCTCGTCAGGCCGAGGTGGTCGCCGAGTGTGAGATCGCGCTGCAAGTGGCCAATCGCCAGGACCGGATCAATGACGCGCTCCGCGAGGCGGTGGAACTCTATAACCGCGTGGCCAAGGATCATCCGCTGGGCGACAAGACCGACGACGCCTTGCTGCGAATTGCCGTGATTCTGGAAACGGAACTCAAGGATCGGGCCGCGGCCATGGAAACCTATCAAAAGATTGTGAAGCTGTTCCCCGGCACGCCGGTGGCGGAAGACGCGGCCTGGAAGGTCGCCAAGTTCTATGAGCAAGAAGGCAAGTACGCCGAGGCGGCGGTCGGCCTGCGCGATTTCATTCGCAACTACCCCGCGAGCGCGCGCGTGGCCGATGCCCAATACAGTTTGGCCGAAGTTTACGAACAACTGGGCCGGTGGGTCGATGCGATGGACGCCTACGAAACCTTCCGGCAAAAGTTCGGGAAGCACCCCAAGGCGCAAGTGGCTCAGGAGCAGATCAACTGGATCAAGGCTTATCGCAAATAAGGCGTGCCTGACCGTCAGTGACGTGTCGCGCGTGCAGCGCGCAACACTTGAAAGCCCCCCGTGCACGAAAAAATATCATGAAACCAAGGATAAGTTGATCATGACCACGATTTATGTTGAATCGCGAGCGGCTCTGCGATACTTGATGGACAGAGCCGCGCTGGGAGCGGCCGTGGTGGCCCTAGGGCTCGCGCCAAGCGTATTGCGGGCTCAGGAGGCGCCCGGCCCCGTGGTTGCTCCCAGGGCCAACGATGCTGAAGCAGCGGCTACGGCGACCGAGGTTTCGGCCGCGGCCGCAGTTGCGCCGGTTGTCGCGCCACCGGTTTCAGCGGCCGAGGCCAAGGTGGCTGAAGAACTGTATGAGGACGGTCGCAAGCTGTTCTTCCAAGGCAAGTTTCCGGAAGCCGCCAAGAAGTTGGCCGAAGCCGTGTCCGCCAATGGGGCCAAGACGGGTTATCAGTTGTTGCTGGCCAAGGCTTATATTTATGGTCAGCAGCCAGCCGAGGCCACCAAGGTGTTGGAGAAGTTGCTGGTCGGCAATCCCGATCACGTGGAGGCCGGCGTGGAGTTGGCCGAGTTGCTCTCACCCCGCAAACAGCCCGATCGCGTGATTGGCGTGCTGGAGCCGCTGCTGAAGTACAAGCATGACTATCCGCTCTATCACTTGCTGGCCGAGGCGCACTATCAGAAAGAGCAGTTGGATGAAGCCCGAGGCTACTATGAGAAAGCGGTGGAGCTGAATCCCCAAAGTGGCGACGATCACTATCAGTTGGGCAATATCTATCTGGCCCAGCAGCGATTCGCCAAGGCGGCCGAGGCTTACGAAACGGCCGGATCGCTCGGCATTTCGCTGGCCGTGTATCACTTCAAGCTGGCCAGCGTGTATTACAACCTGCACAACTACCTGGGCCGGGTGAGCATGGCCGAGATTGTGGGGGGCGAGGCGGGCCAGATCAAGGGGGACCGCTTCTTGATCGACCCGGTGCCGGGCCGCGACAACTGGTTCTACGTGGCGGGGCCGCGGTCGGCGCTGTACCAGGTGAGCAAAGCCCAAGAGGAAGGGATCGATATCTTCGATATTCATTTTCTCAAGGCCAATATCTGGCTGGCCGCGCGGCGATACGGCCGGGCCGCGGAAATCTACGCCACGCTGGAAGAAAAGGTGAAGAAGGCGGACGCCGGCCTGTTCTGGTACTCATGGAGCCAGGCCGGGTTGGGATTGCAAGACTTCGAGGCGTACCTGGCCCGGCTGCAAAAGGCGATCGAAGCCGAGCCCGACTTGTACCGTCCCACCTTGACCGACGCCCTGGTGACGGTGGCCCAGCGGTATCAACAGCAGGGAGATACGGCCAAGTACATTGAGTTCTTGCAGCGGGCCGTGGAGAACAATCCACTCTCGGCGCAATTGCACCTGACCTTGGGCGACGCGCATTGGCTGGCCAGCGAACGAGCGGCGGCCGCGCGGCAGTACCGCCTGGTGCTGGAACTAGAACCGAGCCACGGCGAACGGGTGCGGCTACTGAACCGGATTCGCGAGCAGGCCACGGACGAGAAGCCGACGGTGACCGTGCGGAAGTAGCTTCAATTCCCGATTGGCACACCTCAAATCAGAGCTGTTTGGCGCTGCGCCACGCCCTTCGCTTGGGCTCATGGCGTGCCCCCCCCGCCGGATGTCCCTTTGCTGGGGGCTCAGGACGTGCCAGCCCAAGACGGGGGAAGGGAGCCTGACGGATTGGGTGGAAGCGGGTATGATGGAAAGTGCAAACGCCGCTCTGAATGGGCCGTTGACAACAAGCTTTCCCATAGCCTTAACCCAATCTGCCGCCGATGAATCAACATACTCAACATGCACCGCGAGTGGCGAACCTGGGCCTGCCGGTTTCTCGGCGGGAGATGCTGGCCCGGAGCGGGATGGGGCTGGCCGGGCTAAGTTTGGCGTCGCTTGTGGGAGGCGATTCGGCGTCGTTGGCTGCCGAGGCCGCGGGCCGGTTGGGAAATCCCATGTTACCCCGCGCGCCGCAGTTTGCCGTGAAGGCCAAACGGGTGATCCACCTGTTCATGAACGGCGGCCCCAGCCAGGTAGATACCTTCGACCCCAAGCCGGCGCTGCAAAAGTATGCCGGCCAGGAGCTGCCGACCGGCAACCTCCGCACCGAACGGAAGACGGGGGCGGCGTTCCCCTCGCCGTTTACGTTCAAGAAGTATGGCGAGAGTGGGCTGGAGATCAGCGAGATTTTCCAGGAGCTGGGCGAGCATGCCGATGAGTTGGCCGTGATTCGCTCGATGCACGCCAACGTGCCGAATCACGAGCCGTCGCTGATGCTGATGAATTGCGGCGATTCCAACCTGGTGCGGCCGAGCCTGGGGAGTTGGCTGACTTACGGCTTGGGGACCGACAACCAGAACCTGCCGGGCTTCATCGCCATGAGCCCTGGCGGCTACCCGATCAAGGGGCCGGAGAATTGGCAGTCGGCCTTTTTGCCGGGCGTGTACCAGGGCACGTATATCGATTCGCGGCACGAAACCATCGAGAAGCTGATCGAACATATCCGCAACGCCCAAATGTCGGACGGCGAGCAACAGCAGCAGTTGGAGTTGCTGCAGGCCATGAACCGCCGGCATTTGGAGCAGCGCTCGAACGACGCGGCCTTGGAGTCGCGGGTGCAGTCGTTCGAGTTGGCCTATCGCATGCAGCACGAAGCGGCCGAGGCTTTCGACATCAGCCGCGAACCCCAGCATATTCTCGACGCCTATGGGCCGGGCGTGCATGCCAGGCAGATCTTGGTGGCCCGGCGGCTCGTGGAGCGCGGCGTGCGGATGGTGCAACTGTGGCATGGGCAGGGTCAGCCTTGGGACAATCACGACGATATTGAAGTGCGGCATCGCAAGCTGGCCAGCGAGTGCAGCCGGGCGATCGCGGCCTTGCTGGGCGACCTCAAGCAACGCGGCCTGCTGGATGAAACGCTGGTGATTTGGGGCGGCGAGTTCGGACGCACCCCCACGGTGGAGCTTCCCCAGGCCGGGGCGAATGCCGGCAAGATCAATGGCCGCGATCACAACCATTACGGTTTTTCGATGTGGATGGCCGGCGGCGGCGTGAAAGGGGGCCAGGTATATGGAGCGACCGACGAATTTGGCTTTCAGGCCGTGGAAAACAAGGTTCACGTTCACGACCTGCACGCGACCATTCTCAGGCTGATGGGTTTCGACCACACGCGGTTGACCTACCGCTACGCCGGGCGCGATTTCCGCCTGACCGACGTGCATGGCCAGGTGGTCGATGCGCTGATCGCCTGAGGCTGAGCTTTCCGAACGTTCGTCCTGCTGTTCTGTCGTCGCAAATCACTGGGCTGGCCACGTGCGCTATCTTCGCCTGATTGTCGTGGCAGTTGCCCTCTTGCTGTTGGCGGGGTTGGTGTGGTCGTACGTTAATGGAGGACTGATCGCCACGCTGTTTTCGGGCAGCCTGTCGGCCGAAGAAAAACTAACGGCCTTGCGAACGTTCTTCCTCGGTTTTGGTTGGGCGGCCCCGGTGGTGTATGTGGGCTTTGTAACCTTGGAGGTCGTCGTGGCCCCGCTGCCGGGCGCCATGCTGTATGCTCCCGGGGGAATCATCTTCGGCGGGTTGTGGGGCGGGCTGCTCTCCACGCTGGGGAACACGCTCGGAGCGGGCATCGCTTGTTGCTTGACCCGCATTTTCGGCGAACGCCTGATCCAGCGTTTGGAAGCCAGCGACCGGTGGCGAAACATTGCCGACCGGTTGGACCGGCGAGGGCTATGGATTGTGGCCTTGCTGCGGGTCAACCCGTTAACGTCGTCGGATATGGTGTCGTACGCGGCCGGGTTGACGAAGATTTCGGTATGGAAGGTGATGGCAGGCACGGCGCTCGGCATGGCGCCGCTCTGCTTCGCGCAAGCCTACCTGGCCGATGAACTGCTGACGTCGTTTCCGCAATTGGTCTACCCGCTGCTCGTGGCTTGCGGAGTATATGTGCTGCTGGTGCTGTGGGTGCTGAAGAGCATGGCGGCCAAGGCGGGGCGTGGGCAGAGCGCGAGTTGTGCCGTCGCGAGTTCTGGCGCGGAGCCCAACGCAGGACTATTGCCCCTGCCGCAAGCAACGAACGGCGAGTCGGGTTGAGAGTGGGTGCATTTTCGAGTTGAGTTAAACGAGAGGACGAACGTGTTTGATTCGCACCCGCTTTTCCCCCTCCCCCCGCTGCTGGAAGTGGTGGCTTTTGCCGTGGCGATTACCGCCACGAACCTGGCTGCCGCCTGGGCCGCCGTAAGCAACCACCCGCTGCCGTTGCGGCTATTGACGCCAGCGTGGGCCTGGCTGCTGGGCTACGCGGTAAGCGGGGCATTTATGGCGCGGACGGGCTGGCCGCTGGGCAATTTGCTGTTGTTGGAAATGCTCAAGGTGGCGGCCATTTTGATCGTGGCGCGGCGAGCGGCCGCTGGGCCGTTGCGATTTTCTCTGGGCGAGTTGATGTGGATCACGGCGGTGGCTGCCGGCGTGCTGGGAGTGGCCACCTCGCCCGATTTGCGGAGTTACCTGCCAACTCCCGAGATGCTAGCCGTGGGGGGAACTTTCTCGGCGGTTACGCTGGGCGCGCTGTGGGCCAGGTTGGGGAGTCGGCCGCCTGCCAAACTCCGCTGGGCATTATTGATGCTATTGATTGTGTTGGGGGGCTACCTGTTGGCCGGCGTGCTCGATCCGGTGGGCGCTCTCTCCGCACACGGCAGCACCCAGGCCCTGACGCTGTCTTTATCGTTCGGATTGGCCGAACATGCCCTGTTGGTGGCCGCGCTGAGTTGGAGCTGGCGGCTGACGTTTGCTGACCGCGGGCAGGCAGAGGAGAAACGTGTCTGATGGGGGGAGCAGGCGCGAATTTTGCCCCCGTGGCGGGCAAATAGGCCACCCATTGCAGGGAAACGTGTAGGCCCTGCGGTGGCCGTTGTGTAGAATAATCTCACGAAGCTGATCCCAGTCCACCAAGCGGGTCCTTCCCTGGTGGGGACCGGCGGTTCCTTTTGCGCAATTCGTCCAAAGTATGGGCATTTACGACCGCGAGTATTACCGCGAAGAACCGAAAGGGATTTCACTCACCGGCAGCCGCTCGGTGGTCGTGAACCTGATCATCATCAACTCGGCCATCTTCCTGCTCGAGTTGATTTTAAAGAACCCCGGTCAGGGGTCACCGCTAATCAGTCACCTGGCGCTGCACGCGAATGTGTTTCAGACCTGGGAGCTGTGGCAGTTTATTACCGCCGGCTTTCTGCATGGCGATTTCTTCCATCTGCTGTTCAACATGCTCGCCCTGTTTTTCTTTGGGCGCGATGTCGAGGTGATTCACGGCAAGAATGCCTTTCTGCAGCTTTACTTCTCCACCCTGATTCTTTCCAACCTGTGTTGGGTACTCTCCGAGCAGCTCATTATGGGCAACACCATGGGGGTTGCCGTGGGAGCATCGGGCGCCATTGCGGGCGTGATCGTGGTCTTTGTGTGCCATTTTCCTACCCGAACCGTTTTGCTTTGGGGCGTGGTCCCGCTGCCGGCGTGGGTCATGGCAACGGGGTGGTTGGCTTACGACATCTTTAGCTACAAGCAGGCCGTGGGCGGGCTGGATGTGGCGAATATTGCCTTTGCGGCTCACCTGTCGGGGGCTTTGCTGGGGTTTGTGTATTACCTGTGGCGGGTGACGCTGTTCACACCCCTGCCAACCGCCTGGATTGGCAAAACGGCCGGGCGGCTGAAGCGGCGTCCGCAGTTGCGGATTCACGATCCCGAAGACGTGGACGACCCCGAGTTGGAAGAGCGCGTGGATTACATTCTGGCCAAGATCCACGAGCAGGGGAGCGATAGCCTCACGGCCGAAGAACGCCGCATTTTGGAGGCGGCCTCGCAACGGGCCAAGCAGCGCCGGCGTTACGAGCTGAATAAATAGCTGGCAGTCGGCTTCTGGGCTCCGCTTGCTATTCCGAGCCGGGGTAGATCGCCTTGGCATGCGCTGCTCGCATGTTTACCGTGCGGTCGCGGTGACCGCGATCTTCCGCGTGTTGCGAATCCGCACATCGGCCCGGCGGCCAAGCTGCTTTGGAGCGTGCGTTTTCGCTCCATAGGCGACCATGCTGGCTACTCGCCGACCTAGCGCCGCGGCGGTTCCGCACAGGCCAGCGCGCCCCCTGTGGGGATAGCCTTTTGAGGCCGAGCGAAATCGCGGATCGTAACCCATTACTCTCTATGTGGTTGCTATCATTCGCCATTCTGGAGCGAATCCGCGGCCCCACTTGGCACGGCGCTTGCTTTTCTACCTGTCAACATAAAGCCAAACATGCCGAGTAGTGAACCTAAGCTACTCGAAATCACTGGCTTGGGAGAAATCAGACGAACGAATTTTCAATTTGAAGGAGAATTGCCATGTTGTCTTGGGCTGTGATGTTCTTGGTGATTGCGTTGGTTGCCGCTTTGCTCGGATTTGTGGGTTTGGCCGGCACCGCCGCCTGGATTGCCAAGGTGTTGTTCGTGGTTTTCCTGGTGCTATTCCTGATCTCGTTGTTCACGGGCCGCGCTCGGGCGGTATAGCCCCCCCTGAGATAACGTGGGGAGAGCTTGTCTCCCCACGCGGCACTGACGCCATGAGACGCAAATTCAGGTGAGGAAGGTGAGTGCGATATGAGAGCCGTGATAATCATCGCGCTGATTGTTCTGGTGCTGGTGGCGATCGGTTGGATCAGTTTCAACCGCTCCCCAGATTCCGCGAACATTCAGATCGAAACTCAGAAGATGAAAGAGGATACGCAGAAAGCCGTCAACGAAGGGAAGGAATTCTTCCATCGTGCGGAAGAGCGGACCAAAGACGCCGCCGACGATCTGCGGAATGAAAACACAACCGCGCCCCAGTCGCGATAACCTACTGTGTTGGAAGGCACTCAGTACTTCCAGCGTTAAGCCTGACACCCGGCCCTCGCTCACCTGGGGCCGGGTTTCTTTCTGCGCTGGCGATTCCCCGCTAGAAGATGGACCTAAACTTGCCAAAGAACCGCGTCCACGGCAGTGAGCGGCGAGGAAATGATATCTTGGTGGGTGGCCCAACCAGCGGCTTGATAAGAAGTGGGCCATTCTGGCTCACCATCGATCAACGACTTGGGCGGGAAGCGAATGACGGATGTTGTTAGTTGGTAAGGAGAAGTGACGAAATCGATTGACTTGCACGCCGTGGCATACGATCTGCTTTGTAGGGCAGGCGACATTGACCAAGCGAGCCGCCCCGAAAACATTGCGTGCGGAAACTTGTGAGGTTTTTGCTTGGGGACCAAACGGTGGCCAGTGTAATGCCAGCCGACCCGACACACTCTGAAGGAGAACGCGTGATGATTAATCAGCAAGTTTTGGAAGGGAGTTGGAAAGAGGTTCGCGGGAAGCTGCGGGAGAAGTGGGGCCAACTCACCGAGAACGACGTGCAGCAGTTCGATGGCAACCTTGACCAGTTGATCGGAACCATTCAACGGAAGACCGGCGAAAGCCGCGAAGCGATCACCGATTTCTTGCAGAAACTCAGCGAAAGCGGAGCCTCGGCCATCGCGGCGGCTGGCGAAACCATTCGCGGTTACGCCCGACAGACCGGGGAAACGCTGAACAAGGCTTACGACAACGTTTCGGAGCGGGTTCGCGACGGTTACATGGGCGCCGAGGATCTGGTGCAGAAGAACCCTGTTCGTTCGGTTGGCGTGGCCTTTGGCGCCGGCTTGTTGGCGGGTGTGGTTGTCGGATTGCTGGTACGATCGCGATAGAATCAAGGTCGGCGATCCTGGCGCCGCAATGGTTTCGGTCCATTGCGGCGCCGCCAAGTGTTGTAACCATCCACCCGGTGGGGAGGAGATGCAGGTGAGCGAAACGAATGGGGCCGAAAATTTGCGCAGTCAAATGGCCAGAGTGCGGAATGAGCTGACCGAAGACGTGGAAGGGATCCGCGAGAAGGTTCAGGACTTGAAGGATTGGCGCGGCTTCGTTCGCCGTCACCCCTGGGCGGTCGCCGCCGGAGCGGCGGCGGTGGGCTATCTGCTTGTGCCCAAGCGCGCGCGGGTCATCTATGCCGACGCGGAAACCCTGGCCGAGGTGGCCCAGCGGCTGCCGCTGAATGTGCAAGCTAGCGATCGCCATTCTCCCAGCCTTATCGGCGGTTTGTTTCGCGCGGCGGGATCGTCGGTGATGCACGGGTTGATCGCCATCGCGGGCAGGCAGTTGGGGACGATCGCTTCGCAAATGGCGTCGAAAGTCGTGGACGACGAATCAGAACAAGACGAGGCTGCCGATCGGAATGCGAGGGCGTTCGAATGAGTCAATTAGAACAAGAGTTCTGGGAAGCTGAGCTCCGCGCGACCGATGTGGGACCGGTGGAAAACGAGGGGCGATGGGCCGCCTTGTGGGCCACCATCCAAAAACAGGTGGGTGAGAATCCCAAAATGACCATCGGCGTGGGACTGGCAGCAGGAGTAGTTTTAGGATGGCTAATCAAACGACGAGGCTAAACGGATCGCCAGGGCATGATGATGCCGCCGGCCGCCGAAATATTGGTGACTTGGCGCACGATGTCGTTGAGTTGGTCGAATTGCAATCGCGACTTTTCATGCTCGATGCGCGCGAGAGCGCGAAAACCTCGCTCACGGGCGCCATGCTGGTTCTGGCGGGAGCAATCCTGCTGTTATCGGGCGCCAGCGGCCTCATTTTCGCGTTGGGCTGGGTGCTGTTTGACGTGGCGGGCTGGTCGCGATCGGCCTCGTTTGCCGTGGCAGGTGGCGCAGGGTTGTTGATTAGCGGAATCCTGGCCTGGCTGGGAGTTCGCAAGCTGCGATCCGGGATCAATACCTTCCGCCGCTCGGGTCGCGAGCTATCGCAAAATCTACAGTGGTTTCGCGATACCTGGAAACGCGACGGCCGCGCCCCTGGCGACTCGTTCGCCGGGCAGGAGCGGATGACGCCGAAGTAACCGCGGGGCAGCAGATCGGACTGGCACCCGAAAATCGAACATAAGACTCCGACGAAAAATCAAATTCTAAAAACCCTTACCAACGAGGTATCCCCGTGAGTTCCGCAGCGAATGAACGAAGAACGGCGTCGCAAAACCTGGGTTCGCGCTCGCAGGCGAGCCAATCTTCCGGAGCGGCTGGGGGCGATGGCTTGAAGCCCGTGGACGATTTTGTTGAGTACCTGACTGAATATGCTCGCGCCAATCCGGGAACATCGGCCCTGTGGTGCTTGGGGATTGGCTTTGTGCTGGGATGGAAGTTAAAGCCCTGGTAAGCGGGGTCACGCCGTCACGGGCGCCCCTTTCCATGGCAACCCACACTCCGCGCTGCCACGCAGATTTCAAGTTTCCTGGTCCCTCTCGACACCATGACCGACATCAATCACCGCCGGTTTCTTGCCAATTCCGCCACAGTGGTCGCCGCGGGGGCGGTGGGCACGTCGAGGATGTTGGGGGCTGGGGGGAACCGGGCGGCGGTCAGGGCGCTGGCGGAGCGATGGCTGCGGGCGGCGCGGGGGGAAATTCGGGAACCGGTTCGGGAGCCCGATCCCAGGGATCGATAGCATGCGTTCCCACGGGCGAGAGCGGGCCGGGCGCGAGGTCGAGCACTTCGCTGAGCAATAGTTTCAGCGAGAGCGCGTGTAACCAGGGGTGAGAGATTTCGCTGTCGGCGGCCGCTTGACGTTCAACGTCTTGTCGCCGGCGAAATATGGCGGGCCGGAGGAACGCGGAGGCTTGGGGCGAGGGAGGCGGCGCTGCTTCGTCGCCTGATAGCTCGCCCAATCCGTAGATCTCCGTTCTCAAGGGGAGCAGGGCTTCGACATCGCAGCAACCTTGCACGGCGAGCGCCGAACCCAGGGCGGGGCCTGCTTGTCGCCAGGCTTGATGGTCAATCAGGAGTCGGATGAGTTCAATTCTCGGGTAAGCATCGGCTCGGAAGGCATCACCGGTCTCGAGCGTATGCCGGGCCACGGCGTAGTTTCCAAGCCGCAGTTGGTATAGCGCGAGATCGTCGGGCTCTTTGAGCAGGGATTTCAAGCGGGCGAGGTTGGACAATGCCGCCGGGCCTGTCAGCACGGTTTGCCGCAGCCAGCGTTGTTCCACGGGGTCGGCCGATGCCAGGTAGCGGGCGGCCAATCGTTCGCAGGCCGAGCGATAGCCGGCATGATCGCCAGCCCTCAGGCGCACGAGGGCCTCGGCGGAGAGGTTTTCGGCCGTGCGAACTTGCAGCAGTTGGGCCGGAGCAAGTCCCTGCTCGATGGCTTCCCACTGGGCGGCGGTAAAGGTGGAGGCGCGGGCGGCCTCGACCATGTTGAGGGCCAGTTGTCGCCGCCAGGCAAGTTGCTGGGGTTGCAACGTGCATAGTTGCGTCCAGGCCGATACCGCCGCCAACACGTTGCCATCTTCCCAAGCCTGCCAGGCGATCGCGGCCTGTTGCTGGGAGTGAACGGCCGGAGGTAGCGGGCCGCGGAAATGTGCCTGGCCGGTGTCCTGGCGAACGGTTCGCAATTCTTCGAGCGTGAGCGGAATGAGCGCGCCGACTTCATCGATGCGGCGTTCGGCGAGGGAACGGGCCAGCGAGGTGAGGTCGTTGATCGGCGGCACCTGGACATCGGCCGCGTAAATTCGCAAATGCCATGGCGGGGACGAAATGGCCTGACCGGAAGCGGCATCCCACAGCCGAGATTGCGGGGCTGGCGGCCTGGGCTTGCGGAGGAGCGGAGGCTGCGCTTCGCCCAGGGAGGGTTCGGAGGCGGGGCCTTCCGGGTTGCCAGATTCGGGAGAGCTATTGTGATATGGGACCACGGGGCCGGCCATGAGATGGGTGAGATCGGGTTCGGCATATTGACTGAGCGATTGCACGTAACGATCGTCCTCGGCGAAGCGGACTTCGAGCAGTTCGCCCGGGGTCCGAATCGGTGGAGAAATGGGGCGATCGTCGACAATGCCGCGGACCTGCAATTGATTGGGCGTGATGGCCAGCACAATTCGTTGACCATCGGCACTGAGGTCCGCGAGCCGTTCGTGCCGACGGGCGTGGCTGAACCACCGCCGAACCGATGCGCCCGAGGTGGCGTTCCAGAGTTCGATGGAACTGCCTTCGGTATCGAACAAACCACCCGCGGCGACCACGGTGATGAGTTGCTGGCCATTGGCCGAAAAGCGGGCATCGAGAAAGACGTTGCCGCGGATGTTGGAGAGCTTTGCGGTTTGTTGGCCCGAGGGGGTGGCGAACACGTCGCCTTGGAGTTGACTCTGGTCGTCGGACTTTGTGTAGGTTATCGCCAGAAGCTGGCTGCCAGTGTGGTCGAACCGGAGGGAAGGGTTGCGACCCGTCAACGGAAGCCAGCCGCTGAGCGGTTGCCCCACTTGGGCGTCCCACAAGCGGACGACGGAGCCGGAGTGAAGAGGTTCGTCGGCGGCCGGCTCGGGGTCTTGAAAGGCCACGGGCATGGTGGCGGGCCGCATCGCTGATTGGGCGACGAACGAGATGGCCGGCGGAATGACCTGTGCTGAAGGGGCACTGGGCGCTGGAGGCGCTGGGGGCGCTGCATCGGGGTCATCCGCGGGCGCCGGGGGCAGCATGAAGGGAATGGGGGCATTGAGCTCGCCATCGGTCACGGTGTGCACGGCCAGGGCCAGGGTGTGGCCATCATTGCTGAACTCGGCGGCAAAGAGCTGGCCTTCGTAAGCGGTCTTGGAAACCATCTTGCCCGACGGAAGCGAATAGAGCCGGGCCTGGCCTTCGGAGGCCACGACCAGGCGACTTTCGTCGGGAGAAAAACGCACCAGATAGCGACGCTCACCAAACCGTTGTGCTCGATGGAAGCCGACGCGCTGAATGGAAGCCGCGCGGCGGGCCGAAGGATCTGGGGGAACCATGGTCGATGCAACTTCGATGATGGGCTTGCCGGAAGCGCGGTCCCACAATCGCCACTGCTCGGCGTCATCGATGGTTTGGACGTATCGGCTGCCGGGGCGCAAGCTGAGCTCCACTACGGGCGACTTATGATCGAGCGGCGGCGTGGGCGTGGACAAGCCGAGCGTGGCGTCGGGGTTGAGGCTGACGCTGTAACCATCGAGGGTTTCGACGTAGCTAAACCAGTCGGGCTCATGGGTGGGGCGCTGGAGTTCGAACGTATGGAACTGGCCCGAGCGGAGCAGATTGCCGGGATTGATGATGCGACCGGGTCCGAAGAAACCTGAGTATCCGGTGGGCTCGGGCTGAACGACGGGGCCCGGCTGGCGATGCCGCTCGGGTCGCGGGGGGAGCTGCCAGACGTCGATCATCAGGTTGGCGACTTCTTCCCAGGCCGATGCTTGTTCCGACAGCATCATGCGCATCACGGCGAGGCGTCCATCGGGAAGCCATTCCAGCTCGGTGAAGAACAGTTCGCCCGGCAGGCGAATCCATTGCAGCGGGGCGGACGCTGGTTCGCCGGTGGCGGCGTCGAGCAGGTCACATTTTTCGAGTCCGTCGGCTGCGGTGTAGTGCACTGCGAGGTATTGGCCATCGCGGCTGAAGGCGAGCGAGTAGCTGTTGGTCTGCGACTTCTCCAAGAGCCAATAGGTATTGGTCTCCAAATTCAAAATGTGGAGCCCATCGCGGGCGTAGTTGGTCAGAACAAGGGTGCGACCGTCGGGCGAAACGACGGAACTGTAAACCGTCCAGGCGCCGTCGGTGTCGTGCATGCCCAACTCACGCACCGACCCATCACGGAGGTTGTAGAGCCAAGATCCGGCGATTGCATGCACGCGGTCGGGCAGGACAAGAAATTCGCTACTCCCTCCCCGGCTGGGTCGGGTAATCATGTCGGTTTCCGCCGGTTCTTCCTGCTCTGCTTCGTCCTCTGGCGGCTGCGCCAGGATGGCGGCAGCGGTGTGGAACGCGGTGGGCTGGGACTGCCCGCTCTGCTTGGGGGTGGATCGAGCGTGGGGAGGTCGAGCTTTCCGCGAATCGGCGGTGGAGTTGGGCGCGTATTCTGGCGTTACTTCTGCCCGAGTTAGATTCCGTTCGATCAATCCGGTGCGGCTATTCACCACCACAATGCGGTTGCGGTTGGCAACGACCCACCGCTCGGCGAGCAAGAACTCAAAGTTGACAAAGTCGTTTGGGTCGGTCTGCAGTACCTGATGCAAGTCAAGTTGGGGGCCAACGCGCAGACCGGCAACGGCATCCCACAAAGCCACCTGCCCTCGGTACTCGATGAGCAGGTGTCGCCCATCGGGGAGCAATTGAAACGAGTGCAAGCTGCTGAACTGGGGAGTTGGGAAGGGGAGGTCTGGCCCTGGGGTGGCCGGGGGGAGCGGCGGGGCAGCCTCTTGGAGCGGGTTGGCTGCCGGCGGCGAGGGGATGATCACATCGTCTTGACGCGCAAGGGGGTATGTGGCCGGGAGCATGCGGGCTGCCGGGGAGCCGGGGGATTGCTGGCGGCGCGAAGTGGGAATGAAGGTATCGGGCGGCGACGGGACCATGTGCGGGGGACCGGCATCGGGGTCGAACGCCTCGGGCGGCAACATCTGATCGGCGAAGGTAAACCCGGGACCGATGAATTCGAGGGTTTGCCCGTTGAGCAGCCGAAGCCTGCCGTCGAAGTCGCAAATCAGGATGCGCTCACAGCCTCTTCCCACGGTAATGCTATACATGGGCGGTTCGAGCGGCAGCTGGCGCGACCGCTGCTCGCCGGTGCTGAGATTGGTTACGGTCAGCTTGCCGCGCGTGTCTTGCGTGACAACATGCGAGTCGTTGGGACTGAGTTCGAAGCCAATCAACTCGGGGAAGAAGTGGTGCCCGGCGAGTTGCGGGGCGTTGGCGAGGGCGTATTTCAATCGCTGATAGTCGGGCGAGTCTGGCTGAAGTTGCGCCGAAGGGCCGCCGGTCAATTTGAGCCGGGCCGATTCGACATACCAGGGCAAAGCGCCCATGGCGTCGCCCAGGTCGGCGGTTCGCACTCCGGTGGCCACGTGGATTCGCGACAACTGTTCCTGCCGCTCGCTGGCCAGCGACTCGGCACGGAGGCGTTGTTCCTTTTCCAAACCCTGGGCCTGTTGTGCCTGTCCGAGGGCGGCCTGTTCGTTTTGCAAGGCGGTAGAAGTCGCCTGGCGGGCGGAGTTCACCATCCAGAGAGCCAGCCCTAGCACCACCAAGGCGAGGGCGGCCGAAGCCCCCGCCGCGCGAACCAAGGCCCGATGCCGCCGGGTCCAGCGGGAGAATCGTTGGAAGGGCGTTTCGGGGCTGGCCTCGACGGGTTCATCGGCCAACCAGCGTTCGATGTCGGCCGCCAAGTGCTGACTCGATGGATAGCGATCGGTGGCGAGCCGAGCCATGGCCTTTTGACAGATGGCTTCCAACGCGCGGGGGATTTCTGCCTTGATGGAGCGGGGCGACGGATACTCGCCGCGAATGACCTGCTGGCGGAGCAGCTCACGATCTTTGCCGGTAAAGGGGGTGCAACCAGTGAGCAGGCAGTAGAGCGTGGCCCCCAGGCTGTAGACATCGGAGGCGGGCCCCAGCTCGTTGTGCTTGCCTTGCGCCTGTTCGGGGCTCATGAAAGGCAGGGTGCCCACGGCGGTGCCCAATTGGGTGGGCTGCGAGTCGCCCTCGGAAGGCACGTAGAGCACGGATTCTTCGGCGGGCGCGGCTTCGGCGCGGCCGATGGTTTTGGCCAATCCCCAATCGACGACCAGGGTTTCACCATAGCGGCCGAGCATGATGTTGCCCGGCTTGAGGTCGCGGTGCAGCACGCCGCGACTGTGCGCGTATTCGATGGCTTCGCAGACGTCGATGAACCGGCCGAGAAGCTTGCGCAGCTGCAACGAGTCGGTGGTGGAATCGACGGGCCGGGTTTGGTGAAAGGCCTCGATGGCTTCGGTGAGACTGTCGCCCTGGATGAACCGCATTACGTAGTAGGGGCGGCCGTCCTGGTATTGGCCCAGGCTGTAGACGGGCACAATGCCGGGGTGCTCCAGGTTGCCTGTGATGCGGGCTTCCATCAAGAACCGGGCGCGAAACTCCGGGTCGTTGGCGTAGTGCCCTTTGATTTCTTTGAGGGCCACGCGACGGTTGAACTCTTGGTGCACGGCCAAGAAAACCTTGCCCAACCCGCCGCTCTTGTGCAAGCGCAAGACACGAAACCGCTGGTCCGACGTGGTGGCGCCGTCGTGCGGATGAGTGCCGGCCACCGCGGGCGATGGTTTCGCGGCAAGCCCGGCGCGAGCGACGGCCTGGGGGAGCGTGGAAAAGGGATCGGCCGCCAGGCCGGCGGCTCCCACGAGCATCAAGCTGGCATGAACGTCGGCATCGTCGACGGCGGCATCGATCTGTTCGCGGAGGGGGCCCAGCGAGCTGAGCGCGGCCAGGCTCTTGCGCGGTTCGTCTCCGTGCAATCGCAAATGCACGGCGACCAAGGCGGACAGAAGCTCGCAATCATCTGCCGAGAGAACTTGCTGATCGCAGAGAATTTGACCGAGTTCCTGTTCTTTATGAGCCACCCAATGCTCGAGTGCCGGGATGAGTTGCGGCAACTCGATCAGCCCATTCTGTAGCGCGAGCACCGCCAGCAACATTTGCTGATTGCGTTGGCGCTCGGCCAAGCGAGGTTCCGGCGGCCGCGGAGACTTGCCAGCGTGGGGAGCCGACTTGGGGAGCGGCTGAGGAGACCGCTCGGGGGCGGCCGGCCGATTGAGCGGTTGCTCGGTAGGAGGTTCCAGGCGAGGCGCCGCGGCCTGGAATGCGGCAGCGACCAGGTTCGCGTGATGGGGAAAGCGCGCGAGATAGTCCGCTTGAGACGGGGGGAGCCCCGATTGGGCGAGGTAGAAGATTTCTATCTGCAGCAATTCGCGCAGCAGCGGCGGGCGCGCGGCCTCGGGAGCGGTCGATAGCACCTGCTCAATTTGCCGCGGCGCGCCGGCTTTGAGGGCAGACTCGAACCGGTCGCACGCGGCATCGATCCAATGGGCGATTTCCAGGGGCAAATCACCCGATTCTGCGGACATTTCGGCCATCGGTCGGCCCTTGAAGAGCTAATATGACTGACCACAATCGATTCTGCCCCCCAAGCTGCCCACGGTTACTCGCTGCGAACCGACCTGCCTATTCTGAGAATACCCAGCGGTCGGCGTCAACTTTCATGAATTGCGGCGGAATTGGGCGATCTTGCCCAGAACGCATAGATACCCATACGAAAACAAGGTTTGTTTGGCGTGGGAAGGGCCGGATTGGGGGCAAAATTTGAGGGGCGCGACCTCCGGGGCTGGGGGCTGCACGGCCCTGTTTCAGGGTGTTGCTGGGGCGCCGCCGGCGTTCCCCAGCGGGCTGAGCGATCACCCAACCGGCATGGCCGTTCCATTCGGAACGACCGGCAGAATTCGCATGGCCTGAACGAGGCGGCGGTTGTTCAAGGCCTTGCGGGGAACGGCCCGATACCTTCGTGCATACGTTCCGATGTGTTTCCCTTGCGCGCCGCAGGACGTGGCGTGGCAACGACATCGCCCGACAGACAGTCTGCTGTCTGATTGTCCACAATCGGCACATCGCCGACAGGAGCCGACATGGATCGTCGAAGCTTCCACGCTGTGTGGCCGTTATTGTTCTTGGCCATCGTCGGATGTCAGGATTGCGCCATTCAAATGCGGGGGTGCATGACGGCGAAAACCTATACGCCCAAGGACAACACGGCGCCTCGCATGGGCACCGTGGGTTTGCCGGCGCAGTCGCCGGCGTGCAATTGCTACAAGGTGGCACTGATCGACGTCGATGGCATGATGTTCAATCGGAACTTTCTGGGTTTGGATTCGATGGGTGAGAACCCCGTCGCTCTGTTTCGCGAAAAGTTGGAAACGGCCACGCGTGATCCCTACATTCGCGCGGTGGTGCTGCGAATCAACAGTCCTGGCGGTGGCGTGACGGCATCGGACATCATGCGGCGCGACCTGGTGCAGTTCAAACGCATTACGGGCTTGCCAGTGATTGCCTGTTTGATGGACGTCGGGGCCGGCGGCGCCTACTACCTGGCGACCGCGGCCGACACGATTGTTGCCCACCCCACCACGGTGACTGGCGGCATTGGCTGCTTGTTCAACGTGTATTCGCTGCAACTTGCGATGGACCAACAAGGATCCACGGCGGAAACGATTCGGGCGGGTGAGAAGATCGACATGGGGTCGCCTGCCTCGCAATCGCCCGATCGGAGCGAGGTCGCGGAGGAATCGGAAGAGTTGTTGACGAAAATGGCGCAAGAATTCGCCAGTCGGTTCCGGTATACGGTGGAGATGTCTCGCCCGCAATTGAACATGCAAGCCCAGGATTGGGATGGCCGGGTGTTCACGGCCACGCAAGCCAAAATGAAGGGGCTGATCGACGAGGTGGCCTATCTGGACGACGCGATCGCCATGGCGCAGGGGATGGGGCAAGTGGGGCCAGGGGCACGAACCGTGATGTTCCGCCGCTGCAACGATCGGGCCTACACGCAATACGAAATCACGCCCAACATTCCCTCGGGCACGGCGATGATGCCGATGAGCATCCCCGGCCTGGATCGCGCCCGGATGCCGATGTTCTTATACCTGTGGCAGCCTGAGACTGGTTTAGAAAAGATTGGTCAGCAGTATTAACCTGCCGCTGCCCATGGGAAGTGTGAGACCGTTGCGGTTGAGGTGGACCAGCGAGTAGACGTCTCGTTTGTCGCACGATGAAAGTTGGAGCCGAGCTTTGCGGCACGTGGTTGGGTAGCCACGTGCCGCTTTGTTTGGATAGGCGCGGCGGCGCGGCTTCCGTTGGTGCTCCCCGTGGGGCCTCCCCCCCTTTTGCTTCTTCGCGAAGATCGCAGTTTTGTTCCAGCGGGCGCCCTGTTTTCGGGCGTGGGCGATGGAGGCAATACTCGCGCGGGGCCGGGGCCGGGTCGCAAAAGTATTTGCTGGGAAACCTGGGAAGGCGTCGAGTATCTTTGAGGAAACTGGCGGGAAAGCGCGGTCTGCCACTCACGGGCCTGTTGGCGGCGATGAGGTGGCAAAGGGGGCTGGAGGGGATCGCGTGCGTTTTTCACCGCCACCGAATACTCCGCCTACTTTGCGAAAATCGCTATGGTTTGTTTCCGACGAATGTCGCTGGCGTTGTTGACCCTCGGTTGGTTGGCGGGGGTTGCGATGGAATCTAGTCCAACGGCACGCGCGTGGGGGGCGGATAATCCGTCTGCCGAGCCCAGCGGCCAAGTTGCTCCGGCGGAAGACCCCAGAGGTCCGCGCGGCAAGGAACCTGCGTCGCCAGAGCGTGCGGCGATTTCGCCTTTTCAGTATCCGGCGCGGGCCGCTTTTGCCTGGCGGTTAATGGAAGCGGGAATGGCGAAAGCCCAGCAGGGCGAGACGACCGAAACCTTGCGGCTGTTCGAACAAGCGGTGGCCGCCGCCCCATTCTTGCCGGATGCTCAATACAACCTGGCATGCAAGCAGGCGCTGGCTGGCCAAACCGACAAGGCATTCGCAAGTTTGACCGCTGCCGTCGAGGCGGAATATATGTTCGTGCTATTGATGCAGCGCAACGACGACTTAAAGACGCTGCGCAACGATCCGCGGTTTGAGCAACTGGTGAAACGGGGTGAAGCAAATATTGCCCTGGCCAAGCCGCGTTGGCCAAAGGCGGCCCCAGTGGTGAATGGGGTTGCCACGGTGTCTGCCGCAAATGCGCGGTGGGATCGTCAAACAGGGCAGGTGCGGGTGGCCTTGGAGTCGTTGCCGGGGCAGCGGCCCGAGGTCGAAAAAACGAAAACTGGGCCCGTCGTTGGCTTGGGGGAAGTAAGCGACCGTTTGGCCCAGTGGTACGCCGAAGGCACGGCCGCGGGCAATTTCGGCGACTTTTACGATAACTGCGATCGCGATCACTCCAACATGCGGCGGCAGCAGTTCCCGCAGTTGACCTTCATTGAGTATGCGCCCGAGGTCGCCAACGAAACCGGATACGGCCTGCAAGTATCGCGGCTGTACAACGGCGTGGTGCTGGGCAATTCCTCGACGGCTCGAACGGCGGGGCCTTATTGGCGAAGCAACCCGCGGGCGGCTTATACCTCGAGAGGCGGGGCGGTGACGCTGTCCGAGCAGTATGCCAGCAACCATATCTATTTTTATCCCGAGCATCGCGATCACGATCCGGGGCACAACGGCAAAGGGGCAGACGACGCGGACCCCAGGGCGACCGGCCATGGCGACGTGTATGCGGCCAACACGCCCTACATGGTCATCAGCCAGGGCTCGTCGGGGAGCGACCAGGCCTTCTTGCGAGCCTTTGCTTGCGCGCTGGCGGCGTTGCGGCCCGAGGTGAAACAGAAATTGATCGCCACGGGCACGATCGCCCCCACGTTGCAGCAAGTGTTTCGCCGCTCGAATCAGCAGGTCAAGCAGCCAGAGGACTATCTGAGCGGGGCGGCGCACCCCACGGTGTTTGACGGTAGCCAGCTTGATGTACTCAAGATGGTTGAGCTGGCACACGACCTGACGCTGGAAACGCTGCCGCCAGTCAGCCGGCTAGATGTGATCACGGAAGATGAATTTGTCTTGAGCCGGGACTGCTTCGATGTGGGCGAGCGGGAGAAACTGTTTGATACTTCGGCGGCCGTGGCCCGGGTGTGGCGTTCGACAGCCGGCGCGCGAAGTTATGTGCTGTCGGCCGAGGGGAGCCATGACCTGGCTGGCAAGCCGCTCAGCTTTCACTGGGTGCTGCTGCGAGGGAACGCCGAGCAGGTGAAGATTGAACCGGCGGGTGGTGGACGGCAAGCCAAGGTCACTTTGCGGTGGCAACCGCGGCAGCCGATTGCGGCGGGGTCGAAAATGGAATCGAACCGAATCGAGATTGGGTTGTTCGCCGATAATGGAAGCCAACTATCGGCCCCGGCTTTCTTCTGCGTGAACACGCTGGATAACGAAGAGCGGACCTACAACGACCAAGGCCAGCCGCTGAGCATTACGTATCGCGGCGATGCGGAGAAGGGGAACTATGTCGACCCTGCCTGGGACATTCCCAAATCGTGGCGCGATGACTATCGCCACGACGCGGACGGAACCCTGCTCGGCTGGACGCGCACCCGGGGCGAGGCGGAAGAATCGTTCACGGCGGACGGCGCCCTGATCGAACAGACAGACGCGCTGGGACGCGCGACGGTGGCGCGAACCGTTCGCTACGTGGCCGAGCAACCACGGCCCAATCAACCGGCGGTGTTACGGCAGCAGTTGGCGAACGAACGCCTGCACTATACTTACAATGGCCCCACCGACCTGCGCGGGCACATCGAACGCCGGGAAGCGATTGCGGATTCCAAGTAAATTTTGGAAATGCTCAAGCTGTATTGGTCGTGGGGGGGAGGCCATCAAAAGAAGCCTCCGCCGGGGGGCGCTCTTTCTTGCAGGCGAAAATAACCTTCCGGCAGCGGGTCGGCGGCTTCATAGCCGCGCGAGGCGTCGTGTTCGCCCATGCCGTAGCCCCCATGCGTGCCCGACCAGGCGACGGCGCGGCCGTCGCGTTCCCAGTGCAGCTCACTGCCTGGCGGCACGATCCCTTCGATATCGATCAGCCGTTCGGATTGTTCGGTATCCCAAATCCGAATCATGGCCGGCAAGGGTCGATAAGCAATGGCCAGGCGGCGGTCGTTGGGCGACCAGAGCAGCGAGACCGCTCGCTCTCCAGGGCCGCGGAGCATGGTGAAGCCGTCGCTCGATAGCTGGAGATCGGCAGGATCGACATCCGGGAATGGCGATGCAGGTGTGGGGGACACGGGTGGGCGATTGGCCCCGGGCAGGTTCCAGACCAGGATGACCGACTCCCGTTGTTTACCGTCCCAGGCGGCGAATGCCAATTGATCGCCACGATGGTTCCAAAGGGAGGCGCGGCTGACGTTGCGCAGGAAGCCGGGCACTGAAAAGGCATGTAAGACTTGTCCCTCCGCGTCCACAATGACCGTTCTCACGGCATTGCCGGTTTCATCGAGACTGCCATCCTTGTTGTCAGCATAAGCACGGAGCGCGGTCGGGGTGAGTTGCTTCCACAGGGTGAGCGCGAAGCGGCCCGATGGCTCGTGGAGATCGACTCCGACAATCCGCTCATCGCCTGGCAGGGTGAACTTCGCAAGTAGGGGAGTCAACTGCAGGGTGACGGGATCGACACCGATGGTCTGGCGTTGGCCGGCCACGATCAATCGTTCGCCATTGGGTTCCCAGTGCAATTCGATCGCCAGGGGAACTTCAACTTCGGGCGAGAGCATGCCCGAGGCGCTATCCCAAATTTGAGCCGTGGACCTGGACGGGGTAAGCCGGCCTGCCATGGATTGCGCGGGATGAACGTGCAACATGGCCAGGCGCTGGCAGCGTGCATCCCAGATCAGTTGGCGAATCGTGTTCCGGGCCAGTTGTAGTGGCGGTTGTTGGTTGCGGGTGTCGTGAATCTTCAGGTTGGGATACTCATCGACGAACCGCCAGCGGCCATCGGGGCTAAGCAGTTGGGGTTTTGCCGCGGGCTGAGCATTCCAAATTCGCACGGTGGTATCGGCGCCGCCCGACGCGATGCGTTGTCCCGAGGGCGACCAGGCGATGGCTCGCAAAGTGCCGATATGGCCCAACCAGGTTTTGCGTGCCACGGCGGTTCCATCGGCGGCGATCTCATGCAGTTGAAGGGAGCGCTGGCCCGCCAAAAGAGTGCCGGCCGTTTCGTTCACCTGGCTGCAATAAGCGGCGACTCTGGTGGTGGCCGCCGTGGGAAGCGAGTAGGCAAACAGCGTATCGAAGGCTTGCAGGCTTAAGAGTTGCGAGTCGGCCGACCATTGCAATTGCAGGGGATTGCCCTCGAAAGCAAACCGGTGTAGCACTTTGCCATCGCTCGCCTGGTAGACAATGAGTGGTTGCGGGCCGCCGGCCGCTGGCTGCAGGGCCAGGGCCAAATTCTGCTGGTCATGGCTCCAGGCCACTTTGGCCTGCATGGGACTGGCAAGGGGGATCTCCAAGCGAATCTCGCCGGTGCTGACATTGAGGGTGCGAGCGTGGGTTTTGTTCACGACGCACAACTCAGAGCCATCGGGGTTGAAACACAGCGCCAGCGGCTGGGTGGCGGATTGAGCTAGCTGCCGAGTTTCTGCCTTTGCCGGCTCCCTGAGGCGGACCTGGTTTTGGGCGTCGATCCAAGCCAGAAGGTCGCCGCTGCTCGACCAAACCGCGTCCAGCCCCATTTCGGAAAGCACTGCCTCGCCGGTCGCGGCGTCCCAGACCAAAATCGGGGAGGGCTCGGACGGCGTGGAGGGAAGCTGCCGCTCGATTGGCGCGAGCACCGCGAGCAGGTACGTGCCTTCGGCCTGCCAGTGAAGTTGGCATTGTTTGGCGATGCCATAATTCAAGCGGAGACGCACGTTGCCGTGGTGGGGATCAAAAACCAAGATTTGCCCACTGGAGTCAGCCGAGGCAACCTCGGTTTCATCGGGCTTCCAAGCAAGGGATTCCACTCGGTGGGAGTGTGCTCGGAACGTCAGGTCGTCTTGCTGGCAGCGGCTGCGGAGATAGTACCATTCCCAGTCGCGCAGGTCGGGCGCATCCGAGTCGGGCGAAGGAAGATGCTTCTCGAGCAGATGCTGGAGCGTAGCCAGGTCTTGCTCGTGGTATGCCTGATCGGCAAGTTGAATGTCGGCGATGTACAACCGACGGCGAGCCAACTCGAGTTCGCTTTGGGATCGATCGAGCGCCGATGCCACGGCCTGGCGAGCTTCGACGGCCTCTTGGGCTCGGAGCGTGGCCTGACCGCGGGCTTCGCGCTCCCGAAGATTGGCGTCGGCCAAACTGATATTGGTCTGCCGCAATTCGTGGGCGGCGTGTTCGGAGCGCAGCCAATAAACGGTGGAGATGGTGGCGCCCACGGTGAGCGCCGCCACAACCGCAGTTAACAGCAGGGCGGTTCGGGGATCGCGGCGGACCCACTTTTGCAGGCGCTCCAGCCGGCGAACGGGGCGCGCGTGGATGGGCTTGTTGCCAAGAAACCGGACCAGATCGTTCGCGAGTTCGAGGGCGGATTCATACCGCCGGGCCGGATCCTTTTCTAAACACTTCAGACAGATGGTTTCGAGGTCTTTGGGCACCTCGGGGTTGAGCTGTCGGGGCGAAACGGGCTCCAGCTGCATCAGTTGTTGGAGTACGGTTTCGAACGAGGCGGCCTGGAACGGCGGACGGCCGGTCAGCATGGCGTACAAGATTCCACCCAGCGCGTAGAGATCGGAACGCGGCCCAATACTGCTGCGCTCCCCGCGCGCCTGTTCGGGGGGCATATAGCTGGGAGTGCCCAGGATTTGGCCTTCGGCCGTGCGATCGCTGTCTTCGGTCAATCGCTTGGCCAGGCCAAAGTCGGTAATGCGGGGTCGGTTGCTCGCATCGAGCAAAATATTTCCCGGCTTGAGGTCGCGATGGATGATGCCCTGGCTGTGGGCGTACGCGACCGCTTGCGAAATTTGCAGCGCGATGCTGGCGGCCTCGGTGGGCGGAAGCGGTCCGGCGATCAGTCGCTTGGCGAGACCTTCACCCTCGACAAATGCCATCGAATAGTAGTTCTGGCCTTCCTGCTGCCCCACCTCATAGATGGGCACGATACCGGGATGATCGAGGCTGGCGGCAGCCTCCGCTTCGGCGTGAAACCGCTGGACGTCGCAGGGGTCGGCGAATTGCCCCGCCAGAATCATCTTGATCGCCACGACGCGGCGGATTGGCTCCATCTGTTGAGCCTGGTACACAACGCCCATGCCGCCGCGGCCAATTCGCTGGAGCAGTTCGTAATTGCCAAAGCGCTTTCGCGGCGGCGAAGCATGTGTTTCATCTGCAAATTGGGCGGTGTCATCGGCCGCTAGCCTTGGTTCGGTAGAAGCGCGAGGCGTGAACGTACGATGGGCGGAACTGCGTTCCGCCACCCGGCGGAGGCGGGTTTCGCCCAATTGCGGCAATTGATCGAGAACCTCGGCAACAACCTCCGGAAACTCAGGGAACCGGTGTTGGAACTCCGCGGTCTGCAGCTGTTCGTTGGCTGCCAGGCGGTAGGTAAGCTCCAAGCGGAGCAGTTCCCTTAATAAGGCCATCCTTTCCAATTGCGGCACACGAGCTAGAAAGAGCTCCGAGGGCGGGTTCTGGCCCGCTTGCCAGGCCGCTTCAAACGCGTCGCAAATGGAATCGATCTGTCGCTGCCGCGAAAGTCCTAGCGAGGAGTGCGAAAATGGACGATCCATTGTGCGAGTGACCCCATTCTCTCAACGATGACCGGGGGGAAAGAATGAATCCCCTGGCGTGTTTCCGCCAGTCTAACATGCCCAAACCGGGGAAAAGCACATCAAAACCCTTCTGACTTTAACGGATTCTCGATTCGTTCCCTTTCGCGGAGGATGCACGCCTCGCCGCTGATTCTTGCCCCAACGCGACCGCGAAGGAGACCGGCAAACGTCCCTCGCTAACGCGTCGGGTTGCGATTAATGCGGCAATTGCAGCACCGGAGGACGGCTGCGAAGGGTCTGCAAAAGTCCAATACACCTGGAAACGGTGGGGCGAGAAACCCTTAAAGGGCGGCCACTCCTAGCTGGCGAAAGGGAGCGTCACCGTGAACACCGTGAGCTGATTGAGCTCGCTGGTGACTTCAATGGCGCCGTTGTGGGCTTCCACAATGTTTTTGCAAATGCTGAGCCCCAGGCCCGTGCCGCGGCGGCCATTGTTGCTGGAACGTGACTTATTGCATTGGTAGAACCGCTCGAAAATCAAAGGCAGGTCGTAGTCGGCAATGCCGAGCCCGGTATTGGCCACGCGGAGCACGGTTTGCCGCAGGTCGCGATTGTGCTCCAAGCTCACGTCGATTCGCCCTCCCGGCGGGGTGAACTTGAGTGCGTTGTCGAGTAGATTATTGATCACCTGGCGGAGGTGGGCCGCGTTGCCTTCCACGACGGCCGGCCGCACATTGACGGTGAGCGTGATCTCGAGCGATTCGGCCACGGCGGCGAACATTTCGCACGAGCGGGAAACGACTTCGTGAAGAGGGGCTCTTTCGCCGTGAATGCGAAGGCGGTCGCCTTCACTTTCCGACAGCAGCAGCAATTGATTTACCAGGTGGTCGAGACCGGAGCATTCTTCGATCACGCCGTCCAAAATGTCCTGGTATTCGGCCGGGGTGCGGCCGAATACCAGGGCAACTTCGGCCGTGCTGCGAATGGCCGCGACGGGCGTGCGCAGCTCGTGCGCCGCATTGGCAACGAAGTCTTCGCGCCGGCCCAGATACGAGGCCAAGCGGTCGAGCAGGCCATTGACGGTGGCGGCCAGTTGGTCGAGTTCGTCGCCGGTGCCGCGAATGGGCAAGCGTTCGTCCAGTTTGGCCGGTCGGAGCAACGAGGTGCGATCGGTAATATCGCGAATCACCGAAATCACGCGACCGGTGAGTGCGTACCCCACCACGGGCGCAATCAGCAGCACAATGCAGGCCACGATCACGGCCAGCATATCCACGCGCTGCACATCTTCCACGATCACGTCCAAGGGTATGCCCACGCGAACCAGGATGGGGGCGCCCTCGGCGCTGGTAACAAAGCGTTGCACGATTCGAAAGCCGGCCGTTTGGGTTGGTCCCAGGTTCTTGAGCGGTAGCGCAGGGAGCAGATCGCCAGGCTGATCGTCGCTTTCCCACAGAAGTTGGCCCCGATGATCGAACACGGCGACAAAGCGGCCATGCCCGTGATGTTGCAGCGACGACCGCTGGGCCGTGATCGGCACGCTGGGAGGCGACGGGGCATTGATTTCGACGCCCTGCAGCGACGCCACGTCGTCTAGCAAAAAAGTATCGACTTCGTGCAACAGGGCGCGACGGACGCCGATTTGCATTCCGAGCAGGGTGGCGACCGCGGTCAGCACGATGACGACCACGTTCCAGAGCAGCAGCCGAAAGCGGAGCATGCGGCTGATTTGTTTAACCCGCGCGAAGAACATAGCCTCGGCCTCGCACGGTGTGAATCAGCGATTCGTCCTGTCCTTTGTCGATCTTCCGCCGCAGCCGATTGATGTGCACGTCGATCACGTTGGTGATGCCCTGCCAATCTTCTCCCCACAGGTGTTCGTTGAGCATTTTGCGCGTCACCACGTGGCCGGTGTGCCGCATCAGGAATTCCAAAATGCTGAACTCGGTGGGGGAGAGATCGATCTCCGCGTTCCCGCGAGTGACCTTGCGGGTGCTGAGGTTGAGTTCCAGAGGGCCAGCGCGATGGCAGAGGGCCGGCCGCACCGAGGATCGCCGGCAGAGAGCCTGCAGGCGGGCCAGCAGTTCTGGAAAAGCAAACGGCTTGACCAGGTAATCATCGGCCCCGTGCTCGAGCCCACGTACTCGATCATCCACCGAGCCCAAGGCGGTGAGCACCAGCACGGGGGTTTGGATGCCGTCTTTCCGCAACGATTGCAAGATGGCCATGCCGTCGAGGTCGGGCAACATCAGGTCGAGAATCACGGCGTCGAACTGCTGGGTTTGCGCCAATTCCAAGCCCTGCGAGCCGTTGCGAGACCAGGTGCAAATGTGGCCCGCTTCTTGCAGCCCGCGTTCCAGCGCTTTGCCAAGCCGCTGCTCATCTTCCACGATCAACAATTCCATGGGGTTTCCACATCGGTGGGAGGTCGCCCGCGGTGATTCGACTTTGCCTGGCGAGACCGCGGGGAGGCCTTGGGGGGGGGCGGGGAGACGTATGCCATTCGCTGCAATTCTACGACGTTGCGGCAGGCGCAGCGAGGGCTGGGGTTGTAACGTCTGGGAGAAAGTTCCTGGCGAAAAAGGTATCTCGCGGCAGGCCAACTGCAAGCTATGATGGACATGCGGCGCCGGGTATGCGCGCGAAATTCCGCCAGGATTTTTGCTTCCGCCCCGCCCGCGGTTGCCCACGGATTTCGCCGACCTCACCCGCCAAACACCTTCCAGCACCCCGCATTCCCCGGTCGTTATGCCTGACACATTTGAACTGCGCGGTATTTTCACGCCGAACCTGGTGCCGCTCGATCGCCGCGGCGAAATTCACGAAGAAGAGCTGCGGCGGTATACCGATTGGCTTATCGAACAGGGCGTGCATGGTCTATATCCGAACGGATCGACGGGCGAATTCACGCGGTTCACGGCCGAAGAACGGCGGCGAATCATCGAGATCGTGACCGACCAGGCGGCGAACCGCGTGCCGGTTTTGGCGGGGGCCGCGGAGGCCAATACCCGCGAAACCATTCGGGCCTGCGAGGCTTACCACGAGATGGGAGCTCGCGCCGTGGCGATTGTTTCGCCCTTTTACTACAAGCTGAGCCCGCCGGCCGTTTATGCGTACTTTAAGGAAATTGCCGATAATTCGCCGATTGACGTCACGCTGTACAACATTCCCATGTTTGCCTCGCCGATCGATGTGGCCACGGTGCAGCGGCTGGCCGAGGAATGTCCGCGCGTGGTGGCGATCAAAGATAGTTCGGGCGATCTGCCGCACATGATGCGGATGATTCAGGCGGTGCGGCCGACCCGTCCCGATTTCTGCTTCTTGACCGGTTGGGACGCGGCCCTGGTGCCGATGCTGATCATTGGCTGCGACGGCGGCACGAATGCCACCAGCGGGATTGTGCCCGAGATCACGCGGAAGCTGTACGACTTGACGTTGGCGCTGCGTTTGGACGAAGCCCGGGTGCTGCAGTACAAGCTGCTCAAACTGTTCGACGCCATGTTGTATACGGCCGATTTCCCCGAAGGCTTTCGCGCGGCCCTGCGGCTGCGCGGGTTTGAAACGGGCGTGGGCCGGCAGCCGCTGGCGCCCAGCCAGCACGTCGACCTGACCGTGGTGAGCGATACGCTACAATGCCTGTTGGCCGAGGAAGGCTTTGCCAACGAGCCGGTGGGAGGCTGCCCCGTGCGGGCCGCGGAAGCTACTGGTCCCCAGGTGGATCGCATTGTGCAGGCCGTGGTGGCGGAGCTGCGCAGCCGCGGCGTGGCGCGCGACTAAGGGGTTTTGCCAAGTGTTGCTCGGATGGATCGGGCTGGTGGCACGTCCCCTGAGCCTCAGCGAAGGGCGTGGCAGCAGCGGAGTTTGGCCAAAGCCATGACAAAAAAGGCCGCCCCGGCATGTGGCCTCGACCACGCCCTTCGTAACCTCAGGGCGTCCCAGCCCCGACCGCCTGCTCCAGTGCATCCTTGGAAGCTCGTTCCGTCCAGCGAACTTTCAACTGTTTGCCTTCCCGCGTTGAGCCTTGTGTTCAGCTAAACGTCGTCGCATCTCGTCGGTGTTAATCAGGCGCCCGGCTGCTTCGTCTTCTAAGCCGGCGTCAATTTGTTGCCGGACGTAGAGATGGTATTGCACGTCTTCCCAGGACGCGTCGTCGGGTAGCGCGTCAAGAATCGCCTTGGCGGCGGTTTTTGCAGGTTCGGTAGCATGTGACATTGTTGTTCTCCTCTCCCTAGAATCTTACCACGGGACGTCAGCGGAACCAGCGGGCATTTGTTATTTGAACTACCAGCAACCGGCGGCGCGGCTGCCCGAACATGAACGGGAGATCCCGCAACAACTGCCCGCTGTTTTACGCCGTGGCCCTGGCCTGTTGAGTCGCTGGTGAGCTTGCCAAGCCTGTATAGAGCGCGCGGTAGCTGATCAAAAATTTGGAGAGAGGAAATCTGTCTTCCACGGTTTGTTGGCCGGCCGCGGCGATCCGATGCTTGAGTTCTTCGTCCAGCAAGACACGCCGCCCGCATTTGGCCATCGACGTTCGATCGCCCACCGCGGCCAGGCTGGCGTTCTCGTTGTCGGAAAGAAAGCGGCGGTGGCTGGGGGTGTCGCTGGCCACCACCGGTTTGCCGGCGGCCATGGCTTCCAGCAAGACCTGGCTGAGGCCGGGCTCGTAGTCGGAATGCCAGAACAACTCGATATGGGGCCACCAGTCTCGCAGGTCGTGCCAGCCGACAAAACGAGTATAGGCCCAGCCTTGGAGCGGGCGGTTGAAGGCGGCCAGCCGTCGCCGCTCTGGGCCTTCCCCAAAGATGAGCAAGCAGAAATTGGGGAAGAGATTGCCGAGGATGTCGGCACTCCAGATGCACTCGCGGAGGCCGCGGCCGCGCGTCATTCGCCCCGCGGCGGCCACGACGAGCGTATTGGGTGACAAGCCCACGGTGGCGAGCAAGTCTTTCTTTGTTACACGCGGTTCGCTGGGCAAACTCTCGCGATCGACGCCGGGGTTGATGATGTAAGTTTGTTCTGCTGTCAGCGGCACGGGCGAAAACCTGGTCGCCATCTCGACCAGGGGAACCACCACGCGATCGGCCCGGAGCAGGCCGGCCCTTTGGAAGCGTTGCTCCCAGCCGCCCAAATCGCTGCGCCAGGAGTCCACGGTAGCCACCGCGGGGCCCAGCGATTTGCCTGGCAATCCGAGCAGAGCATGCCCCCAGGGTTGCCAGGCATGCACGATATCTGGCTTGAAGCGTTGCACCAGTTTGCGCAGCCGGAACAGGGCCAGGGGGTCGAAGCCGCGCGCCTGGCTCAGCGCGTCCACGGTTACCCCCAGTTGGCGCAGATCTTCCGCGCCTTGCGCGCACTCACGTCGCCCGGCAATACGTTCGAGCGATGCCACGTGCATGTGGCAATCGTCTCGCAGCCCGGCACCGAGTTGCCCTGTTTGGGCGCGAGCGGCGGAAGGTCGCAGGTGGTCTAACAAATGCAGGATGCGGAGCGTCACGGTGATAGAAGCTGCGGTCGAAGTTGAAAGTTGGGATCGCACAGCCGGCGAAACAACTGTTGATGAAGTTCGGTGCTTCGCGTCAGGGAGTATTCGGTTTGCACCTTTTGGCGGGCGGCGGCGCCCATCCGTCCGGCAGAAATTGGGTCATCGAGCACCGCCAAGATTGCATCGGCGATCGAATTCGCGTCATCGCCCGCCGCCAGCCGACCGGTTTGCCGATCGACAACCAGGGGGTTTTTACTTCCGCCCGGCGGTTGCGCCGCCACGACCGGCAGCCCTACGGCCATGGCGCGGAGCAACGATTCTGACACGCCAGCGGCAGCCTGGGGAGACACAAACAGATCGGCCGACGCCAACAAGTCGGTTACCTGGTCGAACGCGCCCGGCATGAGCACCCGCTGATGCAACCTCAGGCGTTCGCAAAGTTGATGCAACGGAACCCGCTGAGGACCATCGCCAATCAACCACAGGCAGGCGAGGGGGTGCTTCACCAACACGCGGGGCCAGGCTTCGAGCAGCGTTTCCAGGCCCAATTCGGGCAGCAAGTCGCCGACGTAAATGGCCAGGGGCGCCCGTTGGGGCAAGTAGAAAGCCCGGCTGCAATCCACGAGCGCCGCGCGGCATTGATCGCGGTTCCACATGCTGGCCGCGGGGAACTCGGGCACTCCCAGGGGTATGTGGTGGATTCGATCCCGCGGATAGCCGGCGGCGATTAGCTCTGCCTCTTGCGCCGCATCGCCTGCCACGAACGCCGCGGCTCGGCAGCAGGCGGCCTTGATTCGCGCGCCCGAGGGGTGTTCCAACTGCCAGTGACAATCGCCCCCCAGGCCGGCGGCAATAGGCCGGCAGACCACGGGGCGGCTGGCGCCGTGCAGGGCCAACATGGCGGCTTCAGCTTCTTCTCGCAGGCCGATCACATACACGGCGTCGTAGCGGTTCTGGTTGCGTTTCAACCAGGTCGAGAGCGCCCGGCTGTAGCGATAGGCACTCCAGCGACCCCGAGTGGAGTAGGGGAGCCGCGCCACCTTGGTTTCTTGATGGCTGACATGCGCCGGCCAACTGCCATGCCAAAGTGCCGTGAGCACCAGTGGTTCATCACCGGCTGTCCTCAGGTTGGCCGCAAAGTCAGCCGTAAAGGCGGCATCGCTTCCCACGAGCGGCCAGTAGCGGCGGGCAATCAGCACGAGCCGCAAGGCGTTCACGTCTTGGCAGCCTCCAGGTCGGCAGACTCGAGAGCGCCCACGTACGGCAAATTACGGAAGTAATCGTTGTAATCCAAGCCGTAGCCCACCACGAATTCGTTGGGAATTTCAAATCCCACAAAATCGGGCTCGAGCGGGGCTTGTTGCCGTCCGCGCTTGCGAAGCAGCACCGCCGTGCGAACCGACATCGCCCCCATGTCGTGCATTTGGATCACCAATTGCGATAGCGTGCGGCCGGTGTCGAGAATGTCGTCCACCAGCAGCACGTGACGGTTTCGCACGTCGGGCACCAGGTCTTGGTTGACTTCCAGTTTGCCGGGGTGCGTGGTCGTGCCGCGATAGCTGCGGGCTTGTAGCACGCCCAGCCGCATGGGCATATCAATCACGCGAATCAAGTCGGCCAGCAGCACAATGCTGCCGGTCAGCACGCCCACCACGGTGAGCGGCAGGTCGCGATACCGTTCGGTGATTTCGGCCGCGAGGCGATCGATGCCGCCGACCAAATCGTCTTGGCTCAGGAGAACTTTCACGCTGCCGCTATGCTCCATTCAAAAGGACTGGCAGGTCAGGTTCCGCCATTCTGCCTGACAAACGGGAAGGTGCCAATATTCGACGCAGACCAATCACGGCGCTGACGATGGGACCGAGCCGGCCAGCCGCTTTCGCCAGCCAGATTCGGTCAGCCGGTTTCGTCATCTTGCGATAATAGCCCCAATTCTAACGGCAGGGGCCGCTGTCGCGGAATAGGGTTTGCTCCAGCTATTCCCGCGGGGCGAAGGTTGCGTCACTTGCGCACTTCGTCGGCACCGGATAAGCTGAAGGGAGCGCGGCTTCGCTGCCGGCAGAGGATGGTGGGGGGAGTTTGGATCTCTCCGCCGGAAGAATTCCTCGAAAACAATGCCGACAGAGCCAGCCGCCGTGGCGAGAAGCTTTACCCAACTCGCGCCGACCATGTAGGAACTTACGCCTTGATGTTCGCAGAACCACCTCGAACTCGCTTCGATTTGCATTTTAACGTGGCCGGTTTTCCCGTGCGGGTGTGCCCTTGGTTTTGGCTGACGGGCCTGCTGCTGGGGCTGGCCGGGCAGCGCGGCAATTCCGACCCTGCCCTGGTGTTGATCTTCATCGTGACGGTGTTTGTATCCATTCTGGTCCACGAACTGGGGCACGCCTTCGCTATTCGCCATTTTGGAGGGCGATCGCGAATTATTCTGTACCAGCTCGGAGGGCTGGCGACCATCGACGACCAGGACTCCTATCTGTCGGGCTATCAAGAACAAGAACGCGGACCCAAGGCCATGATCTTGATCGCGCTCGCAGGTCCGGTGGCCGGCTTCTTGCTGGCCGCGCTGCTGATTCTGGTGCTGTTCATCAGCCCCATTGGCTTTCATTTCAATCTTTCCAACCCTGTTACCGGGGTCGGTTGGGACATGCAAAATTTGCCGCCGCGCGTCAAGGCGTTGATCGGCAACATGCTGTTCATCAACATTTTGTGGGGACTGGTCAATTTGCTTCCCGTGTATCCGCTCGACGGCGGACAGGTTGCCCGCGAGTTGCTCAGCACGCGGAGCCCTCGACAGGGCATCGAACGTTCGTTGCAACTTTCGGCCATCACGGGGGGGGTGGTCGCGGCACTGGGCCTGTTCCACTTCTTTCGGCTCAAAGATTACAGCTCGGGCCTACTCATGGGCGTGATGTTTGGTTTGTTGGCATTTAATAGCTATCGAGCCCTGCAAATGATTCGCGCCCATGGCGGTTTTGGGGGCGGCTACGGCGGTGGATCGGGCCGGGGCCACGAAGCCGATGACGACGACTGGTGGAAGCGATGAGGGAGCGTGAGCCTTCGCCGCCGCCTGCTTTTGGAAGCGGCAGCGGACACATTCAGCCGGCAGCCAGGCGGCGCGTGGTGTTGCTGGGCGCCAGCAATCTCACGCGCGGGGTCTCCACCGTGCTGGCCACGGCGCAAGCTTACTGGGGGAACGCACCGGAGAAGGCCGTTCGGGGCGACCAAGCCTGGGCCGGCGCCGAGGCAGAAACCAACGCTACGGTTCCCACGGCCCACCCTGCCGCACGGCCTCACCCGCTGGATGCCATGTTGGCCCTGGGACATGGACGGTCGTTCGGAGTAACCACCAACGTGTTCGGACGCGTGCTCTCCAGTATTCTTCACTGCGGAATCTGGAAGGCCCTGGAGAATCGCCCGCCCGCCCCGCTGGCGGCTCTGGTTACCGATATTGGCAACGACCTGCTCTATGGATCCTCGATTCCCACGATTGCCGGCTGGGTGGAAGAAACCCTCGATCGGCTGTTGGCGCACGAGGCGCGGATTGTGGTCACGCAACTGCCGGTCAAGAACAGTCTGGCGATCTCCGAAACGCGGTTTCGCGTCTTCCGGGCCGTCATGTTTCCCAGTTGCCCTTT
This sequence comes from uncultured Pirellulales bacterium, assembly GCA_964445985.1. GTDB lineage: Bacteria > Planctomycetota > Planctomycetia > Pirellulales > S012-138 > CAYUMU01. Next base: position 121,303 of record CAYUMU010000001.1, on the reverse strand, counting down.
CTCGCTGACGCAGGTTCGCCAGCGGGCCGACGACTTGAACGAACGGGTAATAGCCCTCTGCGCCAGCCGCGACATTCCCACGGTCGAGCAGCGAACCAACTGGTATGGTTGGGATCCGATCCACATTCGTCTCAAGCATTGGCGACAGGCGTGGGGCGAAATCCTATCGCCCTGGATTGCCTCGCCGCAGGCGCCAAATATTGTGCCGCCGCCGCGGCGGCGCTGGTTCTACCTGCGCAGCCTGGCTCCCGAAGAACGGCTATGGCTGGGGCGCGAACAACGGCGAGCCCAGCCCGCGGGCAAATTGGCCGATGGAACCACGATCTCGCTATATTGAGCTGCCGCGATCAGGGCGGCGGCCCATCGTCTTTAGCAGAAAACACTCCTCCTGAAAACACAACTGGCCATGGAATCTTCGCCCCTCCACCGCGCTTATCTTTCGCTCGGTTCGAACATCGAACCTGAGCAGAATCTGCCGGCCGCTGTGAGAGAATTGGCCAAGCATTGTCGCGTGGTGGCCGTGAGCCAGGTGTGGGAGTCGGCGCCGTTCGACGGGTCGGACCAGTCGAACTATCTCAACGCGGCCGTGTTGGTTGAAACCCAACTGGACGCGGCCGAGTTCCATCGCCAGGTGATCGTGGCGGTGGAAACCGCGCTGGGCCGCGTTCGCCATCCGGGCTACAAGAACGCCCCGCGAACCATCGACATCGACCTCTCGCTGTTCGATCAGGCCACGCTGAGCCTGGACCATCGGCGGATTCCCGATCCCGACATTCCCCAACGCCCCTTCGTGGCGGTCCCGCTGGCGGAACTCGACCCCGAATACCTGCACCCAGCTTTCGGCAAACCGCTCCGCGAAATCGCGGGCGAAACGCGTTTGAAGAGGCCGGCGCTCACGTTGCGTGACGACGTGAAACTAGCCTGCCCTTAAAAGTTTCTTGGCGCCAGCGATCGTCAATGCGCCGGTTGCCATAGCCTAAACCAACGGCCATGGCATCAATGGGCACCATCAGTGTTGGCTCGGTCATACCAACTGCGATGAAAAGCGACGTAGGAAAGAATTCTTCGGCCCGCCGCTAGATCATCTCTTCCCGATTGGCCGCGGCCGCCACGTCGGCTTGATTCACGCCGTTTTTGCTGCGCGTATCGTCGCGGAAGAGCACCATGAACAGAACTAAAATCACACCCGCGCCCACGGCCGGGATGGCCCAGATTTCTTTCCACATCGGCTTGATGTTAAAAGCTTTGCCCTGCAGTTCATTGATTTGAGTTAACAACTCCCCCATCCGCTCCGTTGCTGCTTCGGCACTTGCGCCGACTAAAGCAGGCAGTTCACTGCGTAGTTGTTTGAACTCGGCCCCCAGTTCAATCGCCTGTTGGCTATAGGCTTTCGCCTCGTCCGTGGTGAACATGGCTTCAATGCGGCCGCAAATTTGAGCGCCGATAAACATGCCTAAACCGAGGGTAAACAGTACCAACATGCCTTGGGCCTGGCCGCGAATCTTCGGCGGCGCGACCTTGTCGGTGTATATCTGGCCGGTAACGAAGAAGAAGTCGTAGCAGATGCCGTGCAGCACGATGCCGCCGATAATCATCCAGGCCACGCTGTCGTCGGCCCCCAAGGCAAACAAGGTGTAACGCAGCACCCAGGCGAGCATGCCGATTAGCAGCATCATCTTCACGCCGAGCCGGGCAAAAAACAGCGGCATGGCCAACATGAAGAAGACCTCGGAGATCTGCCCATAACTCATCGTGCGGGCAACATCGCTAAAGCCCGCTTGCCCCACAAAGCGGCTGGTGAGCTGATAATAAAAGGCCAAGGGAATGCAGATGAGAAACGACGAGAGCATGAATACGGCGAAAGAGGGACGCTTCAGCAAAACCAATGCGTCGATGCCCAGTGCCTCCCTGGCCGAAAATGTCTGGCCTTTGGAGGGGGGCGGCGTGTGCGGCAACGTGAAGCTATAGATGCCCATCACGGCAGCCGCGCCCGCGGCCACATAGAACATTTGCAAAGCAGCGTCCCACGCGAATGCGCTAATGATCCAGCCCGCGGCGATCCAGCCCAGCGTTCCAAACACCCGAATCAGCGGAAATTGCTTCTCCGGATTCGTCATGTTGTGCAGCGCCAGACTATTGGTCAGAGCCAACGTCGGAAAGTACGTGAGCATGTACAAGAAAAAGACGAGGTTAATCGTGCTAGGCTCGGGAAATGGTTGCTGCATCAACCAAGCGGCCAGGAACATGCACCCACAACCGAGTAAGTGCAACACACCGAGAATCCGCTCCGTGGCGAAAAATCGATCGGCGACCATGCCCAAGATGAATGGCGTGATCATGCCCGCGATTGGGCCTACCGAGTATGTCCAACCAATATCAGCAGAGAAAAAGCCAATCTTCCCCAACCAAAGATATGGGGTAACGTACCAGGCCCCCCAGATGAAAAACTGCAGGAACATCATCGCCGAAAGCCGTGCGGACACGGCGGCCACTTGAGGGCGGCCATCTACCATCGTCGGGGGTCTCTTCTGATTCGCATGCAGGGGAGGGAGGCTGTCGCGCCGCCACGCCATGAGGACCGTTGGGTTGCGGGGCGCGCGGAAGGGGCATTAAAACCCACGCGGCAGGCAGATGCAATGACCTCTTGGCGGCCCGCGCGCCAACAAAGTCACTTGCATGGCCTCGTCGCTCCTGCAATCCGCCGGGCTTGCGCCCGTGACATTATCTTGCCCCTGATACGGCCATTTGGGAGGGGGTTAAAGAGTAACCTCCGGGAGCAGAACTTGATTCCGAGCCGATTCGGGTACAATGCTCCATCCGCCGCATCTGGATTCCCGCATCCGCGGGAATGACGGGGTGGCCCGGGGCATAGCAAAGCCGACAGCAACGACCGGGGAGTAAGTGATCGACGTCCCTCACTCGCTGCCTTCCTCCGCGTTGGCCGTGGGGGTGGGCACATCCAAGAAGTGCGCCAAGAACGCCAAGCGGTCGGCCGCTTCGTCGATCAACTTGGAGATCGGCGTGCCCGCCCCGTGGCCCGCGCTGGTTTCGATGCGAATCAATACCGGCGCGTCGCCCGCCTGGGCCGCCTGCATGGCGGCCGCGAACTTGTAGCTGTGGGCGGGCACCACGCGGTCGTCGTGATCGGCCGTGCTCACCAGCGTGGGCGGATACTTGGCGCCTGGCTTGATATTGTGCAGGGGCGAATAGGCCAGCAGCGAGGCAAAGTCTTCCGGGTTATCGGCGCTGCCGTACTCACCGACCCAAGCCCAACCGATGGTGAACTTGTGGAATCGCAGCATGTCCATCACGCCCACCGCCGGCAGGGCCGCGCCAAACAACTCGGGGCGCTGTGTCAAACAGGCCCCCACGAGCAGGCCGCCATTGCTTCGACCGCTGATGGCCAATTGTCGCGGACGCGTGTACCGGTTCTCAATCAACCACTGGGCGCAGGCAATGAAGTCGTCGAATACATTCTGCTTTTGCGCCTTCTGGCCCGCTTCGTGCCAGGCCGTCCCGTACTCGCCACCGCCGCGCAGTACCGCCACGGCATTGACGCCCCCCATCTCCATCCAAACCTGGCTGGCCACTGAAAACGAGGGCGTGATCGAAATATTGAAGCCGCCATAACCATAGAGCAGTGTCGGCAACTTTCCGTTGGGTTTCAGCCCACGCTTATGCACCAAGAACAGAGGAATTTTGACGCCGCCGGTGCTTTCCACAAATACTTGGCGGGTTTCATATCGCTCGGGGTCGAAGGCCAGAATTGGCTGCTTCCAGATGTCAAATTTTTGCGTTGCCACATCATAGCGGAAAATGGTCGTCGGCCGGGTAAAGCTTGTGAAACCATAGAATGCTTCATTCGATTTCGCCCGCCCTGACAATCCTGATAGCGTTCCCAAGCCCGGCAATTCCAGCAAACCGAGGGACTTGCCGGCAAGATCGAACCGCCGCACCACGCTGCAAGCGTGCTCCAGATAGGTGGAGAGAAATTGATCTCCGACTCGATGCACGTCCCGCAGCACGTGATCTCCGGCGGGAATCACGGTCTGCATCACCGGCGGCTGATCGGGGGCCTGAGCGTTGCCGCGATCCGCTTCCTGGGCCACATCGATCTCCACCAGCCGGCCATTCGGTGCGTCGTCGTTCGTCAGCAACCAAAATCGGCTGCCGTCGCTATCCACAAAGTCGTATTTCGCCTTGAAGCCCTGAATCAATTCCACCACGGCCGAGTCGGGCCGCGACAAATCTTGATAGAAAACATTGTTTTTGCGCCCCGCTCCTTGCCAAACATGAATAATCAGATACCTGCCATCCTCGGTCACGCGCGGCGAGAACCCCCATTCCTTTTCGTCACCGCGCGCGTAGACCAGAACGTCTTCCGCCTGTTTCGTTCCTATCTTATGAAAGTATAGTTTCTGATAGTAATTGGCGTCTTTCAATTTGCCGTCGGCCTCCGGCTCGGCGTACCGGCTGTAATAAAAGCCGCTGGCGTTGGGCAGCCACGACACGCCGGAGAATTTGATCCATTGCAAGTGGTCCGGTAAATCGTCTCCGCTCTCCACGCCGCGGACCTTCCACTCCTGCCAATCGCTGCCGGCGTGCGACAGGCCATAGGCCAGCAGTTTGCCGTCTTCACTAACGCTGTAACTGGTTAGCGAAACAGCGCCGTCGGGCGAAAGTGTATTGGGATCGAGCAGGACTCGTCGATTCTCGAAATTCACGTCGGTGGAATAGAGAATGCTCTGCTCTTGCAGCCCATTGTTGTGACTGTAGAAATAGCGATCGCCCCGTTTGAACGGCAATCCATAGCGTTCAAAATTCCAGAGCGTTTTCAGCCGTTGAGCAATCCACGCGCGCTGCGGAATCTCGCGGAGGAATGTATCGCTCAGATGCTTCTGGAGAGCCACCCAGACCAAAGTGTCGGCGCCGTTGGTGTCTTCCAGCCAGCGATAGGGGTCGGCGATTTGCTGCCCATGATATTCATCGGCATGGTCGGCTTGCCGCGCGGGAGGGTACTCCAGCGGCAGACTCAATCGGGCCGAGATCGCCGCTTCGGAACCCTCTTTCTCAGGGGGCGAAGTGGGCTTTTGTGGCTGGGCAGAAAGCTTTGCCGTGTCCTCTCCGGCACGCGTCATGGTCTTGCGATTTCCCAGGAAAAAACAAATACCTAGCGCCACAACAACGGCCACGCCGTTGCGCATCCAGCGGCTGTTACGCATGACAATTCCACGTCCGATTAACTTGGCGCGGTTGATGAATGCGTCTGATCGTTCGATAGCCGGCCATGCCAGCCGCTGAGCGATCAGACTTCCGATGGTTGAAACGGCGACTCACCGAGGCGTCGCCAAACCTGGGCGTGGAAGCAAAGCAATGATAAACGTGCGTTGCGCTACATGGTCAAATCGAGCGGCCATTGCGGTACGCGCGGGGCGCGTGCCAGGGGCGCCGTTACTTGATCGGCGAGTAATCCGTGGCCTTGAGGAACTGCCGGTCCACTTTCTTGACCAGCGGTCCATCGCGGTGGCTCTCCTCATACACCTTTTTCCAATCCGCATCGTCGCGGAACGAGGCCCAGTTCTTCTCGGCCGCCTCGACGCTGTCGTGCGTGATCAAATATACCAGGGTGTCGTCCTTATCCACCGGCGTGAGATAGATCACGTTCCGCATGCCGTGCTTGCCGAAGATTTTGAGCGTGTGCTCGCGAAACCGGGCGTGCAAAGCGTCTAGCTTGCCGGGATTGCAGGTATAAATTCGCAGTTCGTAGACTTTGCCCGGCTTGGCGTCGGCGCTAGCCGCGGCGGTGTTGGGGTCGTCGGCCTGGACCGAGCTCGCGGTGGCGGTGAATACTCCGACCGCAAGCAAGCTCGCAACCAAAGTCGTGCAGAAAGCCGTTGGCAACTTATGACGAATCATGCGTTCAGTCCTTGTGAAACAGCAGTTGAATGAAAGAGTTTCGGGGCGGGATGGGCAGGCGCACTCCTGACCAACCAGCGACGAGGCAGCGACGCCCTCGGCGTCTACCTCCCCACAAGATTAAACCATTGTGCCGGCGGTTGCACTCCCCCCTAGGCGTTGGATCGACGGACCCCCACATCTCCGGCTAACACGGTTTCCTTGGTTTGCCAGTCGTGGCCATGCCCGCATTTCCCATTCGCGGCGCCTGGCGGGAATTCCGTTGGGCCGAATTCGCAGGTATAGTTGCGATAGTGCCCCCCCTGCCGTCGCACCGCCAGGGCTTCTTCCGCCGGTTTGTGGATTTGGCCTTCCGCCCCCCCTACGCAATCCCGTTCCGTTAGCCCCCGCCGGCCAAAACATGTGGAGCAAGCAGGTCATTCGCGAACTGTCGGATCGTTTAGTGGAGCTGCAACGGCCCATTCGCATCCTTGACGCCATCAAGTGGGACGACAATGTTCGTGCCAAGTTCTTCGCCTCCGGTTGCCGCGAACAACCCGAGGTTGACGTGGCCTACTACCAGGAGCGGAGCTTGGGCTTCGATCCGGCCGTCAAGCAGCGCGAGTTCTACGAACTCGAACGCCTCATCCAGGGTCGGTTGGGCCAGCTCAACCCGATTGGCCGCATCATGCGGCGGATGTGCCGCGAGTACCGCACGGCCATTCGCATGCTGCTGGCTCGCGGCGCGCCCGAGTTTTCGCTGATTTCGCAAGAATTGTACGGGGCCTCGGGCGACGTGTTTCACGAGGGGGATCCGACCATTGCCAACTTGGGCGACATGATGTCGGAGATGCTGGCCAGCTTTGATCGCACCGAGCTCGGCCGCAACGAAGAACGCAACATTACCTGTGAAGAGGCCGTGGAGCGGTTGCAAACCCGGCTCGATCGGGTGTTTTGCGATCCCGAGCGGCGGGTGCGGGTGATTGTCAGCGATGGCATCGTGGCCGACGCCGCGGCCGGCGCGGATTACATCAAGCTTCGCAAAGACTCGTGCTTTAACGAGCGCGATCTGCGATTGCTCGAAGTGCACGAAGGCTGGGTCCATGTGGCCACCACCTTCAACGGCGCCGAACAAGAGGTTTGCACGTTCCTCAGCAAAGGCCCGCCGTCTTCGACAATCACCCAGGAAGGCCTGGCGCTGTTCATGGAATTGATCACGTTCTCGTCGCATCGCCAGCGCATCCACCGGCTGACCAACCGCATTCACGCAGTGGCGTTGGCGGAGCAAGGCGCCACTTTTCTCGATGTGTTCCGCTATTTTTGCGAGCAAGGTTTTGCCGACAACGAAGCCTACGAGCTCACCACCCGCGTGTTCCGAGGCAGCGCGCCGACCCTGGGTCCGTTCACCAAAGATTTGACCTACAGCAAAGGCTTTGTGCAGGTTTATCAGTTTGTGCAGTTGGCCGTGCGCAAGGGCAAGCTCGACACCATCCCCCTGCTGTTTGCCGGCAAGACCACGCTGGAAGACATTCCGGTGCTGGCACAGCTACTGGCCGAAGGTTTCCTGACGTCTCCCCGCTACCTGCCACCGCAACTCGCCGACCTCAACGGCCTGGTGGCTTGGATGTGCTACTCGAATTTTCTCTCTCAAATGGATCATCGCCGCAACGAGGCCGATTGGAATATGTAGCTTGCTGGCGCGGCTGGCAGAGCCGGCGGGGGGCCAGCCGCCCGCCGCAAGCTCGCTCCACTCCGAAGAATCGCACCCTGCTAAACTTTAGTGGCCATGCGGCGAATGCCGAACTTCACTGGATAACCGGACGATTCCGGCGGAGCGATGGGCGAGCCAAAGTTGCCGCGCCCAGCCCAGATTCGTCTGGACGGGTCGGCAAAGGTGTCAGGGAGGATGCGTGGCATGTGGCAGTGGTATGTAGCGAATGAAGGACAGCGGCTGGGCCCTCTCACCCTGGTTCAATTGCAAGCCATGGCCGATCGCGGCGATTTGCAGCCGAGCGACTTCGTTTGCCAATCGGCCGGAAATCGTTGGATTTTGGCCAGTGATGTCGCGGGGGTCTTTCCGCCGGTCACCGAAGTTTCGGAACCGGCGATCATTCCTGGCAGCGCGGCGAGTGCCAGCAGCCACGCCGTCGGCACGCCCGCAACTGCGGCCAACCTCACGATTCAACCCGTCGCCGTTCATTCGGCCGCGCCCATTCGGCCGCCGCATGTTGCCCTGCCTGGCCGAGCCGTGGTGAAAACGCCGGTAGGGGCGATCGCGCGCAGCGCTTCACCCGGGGCGCCGCCCCTTGTGCCGCCTCCCTTTTCGCCCCCGCCGCAGCCTCCGTTTATTCCCACGGCAGTTGCATACGCGGCGCCACCGGTTCTCCCCACGCCGCACAGCGGATTGCCGTTGGCCCCGCCGCCGGTGGCCGAAGGCCCCCGTGCCGCGGTCCAATCTGCGTTTTCCACGCTATTTACCGACATCCAGCACAAGTTTCAGCAGCGAATCCAAGGCCCGGCCGCCCCGATTTCCGCCGTGCCCGACCGCTGGCCGGTGGGCGGCGTCGAAGGCATTTCGTTTCAGGCTCCCGCCCTGCTCAAGCTGTTGCCGGCCGCGGATGCCGCGCCCACCCCAGGCTGGATTTTCATTCTGCCTGCGGCGCTGGTTCTGGTGCCCGGCGACCATTGCCTGGTTGAGCAGCGGGTGTCGTTCAGTAATATTGCCGGCCTGGTTCCGCCCCACCGGGGATCGCATCCTCCGCATCTGGTCGCCAAGGCCGAACAAGCCAGCAAGGTCGCCGAAACAGGCCGGCTGGTCACCACCTTTGCTTCTGGCATGATCGGGGGTCTCAGCGGACGGGCCGTGCGCGCGCTGGGAGATCAGGCCGCCAAAGCCCGCCGCCAATCGACGCAGCTCGGCGCTCCGCCCCGCAATCGAATTGCCGTTTTGCACCGCCAAGATAACGCCAGCCACAAGGCTCATTTCGATATCGCTGGCGAAACCCGCGAGCAGTCGGAGGCCTTGGCGTCTGCCTGCTGGCAGCAGTTGGCGCGCCTGTGCCCCCATCTCGCCGCGAGCGAACCGCCCGCGGACGCGGCTGATTTCGATGCCGCGACCAGCAGCCAGCAATCCTTCCGCTGGATGCGAAAGGGCCGCGTTCGAGGCACCATTCGGGCCGACGAGTTGGAGACCATGATCCGCCAAGGCGAAATCCAAGACGGCGACCTGATTGCCGTGGAAACCTGGATACCCGTCGGCAAGCTGCAATCCTTTAGGAATTTGGCGAGCACTGCCGAGCCTGACGGCCATTCGCACGCCAACGACGACGCCCCCTGCGGGATTGCCAGCGGAATTTCGTCCAAGGCGACCGAGCGGATGGTTCACGCCGCCGGCTCGCTGCTGAGGGCCATCACCAAAGACCTCAAGCCGGAAAGTAACTCCGAGGGCCAGTTCGACTTTGCGGCTGGCAACTTCAACCCTGTCACCGATTTCTCCGAGCTCTCGTTCGATGCCAACTGGTTTGCCGCCTGGCCGCAAGACCACCCCTGGCTGTCCGACGGCCAGGATTTTTCGGCCTTCTTCGAAGCCTAACCACCGCGAGCTTATCCAACCGGCCGGCACGTTGGCCGCGCGTTGCAACTTCGCCGCCGCTCGCTCCCCAGTCAGCCGCAAGCCTGCTAGAATCGCTAGCAACTAGTGGGGGCGGCGGGTATTTGAGCAGCTGGCGGGAGGATTGGCGAACATGAACGTGATGGAAAACGAACACGACCTCGAGCTTGTGCCCTCCACCTGGACTCGCAAGCACCTGCTGGGGCTGGAGTCGCTCTCGGCCGACGAGATCAACCTGATTCTCAACACGGCCGATCACTTCAAAGCCCGAGTGGGCGATGGCCGGCACAAGCTCAAGGTTCTCACCGGCTACACCATCTCGAACCTGTTCTTCGAAAATTCCACCCGCACCCGCACCAGCTTTGGACTGGCGGCCCGGCGGTTGGGGGCCGATGTGATCGATTTCTCGGCCAGCAGCAGCAGCCTTTCCAAAGGCGAAACCATCATCGATACGGCCAAGACCATCGAAGCCATGGGGGTCGACGCCGTGGTGGTGCGGCATCGCACGCCGGGCACGCCGCAACTGCTGGCCCAAAACCTGGGCTGTTCGGTCATCAACGCCGGCGACGGACCCCATGAGCACCCCACCCAGGGCCTGCTCGATATCCTCACCATTCGCCAGCACCGCGGCGAAATTGCCGGCCTTACCGTGGCCCTGATCGGCGATATCGCCCACAGCCGCACAGCCCGGAGCAATATTTGGGGGCTGCAAAAACTGGGCGCGCATGTCATTGTGTGTGGGCCGGCCACGCTGGTTTCGCGCCGCTGGGAAGAGTTGGGCGTGGAAGTCTCTTACAGCCTCGACGACATTCTGCCGCGATGCGACGTGGTGAACCTGCTGCGAATTCAGTTCGAACGCCAGCAAACCCGGCCGTTCCCCTCGGTGCGAGAATACGCGCACCTGTACGCGATGAACCGCCAACGGCTGGCCACGGCCAAAGACGACATCCTGATCATGGCCCCCGGCCCCATCAACCGCGGCGTGGAGCTCACACCCGAAGTGGCCGACGGTCCGCACTCGGTGATTTTGGAACAAGTTTCGAATGGGCTGGCGGTAAGGATGGCCGTGCTTTGGCTGTGCTGCGGGAAGCGGGAAGGCTAGCTTTTGGGGTTCTCCGATCACACTCGATTCATTATTCGTCCGGAGCCACCCCGTTCGGGCTTGATCGCGAGGACGTACCTCGGGCGCTTGATGGTTTTTCAGCCTGAAGCATGCTTACGCCACGGGCGTAAGCATGGCACACCTACCAGGAAAATTTACCTATCGGGATGCTACCGCCCGTCCAGCGGTCGCATTGAGCCAATTGGGCGAAGGCGGGGAAACCAAGCGGAATTAAAGAGCATGGGAGGAAGCAGACGCGGCCTACGCGAGCGTCTTTGGAAAGGCGGGGGAGAACTGGGTTAGAGCTTTCGCAGCCACCTATCGAGGCAGGCGTTTAGCTCCGACCGGGCACCGGAGTATACGTGATCTGCCCCCGCGACGACCGCGACTTGAAGGTGTGGGTTATGGAGTGCCTGGATGTCTTCGGGCAGTTTTTGAAAGGCGGCGTGCTGCTGCACTTCCACGCTGCCAAAGGTAAACAGGCTGGGCAAAGTTAGCCGTTGGGCATGAACAACCACGTTGTATTGTTCGGCCGGGCCGTATTTGTCGAGGTAGCCGGCGGCCGTGACGGTGTAGGGAATGGGAAAGCGAACCTGCATCAGCGTGTCGGGGCGGCCGGCCTGCACAAATGATTCAGCTTCGGCGAGCGTGCTTTGAAACTCCTGGCCATGGGGACCATTGAGAAAATGCCGATAGCAGAGCCGGGCTGGCGAAATAGCGCAGAGCCAGGCGACGTTCTCTGGCGGTTGCCCCGCAAATGTATATGCGGCCTTGATGGCTCCCAGACTGTGGCCGACGACGCCAATGCGCTGACAACCTCTTGACTGGAGGAAACCAAGCCAGGCGGCCAGATCGTGAACGCAGTCCGCGACCCGTTCGAAAGCGGCGCCCATTCGCTGAGGGCCGGCCGACGTGCTGGCCGTATAGATGATGTCGTGGCCGCGCGTGTTGACCAGCAGCGACGATATGCCCTGCCGTTGGAACTGCTGGGCCAGGTACTGCAGCAGAGAACTCGCGTAGAAATTGGCTCCCGTTCCGTGAACGAGCAAGACCGCATCGCAGGCCCGCGGCGAGGCTGCCAGGGACTCGCGCTGGGGCGTAGACGCCGTTTGCCAGGCGCCGTCCAACCTGATGCCATCGGCCGTGTTGACGCGGACCAACTCAACCAACTCGGTCATATGGCATCCTTACGCGGTGAACCCGCGGCTGGCGGTGCGCTCGACTTGGGTGTTCGTGCCCGAGCCGGGAAGGGGCACAGGGCCACGACGCTGAGGCAAATGAAGACGATGCCCACGGCCAGCACGATTGGGTATTGTTCGATCGTTTGGGCCAGCGACAACAGAAGCAGTTGGCTTCCCGAGAGGGCAGCGCCGCTCGATGGCGCGGGGGGATTCGCGGTGACCACTGCGTGAAACGCGACCATGCCTGCGATGAGGATGATGGACAGGGCCAGGGCCAGAAGGTACTTCATGGGGTAAATCGAACCGCATGGTGCAGAACGTGCGTGCCTGGGCGGCCGGGGGACGCAAACGCGCCGTCGGCAAACGTGCTTGGGGAGTTGGCCACTGACAGAGCGCTTCGCGCGTTGCGATTCGGCGCAGCGCAATCCGTCGGTTGCATTAATCTTGGGTGACCACAGGCCGCTCACGAAGCCGAATGGGGCCTTGGCAACATTCGCACTCTTTCAATTCATACATCGAAATCGCACAAATATCGCACCAGTAATCGAGTTCGAATGTCTTGCCATCGCGAAGCGTATACACCGTGATGACTTGCACCAGCGGCAGGCCATCGTAGCGTCGCACCAGCAGTTCGAGAGGGCGATCGCGCAGCCGCGGGTCCATCATGAAGCCGCGACCTCGCGCATCTTTGAGGATGGGCACCAAGCTGCCTTCCGCCGTTTGCAGAGCCACGAGCGACTCGGCGAAGTCGGGGTCGGTTTCCACGCCATGCAACTTTTTGACGGCCTCGGCCATCCACACCACGCGGCCTTGAATGCGCTCGGTGGTGTATTGGCGCTGGGAATCCGCAGTTGCCGCGGCCGGCTCTGGGGCGGCGGCCGCTGGTGCTTGGGCGTTGCTTTCTTGGGCGTTGGCTGTGGTTGAATCCTTCGATTTCGCCGGCGCGGTCGATTGAGCCGTCGCGGGGGCTTCGGCAGTAATTTCTCGCAACCCAACGCTGAGCGCGGCCGCGGCCAGGCTCAGGGCCAATGCCGTTCGGATGGAAAGCAACATTTCTCGCTCCTTCGATTCGTTCAAGTGCGGTTAGCCCGGCCAAGTCCCTGGCGCACAAACCGCTTATTCGGGCGAGTGGCCTTCGAACACAAATTCCAAGGGCAGCGGAGCGGCTTCGCCTTCTGCCTTGGCCGGGGCGCTGACCCGCAAACTCCAAAGCGCGCGGGTACTGTCGTGGACGACCGAGGGAGTTGGCTTGTCCTTATCGGTGACGGCCAGCATGCTCAAGATGGCAGGGTGCGTGGAGCCCGACACTTCGGTGCTGAGTTGCACCATTTTGAAGGCGTCCATCGGCGCCACGGTGGAATCCTTCTTGCCGGGGAGCAGAAGGAGAAAATCCAGGGTATCGGACGTGCCGACGTGGTTGCCATCGACGGGCTGTTGACCATAGCGAATGGTGTAGACACCCTTGCGAAACTGTTGATTGCGGAAATCCTCGCCGCGGCCTTCGAAGCGGATCACGCCAATCAGCTCGCCTGGTTTGAAGGGGTAAAGCACGTTGGCCGATGGCATGAAGTCGGACTTGATCGGCCATTCTTTGCGTAGCCAAACTTCGGCCACGGTGTCTTCGCCGGCGGTGATTTTATAGCCGGTGGAGGCCAGGGTTTCGGCGACTTCGGCGGAAAGCATATCGGCAGGAGGTGGACTCTTGAGGGAAGCCACCTGCTTTTCTTCCGCTTGGCCCACGGCGGCGAACATTCCCCAGGAAAGCAGCAACAGCAAAATTCGATGTGGCATTGAGTCGTCTCTCCGCGTCAAAGTTCAATATGAGGAAGGCATTCGGAGGGGGGAAACCAGTCGGGTCGCAGCGAACCGGTCATGCGAAGGCGGGTGATGAATTCAGCCCCCCCATTATAGGTCGATTTGCCTGCCAGGCAAAACGAAAGACGTTTGGCGCGCAGATCGCCAATTTGCCGCAGCCCCCCGGGGGCGGCGCGGCCCGATGCCAGGCATCGAAGAAGTTGAATGAAATGAGAGCAGATCGCCGTTTGCCTGCGGTGGGTTCTGCCAACGAATACCAGGATTGCTTAATGGTTCGGCGAATTCTGGCTTCAGAAGCGGTCTCGCATGAGGTAGCTGCCCAGGACGAATCCCAGAACAAGATTCGCGATGCCGATGACGAGCACCACAAGCACGCTTTCAGACACCGCGACGCTCCAGCATAGAAACCAGCATTCGGAACTTGCTTGGTTAAGCCTAGGTTGCCCTCCCGACAATGCAAATGGGAAGAATGAAGAGAGCCTCCCTCCCCCCGCGCCCAACCTGGATCATCACAAAGCGCCGGCAGGCCAGCCTGAGGTTCTGACATCCGCATGGTGATCGAAGAGGAGTCGAGGAACCATTGAGTTCGGGGGCGCTCAGGCGGGATCCCAGAATTGATGCCCGGTGCGAGCAATAAAGACATCTTCGAGCGTGGGCTTGCCAACCGAGATTGAGCGGATCTGTTGGGGAAAGGCTTCGACAAGCCGTGGAATCAAGGTATGTCCCGCGTTCTGGTGGAGCTTGAGCGTTGCTCCCACCGAAGTTCCCTTCAGGCCAAACTGCGCTTCGACGGCCGCACCCAGGTTGGCTGGATCGTCCGTTTCGATCGTGATGGCATCGCCGCCGACTTGAGAACGCAAAGCTTGAGGGGTATCCAGCGCAACCAAGACGCCCTCGTTGAGAATGGCGAGCCGATCTGCTTTATCTGCTTCTTCCAGCAGATGCGTGGTGAGCAGAATGGTGACGCCATGCTCGTCGCGCAGACGCCGCAAGTAACGCCACAAGTCGAGCCGGGCAGCAGGATCGAGACCGGTGCTGGGCTCATCCATGAGCAGTAGTTGGGGATCGTGGAGGCAGGCCTTGGCCAGTTCCACCCTGCGGCGCAGTCCGCCGCTCAGGGTTTCGACACGGTCGTTGGCCCGATCGGCAATTCCCAGCCGAGCGAGCATTTGAGCCACGCGGTCGGCCAGGTCGGCGCCTTGAAGCCCGTAGAGCCAACCGTGGTACTTGAGGTTTTCCGCGACCTTTAGTTTTTTGTCCAAGCTCGGCGCCTGGAAGACGACTCCGATTTGGCGACGGATGCTGTGAGCTTGCGCGCGGAGTTGCTGGCCAAAGACTTCAATCTCGCCTTGCTGCAAGGGTATGAGCGTGGCCAGCAAGCGAAAGAGCGTGGTTTTGCCGCCGCCATTGGGACCGAGAAACACGAAGAGCTCGCCTCGATCCACCGAAAAAGTCACATCGCGAAGCGCCTGCCGATTGGGGTAATGAAACGAAACCGCGTTTACTTCAACAGCAGTCACCAAGATCAAGCTCCGGCGCGAAGTGGCTAGTGAGCCTTATCAGGATGCGCGTCGCCGTGCGTATCATGATCGGGATGCGCGTTATCGGCATCCGTGGATTCTTCGCGGATCAATAGCTGCATATCGGCGGGCGTGGCGAGGAACTGGGCCTGCTGCGGGCTGACCGTGCGGCCACCCACGATGGTTTCATAGCGCCATTTAACATCGGGGATCAGCGCGATCACCAGGAACACCGACATGACACTGGCCGGAATGGTGAGGACGTATTTCCAACTGGCTTCGTACTTGAGATGCATGAAGAACAGCATCACCAAGAGGGCTTTGGAGAGCGACACGGCCATCATGAAGGTCCAGCCCACCTGAGGGTGCTCATGGAATGGCCAGAATTCCGAGTACGTGAAAAACGACATCATGGTCAGCACGCATAAAGCCAGAAATACGTAGAGGTATTTCTTGACATCGTGCGGCTTGCCGTGGTGTTCGTCGTAGCCGTGGGTGCTGTACTCTTCGTCGCCGTGGCTGTCATGCTTGGTCATGGTTGCTCACTTTCCATCGGCAGGAGCTTTGCGACGCAATGCGGTCCTGGAGGTGTTTATTGCCAACGCCGGCTTCAACACGGGTTGCGGGCTACGGCGCTCGTTTGCTGTTGTGGTTGGTTGGCTCAAGTTTGAACGGAACGCGCCGGACCTGCCTAGAACAAGTACAGCAAGGGGAACAGGAAAATCCAGACAAGATCGACAAAGTGCCAATACAACGCCACGTTTTCAATGGTGCCAGCGTTGGCGCGCCCCAGCCGACAACCAGGCAGCAGGAGGAATGCGAAGGCAATCAGTCCGACAATCACGTGCACGGCATGAAAGCCAGTGACGGTAAAATAGGTGCTGGCCCACATGTTTCCGCCAGGGATGACCACGGGAAGCTTCAAGTCGGGATATTGATCATTCAAGCCCACGCGATGATCGTGCGAATGGGGCTGAGGGAGCGGCATGATTCGATCGGCCAGGGCTGCAATTTCCGCTTCGGTGGCCGCCGGGTTGTTGGCAATTGAGAGAATATTGGTGTCATAAAACCGCAATTGCTCTTCCACTTGGTTCAACTCTGTTCGCAGGGCCGGCTTGTCGGCGGCATCGGGTGAGTTGACTTGCTGCTCTAATTGGGCGCGTTTCTCCAGCAAGGGCGCCGATAGCTCACGTACCCGAGTCCGCACCGCGCCGGCATAGTAAATGTCGGGCTGCTCGTAAATGCGGCTGCGGGGAAAGCTGGGGTGGATGCCGTGGGAAAATTTGGCGTTGTATTCAAATCCCTTGACCACCAGGAAGAGCGACCCCAGGCAGAAGGTGACCACCATCCATAACTTGGCCTGGCCGGTTTTTTCGCTTCGCGCGGCTTCTAAAGCGAGCACGATGCTGACGCTGGAGCAAATCAACACAAACGTGTTGAACGCGCCAGTAGGTTCGCTGAGGTGAACGTGGGCGGGGTGCGGCCAAACCGGAGCGCCAAAGCGAATCACGATATACACGCCGATCAAAGCGGCGAAGAACATAATCTCGGTCGACAAGAACAGCCACATAAACAGCTTACCGTTGCGCAGCGGCAAAGCCGGCTGGTATTCCAGCTTAATATGCGTGTGTTCGTGATCCTCGTGTGCCATGGAGAACGCCTACTCCTTCTTACGACCGCCAGTACAGCGGTCCCCAAACCAATAGCAACAACACAGCCGGCAAATATATCAACGATGCTCGCAATAGCCACCGTGCCGAACGGTCGGAACGCTCATGAGCGAACCAAGTGGCACAGGACAACTGGCCCAACCCTAGCAGCGATACACCCAGCGGGTAGAACGAAGCCACGGGCAGCAAGACCATGGGCATGAGACTGACAGGCAACAAGGCCATGGCTCCAGCGACCGCTTGGGCGCCGGTGCGATGACCTTGCGGGTCGGCGACGGGCAACATCCAGATGCCGGCCTGATGATACTGTTTGCGATACAGCCAGGCGATGGCCATGAAGTGTGGAAACTGCCACAAGTAAACGAGCAGAAACATGGTCAGGCACGCCAGATCGACATCGCCCACCGCGCTCCAGCCAATGCAAACAGGCATGGCGCCGGCCACGGCGCCCACGACCGTATTCAGCGTGGTGCGCGACTTGAGCGGAGTATAAACCCAAACGTAAAGGGTCCAAGTCAGCAGGCCAAATAGCGCCGCTTGCCAATGCACCAACACCGCCAAATACGCAACGCCGGCGATTGCCCCTAGTAACCCGAGCAACAACACCTCGCGCGACGCCAGCCTGCCCGAGGGAAGCGGGCGATCGGCAGTGCGGGCCATGAGCGCGTCGCTATCTTGCTCAATCCATTGATTGAGCGCACTGGCGCTGGCGGCCACAATGGCCGTGCCCAGCAAGGTGTGCAGCAAGATCAGCGAGTTGGGGAAACCGCCCGAGGCGAGCACCGCGGAAACGGCAACGGTAATCAGCACCAGGACCGCAATTCGCGGCTTGGCTAGTTCCAAATACGAATTGGCCCTGGTCCAGATGGGTCGGGCATCTGCCACGGCCAGCGTGGTCGTGGTAACACTCATGGCGCCGCCTCCGCGAGCGATCGAACACGTTTTATGTCGGTGATGCCACCGCGGCCTACCGAATCGGCCAGGGGGAGTTTAGTCGTCGCGTTGATGCTTTCCGTTTGCATGCGTTCAACTCGCAAGAATCGCAGCGCCCGCGTGGCCAGCATCACCGCGGCCGCCAGGAACAGTGATCCGGTTGCCATGTGAGCCGTGGCCAGACCGTACTGCCAAGGACCGCCTGCCACGATCAGATGATTGGCTGGAAACGAGAACTGCTGAAACCAGCCTGGAAACCCGTACTTGGCGATCCAGGCGGCGATTCCCAAACCAATTTGAATTCCTAAAACAGTAACCAGGCTCCAGGCCGACCACCGCAAGCCTACACCGGGATAGTTGCGTTTGAGCACCAGCACGCCAAGGCCGATGGTGTGCGCCGCGAGCACAACCGCGCCGAGCAAGTGAAAGATGACGACCGCTTGAAATTCGCCAGCACTTCCGGTTTCGGGCACATGCCTTACGAACGCTCCCAATACCAATTGGGCATAGGCCAAGGCAGCGGTGGCCACGGCCAACCGACGCAGACGAGTTGCTTGAGGAGAAGCCGGGATGCCGGTTGAATCTCGCCAGCGGCGCGAAGTGACCACGGCCAGAATGACCGCAAACGCAAAAAAGGCCGGTCCCACGCACCCGTGGATCATCGCCACGCGGCGTTGATCGAGCACGACTCGCAGTCCACCAATGCCGCCTTGCAGGCATACGGCGGCGAATGCGGCCAATGCCAGCCAGCGCACCCAACGTCGTCGCTCTTTGGCGAAGAACACGACAACCAAGCCAATGGTGACAAGCCCCACGAGAATGGCAAACAGCCGATGGCCATGCTCAATGAACATATCAAATGGACCATGCCACCATTCATCGAGGGGGTAGGCCAGTGGGTTGTATCCACCAGACGTGGGCCAATCAGGAAACGCCATGCCTGCCTTAAAAGTAGTGACGAGCCCCCCGATCCAAATCAATGGATAGGTAAGACACACCAGCAGCACCGCCATGCGATGAGGCCAGGGACTTAGCGGCGCGGAGGAAGTTGACGTCACAACACAGTTTCTGAAAGGGTTTTTAGGGGCGAAGCGTTCGCTGCTAGACTGGAGGGCGTTTCCAACGGACCAGCCAAATTCGAGCATCCGCGAAGTAGCGAGACTTCGCGAAACGGATTTACTAGTGGTGCCCGCCTTCGGGGCGCGGTTCAACGCCTTCGGGGGGCGGCTGCGTTTGGGGGTAATAGTCTTCGTCTACTTCTGGCGAGGAGTATTCGTAAGGTCCCCGGTAGACGATGGGTTGGAAGTCAAAGTTGCCGTGTCCCGGAGGGCTCGGCGCGGTCCATTCCAGAGTATTGCTGCGCCAGGGATTCCGCCCGCAGCGAGGACCGGCAAACAGGCTGTAGACAAAGTTGAAGACAAAAATGACTTGGACCAGGCCCATCAGCAGTGCGCAGATGGTAATGAACTCGTTCAGACCTTGGAGGTGGGCGAAGGTCTTGTAGTGATATGGATCGGCGAGCCGCCGGGGAAAGCCGCCGGCCCCGAGAATATGCATGGCGAAGAAGGTGCCGTTGAGGAAGATAAACGTCAGGAAGAAATGAATCTTGCCGAGCGTTTCATTCATCATACGACCGAACATTTTGGGGAACCAAAAATAGATTGCGCCGAAGACCGCCATCGCCGTGCTGGCAAAGAGTACGTAGTGAATGTGGGCCACGATGAAGTAAGTATCGTGAATGAAGATATCGACGGGCGTGGCGGCCATGAAGATGCCTGACAGGCCGCCAATGATAAACATGGACACAAACGAGAGGGCGAACAGCATCGCGGTGGTAAATTGAATCCGTCCACCCCAAATGGTGCCAAGCCAGTTAAAGGTTTTCACCGCGCTGGGCAGGGCGATCATCATGGTGGAGACCATGAACGTGAGCCCGAGCGCAGGGTTCATGCCCGACATGAACATATGGTGCCCCCACACGATGAACCCCAGCCCGGCGATTGCCGAGAGGGAATACACCATCGGTTTGTAACCGAACAGTGGTTTGCGGGCGAAGCAGGAGATCATGTCGGAAACCATGCCCATCGCGGGCAGGATCATGATGTACACGGCGGGGTGCGAATAGAACCAAAACAAGTGTTGCCACAGCAGGGGCTGCCCGCCGCCGGCGCCGGCGGTGGTGTTATTCACAATCAGGCCCATGGGGGCGAAAAAGCCGGTTCCGAGTTCGCGATCCATCAATTGCATGAAGAGCGCGGCGGTGAGCACGGGCAGCGCGAATGCTTGCAGCACGGCCGTAATGAACATCCCCCAGATGGTCATTGGCAAGCGGAACATGGTCATGCCAGGCGCACGCATCTGAATCACGGTGGTTAAGTAATTAACCGAGCCCATCATGGATGAAATGCCGACGAAAATTAGTCCCAGCAGCCAGAGCGTTTGCCCCTGACCGCTGGCCGGCGCCGCCGCCGGAACTGATGACAGGGTGGGGTATGCCGTCCACCCGGCCGAGGCGGCTCCGCCTTCCACAAAAAAGCCCAAGATCATGCAGAAGAAGGCCGGCCACATGGCCCAGTAGCTGAGCATGTTGAGCACCGGAAACGCCATATCATCCGCGCCGATCATCAGCGGAATGAGAAAATTACCGAATGCCCCCGCGAGGATGGGGATGATCACGAAAAAGATCATCACCGAGGCATGCATGGTAAACAGCATGGTATAGAACTCGGGCGATATTTGTCCGCCTTCTCCCGAGAATAGCATGTCGCCCACGATGGGCATATTGCTCCACGGCCAGGCCACTTGCCAGCGAACCGCCAAGGCGAGCAAGCCTCCGACCACAAACCATAGCAAGGTGGAAAACAGGAACTGAATCCCGATCACCTTATGGTCGAGGGAGAAGACGTACTTTTGTAAAAACCCGAGCGAATGCTCTTGGGGGCCGTGGGCATCGCCGTGCGCGTGGGCTCCCGCCACCGTGCTGCTCATTGAGTTGCCTCTTGCTGAATCCGCAAGTTCTCAAGCCATTGTTCGTATTCAGGTCGAGCGAGAACCAAAAGTCGACCCTTCATTTTGTAGTGGCCCCAGCCGCAGAGTTCGGCGCAGACAATGTCGTATTCGCCAGCCCGGGTGGGCCGGAACCAGACCGGGATTACGCTGCCGGGCACGGCATCTTGCTTCACGCGCATGTTGGGCAGGAAAAAGCTGTGGAGCACATCCATGCTCTCCAGGTCGACGATGATTTCTTCGTTGAGCGGGACCGCAAGGTCGTTCACCGTGTAGAGATCATCGGACGTATCTAGCCTGCCATCGGCGCCGGGATATTGAATTCGCCATTCGAACTGCCTGGCCGTCACGCGGGCCAAGGGGGGCAGATGAGGTTTATCCATCTTGGACTCTTCCCAGGCCGACATCTGCATGATCGCAATAAACAGCAGCGTGGCCGCGGGGATCAGCGTCCAAATCACTTCGAGATTGTGACTGCCGTGCATGTATTCGGCCGGTTGCTTGTTCTTTGCGCCGTCGTATTTCCACATGAACCAAAACAGCACAACTTCTGTCGCCACGAACACCGCGCCCGTGAGGTACAGAATGAAGTACCAAAGCTGGTCAATACGGTGGCCATGCGATGACCAGTCGTCGGGCAACCAATGATGGTAGACCGGCGCAGCCAGGAACGCGGCGACACCCAGCACCGGCACTAGCAGAAACAACAAACTCCAAAAACGTCCCACGTGCTACTCCCTAGGGGGTGCTATGCGGCGCCGCCTGTTTGCCGTGGGGAAATCGGCGGCCACTCCGCGAGTCTTCGGTTGATATCTCTTACAGGCCAACTCGGTGTGCCGTGGGAGCGATCGCCTGGGGCGATTCATGCTGGTACGGCAACGACATCACATAATCCACCACGCTCCAAATTTCGTCGGACTTGAGCGTTTGGCCTTGAGCCGGCATGGGCGTTCCCTTGATGCCGGCGTAAATTCTGCGATACAAGTCCACGGGGCGTCTTCCACCGCGATAAATGCCTAGATGCAAATTGCGGGCTTCGGCGGGGCGGACGGGAAGGGGCCAATAGTTGGCCAACCCTGGAAAACGGGCGACCTGCTCACGCTGCATTTTCGTCCACACGTCGTAATCGACCTGGCCGCCATCTCCTAGACCGGTGGGGCCATGACAGCCCAGGCAATTTGCCTTGCCGGCATTGAGAAAGATCGCCTTGCCGCGGGCAATGGAGTCCAGCTTTTCTTGCTCGCTGCGAAATGGGGGACGTTGCGCGGGGATCACGACATATTCGGGTGCATCGCCCCAGGACTTGCCGACAAGTTCCAGGACGACATTCAATTCTTCCTCGAGCGTTTTCTCATCCACGGCCCCGCCTGCCGCTTGAAAGGCGGTCATCAATTGCAATTGCACTTCACCGCGAATTGAAAGGTATTTGGCGTATTCGGCCAAGGCTTCCACTTCAGCGGTCGAATTCAACTTGAAGGAAGGCATTGCGGTGCCAGGGATACCATCGCGAAGAGTTTGATGCAAATCGCCCATGGTGGGCTTGCGGCCCTGATTGGTGGACGTGAACTTGAACACACCGAGCTGAAAGTTTCGCGGATACGGATTGAGGAATCGCGCGGTGGGACCCAGCCCGTCGCCATTGATGCCATGACAATGCACGCAGTGTTCGCGGTAGAGGCCACGGGTAACGCCGCGCACCCCCGTGGGGCCGGCGGCCATACGCAGCTTGCGAATGTCGAGCCCCAGGCCAGGCCAAGCGAAAGGATCATCGGGCGTGCCGAAGACGGCAACCAGCGCGCTGGTCAACATTTCTTCATTGCGGCGATACGTTTCATCCAAGGCGTCCAGCTTTTCCTCCACCTCCGCGGTGGAGAGATTCTGCTGGGCCAGAACACTTTCTTCGCTGGTCACCACCAGATTGGTCGGCGGCACAATCAACCGGTTGAGGCCAAACTGAACATCGCTGCTGCCGCAACCCGACGCGGCCAGGCAGACGCTGATTCCACACCAGATCGCAATGTTCCAGATCGCCAAGTTCCAGCGCGCAAGATTTGGACGCGAGGCGCGAGTCACCTTTGCCTGAAGCATGGGCGCCCTCCCCTGCACGTTGTGGGTCAATTTTTCCATTGCTTGACTGCCATCCACCAGTTCATGAAGCGAGCGAAGCCCGCCGGAAGTTTGTCTGTATGCAACCATAAGGGTTGTGATTCGGATCAAGTAGCGCCCCGTTGAGTCGGTTATCGGGGCAGATACATTTGGCTTTTTACCGGAACGACGAGGCGGGAACCGTGATGTCTCCAAGATCCAACTCGCCGTCTTTGGGGATGGTCACCTTCAATCGACCGCTGCTGATTTTAGCGTTGGAACTCGAGCCATCCACGCTTCCCTGGTTGCCGGATCCCTTTTCGTGCCAAACTTGAAACTCAAGCTCCACGCCAGCGGGAAGGTTCTCGATAACGAAGTTGCCTTTGTCGTCGGAAGCCGCCATGTAGGGGTTGTCTTTCACAACGATCCAGCCACCCATCCAAGGATGCACATTGCAAGCCGCGGGTGCGGGATAGGTTTCGGCCACATCCATGGTTTGCACCACGCGCTGGTTGGAAGCCACGCCCGTGCTGAAGGATGGATTGCGCTGCAATTGCACGCTGGTATTGTGGGCAACCGGGTCGGAGTTAAGGATCTGCATGGGCTGGCCGGTATGCACGAGCAGAACATGCGGCTCAAACTGGCAGTTGTGATTGTCGAAAACAATGGGTTCCTTGATCTTGGCTTCGTACGATTCATGCACCTTGGGATTGCGTGTGCGGAGGTAGAGCACGATGTCTTTCACGGCGCCATCGGGAGCAATCACCAAGGTCTGCTCCAGCAATTGATGCTGACCGCAGAATTGCACGTCTTTGGTAACGGATACGGGCAATTGCGGCGGAGGGCTGCCGCCGTAAACCAGGCGGCCCTTGAGGGTGCCCCAACCGTCGGCTTTGTCCATGCCGCCGCCAGCGCTTTCGTCGCCGCTTTCACTGCCACCAGTCTTGCCGCGGAGATTGTCAACCACGGCGCGGTTGGGAGCCGGAGCCCGGCTGGAGCGGGAACTATCACCGCATCCCGTGGCGGCCAGCAGGACAGTTGCGAAGGCGATGGTGATTATCTTCTTGAAATACATGGTGGGTTGCGAAACGTAGGGGGGAGGAGCAAGCAAAACTGTCTCGCCAGGGGGGCATTGGTCCACCGCCTGGCGAGACTTGATTTCTAATTTGGCCACCCTGGCGAACCGCTGGAGATGGTCCTCCCCAGCCGCGCCAGAATTTCGATCATTTCACTTAAAAACGGCCGGGGGCACCTTGATCTTGCCCAGGTCGTTGTCGCCGGCCTTGAGCTTCATGGTGACGCGCCCTCGAGCCCATGCGCCAAAATCCAAATAGCCGGCCCGTTCGTGCCAAACCTGGAATTCCAGTTCGGTTCCGGCCGGCAGGTTTTCCAGAACCAGGTTGCCATCTTTATCGCTAATAGCCACATAGGGGTTACTGCGCGGGAGAATGTAGCCCTTCATCCAGGGATGAATGTTGCAGGTTACAGGCACCGGAATGATTTGCTGGCGATTGAACCGGTGATCCACTTCGGTGTTGGGTGGGAGCAGGGGGTTCTTGCCTTCGTCGCCCAACGGTTGCAGGTTGGCATTGTGGGGAACGGGGTCGCTGTTGTGCAGTACAACCTGCTGCTTCTCGATCCAGACCGGCAGAATGTGCGGCTCGAATCGGCCGCCATTGTTATCAAACTTTACCTGGGGCTTGATGTTTTTCTCGATCTCCGGGCTCACTGCGACATCGGGCGTGCGAACATAGACCACAATGTTGGCAATGCCGCCATCTTTGCTAACCAGCAAAGATTCGTCGACCAGTCCCAGATTGCCAAAGGCTTCCTGGTCCTTATTGATTTGAATGGGCTTGGCGACGGGAGGCTTGCCATCATAGACGAACGTGGCCTTCAAGTTGGCCCAATCGGCCGCGGAAGCAACGCCGGAAATCGTCCAGAGGGCAAAACCGAAGATCGCGGCTGGTTTGATAAACAATCGATGTAGCATCTTCCAGTTTCTCCTGACTCGCTCGCAACCACTCTTCCCGGGTGGCACAAGGGTCGTTGAGGTCTCACCCGTTGGTCCTGGGGTGACAATCCTGCGGGGGGTGGGACGACGCCGACTCGCCTGATGGAGTGACCAACGCCGTCGATCGCGCCACGCGATCGGCCTGCCATTATACGAGCCGATCCCCCGTTTTGCGCGTCAAACTCTGTTGCCTGCTGTCATCATATCCAATCCTGCCTTGGCGGTTCTGCGGCATATTGTCACAGACGCCCGCTGCTGGCGGGTTTATTGGTCCGCCTCGGTTTCCGCTGGAGCCGATCCTTGAATCAGGGGCTTGATGGATACCTGGTTTTTCATGTAGCGATCGTAATTAAGCAGCAGGTCAACGATGGCGTCGATCTGTTGCATGGGTGTTCCTTGTTTGATCAGTTCGCCCACCTCGCCCTGGAACTTGTCTGGCCGAATCGGTTGCTCGGGCTTGATTACCGAGAACATGGCCGTATACGGCAAGATGTGCTTGGGATTGGCGATCCAGCGTTCGAGGTAGTCGGGCCGGAGTCGCGAATGAACCTGATCCAGGTTCGGCGCCAGAGCCTCGGCCCCGCCATCCGGGGCAAAATCGCCGACCAGATGGCAAGCCACGCAATAGTTGCGGTTGGTGATGATCTTCAGCGCGTCGTCCAACCGTTGCGGGTATTCCTCCGCCTTGGCAGCCAACTGTTGGTCGTTCTTGCGATCGACAAAGTCGTAGGGGTATTTGGCGTTGTCGCGGGCCGCGAAGAAATCAACGAGCGCTGACGTTTCGTGGGGCGAGAAATTAAACTTTGGCATCCGCAACACGACCGCGGGCCGAATGGGATAGGGTTCAAGGAGGAAATCGTAAAGCCAGGCAGGCTGAACCTTCGTGCCCTCTCCCATCAGGGGAGGAGGTACGTAGCCCCAGGCACTGGGCAAGTCTTTAGGATTACGCTGCTCAACGACGCGCGGATAGAGCCAGCGAGCGAAATCGCCACCCCAGGCTGGCCGGCTCGGCTCGCTGGGGTTGGGAATTAGCGAACTGGGCACGACCCGGAAACCGCGATCCCCGCTCAGCCAGTAATTGCCGTCGATCAACGCGTCTTGCCACAGGGTAAAGAGGTAGACCTCGTTGCCCTCGTCATCTTCATCGGTGCCCAACTCACCGGGCCGTGGGCCTTCGCTTCGCATGGCAGAAATGGTCGCCGTGCCTAGCCCTCGCGAATCGATGTCTCGTGAAGCACTGACTTGCCGCGGCGTGTAATGCGGCTTGAACAGCGCGTGGAAATCGTCGGGCGCTGGGGGCTGTTGCTTGGAATAGAGGGGGGAACTGGGGTCGTACGTAAAGGTATACTTGGGCATATCGAGCGTATGACAACCGCCGCAATTGAACTTTTCAATCACGGCCCGACCGGAGTTCAGCGCCTTCTGACGGGGATCGGCCTGATACACGAATTGATCGGCCGGCGGCTCGGCGACCAGCCCAAGCACAAAGGTCATCACCGCTTCGCGCTGTTTATCGTCAAAGGGGAACTGCGGCATTCGCAGTCGTTCGTCGTAGCGCTGGTTCTGCGTCATTTCGTAATCGAAACTTCGCGGAGCCCGTAGTTTTTGCCACAAGAAGCCTTCGCGGTGGTGTCCTAGCAAGGCGTGCAAGAAGAATGCTTTGTCTTTGTTCTTCATGCCTTCCAATTGGAGATGGGGCTCGCCACCGGGACCCGCGACGACGACATCGGGGTCGGTGTGCTTGACGAATTGGCCAATCTGGTTGAACGCGATCTTGGAAGGTTCCTTGCGTCCCCAGTCTGCCAGGGCGGTGCCGATGGGTTTGGCCGTTTCCATGCCAGGAACATCGTGACAGGCAAAGCAACCATACTTGCGCACGGTTCGCGAACCCACAAATCTTAAGATCTTGTTGACCCGTTCCGTTTCGTTCTGGAACCGGCCCAAGAGTTCTCCTTCGTCGCCCTTGATTTCCGAGGCCAATTCCAGCGGGATGCCCGTCTGCAAGTACTGTTGGGCTTGCTGACGGGTGAACACCCCTTGCAAGTGATCGAGCGCCAAACGGTCCAGGGCTTCTTGATCGATGCGCGGCAACGGCGCGGGCTGCCAGTTGTTGGTCGAACCCATCAGGAACAAGGCAATATCGGCGGCCGGGTCGCTCACCTTGCCTTCTCGATCGGTGATGGGGTCCAGCAGCATGTTGGGCATTTTGGTTCGCACCGAGTAGTGCGAGGGATTCTTCAGCCAGGTATAAAGCCAGCGGGCACCTTTTTCGCCTGCTTCTTGGCCCCCGGTTTGCAACTTGGTGCCGATGTTCGACAGATCGGGTCCTTGGTCGGCCTTGAGCAACGGATCGGGGAAGGCCGTGTGCTGGTGGCAAGCCAGGCAGCCACGATTGGCGAACAGGTCTTTACCACGCTCCGCCGAAGCCTGCTCGGTGACACCTTCTGGCTGCACGGCCTGAATGAAGGGCTGGCTCGAAGTCAGCAGGTACTCGGTAAGCGCCCTGATCTCGATGGCTTCCATCTTGTGCGTGTGAGCTGGTTCATCGACCGTATTGCCGAATGCCTCGCCTTCTGAAACTTCCTTCTGGAGCAGGTGTTCATCCAGGCCAAAGAATCGCGGCATTTTAGTTTGTGGGCGGAAATCGCGAGGATTCTGAATCCAGCTGAACACGAACTCCTTGCTGAGCTTATGCGACAGATATCGCAAGCTTGGGCCAACCGGCCGCATGGCGCCTGGGGTATCGGTGTCGGCCAGGACGAGAGCCAGGCGGTGTTGTTCGGCGCTGAGGAAAGGAGGCTCGAGCGAAATCGGATTTCGGGCACGCGCTTCGTCTTCTTGCAGCAACTGCACCAACCGCCGCCGCGAGGTGTCGTTGGAGGGGTTGTCCACAATGTCGCCTGCCAGCTTCTGCAACTGTTCGGCGAAGGCAGCCAACTCTTCATCGCCGCGGGGCGACTCATTTTTGAAACCAGGCTTACCGTCTTTAACCACGACGTTGGGGCCGAAGATCTGCTGGAGACGCTGTTGATAGCTCTCCGGATGATCTTTGCGATAGGTTGCGTCGGTATAGAGCTTGGGATTCGCAAAGAGCGCCAATCCGGCGAAAGCATAGCCGGGCTCCAGCCGCAGGTCGGGACCGATGCGCCGATTCGGCCCATCAAAGCCTTTGATTTCGTGGCAGCCGAAGCAGCCGTACTCTTGAACCAGATTGAAGCCTTCCATAAGTTTCGGGGCGGGAGGCTCGGCAAACCGTTCGCTGGGGGAAAGCTCCACCACGTCGTGATGGCACTTCAGGCACAGGCTTTCCGAGAACCGCTTGGGCATCATCGGAAAAATCCAGTGGTGGTTGTTGAACCAACCATACTCACGCGTCCAACGGTGTTCTTCTTCCACCGTGTTGGGCGTGTGGGACGCCCATTTGAAGGCCGTGGCGCTACCTTGGCCATCGTGGCAAACGGTGCAGCCAATCGCCGCGAAGGAGTGAGGGCTGGTGGAAGCGCCGAACAAATCCAAGCGGGGGTGCGTGCTATAAGGCTGGGGTACGCCACGACGAATCTTCAGCTCGAGCGGTTGTCCCCATTGGACCACGCCCAGCAGGAGGTCGGCGGCCTCGCCGCGATTGAGCACTTCTCGAGAGCCGATGCTGAGGATGACGTCGCCGCGTTGCAGTCGCGCGTTGGCAGCTCGGCTCCGATCCATCACGAACTCAATCGTGGCGTCATCGGCACGGAAAACGCCCTGGGGGGCCAGGCTGAAACCGTAAGCCTGCAGC
Source organism: uncultured Pirellulales bacterium (assembly GCA_964445985.1). Lineage (GTDB taxonomy): Bacteria > Planctomycetota > Planctomycetia > Pirellulales > S012-138 > CAYUMU01. Next base: position 92,697 of record CAYUMU010000001.1, on the reverse strand, counting down.
AACAACTGATTCTGCGTTTCCAGGTCCAACTCGTTGGGGATCAACAGGGCCGACGAGGAGTTCGGGTCTTCGCCTTCGGCCGGCGATAGCAGGGGCGGCTCGGCAGGGCTTTCCAGCATCAGGCCGGGCAAGATCTGTTCGGCTGGATAACCGGCGGCGACCGCCGATCCCGGCGCCGTTTTCTCGATGCCCAAGTGGCACGTCATGCAGCGGTCGAAGCGGGCGACATCTTTGAAGTTGAAGTTGATGGTTAGCTCTGGCAGCCAAATCTGGCGAACCTTGATATCGCCTTCTTTGCTAAAGGCGTCGAGGATGGGCATGTTGATCAGGTCTTTGCCCACGCCCGGCTTACTGCGAGCCAGCTGCGCTCGCAATCTTTCCATTTCTGTTTCGTAGCGGTCCAAACTCTTTTGCGCCACATTCACCCGAGCATTGACCGCGTCTCGCGATTTCTCCAAACGTTCGCGATACGTCTTGGCGGCTTCGTAGCGAGCATTCAGGTCGCTGGTGCGGGCGGTGAACTGATCGGCTTTGGCTTGGAGAGCGCCGAGCTCGGCCTGGGGGGCATCGTTGCCAAAGGCCAGGTTGAAAGCGCTGCGAGCTTCATCGAGCTCGGCGCGGAGGAACTTGAGGTCGCGTTGAAGAACTTCTTCGCTGAACAGCGCATTCTTGACGATGGCATCCAGTTCCCGAGTCAACTGCGCTCGATGCTCGGCCGAAGGCTGTTGCACGGCGACTTCCAGGGACTGTTGTACGTCGCCCAGCAAACGACCGCGGTTGGCTGGCAACTGTTGCCTGTATTCTTCCAGTAGTTCGCGAACCAGGGGAGCCGCTGCTTGAACCTGCTGTTGAAGCCGTTGTTGAACCGTGGCCAGCCGCTTTTCAGCCGCTGCAATTTGGCCTTCCAAGATGGCTCTTCGCCGTGGGTCAGCTTCCAGATCGACCGAGCGGCGGTCGATTTCCAAGTTGACGGCCAAATCTGCCGCCTCGGCGTTCAATTCCAAGGCGATGGCGGCAGTCTGGTTCGCCGCATAGAAACGGTCGGTTCCGGGGGACGCATCGGGGAGCGCGTTTTCGGACCCTGGCCTGCCAGCGGCGGCACTGGCCTGCTGCATCACGGCGTGCCGCGCGACATACAACAAAAACAGTTCGCCGAACTCGGCCGGCGGGGCCAGTTCTTTCTGTTGTTGAAGCACGTCCGCACGCGCGCGACGACCGCCTTCATAATCGGTGGCCATCTGCTGGTAGATGCGCGATTGCAACGTCCAGGTTTCGAGATCTTCGTAGTAGGTTTCCTGGTAGGTCTTCCACTCACGATTGTGATCGTCGGCGATCATCCACACCGTAGCCACCAACATGGCCGCGGAAGAGATCCCAAAGATCAAGTGCATCTGAGTTTGGTTGCGCCAGGTCTGTTCGTTAGCGGGCATTTGCCCTCTCCGGAGCCATCATGGGGCCTGATCGGGAAGCGAGCGGCTTGGGTCAATCGCCAAGCCGTCGGTTATATATTGATGAAAAACTCAGGGATGTAGACGAGGTACTTCAAGTCCAACGTCCACCGCAGCACCATCTTGATAGGCAGGGCCGCCATAAACAGGATCAAGTTCGCCAGAACCATGTAGCGGATGAACCCCATCTTCACAAAGAAGGGCCGGAGCACCGTCGCCGCCATGAGCGGTGGCAAGACGATCAAGTAGCCCAGGCATAAAATAATACCCAACCCTTCTCGTTTAAAGATGACGAGCAACGATTCCATCACGCCCATATCGGAGGTCACCCGCGGCACGCTGGCGCCCATGAAGTTGATCCAAAAATAGTCGGACAAATTCACGTTATTGCCGGCTTCGACCTTGTGGGCGTCCCAGTACTCAAATGGACTGAAGAAGTTCCAGTTTGGCCCCCGCAGAAACGTGCCAAGCACGATCAAGGTGACCCACAATTCCAAGAAGCCCACCTGGAACATCACATAGGCGAACTTGCGTTTCTCGATGGTGTAATAACCGTTGCCTTCTTTATTGAAATCCAGGTAGGGGATGGCCATCAGGCCCACGATCACCAAGCTGGGGAGCAAAACACCCGCCATCCAGGGATCGAAGTACACCAACATTTCTTGCAGCCCCAGAAAGTACCAGGGCGCCTTGGAAGGGTTCGGCGTTTTGACGCTGCTGGCGGGTTCCTCGAGAGGCGCCTTGAGCAATATTGCCCACACCAGCAAGAAGGCCGTCAATAACACCATGCAGATCAGCTCGGTATAGACCAGGTCCGGCCATACCAGAACCTTTTCGCTATCGTCTTTCTCAAGCGGCGGCAGACCTTCTCTGGCCCGATCGTCGTTCTGCACGGCCTTCCACGTGGCCAGCCAGGTGAAAAAGCCGAGCAGCAAGACCAGCATCACGATCGGCACGTTGTCGGGCTTGGAGACGATTTCCCAGAAATAGGGATTCGTCATCGACAGGCCCATCAACAACAGCGTGAGATTCAAGCCGGCCCAGGCGACCACTGGCTTGGCGAAAAAGCGGCGTCCGAGATACAAGATGACCAGTGCCGCCGTGGTGCCAATGGTATAACTAACCGCGCCCCACTTGCCGGAAAGCAGCGATGTGGCAAGGGACTCAATGCCGTGCCCCAGCGAGGGCAAAGTGCCGTTCCAAGAAAAGGCCGCCAGCAGCACGAACAGAAAAGCAGCAGCCAGCGAAACCAGGGCTGCCGGCGTTCGCTTCCATTGGTATTGAAACATGGCCGCCGCAACGGCGTTCATCACCGCCAAAATCAGGTAATAAGTACCTAAAAAGGTGGTGACGCGTACTATGAAGCTGGGATCTGCGCCGTGCATTCTAGGATCCGTTCTCGCCAACCTGGGCTATTGTTCGCCAGCAGGTTGCTCTGGGGGGAGGAGACCTATCTTCAAGTTGTCTGCCGTGACCTTGGTTACTGAATTGCAAAATTACAGTGGACCGCTGATGCCGCCGTCTTTGCGAACTCGCCAAAAGTGGATCGCAAGGAGCATGGCCACCGCCAAGGGAATGGCGATGCAGTGCAACACGTAGAACCGGTTCAGCGTTTCTTCGCCCACAAATCGAGCGCCAAGCAAACCAAATCGGGCGTCCGACCCGCTGGTGATCATGTCAATTCCGCCCACCGTTAATAACTGCTGCCCCGGACCTTCGCTGCCAAGCAACGGAGTGGCCCGAGCCATGTTGGAACCCACGGTAATAGCCCAGATCGCCAACTGATCCCACGGCAGCAAATAGCCCGTGAACGAAAGCAGCAGCGTGAGCAGCAGCAGAATTACCCCGACCACCCAGTTGAACTCGCGGGGCGGTTTATAACTTCCGGTCAGAAACACGCGATACATATGCAGCCAGACGGTGATGACCATGGCATGGGCGCCCCAGCGATGGAGTTCGCGCAAGATGCCTAAACTGGTTACATCGCGGAGGGCCTGAATATCGGCATAAGCCCATTCAAGCGTGGGCCGATAGTAAAACATCAGCAGCACGCCGGTGACCGTTTCCACCAGAAACAGGAAGAAGGTCACTCCACCCATGCACCAGGTGTAACTGAGAGCGATCCCCTGCTTCTTGATCGAAACCGGGTGCAAGTGCAGGAAGAAGTTCGTCAGCATCACCACGATGCGATTTCGCCGATCTAGCGGCATCGGGTGACGGAAAACACTCTTCCAGATCTGGCTATTGCGAACCGTTTCGCCAATTGACGGCATCGGCCTATCCTAATGAATCTCGAGATTAGCGTGGCGATATCTAGTCAGCCCAACCCTAGCGGTTGGATCCGAAAACATTCCATTTGCATGAGCCGGCCGGTCGAACGGCGCGCCCCACCTTCAAAACCAATTCCAGCGGCAGTGAACAGAGCAGGCAAACCCACCCATCCCCATGCGGAGCAGGGTCCGGCGCTCCGCTCCTTGCAGTCAGTGCTTAGACCACGACAAAACTGTCAGAATTGGTCCACTCACCTTTTTCTTCTTGAAAGACGCGGCTCTTATCGATCTCAATCTGACCGTCATCGGCCAGTCGGATCGCATACCGCTCCAGGGGACGCGGGGCGGGGCCTTCAAAATTAATCCCATCGACGTAAAAACCGCTGCCGTGGCAGGGGCACTTGAATTTTTGTTCGCTTTCCAGCCAGTTGGGCGTGCAGCCCAAGTGTGTACAGACGGTCTTCAAGGCGTAGATCAACTGCTGGCCGTTGTATTCGCCATTGACCACCCAGACGCCGAATGCCGCCTTGAACCGCTCATCGACCATGCCAGGCGGGAAGTCCGATGGCTGACCAATTTTGAACTGGCTCGGCGGTTCCGTGAGAATGTTGGGGAACATGAAGCGGGCGAACCCAAGGGTCCACAGACCGAAGGTGCCAGCCAGAGCGCCAAACCCGATGCCGAGTGACGTGCCGACCATCGCCCCCATCATTGCCAATACGCCACGACGACCCTGATCGACCTTCTTGGCGTCGGCCGGTTTCTTTTGGGCGTAGGCCGGCTTGGCGGGCATCGGCGGAACTGCTGGCTTACCTGGCTTTGCCAGGGCGTTCTCAACGCGATTTTCCCGAGGTTCGCTCGCGATCCCAGCCTCGGCTTTGCTGAGCGGACCACGTTTCTTGTCGGCTCGGGCCGCAGCCAAAATGCTCGCCGTTTGCGGCGGACCTGCCGGAGCAACCGGTTCCTCGGGTACAACTGCCTTCTTTTCCACCGACTTGGCGGCGGGCGCCTTTGCGGGGGTCGATTCGGCCGCGGCAGGCGTTGCAGCCGCGCCACCTTTTGCCTGCCTTGCGGCGGCCAGAATGTCGGCGACGCTGGGCTTGCCACCCGCAGTGGCGGGCGGGGCAGGCTTGGCAGTTTCGGGGGCGGAAGACTCGGCCTTGGGAGCGGCCGCCGCTTGCTTCTCTGCTCGGGCCTTGGCCAAAATTTCCGCCACGCTGGGCTTAGCGCCGGGCGTGTCCGATGCTGGAGGACTCGCCGGAGGGGGCGCAGGCTGGGAAGCAGCAACTCCCTCATTGGCGCTAGCGCCGCCCGAACCGGCCGCATTGCCGCTATCCGACTTGCGAGCGGCCGCCAGAATTTCGGCGACCGTCATTTTCTTTTTGTCGTCCATTCGCGTCCACTCGCCGTGACCGCCGCTCCCATTCCCACTGGCTGTTAAGCAAAGCAGGAGAAACGGCTTGCGCTCAATGGAAACCCCGTGATCGTCCCGCGGAAAACCGCAGGCCGCCGACCGAAGTTTTTACAATTCCCCCGAACAAATAAGCAACGCTCTTTGTACACGATTGAATAGCAGGGGCAAGGCCCTCCGCTGGGTGCGACAAAATGCCACATAAATCGGCCATTCTTGCAGTTACGAACAATTGCTTGGGAGGGCCGCGGGCTCATGAACTGATTTCCTCGCCCAGTTGGATCAGGTGAGCCAAGGTGGCCCGCAGATCTTCTTCCGAGGTACGCGGATTGATCGTACACATGCGCAAAACCCTACGCCCATGCAATTTGGTCGAAGTTACCGTGGCAAACCCCAGGGAGAGGACTCGATCTACGATTTGCTGATTGATTTCGTTGGCGGCCGACAGGTCGTGCTCGGCTCGAGCGTAAAAGAAGGTAACGATACCAAGTTGGGCGGCGGAGAAAATATGCAAAACTTCACTTTCCCGAATCAGTCGTTCCGTGATCTGCCCCAATTGGATGCCGCGGCCAATGGCCTGCCGGAACGCCTCGAGCCCGAAGAAGCGAACCGACATCCAGAGCTTGAGGGCACGGAACGATCGCGTGAGTTGAATCCCCATGTCTTGAAAATTCACGTCTTCGCTAATCCGCAAAGCATCGGCCAGGTATTCGGCAGACACCTGAAAGGCGTCGAACAGATCCCGCCACCGACGGACCAAGACACAACCGCACTCGTAGGGCTGAAACAACCACTTGTGGGGATCAATGGTCAGGGAGTCTACCCGGCCGAGGCCGCCCAGGGCCTGTTTCCCATCTTCGCAAAGCACGGCCGCGGCTCCATAGGCGCCGTCGGCGTGCAACCATAGCCCCTCTTGCTCGCAAAAATCGGCCAATTCTGGGAAAGGGTCCACCGCGCCGGTATTGGTCGTACCGGCATTGGCGACCACGCAAAACGGATGGAGCCCGCGCCGCCGATCCAAGGCCACCCGTTCTCGCAGGGCCGCAACGGGCAGCCGAAACTGTTCGTCGCAAGGGAGTTGAATAAACTGGTCGGGCGCAAAGCCCAGCAGTTGAAAGGCACGTTTGAGCGACGAATGGCATTGGTCTGAGCCATAGGCGACCCCCTGAACCGCGTTGTTCCGAAGTTTTACGTGCCGAGCCGTGGCGAGAGCCGTCAGGTTGGCATGAGAACCGCCGCTCACCAAAACCCCGCCGGTATCTTCGGGCATGCCGCACCAGGTGCGCAGCCATTCGAGCACGGTTCGCTCCACCTGACTGGGGCCGGCGCCTTCTAACCAATTGCCTGCAAACACATTGAAGCCGGCCGCCAGGCATTCGGCCATCACGCTGACAAAATTGCTCGGACTGGGTACAAATGCAAAGAACCGTGGATGCCCGGTGAGGCCAATCGCCGACATGACATCTTGCTGAACACCGGCCAAGATGTCGTGCCAAGGTTCTGGATGTTCTGGGGGTGGGCAGAAGAGCTTCGCCTTGAGCGTTTCTCGATCGACATGCCTCGTGGCTGGCTTATTGGGCAGTCCTTCGAAATGAGCGACGAGCAAGTCGATCGCCTCGTAACCCATTTTCCGCATGGCCTCGGGTGAGACTTCTAACCGTTCGGTCTGCGGCGTGGGGACAATGAATGGCGGGGGGATGGGCGAATCGCTCATGTGGGGGGCGGCGAAGGTTAGCGCAAAATTGGGCAGGTTGGCGCAAATGCTGCTCAGCGTGATTCTGTAGTTGCCGAGCCTGGGAAGATAGGCCCCGGAAGCAGTTTTCGCACCCCGCTGATCCAAACGGCTACCGACCCTGGCTCAATTGGTGCGTTCGCGGCGGGGACGAAACCTTCGGTTAACGCCGATGCCGTGCCGCGTCTCATTTGCGAGCACTCGACCTTTTCGGTATGTTCGAGGCGATCTGCCATTCACGTGTACTAAAGTCCCATATTCGTTCGCCCCTCCTTATTGAATTTTGCCTGAGGGGCCGCTTCACCACAGGAGATTAGCCGTGGCGTACACCCTTCCCGACCTGCCGTATGCGTTTGATGCTTTGGAACCGCATATCGACGCGAAGACGATGGAGATCCATCACGACAAGCATCACGCGGCGTACGTAAAAAACGTGAACGACGCGCTCGGAACCTCTGACTTGGGCAAGCTTTCGATCGAAGAGTTGTGCGGCAAAATCGATACGGTTCCGGAGAACATTCGCACCGCCGTGAGGAATAACGGTGGCGGCCACGCCAATCACTCGCTGTTTTGGACCATCATGAGCCCCAACGGCGGCGGCGAGCCCAGTGGCGAATTGGCTTCAGCAATTACTTCCGCCTTTGGCAGTTTTGCAACCTTCAAAGAGAAGTTTACCGAAGCCGGCGCCAAGCGTTTCGGCAGCGGTTGGGCCTGGCTGAGTCTCGACGGCGATAAGAAGTTGACCGTGGAGAGCACTCCCAACCAGGACAGCCCTCTGATGGTGGGGCACACGCCGATCTTAGGGATGGACGTGTGGGAGCATGCCTACTATTTGAAGTATCAAAATCGCCGTCCCGACTACATGGCTGCCTTTTTCAATGTGATCAACTGGTCCGCCGTTGCCGAACGATACGGGAAGGCCAAGTAGTCCCGCCCCGGGTCCCGCTCGCCTGGCAGTCAACTTTGCTGGCCGCGGACGACTCCGTTCATCAAACAGCAACGCCCGGCCGATTGAAGCAATCGGCCGGGCGTTTGCGTTTCAGACTGCAACCCGAACATCATTGGTAAGTTGTAAATTAGCCGCGATGGAAGGAGGCGGCGTTCAGCGACGGTTGCCCGGGCAGGCTCTGCCGCCAGGTCGATCGGAAGTTGGTATTCACATTGGGAGCGCCCGTGGAGCCTTCATCGGGACCTTCATTCGGTTCCAACCGCGGTTGCGGCGTTTCTGGTTCCGTTCGAGGCACGTCGGGCCGTGTTTGCGGATATGCCGGCCGCGGTGCAACTCCACCCGGTCCAAACGTGCGGGGTTGAGAGGGCTCGGGCTGCGGCTGAGTGGAAGGGATCGCCGGAGTAGGCTGCCTATCGGACGCGGGCGGTTGAATCAGCGAATGCTGTTCCACCATTGGTTGCGTCAAAGGCCCGCTGTCTTGCGAGGGCGTGGGGGCGACGTCGGCCCCGGTGCAAGGATCCACGGGAATACGATGCACAATGACTCGCGGTACGTTCATGGTGTAAGTCACGGGAACCTTGCGAGTTACACAGCGCGGCACTTGAATGGTTTGCTGCACGGCGACTTGCCGGCAAACCCGAACCGGAATCTGCTCCACGCGTTCTTCGCAAACCATGCGACAGGTGGTGTAGGGAATTCGTCGAACTTGCTCTTCGCACACCATCCGGCAAACACGTTCTGGCACTTGCTGTTGGCAGGTTTCCACCACCTGGCGGCAAACCTGGTACGGAACTTTACGAACCTGAACTTCGCACACGGTCTTGCATACCTGGTAGGGCACTTGCCGCACGCGCTCTTCGGTTACCATTTTGCAGACCTGGTACTGCACGGTTCGCCGTTCCACTTGCGGAACCATGACCGTTTGCGGAACCTGGAAGCATTGCACATTGGGCTTCCAAACCTTCTGGCATTCCACGGTGGGCGGGCAGGGCTGTTGCACCCAAGACAATCCGCCTCCCCGGTAGAACGACTGCCCTGTGACAGGATCCACCTGGCAACCACCGGGCACCCACCGCAAACGTGTTTGCACCGGGCCTGGACGAAGCACCTGCTGCTCGGTCCAGCAGCCGTTGTCGACCGACACGGTCTTGTAGGTTGTGCAGGGGCGCATCACCGTTTGACACTCTTCGCGCTCAGCGGTTTCCATCACGGGGCGCTGCACGCAGAAGCGTTCTTCTCGCATGTGGGTTTCCACCACGGGCCGCTGCACGGTAAACCGCTCTTCGCGTTCCAGGTTTTCCACCACGTTGCGAACCGTGTTGTAGTTGACGGTACGCATGCGCGTTTCCCACACGGGCTTTTGCACCGTGAAGCGTTCTTCGCGCTCGTTGGTTTCCCAAACCGGCCGCTGCACGTTGTAGCGGCGTTCGCGCGTTTCCGTTTCCCACACATTGCGGTAGCAGGTTACCTGCTGTTGTTCATAAACGGTTTCCGTCTCGAGGCGGTAGCAGGTGACCTGCCGCTGCTCGCAGGCATTCTCGTAGACCAGTCGGTAGGTCTGAGTGGGGTAGACCTCGCAAGCGAGTGGCTGGCACCCTTGCCCCCAGCAATCGCCTGTGAGAATGCCGAGCGGCGAAGCGAGCGCGACCAGGGCGAATAACCCGGAAAAGAAACGCATCGTTCAAGCTCCTCGACCTCGCTTCGGCCCTCCTTGCGCCGAACTGGCCCTTGCGGTGTTGATATGAATCTCGATCAACCCGTTGCCACATGCGAGCCTTCCAGGCCGGGGCACGATCACAACGGCTACTCATGTTCACATTCATGAGCCGTGAGATTAGAACCACTGGGGGTCCTCTATCTCTGGCTGTTCAATCTTGTACGTCATTCTTGAATGTTTTCCACTCGAATGCAAGCGAATGAGATTAAATGAATCCCAAATAAACTGGAGAATGAGGGAAGCAATGACATCTTCACTAGCAAGTAAAGCCGCGGCGAGGTTTTTCAGAAAAGATATTCCGTTTACGTCATGTTTTTCGAATATGACTGTCGCGCGAAGCTGCAAGCATTGCTTCCCTTTATAGCAGTCCCTCAGGTTGTGCCGATTGTTCGGTTTGGGCGGTTTGCGAGGCGAGCGCCAACATTTGTAAGCCAACGCAAAAAAACCGCGGCCGCATTGCCAAAGAGTTGGCGTTGCGGCCGCGGCTCAAAATTTTTCGCTGTGCAACCGCTGCCTGCGGTTGGAGTGGTTTACTTCATCAACTCATCGACGATCCGCTCCGCTCGATAAATCTTGCGTAACGACTCGATCACGGCCGGCGCCGCGACGGAAACCGCCCTGGCCTGTTCCTCGCTATACAAATAGTCGGCCGCGAGCGACTGAATATTGCCGTCGAAAATGACGCCTACCAGCTCGCCTGCCCGGTTGACAACGGGGCTCCCGGAGTTGCCTCCGATAATGTCGGCGGTGCAGACAAAGTTGAAGGGAGTTTCCAGGTTCAGTTTCGATTTGGCCGCGTGCCACGATTCGGGCAATTTCCAGGGCGACTTGGCGCCATGTGCCTGTTCCGACTCAAAAGCGCCACCCATGGTGGTCCAGGCCGCAATTTCACGGCCTCCTTCTTCGTAGCCCCGAATCGGTCCGAATGCCAGTCGCAGTGTGAAGGTGGCATCGGGGTAGGTGGCGGTTCCCTGCTGACTGAAGAGAACTTCGGCAATCTGAGCGTAGGCCTGTCGCTCCACCTCTTGAATCTCTTCAAACTCGGTGCGGATCTGTCGCGAGGTAGGGTCGACCAATCGCGCCAGGATCAACATGGGATCTTGACTTTCATCCAGTTTGGCCTTGCCGCCCGCGGCCAGTGCCCGGCGAAAATCGATGTCGGTTAGTTTGGAGCCTTGGACGAGGGCCGACGCGCGGTCTTGCGGGTTCTTGCCTGATAGCACCTGACGCACCAGAGGGTGATCGCCGCCAAACCGTTCGGTCATGCGCGCCAGCGAGTCGGCCAACTTGGCCTGTTCCAAGTCCAAGTAGATGGGCGCGGCTGAATAGAGATCTTGCTCCAGCGATTCGCGATTGGAGTCGCGAAATTCGCGCAGCCGGTCTTGGCTGGGCTTGGCGTCTTCATCGGCCATTCGCACCAGGGTTTCGGCAAGGCTGAATAGCCGCCCATTGATCGAAGGCGATTTGCCTTGGATGGCGGCCCGCCGCTGTTGGGCTGCCGCAATCTTTTCCCAAGCAGTTTGGTAGGCTCGGAGTTTGGGATTTCCTTGAATCTGTTCCAGCAGAGCCGCCTCGCGTTGCCGCTTGGTTTTGAAGAACTCAGGATCTTGCATGCCAGAAAGTTCTCCCTGCACGGCCTTGCGGCTGTTTTGAATGGAGAACAAATCATCCTTGGCTCGGCGCTCCTGCTCTTCGCCTTCGAGGCTAAACTGTTGCAGCATGATTTCTTGACGGCGGAGATAGTCCATCAGATACGGCAACCAGGTGTCGCGGAGATGCTTCAACGCGGCCACCGTATAAATACGATTGGTGCTGCCTGGGTTGCCAGACACAAACACCAGCTCTTCCTTTTCAATCTTCGAGGCAATCTTCAGAAAGTGTTCAATCTTGGCGGGCTGGTCATTTTCATAGACTCGAAAGATGCACACATCGAGGCAATAGCGAGGATATTCAAAATTGTCGGCATCGCCGCCAAAGAAGGCGATGGACGATTCGGGCGACCATACCAGCCGGACATCGGTATAGCGTTTATAGCGGTAAAGATGGTATCTCGCTCCTCCGAACAGTGTCACAACATCGCTGCGGAAGCCCGTCTTCTCCTGCGACTCGCTCTCTATCACCGACATGGCCGCCTGGCGGGCTTTCGAGGCGTCCGCGGCCGTCATGGTGGGCTTGACCGCGGCCTGGATCTTTTCGGTTACATCCTCAATGGAAACAAGCTGATTCAACTCCAGATCGGGCGCCGGGATTTCGTCCTTGAGCGACTCCGCGAGAAAGCCAGCGTCATACAGGTTTCGTTTGGCGTTGGAAAGCTTGTGGAGGGTATCGGCCCCCACGTGGTGATTGGTGAGCACCAAGCCATTGGCCGAAATAAACGACGCTGATCCACCAGAATTGAAGCGAACACTCGATTTCATCAAGTGCTCGGTCCACTCGTCGGTGGGATCAAATTGGTAGATCTCTTTCAGCCGAGCCTTGGGCAGATCGTTGAAGAGCCACATTCCCTCGTCCGCAGATATCGAGTCCACGTGCAACACCATGCCGAGCAGCAACGCTATCAATAGCAGTGCAGGCCCAAGGAAAAGCTTGTCGTTGAGGCGGCCAATCATCCGGTATTTCCCCCTTATCCGCGACACAAATGGAAGGCTTTGGGCGCGCAGTTTAACGCAAGGGGAGGCGAATTGAAACGGGGGCCGCGCCCCACCAATCGGGACCGGAGGCTAGCAGTGCAGGCAGGCCTCGCCATGCTCGCTGCATGCCCACGATTTCCTTGATTGGAGGCCCTCTACGGACCGTAGGTCACCGGCGCCGAATTCTGAATGATCGGCGCGCAGGGGGAAGGACATGCGGGAACACCACAGGCCGGGGATGGTGACCAGCACTGGGCTGGGCAAACAGGGCGATGAGCGCAGCCCAGGGGAAGCAGCAGCAACAACGCGTTGACACGGAAGAAGTGTTTCATAAGAGACAGGATCCTTTTGTGGTGCGCTTCGAACCGAAGCCAATTCTCCGCCAAAAATCCGCATTCGAACCATGCAAGGCGTCGCTATATGGCAGCTTGCATTGCTGTCGAGGTTGCGAGCAAGCTGGGTATGAGACGGAAGAATCTTGGGAAATGAAAGGTGGCAAACCATATGCCGAAGGCTCCGAAGAATCAAACCCAATATTCAAGGTGGGGTGGTTTGCCTGAATTATCAGCAAGTAAGCTGGATTGGGAAGATGATCTTGACACGCGCGGAACCGTCGAGTCGTACCACGAGGATTGACATATTTTCAAACGGTTCTCGTTAGAGAAACTTTGGTTGGCTCAGGGATTTCGATCAGTTAACTGGAGAATTGGATGAGCGATGCCGATTAGACAGACCACGCAGAGTGTTTCGCCTTGGAGCCGATGGCTCTGCGTTGGCTGACTCAGTTCCAGGGGGGGCGCCCTGAGAAATGAGTTTTCGATGTTGAATCGTAAAGCACGATTGGAATCGGCGACGTTGCTAGCGCTGCTATTGGTTGGCGTGAGCGACCTCGCTTCGATAGCCTTGGCGCAACCGGCTGCCCCGACTCAGGGGTATGTGTTGCGTCACGTTGCAGCGCAAGATGCCCAGCAAATTGTCTTGCAACTCATGGATCACTCGGCCCTCCGAGGCGAGGTGTCCGTTGATGTGCCTCAGAATGCGCTGGTTGTTCACGGCGACGATTCCGTGCAGCAATTGGTGCGTCAGACACTGCAGGCCCTGGATCAGCCCACGGCGGCGAGCGTCGTTCCGCCCACGCTGCAAACTTATCCTGCCCCCGCCGACCAGTTGGAACAGATGGGCGAGGCCGTGCGGGCTCAATTTGGTCCCCATGGCGCTCGGGTGGCGAGCGATGGCCGCAATGCACAGTTGTTGATTGTGGCCCCTGCCGACGTGCAAGCAGAGATTGGCCGATTCTTGGGCGTCAAGTCCATGGCTGCCTCTGGCGCAGCTTCAGCACCAGCCGGGCTGGCAGCGAGTGGACCGGCAACGGCCACTAGACCTATCAGGCTTGGCGGGCAGCCCAATCTGGATATGCCGGCTCCACAGTCACCCCAAGGCGCAAATTTTGGACTGCTGACCGCCAGCGTGGGCGGGGGCCAAATCCTGCAGTTGCGAATTCCCTCGGATCAAATGCAGCGCCGCCTGCAAGAGTTGTGGGGTACTCGCCTGCAGTTGGCGTCGAGCAGCAATCGCGATGTGGCGATGTACACCCTCGAAATGGGGCCGCAAGTTCGATTGCGAATTGAGTTCGATCAGCTCAGCAACCAGGTGGCCATTCATGGTCCCCGCGAGTCGAGCGAACGTTGCGCTCGCTTGTTGGCTTTGCTGGAAGGTTCGTCCCAAGGGCAATCTCCGGTTCGCACGCAAGTGATGCCGCTGGGGGCTTCGTCGCCCGCCAAGGTCATTCAAGTGGCGACGATGCTACAGCAAGCCAAGCAGCATAGTGATGCGATGCGCCGGGCAGCGCAAGAAGAAGTTCGCTCATCCCGGTTCGTGGCCCATTTGTTTCAGCCGGGAGCCGGAAACAACCAGCCGCCTGCCCCCTCGCAACCGGGCAACGCTGCCCAACCGACTTTCCCTGGGCCGCAACTTCCGCCGGCGGTCAATGGTCAAGGCGGCGCCGGGACAACCGCCGGATCCGCCGCGGCGCCAGCGCTTCCTAATACGGGCGAGGCAATTGTGCCGCTCCCGCAGCGGCCCGACACGTCGGCCCTGGTAGGACCGGTGCAGGTGGAAGTTCTGGAAGACCTGGGAGTGATTGTATTGCGGGGCTCGAAAGACGACGTCGATCGGTTGGTAAAAATCATTCAGCAAATTGAAGAGACGAGTTTAGAGACCGAGCCGCTGATCGAAGTTTATCCACTTCAATACGTGAATGGCGAATCGCTGGCGACGATCGTGACTCAACTTTACGACTCGGTTTATGCCACTCGCAAAGGCCGCGTGAGCATTACGCCGCTGATCGACCCTAACGCGCTACTGTTGGTGGGACCACCTGCCAGCGTGCAGGCAGCCTTGGAGTTGATCAAACGGCTCGATGTGCCGGCGGTGCCCGATGCCCAATTTGAAGTTTTCAAGCTCAAGTTCGCCTCGGCTCAGGCAGCCGCCACTACGCTGCAACAATTTTACGGCGCAACTGCCGGGCCTGGCCAGCAGCAGCAAAATCAACAACAAACGCAACTGCAAGGGTTGTTTCCGCGGGTCAACGTGATCCCCGACTTTCGCACCAATGCCTTGATTGTGCGGGCCAGCCCTCGCGACCTGGCCGAGATCGCCAGCTTGCTCAATCGCATTGATGTCGACAGTTCCCCTTCGGAGCTAACCTTGCGGGTTTTCCAACTACGCAACTCGCTGGCCGAAGAGTTGGCGGCCGTGCTGCAAGCCGCGATCACCGGCGTAGGCGCTGCCGGCCAGGGGCAGCAAATTGGGCCGCAATTGCCCGGCCAGCAGGGGTTAGGGCAGCAAGGTCAGCAACAGCAGGCGCAGCGTTCGGCCGTGTTGCGATTGATGACGTTAGATGCCCGCGAGCGTAAAATTCTGCGTTCTGGCATTCTGACCGAAGTGCAAGTCACGGCCGATGCCCGAGCCAACTCGGTGCTGGTGCGGGCTCCCGCGGACAGCATGCCGCTGATCGAGGCGCTGATTGAGCAACTCGATAACATTCCCGGCGCCACGTCCCAGATCAAAGTGTTCACCATTCTCAATGGTGACGCTGAAAGCCTGGTAAGCATGCTCTCGGCGCTATTTGGCCAGGCGACCAACGCGGGTCAGTTTGGCGGCGGACAGTTCGGCACGCAAGGCGCCAGCATTCAGTCCGATGGATCGATCGTGCCGCTGAGGTTTGCCGTTGATAACCGCACGAACTCCATTCTCGCCACGGGCAGTTCCTCGGATCTGACCATTGTCGAGGCGATCCTGCTTCGCCTCGATGAGAGCGACGTGCGTGAACGGGAAACTCAGGTTTATCGATTGAAAAACGCCCCGTCGCTCGACGTGGCCAATAGCATCAACCAACTATTGCAAGCCGAGCGGGCCGTGCAACAACAGGGGGTGCGCAGCGCCTTCCAGCAAATTCAAGAAGAAGTGGTCGTGGTGGGCGAGCCTGTGACCAACAGCCTGATTGTCACCGCCACTCCCCGGTACTTTGACGAAATCCGCCGCATCATTGACGAGCTCGATCGCCGTCCACCCATGGTGATGATCCAAGTGCTGATTGGCGAAGTGCAATTGAACAACACCGACGAATTCGGCGTGGAACTCGGCCTACAGGACTCGATCCTCTTCGATCGCAGCTTGCTGGGCGACTTGATCACGACCACCAACAGCACGCAAACGCCGCAAGGCAACACGGTCGTTACTGCCACCAACCAAATCATTCAAGGTGCGTCGATGGCGCCGGGCTACTTGTTTAATAACCAGCCCATCGGCAACAGCGGCAGCGACTTTTCGCGAAACACCTCCAATAAGGTGGGCGGCCAGGCCCTCAGTAGTTTCTCGGTCGGACGCGTGAATAGTCAGCTCGGCTATGGCGGCCTGGTGCTTTCGGCCAGCAATGAAAGCATCAGCATCCTGATTCGCGCTCTGCAGGAATGCCGCCGGCTCGATGTGCTCTCTCGTCCCCAAGTAATGACGCTCGACAACCAACCGGCCTTCATTCAGGTGGGCCAGCGCGTGCAGTTGATTACCGCAACCACCTTCGATCAGGCCACGGGCATCCAAACCAACCAGTTGGGCGCGCAGCAGAATGTCGGTTTGATTCTTGGCGTTACCCCCCGCATCAGTCCCGATGGCCTGGTCGTCATGGAAATCGACGTGGAAAAGTCGGAGGTCGGTCCTGAGTCCGAAGGCATCCCCGTTTCGGTTTTGCCCACCGGCGACGTCATTCGTTCCCCGCGAATCAACACCACTTTGGCCCAATCCACCGTGAGCGCCATTAGTGGCCAAACCATCGTGCTGGGCGGGCTGATCACCAAGACCAAGGCTCAAACCCACCGCCGGGTGCCGCTGCTGGCTTCGATTCCGGTGCTGGGCCACCTGTTCCGTTACGACGCCAACGTGCAGCAGCGTACCGAGCTGTTGATCATTCTCACTCCGCGCGTGGTTCGCGACGAAGCCGATATGGAACTCATCAAGCAGGTGGAGTCGTCGCGGATGCACTGGGTGCTGTCCGACGTGCGCGACTTGCATGGCGATGCCGGGATTCGCGGACGAGGCGATGCGTGGGAAGAACCCGAAATCCCCATTATTTATCCACACGTGAATCCTAGTGGTCGCCCTGAAGAGGTGCCCGCCGGCAAGCTCACGCCAAGCGAACTGGATGCCGTTCCTGATGGCTCTCCGCTGCCTCCGCCCCGGCCTCAGCCACCAGGACCGTTGCGTCCGTTGCCACGGGTAAGTCCGACAGGTCATGCCGCCCAACAGCCGCAGTTGCCAACAAGAATGATGCCCGCCGCGACTTCACCGGCACAGAGCCCGCCCGCGCAACTCCTGCCAGTGCAGGTGCAACCGGCGACCTGGCATGGGCCGGCACAAAGCGGACTTCCCCAGTGGAATCAACCGCCACCTAACAACGCACCGCCCGCCGTGCAACCGGCGGTGGGATTGGGGCCGCCTCCGTCTACCCATGGCGCGCGACCCTTTCCTTCGGCAGCGCCGAGTGGGTCCGATCGGCCTTGGCAGCGTCGCGAAACCCAGTCCGTCGAAGCCACTTCGGCCTGGCGAACAACAACCGCGTCTCCGTCACAACAACGATAACCTAACGCGGGTAAACCGCAAGCAGACGCTGAGGCATTAAAGTTCTTTGCAGCTTGCAGAGATGATAACGAACAAGAAACCAGAGACTGCTTCGCACATTTAACACGGCCGCCTCATGCACGGTTCGCTGAAACGCGGCAACACAGAGATCAACACGACAGACAGCATGCTTCGACCTTGCAATTCACCTCGAGCTTTCGCCATGGCCAACGTGCTTGGCGGAGGTCAAGGCGAAGGCAGACCACCACGTCCGAGAAAGGATTCTGCGATGCGGTTGGGAAGATCATGGTTCGGATGGCTGCTCCTCGCAATGAGCAGCGGCTGCAACCAGTTCGATATGCAGCGCAATATCCCCTGGGGCGCCGGCAAGAACGGTGAGTTCGGCTCGGCCATGCGCGTGGTGGGGATGTGGCAAGACACCATTCTTCACCAGGAGGGTCAGCCCTCCATCCGCGGATTTGGCGGGCGCGTATTCTTCTACGCGGGCAGCGAAAAGCCTACGAAGACTGCCGGCACCCTCGAGGTCTACGCTTTTGTTGAAGATGGACGCGAAGCGGTCGATACCAAGCCCGATCGAAAATATGTGTTCACACCCGAGCAGTTCAAAGAGCATTACAGCCCCAAGAAGCCGTTGGGGCACTCCTACAGCTTCTGGTTGCCCTGGGATGAAACGGGCGGACCTCAATTGCAGATTACGCTGGTCACCCGGTTCACTCCCATTTCGGGCGGAGAGACGATCATCAGCGAGCAAACCCACCATAGTCTGCCTGGCCGCGATGCTCCCCTGGCAGAGAAGTTGAAATACCGATTGAAGGGGCCAACTCGCAATATGCAAATGTCGGACGAGACGCCCACGGCGAGACTGGTTGACTATCAAGAGCCAGTCCAGCCTTACCCAGGCGGTGGGCTCGATCTTCCGCCAGGCACCGTGCAAACCCGCATGAAGACCACCACCATCGATCTGCCGTCGCGATTCAATACGGGCACACCGAAAACGTCCAGCAGCGAGGCCACTTACGGAGCGGCGCCAGCGGTAAACGCGGGGGCCGCCAACTGGGGCGCAAATCCTGCTGATCGCAACCAGGCGTGGCAGGGAACACAACCACAAACGGCCCATCAGGCAGCAGGCTACACCACCACGGTATCGCATCGCCCCCCGGGCAACTCAGCGGGGCAGGCAACCATGACGCCGACTTTATCGCAATTCCGCTCGCGCTCCACGCCAGGCTACCCAGGGCAAGCGCAGCCGAGCTATCGCGGTTCATCGACCTCGGTCAGTTCAATGGATCCCTCGCAATCCGCGGGCGGGCTGATCCCGATCGTGCCTAATCTTGCCGGGCAGGTGGCAACGCAGGCGCCACCACCAGTTGGTTATCGACCCGCCCAATCCCGGGCTCTAGGAGCGCCAATTGTTCCGCTAGAACGCGCGCATGGTCCGTGGGCACCACACCACGTAAAATGGCAGTCTGGCCTTGAATCCGCACCTCAAAGGAATCTGGTAGCGGGGCCAGTCTCGCGCGGTCAAGACGGCTCGTGAGCTTGGCAGCCAACTCGCTTGCTGGCGGCAAACTGTAGCCAAAACCCACTTGCATGGTCGTTCGATAGGGACGTTTGACCTGGGTGTTTTGATTCGCCTGATTGGCGTCGCGAGCCGCTTGCCCCGTGGGACCACGCAAAAAATTTGCCGCGGCATTCCCAAACCCGCCAATCTGGCTGGTGTCGGCCGTGTCTGCCCCGACAAACTGGCCCTGGCGGTTGTCGCGCACAAAGCGCTCATTGCCCGATATTTGCCCCGCTTGAGTATCTTGCTGCGTAGCGCCGGCCGCCGTGCCGCCGCTGCCGAACATCGTGCCGCTACGAGCACTCAAATTGCCACCCAGCGTGCGCGCGCCAAAGGTTCCGGAACCCGAGGACGTGCCACCTCCCGCGCTCAGTCCGCCGCCCCCAGCTCCTTGGGGAAACTGCGCCAGCGCATGAGAGGCGCTAACCAAGGCCAAGCATCCGGCGGTCAAACAACACACAAGGCGAGCAATCATGGCAATTTCCTCAATAGTTCTCGCGCCGCCAGCAATTCACAGGAGAGCAGCCTGGCCGACTTCATCGAATTCAGCCACGCAAAAAATCGCTTGAACACCACGGTGCGAGCACTCGTTTCTATGGGGACGCGTAACAGTCCCCCAACGGATTGTACCCCGTAACTGTGCCCAGGTAACGATTTGTATCTTGCGAATTCATTGCTGACAGCAAGGCACGCGTCGTTCCGAACGATATGCCACAGGGTCGATTCCCTTTGCAGCCCTACAACTGCTACACAACATTTTCTTGACATCCCCACGCCAGATGTACATAAACAGGCAACCCAGGTCCGCTTCCGCGGTCCATGCCAACCAAGAGGTGAGCTTGGGTTCAATTCGACACGCGTTTCGCGGTCTTAGCGGTAAGAAGTAAGTCTCCCCACGCGGGTAAACCGTCAATGGAGTTTGGCTGCAGCGGTTCCTCTGCGGTTCGCAGGAACCACTGCACTTAAGTCACAAGCTCGTTACGCGCATGCTCAAGTCAGAAGCGGTTACCCGGCTGGGGCTCGGTGGCTCTGCCCACCAAGTTGGCGTCTGTTGAGTTCGCATTTTCGCCGAGAAACGGATAGAGAAGCCGGCCGTTGTCAAATAACCGGCTGGATCGCAGTCGGTTCGGTTCTACCCGGATAAGGAGATTGAAAAGTGCCAAAGTCGGTACTCGAAGCAATTAAGCTGGGGGAATGGGATTTCGAGCCGCATTGGACTCCAGAAGATCGCAACTTTGACTGTACCCAATCCCTGCCAGGCTCCAAGCATAAACTCGATGTGCTAGCAGAACGACTCCGAAAGGGCCTGCCGCTCTGGCACCCCGACGATCGCCGCGATTGTGAAGGCATGCAAGAGGACGGTTCATCGTCCGAACATTGAACGTCCATCTGCCAAAGCCCAACTCAGCAAGCCGCCGACTCACGTTCGCAGGCTTACATTCGCCAATTTGCCATTGCCAGGCGGCGATCGGTAGGAACCTTCGTTTATCGCGGTCGATTTGGTGGATTCGATTCGCCTTGCTCGCCGATTGGTAACGATGGTGCCAAATATAGCGGCCCCTCGAGACCAATGAGCGACATGAACTAACACCGGGCAACGGGCGGAGCAAACGATCCCCCCAAGCGCGAACAGCACCAGGCCGACAGGTTGTGCTAACCGCAAGGGGGGCGTCGAATCATGCAGCACGTTCCTGGCAAGATGAGGAGAGCCAGCCATTGCGAGTGCGCGCTGCCGCTAGCTCCTGCCTCGCGTCCGCGGCCCAATCAATCGCACCCCCAAAGGGTGGACAAGCATGTCCGCTCTTCCCAACACAGACGAAATTTCGAAGCAGGGAGGCACGACAATTATGCGGATCCACAATCGCAGTATGTATTCGTTCGCAACGGTCCCCATCGTGGCGGCGGCCGTCCTGATGGCCGCCACTGCGGCCCAGGCTCAACTCGTTCCTGGCACGGGCAAAAAGGTGGAACAGGTGGGCGACGACTTTGAAGACCCAGAGTGGGGATACATTTACAACTTTCCCAAGGCCAGCGACGAACAAGATGAGCAAACCCGCATGCCGGGCGGCTTTTCCAAGAATCGCCGCTGGAATGAAAGCGCGCTCCGGGGCAACCCCGATCACCTTCGCCGCGTCGCCACGCCCCCGGGCGGCCTTCCCGGCAGCACCGGATCGATGCTGATCATGTCTCGAGACACGGGCATTCCCAACCGCCCCACGGGCCAAATGCAGCAAGACGACTTGCTGATGAACGTCCAGTCGCGGATGGGAGGGCTGATTTCGGTCAACCGCATGCCCAACTTCGTGGTCCGTGTGTTCGTGCCGCCTTTCGATGACTTCGAAAAGCGCAAAGGCATCACCTTCGGCGTTCGGGCCGGCGTGTTTGCTCCCCGCACCAAGTCCGAAGAATCTGGCGGTCTGGCGGGGCTCTTCGGCGGCTCGCGCACCAGCACCTCCATGGAAGCCTACTGGCCGGGGTTCTTTGTCCATTTCGATCCCGCTGCCCATCAGCAGGGCAAGGAAGACGCCTGCCATTTCTTGCTGCGTGCCACCGAGCGAGGACATGATTTTCGCGGCCCCAACATCACTCAAAGCGGCTGGTGGACCCTCGGCATGTCGTTCACGCCCGATGGTCGCATCCACTGGTATGCCAAGCCAGGTGTGGAAAACCTGACCGCCGCGGACCACCTGGCCTCGCGATTTTGTTACAGCATGAAGGCCCAGAATTTTGAAACGGTGTTCTTCAATATTTGCAGCCCCGACAACACCCGTACCTGGTCCACTCCGTGGATCGTGGACGACGTGGAGTTGTTCCTGGCTCGCTAAAACCTGACGAATATGCGGCGGCCTTCGAGCAAAGAAGGTCCGCAATCGCCGTACGACAAGTCACCAACCGCCGGGGCCAGCGCTCCGGCGGTTGGGCATTCCGGCCAGCGCGACCGGTGCCAGGGGAAGATCGGACAGTCGTGGGGATTCACATCGCTAATCCTTCGCGGCGTTCTTCAGCAGGCCGCGCAAGTGTAAATCCACGCACTCGGCCAATCGCCGTGGGTTGTAGCCACCTTCGAGCAGGCTTACCAGCTTGCCGTCGCAATGGCTGGCCGCCAGGTCGCACATGAACTGCGTGAGATCGGCAAAGTCTTCCGTCGCCAGCCCCAGCGATCCCACGGGGTCTTCGGCATGGCTGTCAAAGCCGGCGCTGAGCAGCACGATTTGCGGACGGACTCGCTTGGCAAACGCTTCTAATTGCGCGCGGAATTGATCGAAGTACTTCTCGCGCGAGGTTCCAAACGTCACCGGCACGTTGCAGGTGGCCCCCAATCCCTGGCCGGCGCCCGTCTCGGAATCGCTCCCGCTCCCGGGGTAAAATGGAAATCGATGGATGGAGAAGAAACCCACGGTGCTATCTTCCCAGAACGCGTCTTGCGTGCCGTTGCCATGATGCACGTCCCAGTCCACGATCAGCACGCGCTCGATGCCCAATGCCTGTTGGGCATAGGTTGCCGCCACGGCCACGTTGTTGAACAGGCAAAAGCCCATGGCGTCTTCACGCAGGGCATGGTGACCCGGTGGGCGAACCAGGCAGAGCGCGTTGCGATCCTCGCCCCCGACCACGCGCCGCACGGCGTCGAGCGACGCCCCGGCCGCATAGCAGGCCACATCGTACGAGGCCGGCGAAACCACGGTGTCGGCGTCGGGCCGGCCACCCCCCTGCCGGGCCATCTGTTCTACCTCGGCCACGTATCGCGCGTCGTGCACGCCGCACAGTTGCTCCACGCTCGCCGCTTTCCACTCCGGCCGGGTACAGCGTTCGATCAGTTTTTGCTCCGTCAGGCGGGCCACGATGTGTTCCAACCGTTTGGGGTGTTCTGGATGCTGTCCTGTTTTGTGTTCCAGGAACTTCGGGTCGGTATACAGCAGCGTCATCAGGTTACCTCCGCCGACGAAATTCGTTCCACCGTGCACTCAATGCCTCGGCTACCGCAGGTTCTACTGCCAGTTCGCCGAGTATGCCAGCGAGCGGGGCGAAGAAGCAACATCCGTTCAAGGCTCGCGACGCGCTGCGGCGGCGAGTATATTCGAGAGCGGAAGGACCATGGGGAAAGGGTAACGGTCGCTCCAACAAACAAACACCCCCGGCCATTTCCCCCCCGCGCGTTAGGCCATTTTGGGTAAGAAAGCTGCTCGCCATGACACGCCGTTTGCTGTGTTTGCTCGTACTGCTCTCGCCATTTTTCGCTGGTCCCGCGGCGACATCCGTTGCTGCTGCCGAGCGGCCGAACATTCTCTGGATCACCAGCGAAGACAATAGCCCTTACCTGGGTTGCTACGGCGATGAGCAGGCCCTGACTCCGCGCCTTGACCGCTTGGCTGCCGAAGGGGTGCGGTATCGCAACGCGTTTGCCAACGCACCGGTATGCTCCACGGCCCGCACGACGCTGATCACCGGCATGTACGGATGCTCGCTCGGCGTGCAGCACCATCGCAGTCGTGTGGCGATCCCGAATGAGTTCAAGCTCTACCCAGAGCATCTCCGGGCTGCCGGCTACTACTGCGCCAACAACTCCAAAACCGACTACAACGTGGCGAATGTCGCCCAAGTGTGGAACGACAGCAGTGCGATGGCGCATTACAACAATCGTTCGCCAGGGCAGCCGTTTTTTGCCGTTTTCAATCTTACCTCCAGCCACGAAAGCCAGGTGGCCCCCAAGAAAAATAAGACCAGCTATCGAATCCCCCCTGAGAAGATCAAGCTACCCCCCTATCACCCCGATACGCCCGAGCTACGGCACGATTGGGCCAATTACTACGATCAAATGACGATCATGGACCAGCAGGTTGGCAAGCTGCTCGACGAATTGGAGAAGTCGGGCGATGCCGAGAACACGATCGTGTTCTACTACTCGGACCACGGCGGAGCGCTCCCGCGCGGCAAGCGCAACATCCATGATACGGGCACGCGCGTGCCGATGATCGTTCGCTTCCCCCCGAAGTATGCCAAGCTGGCCCCCGTCGCCGCTGGCGAGTGGGTTGAGCAACCGGTCAGTTTTGTGGATCTGCCCCCCACGGTATTCAGTCTGACAGGCGTGCCGATCCCCAAGAACTACCAAGGCAAGGCGTTTCTCGGACCCGGCGCCGATTCGCCGCGCGATCACGTCTTCTTGTTTCGCGGAAGGATGGACGAACGCTACGACAACGTCCGCGCGATCCGTGATCGTAATTTTCGCTATGTTCGCAATTACTCGCCGCAACTTCGTTGGGGGCAGCACTACTCCTACCCATTCCGGGTAATGCCTGGCATGGGCTCATGGTTCGCGGCCTATCAGGCCGGCAAGTGCAACCCTGCGCAAGCCGCTTACTGGAAGCCCAAGCCTTCCGAAGAACTATACGATATCGCCGCCGATCCCCACGAACTTAACAACCTGGCCGACGACCCCGCCCACGCTGAGCGGCTGAATAACATGCGCCGCACGCTGGAACGGGAAATGCTCGACATGCGCGATGTGGGTTTCATCCCCGAAGGCATGTTTGTCTCGCTGGCTGGCGGACGAACCATTTACGATTACGCTCACAGCGAAGAATATCCTCTCGAGCGGATCATTAGCCTGGCCAATCTCGCCACGTCGCGAGATCCCGTGCAACTGCCCAAGTTGCAGGCCGCGCTGGCCGACAAAAACCCCGTAATTCGCTACTGGGGCGCCCTCGGCTGCCGCGTCTTGGAAGATAAGGCCGCGCCCGCCAAAGAAGAGTTGCAAGCCTCGCTGGCAGACGAAGCGGCCGATGTTCGCATCGCGGCCGCGCAAGCCCTGGCTTTCCTGGACGAAGCGAAAGCCGCCGAGAAAGCCTTGGCCGATATCATTGCCAACCACCCGTCTCACGATCCTTACGAAGTACTGGCCGCTTTGAATACGCTGGACGAAATGGTGCAGGCGGGCCAAGTGCCGCTCGCCCAGGCCCAGGCCTTGGTCAAGAATCTCAAGCTCAAAGAACCGGCCGATCGAATCCCGACTTACCTATTGAGCTTGTCTCCAGCGTCGAACATGTCCTCCAAGTAGAATACATTCAACCCGGCTCGCCGCAGCCGTTTTTGGCGGCCATCAAAAAGTTGAGAGAGAGAAACGCACCGATGAAATCGTTGATCTTGATGCTGTGCGCCGCAGTTGCCGTGCTGATTCAGCCACTCCAGGCCGCCGACAAGAACGAGCCTGATCAGAGACCGCCCAACATTGTGCTGCTGTTGTCCGACGATCAGGCGTATACCGATTACAGCTTTATGGGCCACCCGTTCATCCAAACACCCCATCTCGATCGTTTGGCCGAGCGGAGCGCCGTCTTCACTCGCGGTTACGTGCCCACGGCGCTCTGTCGCCCATCGCTGGCCACCTTGGCCACGGGCTTGTACGCGCACCAACATGGCATCACCGGCAACGATCCCTCGCTGACACTGGCGCCCGCCAACTCGCCTAAGTACGCCGACCTGCGTGAGCGACTCATCAGCAATATCGATAAGCACGTTACCTTGCCGCGGTTGCTCGCCGAGCAAGGATACTTGAGCCATCAGTCAGGCAAATGGTGGGAGGGGTCGTACCAACGAGGAGGCTTTACGCACGGCATGACGCGTGGCTTTCCCGAACGCGGCGGCCGCCATGGAGACGATGGCCTCGTCATTGGTCGCCAAGGCATGCAGCCCGTGTTCGACTTTGTCGACATGGCCGCCCGTGAGCAAAAGCCGTTCTACCTGTGGTACGCCCCGTTTTTGCCGCACTCGCCACACAACCCGCCCGAACGCTTGCTGGCCAAATACCGCGACAAGGTCGAATCGCCGCACGTGGCCAACTACTACGCCATGTGCGAGTGGTTTGACGAAACTTGCGGTCAGCTGATCGACCATATCGATAAGGCCGGCCTCACCGACAACACCCTGTTCGTTTACATTTGTGACAACGGCTGGATTCAGGATCCCAAGTCCAAGAACTACGCGCTGCGTTCCAAGCAATCGCCCAACGAAGGTGGCACCCGGCAACCCATCATGTTCTCGTGGCCAGGCGTCATTTCTCCCGGCAAACGCGATACGCTGATCAGCAGCATCGATATTTTCCCCACCATGGCCGCGGCCACGGGGGCTAAGTTGCCTGAAGGACTTCCCGGCCTCAACCTGTTGCCGCTCTTGAAAGATGGCAAACCGCTGGAGCGCGACGCCATTTATGGTGAAACGTTTGCCCACGACATTGCCGATGTGAGCAACCCCGAGGCCTCGCTGCTCTTCCGCTGGGTGATCCAGGGCAAGTGGAAGTTGCTGCTCACCTACGATGGGCAACTCGGCCGATATGCCAGCAGTCATCCGCGCACCGAACGCCGCCCACAACTCTACGATTTGCTGGCCGATCCCCAGGAATTGCATAACCTGGCGGCCGAAAATCCCGAAGTCGTGGCCAAGCTAGCCGAGAAAATCGCTGCCTGGTGGCTGGTTCACGATCGCCAGGTGCAAACCACTTGGACCGAAAAGTAAGTTCGTGTTCGTTGGCACAATCAATCCGTTGCGCTTCGCGACGCGTCACGTTCAACAGACTATCTTCCCAAAAAAGTCATCCCCCATGCGAATCGCCAACCTGACCAAATTGCTTGGATTTTGCGCTATCCTGTGTCTTGCCAGCGTGGCCGGCGCCGCCGAGAATCCGCGTCCCAACATTCTCTTTGTCTTCGCCGACGATTGGGGGCGATACGCTGGCGCCTACGCTCAGGCCGATGGACCCGGCGGAATAAACGATGTGGTGCGAACGCCTAACTTCGACCGCCTGGCCGCCGGCGGCGTTTTGTTCCGCAACGCATTCGTGAACGCCCCCTCGTGTACTCCCTGCCGCAGTTCCCTGCTTTCTGGCCAATACTTCTGGCGAACCGGCCGGGGGGCGATTTTGCAAGGCGCGGTATGGGATCCCGCCATTCCCGCCTATCCGCTGCTGCTTGAAGAAGCCGGATACCATATTGGCAAGAGCCATAAAGTCTGGAGCCCCGGTTCCCCTGCCGATGCGCCCTACGGTCAGCAAGCTCATGCTTACGAAAAGTCAGGCCGCGCCATCAACCAGTTCTCGCAGCAAGCGACGGCCATGGTTGCCAACGGCCTCACGGTCGAAGCCGCCAAAGCCAAACTGCTGGGCGAAGTTCGCGGCAACTTTCAGGCGTTTCTCGCCGACGGTAAACCCGATTGGCCCTTCTGCTTTTGGTTCGGCCCCACCAACGTGCATCGCAAGTGGGTGAAAGGCTCCGGTCAGGCTTTGTGGGGTATCAACCCCGCCGACTTGAAGGGAAAGATGCCACCCTTCCTGCCCGACGTGCCCGAAGTCCGCGAAGATCTGGCCGACTATTTCGGCGAAATCGCCGCCTTCGATGCTTCGCTGGGCGTGCTGATCGATGAACTGAAGCAGCAGAAACAGTACGACAACACGCTGATTGTGGTCAGCGGCGACCACGGCGCCCCCGGATTCCCGCACGGCAAGTGCAACCTGTACGACTTTGGCACGGCCGTCTCGCTTGCCATTGCTGGTCCTGGCGTTGAGGGGGGTCGCGTGGTGGATGATTTTACGATCCTGCCCGACCTGGCTCCCACCTTTCTCGAAGCTGGCAAAGTTGCCATCCCCGAGGTGATGACGGCTCGCAGCCTGTGGCCGGTGCTCAAGTCAAATAAGCAAGGACAGGTCGATCCCACGCGAACCGCGGCCTTCACGGGGCGCGAGCGACATGTGGAAAGTGCCCGTGCTGGCAATTTGCCTTACCCGCAGAGGGCCATCCGCACGGCCAATCACCTGTACGTCATCAACTTTCGGCCCGACCGCTATCCGCTGGGTGATCCCTACCGCCTCGATGGCGATAACCCGCCCACGGCCGAAGAAATCACCGAAAACACTCGCGTGACATTACCCGACGAAGACGCCGGCCCCACCAAGGCCTGGCTTGTGCTGCAGCGCAACGATCCTCAATGGAAGCCCTACTTCGATCATGCCTACGGCAAACGGCCAGCCGAAGAGCTATTCGACCTGAAGCAAGACCCCCATCAAATGAAGAACCTGGCCGCCGATCCGGCTTTCGACTGGATTCGTCAATACCTGCGCGTGGAGTTGCTCAACGAACTGCAACGAAGCGGCGATCCTCGCATGGTGGAAGACGGTAAATATTTCGAGACCCCGCCCCTGGCTGGTCCGCTTCCTCAGAACACGCGCAAGCCCAACCCCAACCCTAAACGTTCCCAGCCCTAATTCGCTTCCTCCCCCCTTGTTCCTCCATGCACCTGCTCGACGACGGGAACCTCGCGGCCTATCTCCGCGAGCAACATCGCCTGCCCGCTGGCGGCGTGGCCCGCATTCAAACGCTTTCCGGCGGAGTTTCGAACGCGGTTTTTTACGTCATGGTTGCAGGCGGCAGCGATTTTGTGGTGAAACAGGCGCGCGAACAACTCCGCGTGGCGCAGCCCTGGTTCTGCCGCGTGGACCGCATCTGGCGAGAGGTGGAAGTTCTTCGCCAATGCCGCCAATTGCTCGATCAAAGCTCGTCTTCCGAACGGGAATACCGCAACGACGGTGCAGAGAGTCATTCCCGACTATCCCGACTGTCGGCCTCGGTTCCCACCATTCTTTGGGAAGATCGCGACAACTACTGTTTCGCCATGTCGGCCGCTCCGGCGGATCATCAAACTTGGAAGCAACAATTGCTCGCTGGCCAGCTCGAGCCGCAGATCGCCGCCGCCTGTGGTCGATTGCTCGGCAGGCTGCACGCGGGGAGTTGGCAGTCCCCTGTTCTGGCGACTTCCCTCGCCGATCGCGGCCTGTTCGACGACCTCCGCCTCGATCCCTATTATCGCACGCTGGCCGCCGCCCATCCGCGTTTCGCCGAACCGCTGCGAGAACTTATCGATAGCGTCTCCCAAAACCTGCTCGCCTTGGTGCATGCGGACTTCAGCCCTAAGAATTTGCTCGTTTCGTCCGGAGGGCTGATGATGGTCGATTTTGAAACCGGCCACTTCGGCGATCCGGCCTTCGACCTGGGCTTTTTCCTCAGCCACCTGTTTCTTAAAGCCAACTACTACGCCGTCACGGCTCCGGACCTGGTCGATCCACTGTGGAACCTGATGGAGGAATTTTGGCGCAGTTACCAGTCGTGCCTTGCCCCGCGGATCACTGCGGTCGAGTTCGCCGAGTTGCAGCGGCGCGGCGTGTTGCACCTGGCGGCCTGCGCCTGGGCCCGGCTTGATGGAAAGAGCCCCGTGGAGTACCTCACCGATGAGCCCTGCCGCGACCGTATTCGCGATTTCTGCCAGCAGCAACTCAGCGCGTTATCGACCAACCTGGCAGCCACCGGCTGGAATAGCTTTAGGGCTGCGGCGCGCCAACATGTTTAAAATGAACCACGCCTGCGGGGGAGGGGGGGACAGCTACAGCACAGGGAAAAGTTGCCGTAGCGATTCCGCATCGGCCGGCGCCGCATACTCGCTGATTTCGTACGCTTCGCAGAACGCAATGGCCGTGCCGCGCTCGCGTCCGTAGGTTTCGATCAGGCGATCGCGATACCGATCGGCTTGCGCGCGGATCCGCTCCAGATACCAATCGCGCAGCCAGTTCCGCCGCTCCCGTGCGTCTGTTGGGACCTCATGCAGCTTGCGCTGGTTGAACGGTAGCCATTCAAAAACCTGCGACTCATGGCAAGCCAGCATGTCCACGGCAGTTTCGATATAGGCGGTGATGTCGACCACGGCGTCGGGCTGCAGCGGATAGGGCTTGGTGAATCGATCCGGCATGTACGCCACGACCGGATCTTTTCGCAGCACAGGCACCTCGGGCACCACGGCCGGAACCGTCACCATATAAGAAGCATCGCGAACCACGTTCCCCACGGCCCGGTGATCGGGGTGGTAGTCGTTGGTGCGATGCGTCAGCACCAAATCCGGCCGATAGGCGCGGATCTCGCGAATCACCTGATGCCGCACGTCCAAAGTGGGCTGCAACGTGCCATCGTGGTTGTCCCAGGTAACGTAGCTGGCGCCAATCACGTTGCCAGCCGCCGCGGCTTCGGCCCGGCGGCGCAGGGCCAGTGCCTCGCCGCGCATTTCATGGTGACCGGCATCGCCGTTGGTAACCGACACGATCCGCACGTCGTGGCCTAGTTGGCGATACATCGCGGCCAATCCAGCGGAGTGAACCTCGGCATCATCGGGATGAGCCCCCAAGATCAATAAACGCAAAGAATCTGGCATGGTTAGATCAAGGTGCTAGGGGAAGTTGGGGCAACGACGGGCGACGGTGAAAAGCTGAAGTTTACCAAAGCAAAGAACCGCCGGAAGAAGCTTCCGGCGGTTCTTGTGGGATTCAAGGCAAAGCGAGGTTTCGTGTTCGGCGCAGCCGCCGAGACTTGCCGAGACAGTGCCCCGGTAAGCGATCTACTGGGTCAGCTTCTCAACGGCTTTTGCCGCAGCCTGGCGAACTTCGGCCGATTCATCGCTCTCGGCAACTTCTTTCAGCCGAGGAACCACGTCCTGCATGGCAGCTCCCAGCATGGCAATCGTTTGCACTGCTTCGTATCGCACCATGGGCTCTTCGTGACGCAACCCGGCAACCAATACCGGCTTCACCGCCAGCACCAAGGCCTGATCTTCGGGAGAAATATGGACCAGCGCCCACACGGTAACCAACCGCAGTTTTGGGTCGCGCGAGGTCAGGTTCTTGCGGATTTCTGGCAGGGCCTCCTTGGCCGCCGGACCAATGAGCCCCAGAGCGTAGGTCGCGCCGGCCCGCAATTGAATGTCGTCTGATTGCAGATCTTTCATAAAATCCGGCACAAGAGACGGGGGCGCCGATCCGATGTTCAGCATCGCGATGAAGATCTCGCGGCGGGCGTCCTTGTTCGTCTCGCCTCGCATGGCTTCCACCAATTCGGGAATTGCCAGCTTGGCGCTCGGCCCGATTCGGCCGAGCACATTCACGGCCAGGCGCCGCGTGTCTGGCGATTTTACCGCCGCTCGCAACGGCTCCACCGCCGGTTCGCCAATTTGAACCAGGGCGTCGGCAATATTTGACAGGATCACAGGATCCTTGTCCTTAAATGCTTCCATAAACGCCGGCAGCACCAAAGACGCATCCGGTTCGAGATCCTCAAGTGCTTCGACGGCGGCCATCCGCACGTCTTTGTCTTGATCCTTCAAGGCCGTCAACAGCAATGCCACCGCCTTGGGGAACGTGGTCGCGTCGTCGCGATTGGCTTTACCGATCGACCACGCCGCAATCGTTCGCAAGAAGGGATCCGGGCTGCGAGCCAACTCAATCAACCTTGGCGTGGCCTGGCGACTGGCGGCGCCCGCCTTGCCTAGCACAAAGGCGGCCGCGTACTTAACCGAGGTTTCGGGATCCGCGAGTGCCGCGTTGGCCGCATTGAGCGTTTCTGCGGAGGTATCTCCAATGGCCGCCAACGCCATCAGGGCCTCGTGACGAACCTCGACTTCTGGCGACTTCACAACCTCCAACAATTGCGGCACGGTGTCCTTGGCCGCAGGCCCAATCTCGCCCACAACCAGGCAGGCCCAGTATTGAGCTTTCGGGTTCTGTAAGGCTTCCTTCAAAGCAGGCACGGCATACTCGCCCTGCTCGGCCAGCGAACTCAAGATCAACGTCCGTGTCGACGGATCGGCGCTCTCCAGCACATTGGCGATCAGTGGCAGCGATACCGAACGGTCGGGCTTGATTTCGCGAAATGCCATCACCGTAGCGCGGCGCACGGCGGCATCAGCGTCCGCCAGCAGCGGAGCAATGGCGGGCACCACCGGCTTGGAAGCCTCGCCAATTTCGCCCAGCGCTCGCACCGCGTTCGCCCGCACCAAGGGCTCCTGGTCTTTGAGGGTTGCCACCAGCGTGGGCAGCGCGGAGGCGGCCCCGGGGCCAATTTCGGCCAACGCGCGGGCCGCACGCCAACGAACGCCGGCATTGTCGTCGGCCAAGGCCGCCGCCAACGCCGAAACCGCCGGCGTGGCCTCTGATCCCAATGCCGCTAATTCATCAATCGCTTTCGATTTCGAATCGGCATCGCCTTGAGAAACGGCCTGAACTAGTTCCGTTACGCTGCGGGTTTGCGGTTGCTCCTGCGCCCATAGCGAGCCCGCCGCGCAAAGGCACGGGGCTGCAATCAGCGTTAAAACCAGCACAAAACGCCACTTCAACATGATCTGCTCCAAGATGTGAAGACTGGTCGCCCCCCAATGTTGAAACACAACGCCGCGACACTTGCGGCTCGCCAGGGGTCAGGGGACTGTCTGAGGAAACTCTGGAACGATGGCTCAACCTCAAGTATACTTGCTGAAGATGGGCAATCCAGAGGCGGATTTGAAAGCCTTTTTCACATTGTGAAAGTATTCCTCGGGAGTGATGGTCATGCGGTCCTGCTGCCAGTTTGGTTCAGTGGTTTGTCTCGCCTTGCTAGCGAATTCGGCGACCGCCCAGGTTTTTGTTGACAACCGGGCGTCAACGGCGGCTCAAGCCTACCAGCAAGGGCTTTCCGATGTCATCCGTTCTCGCGGACAGGCCAACCTGCTGAACTCGCAGGCGCTCGGCAACATCGAAGATGCCCGCTCCAAGAACATGCAAAACAAATTGCAGTGGACGCAAACCTACTTCGAAATGCGCAAGATGAACCGCCAATACCGCGAGGCCGAACGTGGCCCCACCCCTTCGGCTTCGGCCTTCGAGCGTTGGGCCAAGGACGCCGCTCCCGACCGGCTTAAATCGGTGCAATTGGATAGCATTACCGGTCGCATTAATTGGCCCACGCTGCTGCAGCAAGCTCAGTATGCTCCCCTTCGCGCACAACTGGAGAGCGACTTCGAGCAGCGTGCCGAACGGCACGGGGCGATCGGACCCGATGTCGCCCTCAATATCAATAGCGCCACCAATCAAATGTTGCAGTTGCTCGAAGACGAACTCCAGCAGAGCAGGGTCAACAACACTCCGCTGCCGTCGTACCTTTACATCGACGCCAAGAAGTTCATTCAAAGCCTGGCCTACGAGGCACGCTTCCCCATTTCGTAACCATGAATTGGCCGCACCCAGCGGGAACGGCGGGTTAAGGTTTGAACAACCATTCAACCTCGGCTGTTGCCAAGCGGGTTGTTTACAGGGGGGCGTACTCAAAAGTCCCCCCGCGTAGGACAAGCCGCTCGGCGTTAGGTCGTTCGATTCTCCTGCTACCGTCGCCCCAAAGTCGGCTGCCGTTGCATTCGCCTTATCGCTTCCATCGGTGTTAACCTTAGGGGTTTACAGTCCCCCATTCACTCGGCACAATACTTATTCAAACCCGTGGCTTCCGCCAACAACGAACTTGTGGCGGGGCCGCTTTTTTTTGGTTTCGCGGAGGTGCAACATGACCGATAGGATTCCGGTCACCCGAGCAGGCTACGAACGGAAGCTGGCCGAACTCAAGCAGATGGAAGAGGTAGACGAACCGGTCTTCATCAAACGCGTGGCCGAGGCCCGCAGTGAGGGCGACCTCAGCGAAAACGCAGAGTATCACGGCGCCCGCGAATCGCTCGGCATGCTTCAGGCCAAGATCCACTACCTCCGCGACCAGGTCAGCCGGATGGAGATTGTCGATACGTCGAAGCTGCCCAAAGACGAGATCGCATTCGGCGCCACGATCACTTTCAAAGACATGGATTACGGCGACGAAGAAACCTATACGCTTGTCGGCGCCGGCGATGAAGATTACGACAACGGTCGAATTTTGGTGACCAGTCCCCTCGCGCAAGGATTGTTAGGAAAAAAAGTAGGCGAGGTGGCGGAAATCGAAGTCCCCGCCGGACTAACTCGCCTCAAAATCCTTGAAATTCAATACGAAGAATAGTAAGTTTCTCACAGGAACACTGTTCGGGGCGATTTTCACTTGTCACAACTCCATCGGTTCGGCGTGGAGTGTTCATGGTAAAGTCTCCGCGAACTGGTCTGTTCTTAGATGTTCTCTCCAAGAGCGGCCTCGTCTCGGCTAAACAGATCGAGCAGGTAACCGGGCAATTTGACCTGGGAAAATGGCCTGACCCTCTCGATCTTGGCTCGGCCTTCGTCGACGCAGGTCTACTCACATCTTTTCAGGTGGAGCGCCTCCTCAGCGGTCGCTTCCGCGGCTTCTTCGTCGATCGCTATAAGGTCCTCGAAATCCTCGGCGCCGGCGGCATGGGCTGGCTATATTCGGCCGAAGACCGCCAATCCGGCGAACGCGTTGCGCTCAAGGTCCTGTCGAGCAATCCCGACGATGCCGGCGTGTCCGCCCGATTCCAACTGGAAGGCCAGGCCGGACTCCGGCTTGATCATCCACACATCGTTCGCACGCTTCGCATCGATTCCGATGCCGAAATGCAATACATTGTGATGGAGTTGCTTGAAGGCATCAGCTTGCAAGAAAGAATCGATCGCCAAGGGCCGGTTTCCTGGCAACATGCCTGCGATATGATTTGCCAGGCAGCCGAAGGGTTGCACTACGCGCACGAGCACGGCATGGTGCATCGCGATGTAAAACCGGGCAACTTGCTCATCGATCGTACGGGGCACGTGAAACTCCTCGATTTCGGCCTCGCCCTGTGCGACGACCAAGGCCAGGAATTCTCCATGGCCATGATCTTTGGGCAAGACAAACTCGGCACCGCCGATTACGTGGCCCCCGAGCAATCGCTCGATAGCTACCATGTGGACGCCCGAGCAGATATTTACAGCCTTGGCTGCACGTTTTACTTCATTCTGGCCGGCAAGGTCCCTTTCCCGCTCAATACGATTGGCAAGAAGCTCGACGCCCACCGCCGCTACAAACCGCGCCCGCTACGAGAACTGGCTCCCGATGTCCCCGACGAGGTCGTGGACATAATCACCCGCATGATGGCCAAACGGCCTGAAAGCCGCTTCGCCTCGTGCGCCGAAGTCGCGCATGCCGTCGCCCCCTTTGCCGAGCGTCGCGATGTCGAGTTCGATTTCCGAACCATCATTCGTTTGCGGGCCGCCCAGGCCGAGCGTCGTGCCCTGGCCAAGCGGCAGCACATGTCTCGCTCCAATGCCAGCTTGAGCTCGCTCAGTCAGAGCCGTACCAGCACTATCTCGCTCCTTGATCCGCTACTTCCGCGTTTACGCGAGGTGGAAGCAGCCGACCTTTCCTCCGAACCGCCACCGCTGCCGGCCGCCGCTGCGCCTCGCTCGGTAGAAATCAAGCACCGCGAATCGGGCGCCGTGCTGCTCGTTCTTGAGGAAAGCAACCTGCTCAAGGCCAACCTCGCCGGTATTAACCTGACCGGCGCCAATCTGACTGGCCAAGATCTCTCGGGCGCGAATCTCCAAAACACCACCCTCCGCGACGCCGACCTTCGCGGCGCGAACTTTACCTCGGCTCGACTTTCGCATGCCAACCTGGGGGGCAGCGATTGTCGCGAGGCAGACTTCTCCGGCGCAGACCTCAGCAACAGCGATTTGGGCGCCTGCAATTTGCGCCAGGCGATCCTGGTCAAAGCCAATCTGCGGTTGGCCAAGCTCAAGGGCGTCGATGCCCAACAGGCGAACTTCTCGGGCGCCGATCTGAGCCTGGCTGCCATCGCCGGCCAATTTCAAAACGCCAATCTGTCTTACTCGAATCTCAAAGGCGCCGATTGCTCCTCCAGCAATTTCCGTGGCGCAAAATTGATTCACGCCGATTTCACCGGCGGAAACCTCACCGGCGCCACGGTCACCGAGGCCGACCTTACCGACGCCAAAGACATCCGCGGCCAGGCTTTCCCTAAACCCAGAATCCCCTCGGCCAACCCCTGGTGGAAGTTCTGGGCCTGACCTGCGCATCTCAGACCGCTCAAGTCGCCGCACGCCTCGGACGGTGGGTGTGGAATCCTTGTGCGTGCCATTCGCAGTAGCTCATCACGGTAGCGCAGATTCTCGCCCCAGTGTTTCATCGGTTGCAACCGCCAACTAGAATGGCCTTGGTGTGGTATCGATTGGATCAACGATTGGGGAGATTCTCATGCGCCGCACGCTACGTCTAACTTTGTTCTGCACTGCATTGGCTTGCCTCGCGTTGGCATGGTTGGCGGTTACAGCATCCACAGCCTCGGCCGCGGAACGTCTTCGGGCACTGATCGTGGATGGGCAAAACAATCACCCGTGGGCCAAGACCACGCCGATTCTCAAGAAGGTGCTCGAGGAGAGCGGCAGGTTCTCTGTCGATGTGGCTACCAGCCCTGCCAAGGGCGAGGACATGGCCGGCTTCAAGCCCGACTTTGCCAAGTACGATGTGGTCGTTTCGAACTACAACGGCGCGGCTTGGCCAACAGATTTGTGACGGATTAGTGGCCGTGAGGTTGGCATATTCCGTGCCTCCACCGCCCTCGTCAGAAAGACCAGCGCATGACCGAGAAATCGAAAGGTCTGGGGTTGTGGGAGCCGGCGACCACCGAGCAAGACCTGCAAACCGGCTATCTGGCCGATCGCGGCAAGATCCAGTCGGTGCGCATGTTGGCCTTTGCTCAAATTGCGTTGGCACTGTTCTCAGCCGGGCCGGCGCTCTCGCATTTGAACCTGGCCACCGCACCCGATTGGGCCAGGTTGCTGTTGCTCGTGGCTGGCCTGCAAATCACCTACGCCCTCTGGCTGATGCTGCTGGCCGATTGGAGCTCGGTGTGGGTTTCGATGGCCATTTGGGCAGCCACCGCCGCGGCCTATGGACTATTTTGGACGGCGATTGCATTTACTGCCGTTGACGACCCCCTGGAAATGCTCGACCTCGATTCGATCCGCGGCAGGGCCGCCGGCTGGTGCTTTGCCATGCTTATTTTTGCCGGCATTATGACCGCCGTTTGTGGACGAACCGCTGCCCGCTGGCGGAAACTGCTCGAAATGAAAAAGCGAGTATAGTCCGCCCGACTAGGCCCCGCGCGGCGGCAGTATTTCATCGTTTTCAGCCATAGACCATGTTAGACTCGGCCAGACCAAGACGTCCCGTCGCAACGTCTTGGCCTCGCCATCGTGCCCAGCAACTACCGAAACCGCATCGCTTTTACTCCAACGATTCGAGAGCGCCCGTCATGTCAATACGATCACCTTTCGTAATACGCGGAATGCTGTTGGCCTGTGCTTTCGCATGGTATGGCGCCGGCAATTCCGGCGCTGCCACGGCGGCAGATAAAGAAGCCAAACGGCCCAATATCCTCTTTATCTATGCCGACGATCATTCGCCCAAAACGGTGAGTTGCTACGAGGGGGCCTACGCGATGGCTCGCACGCCCCATATCGATTCGCTGGCGGCGGCCGGCGTGCGGTTTCAAGGGGCCTACTTAGGCTCTTGGTGCATGCCATCGAGGGCGGCGCTGCTCACCGGTTTGCATCCCCACAGCATTGAATCGATGCGCATGGAAGGGCAATATCCCGGCAGCGCATATGACCCTGAACAATGCCGCTTCTGGCCGGCTGAGTTTCGCAAGCAAGGTTATCAAACCGCCCAAATTGGCAAATGGCACACCGGAGTAGATACGGGCTGGAACCGCGACTGGGACTATCAAATTGTTTGGAACCGCCCGAAACACCCCAATAACGCGGGCAGCTATTACGGTCCCCAAATCACCGAATTTAACGGCGAAGAACGGATGGTCGAGGGTTACTCCACCGACAACTATACGCGCTGGGCTTGCGACTATATTCGCGGCGAACAGCGTGATGCCAACAAGCCCTGGTATTTATGGCTCTGTTATGGCGCCATTCATGGGCCGACCACGCCGGCGGCACGTCACAAGGGAGCAAATGCCCAGCAGCAAGCCGAGCTTCCCAGGAGTATCTTTGGCCCGCGCGAGGGCAAGCCCAGCTACTTAAACAAAACACAAGCTTGGACGAAAGGCGACGATGGCGAAGCCGTGATGACCAAAGGCGGTAAGAGTCACACCCAGTGGCTGCGGCAAGTCAATGAATGCATGCTTTCGGTGGATGAAGGTGTAGGACAGGTCTTGAAAGCCCTCAAGGAATCGGGGCAGTTGGAGAACACGCTGGTGATCTATTCTTCGGACCAGGGCTTCGCGAACGGCGAGCATGGTCTGAAACAAAAGGTGGCTCCGTACGAGGCCAGTTATCGTTCTCCGTTCATCGCCAGCATGCCGGGCACGCTTCCTCAGGGTAGGTATTGTGCCCACGCAGTGAACGCTCCCGACGTGGTCGTCACATTCTTTGGTCTCGCCGGGATCGAGTTGCCCTGGAAAATGCACGGACGCGACATCATGCCCCTGCTGCGCGAGCCTGAAAAAAAGGACTGGAAGCATGCCACGCTCTATGAGCATATGGGGCAGGATTATGGCTCCAATGCCACGCGTGCCGTGGCCGAGCAAAAGAAGGCTACGCATTCCGGCGTGCCGTATTACGTGGCCCTGCGGCAAGGAAAGTACAAATATATTCATTATCTGGCCGGCAATGAGCCAGAAGAACTCTATGACCTCCAGGACGATCCGGAGGAACTGACCAACCTGGCAACCGAGTCCCGATTGCAGGAAACGCTCGAGGGGATGCGAACCGCGTTGCAAGAAGAGCTTCGCAACGCCGATGCAAAATTTGGTCCAGCAATCGGCGGAGTCAATTAAGCGCGGCGACTTGCTGGCGTCTATTTATGCCGGCCCTGCAGATCCGCAACTATGAGCCGCGCGCAGGATTCACAATCAAACGCCCGGAGAAACAACCGTTCCCGATTCGCATCCCGCGGCCTCGTTTGACTCTAGCTGATGCCGAAATCGCAGGTGCCGACGGCGCGTCCATTCCACAAGCGGTCGCCACACCGCCGCCGTTGTCCGCGAACGAATCAGCAGGCGCCAAACAGGATTCGAGCGCTTGTAAAGGTACGACATGGCGAGGTACGGAAGAATGGCACGAGCGTGACTCGGTCGGCGTCGCCAGATGGAAGCGTGCGAAAACAGGCGGCGGTAACACCAGGCATAGCCTTCCTCAAGTTCTTCCGGCGACATCCACTTGGGCCGAAACACCGCATGGGCTGTGTCGTACAAGCTCCAGTCTTGATGAAGCAACCGCCCCTTTTGCTGCATCTGGCGGAACAGGGGTGTGCCGGGATAAGGCGTCAGGATATGAAACGTGGCGCACTCCAGCTTGTTTTCTTCGACCCATGAGACGGTACGTTGGAACACGTCCTTTCGGTCATGATCGAAGCCCAGCACGAAACTTCCGTTCACCTGAATTCCGTTGTCGTGGAAGATGCGAACCCGCTGGGCGTAATCCTCCGTGGGAGGACTCCTCTTGTTGGCGTCCGAGATGTTCTCGTTGGAGAGCGACTCAAAGCCTATAAAGACGCCCGTGCATCCTGCCAGGGCCATCTCGCGAATCAATGAAGGTTCATCGGTCACGTCAATCGAAACGGCAGCGCTCCAGATCTTTTCTAGCGGGCGCAAGGCCAGGCAGAGCTTTCTCAAATAGTCGGGCTTCGACCCGAGGTTGTTGTCGACGAATACAGCGTAAGGCTGGTCGTCGGCCGCGAACTCGCTCACGATCTGTTCCACGTCGCGAACTAGATAAGGCATCTGCAGGCCATCGGTCGCAAGGTAGCAGAACCCGCAACGATTGTGGCAGCCACGAGTCGCGATCAAACTGGTCGTCGTCAGAAAACTGTCGCGTGGAAGCAAGTCTCGTCTGGGGGGTGGATCATCCCGATAAGGGCGACGGTAGCTGCCGTGGTAGACCGGCTGCAATCTTCCTTGTTCGATGTCTTGGAGTATTTGTGGCCAGATTTGAACGCCCTCGCCAATCGCGATCGCATCGGCGTGCGGCTTCACTTCCTCGGGGCAAGACAGCACGTGCAGTCCGCCGAAAACCACTTTGGCGCCTCGTTCCCGATACCAACGAGCAAGCGCGTAGGCTCGCTCCGCGAACGTGAGATGCACGGTAATTCCGACCACCTGCGGAAACGGGTCGCATGGCGGCGATCCGTGCAACAGGTTTTCATCCCAATACTGTACTTCCCAGTGCGATGGCGTGCTCGCGGCAATGCTGGTCAATGCCAGGCTGGGCGTCAGCACATGCTTACCAAAGCTGGCATTCGGGTCTTTGGCATAGAACGGATTGATCAGCAGCGCATGGCACGGAGTCACCGGCTTAACCCGGGCATCATTGGCAAACTTCGGGGCCAAACGCATTTGCCGTGGAATCCACTGGCGCATGGTTCAATCCTTTCCCAGCGCGGCGAGCGCCTCGTAGACAGCCTGAATGGTTTCATCGAGCGTGGACGTGCCGGCGGTCAGCCCTACGATGCCGTGGCCATCGAACCACGCCGGATCGAGATCGTCTGCCGTTTGCACATGGAAGGCCGGCGTTTGGCGCTCTCGGCATAACTCGACCAGTTGCCGTGTATTGTTCGAGTTGTAGCCGCCCACGACGACCACCACGTCAACGCTGTCGCACAATGTTTCGACGGCCTGCTGCCGATCACGGGTGGGCTGGCAGACTGTGTTGCGAAAGCAGATCGTCTTCCCCGGATTCACAGTCTTTACCCTTTGCGCGATTTGTGCGGCCAACGCAGGCGGAGTCGTTGACTGGCAGACGATGCCGAGCCGAGCGTGGGGCCATCGCCTCACATCGTCGAGTGAGGACAGGATGTCATACTCCTGCAAGTCTTCGACGATCCCGCGCACCTCCACGTGGTTGGGCTGGCCAATGATGAGCACGTGATAGCCGTTCGCGGCCAGGTCCTGGGCGGCTTCGTGTACACGGCGAACCAGGGGGCAAGTCGTATCTATCAAGTGCTTGCCGGCCACTTCAAGACGTTGACGTTCCGCCTTGCTAATCCCGTGCGCGGTGATCAGCACCTCGGGCGTTTCTGGAATCCCGCGCCGGTGCTGCTCGGAGGTTTGACGAAATCCGCGTCCTTCGAGCTGAACCAGCACCACCTGGTTATGGACCAACTCGCCATGGATGGTGACGTCGGTGGGACGCTCCACGCTGGCTGCCAACGTCAGGGCGTCGCGAACTCCGAAACACATTCCCATCGCATCTGCCCGAATGATTTTCATGAATCACTACTCCTCGGCCGGACTGCGGACAATACTTTGCAATGCAAAGTTTTAGTGCAAAAAAAAGAGACGAAACGGCCCATCAGGCAGGCGACCCATCCAATCCCCAGCGCTGATCGGAGCTACGCGTTTCGGACTTGGCGCTTTCGAGGGTCTGCCGCACGATCTTTTCAAGCAAATTGACATAGTCCAGGAATCGTTCTCGCCCTTCGGTCGTCAAGCGGACCAGGGTCTGGGAGCGGCGACCGCTATTTCTCTTCTGAACTTCGATCAGGCCAGCTTCCTGCAGGGCCTGGAGATGCCGGCTGAGATTGCCGTCCGTCAGACTGCACAGTTCCTTCAGCTCGGTAAAAATGAGTCCGCCCGGGTTCGCCAACAACGAGCTGAGAATTCCCAGTCGGGCTTTCTCATGGAGAACCCGTTCCAATCCTTCATACGAGAACGGTCCATTGGACTCATCGCGGCGGTCTGACGGTTTCATGACGCCCGCTCCAGGTTCCAGTACAGAAGGCACGCGGTTAATAATTGCCCTCCGCCGAATGTGCCGGCCATCATCCAGGGAGCCAGGGCCTGTTCGCCACTTCCTATTGCCACACATACGATGCCGGCGATGAGGTAGAAGCCTCCTGCCCAAAAGATCGAACCAGGCAACAGCCTCCACGACGCGAAGACCCCCAGGCTGAACAGGATGGCCCACAGACCCGGCAACATCCAGGCACACTCGGGTGCCCCAAGGCCCAATGCGGCAGTCGTCAAGGCGCCGGCGATGACGCAGGGCAGGAACTGCTCAACGGCTTGCAGCGTGTGCCGACTCGTGCGGGGCGAGGCCGCGAAGTAACACCGGGCGGATAACTCGGCGCCCACGACCACCAGGCTGATCACCGCCGCCGAAAGCCACAGCGTCAGATAGCTCGATAGGTTCTGCAGCGGTTCTGGAATGTAGAGCCACTGCAAGTACCCGCATGCAATGCCGACGAAACCGGTAAACCCGACCGTTGCCGAGCGATAGCCGCGAAAGACGTCCGCGCGGGCAAATCGAGTTTGAATCTCGCTAATCTGCGAAAGGGCTTCTTGTAGTTGCATGCCAGCGTTCTCCTGCCATTTCTAACTCAATCCGGGGACTGACAGAATTGCTTTGCAATGCAAAGTATCGACTAGTCGCGTCGCTGTCAACAGAGATTGGACGCGAATTTCTTCATGAAGGCGCTGGTGGGCGGTACTCGACGGAACCGAACTGGCTGGCATAATCATGCAGATGCTTGGGGCGATGATTCGGCACGGTTTGGATACGGGAGATGGCGGGATGCTGACGGCGACGGGCCTGATGGTGATCGGCCTCGTGGGCCTCGTTTTGGGCGGCGAGTGCCTCGTGCGGGGAGCCTCTCGCCTGGCGGCGGTGGCAGGCATTTCGCCGCTCGTAATCGGCCTAACGGTCGTTGCTTTCGGAACCAGTGCACCGGAGCTAGCGGTGTCGATCCAGTCGTCGCTCGCTGGCCAGACCGACATCGCGGTGGGCAATGTGATCGGCAGCAACATCTTCAACGTGCTGTTCATCCTGGGGATCTCGGCGCTGGTTTCTCCCCTGATCGTTTCCAGTCAATTGGTTCGGTTCGACGTCCCCCTGATGATCGTGGCGTCCCTCGTTATGCTGTTGCTCGGCCTCGATGGCACGATTGGCCGCACCGACGGGCTGGGCCTGTTCGCCGGCCTGGTGATCTACACAGGCTGGACCATTCTCAAGA
The DNA here is from genome assembly GCA_964445985.1 of uncultured Pirellulales bacterium. GTDB lineage: Bacteria > Planctomycetota > Planctomycetia > Pirellulales > S012-138 > CAYUMU01. Next base: position 50,060 of record CAYUMU010000001.1, on the reverse strand, counting down.
GCCGCAAAGAAAACGCTCTGGTGAAACAGGAATTCGCGGAGGAATTCGGAACCCAGTCGCTGCCAGCCAAGCCCCACATCGGCCTGCAACTGCTGCTGATTGGGGTCGGCTTGGCCCTGCTCACCTACGGAGCGGGCTGGCTGGTCGAGGGAGCGGTCACCATCGCTCGCCTGGCGGGCATGAGCGAGTTGCTGATCGGGCTGACGATCGTGGCGGCGGGCACGTCGCTTCCCGAAGTTGCCACCTCGGTGCTGGCGACCATCCGTGGAGAACGCGACATTGCCGTGGGAAACGTGGTCGGTAGCAACATCTTTAATATCCTGTGCGTGCTGGGATTGTCTGCCGCCATTGTGCCCCGCGGCGTCGAAGTTTCCGAAACGGCATTGCAACTCGACATTCCCGTGATGATCGCTGTTGCGGTCGCCTGTTTGCCCATCTTCTTCACAGGCCATCGGATCGCGCGCTGGGAAGGCGGGCTGTTTCTCGGTTACTATGTGGCCTACACCACCTACTTGATCCTGGGGGCGGTGATTCCCGCTACCGGCCGCATTTTTGGCACGATGTTGCTGGCCTTTGTGATCCCGCTCACGGTGATCACGCTGGTCCTCGGCGTTGTCCGCTCGATCCGATCCTCGGGAGGCGATGGCAAAACTCCCCCGGGTTGAGTAACGCAGCATGTGGCCATGATAAACACCGCATTGAGCCAGGCCCGTCGAGGCCGCTCCGTTGATTCCCTGGTCATGTTCACCTGAAGGTTGCCGACTTGGAGCGTTTTTGCAGTCGAAGAGCCTATCCGAGAACCCTGTTTCCCCCTAACCCCAACCCTGGCCGCGAGGGGCGAGGGAGGATTTCGATAGGCTCTACGTTAGAAAAGTCACGAGCGATGTTCCCGGGCTTTTAGCCCATACTTTTTGAGCAGCTTATGGAGACCTTGCCGGGAAATGTCGGCTTGCCGCGCTGCGCGAGAAATATTGCCTTCGTTCTGTTGCAAGAGTGCAATCAGGTAATTCTTCTCGGCGTCGTCTAAGACATCTGCGCGGGACATGGCCGACGGTGTGGCCGCGAGGGGCGAGGGGATAGCCTCCATGTGCCGCCGCAGGGCGGCGGGCAAGTCGCCGACCGTGATCCTGTCGTCCCGCGCCACGGCTAGCCCGTGCTCAACCGCGTTCCGCAACTCGCGAATATTCCCCGGCCACGAGTAACGCCGCAGGAATTCGAGTGCATCGTCGGAAAAGATTGTCTCCCCCGTCCGCAGGTTTCGCAGTTGCCGCAAGAAGTGCTGAGCCAACAACAATACGTCGTCGCCACGCGCTCGCAACGGGGGCAACTCGATATGAATTACGGCCAGGCGATAAAACAGGTCTCGGCGGAATCGGCCCGCGGTGACCTCCAATTCCAAGTCGCGGTTCGTCGCGCAGACGAATCGCGTGTCAATTCGTTCCGGTGACGCCTTGCCGAGCGGAATGAATGTCTGTTCTTGAATAACACGCAGCAGCTTCGCCTGGAGCGGCAGGGGTAGCTCGCCGATTTCGTCGAAGAACGCCGTCCCGCCATCGGCTTGACTGAGCAGGCCGACCTGGTCTTTCACGGCCCCCGTGAAGGCGCCCTGGGCGTGGCCGAACAGGACCGATTCGAACAGGGTTTCGGGCACGGCCGTGCAGTCAACCACTTGAAAAGCATGGTCCGCTCGAAGGCTGCGCCGATGAATGGCGTTGGCCACAACCTCCTTTCCCGTCCCGCTCTCGCCGGTGATGAGCACGCTGGCGTCGGTGGCTGCCACACGGTCGATAATCTCGAACAGTTCCCGCATCGGGGCGCTTTCGCCGATGATCTCGGGAAAGGGTCCGCTCGGCTGGGAAGTTTCCGACACAGGCCGGCCGCGTCGGGCATGGGCCAAAACCCGCCGCACGCTCGATAGCAAGTCTTCGTACTTGACCGGCTTCAAGAGGTAGTCGGCGATGCCGAGTCGAACGCTTTCGATTGCCGACGGCATCGTCGGGGCGCCAGTCACGACGATCAGCGGCATCGAGGGCCACCGGTTCCGCCCTTCGCGCAGCAGCTCGAACTTCAGGTTGCCCGGCATATTCAGATCCGAAAGCATCAGGTTGAACGACTCGTTATGCAATCGTTCGAGGGCCGCTGCACCGTTGGCGACGCTGACGCACTCGTATCCCGCCTTAGTCAGTAGCTGCGACGTTGTCCGCAGGTACAGCGGCTCATCGTCGGCGATTAGGATTCGTCCGCTCGGCTTGTCAGGCATGTTGCGACTCCGCTTGCGCTTCGAGCCGCAATGGAAGCACGGCCATGAAACAACTTTCCACGCCTGGGCTCGATGCCAATTCGATGCGACCTCCCATGGCTTCGATGAGGCTCCGGGAAACGGACAGCCCGAGCCCCATTCCTTGATCGGCCCCCTGCTTGGTGCTGAAGAAGGGGTCGAAAATATGTGGCAAGACGTCGGCGGTGATGCCCGGCCCCTTGTCGCTCACCAGCACCGCGACTTCCCTTGGGCGGCGTTCGATCGCCACGTGGACCGCCGCCCCCGCCGGCGACGCCTGCATGGCGTTGCGGATCAGATTGTACAGGATTTGCTTCACTTCGCCTTCGGCCAGCACGACGCTCTGCGGCTCAATCGACTCGGCCACATGAATGATGACGTCGCGTTTCGCCGCGGCTTTCTCCAGCATGGCCACGACTTCGCGGACGATCTGGCTCAAATCGAACTTCGTGTAATGTTGCGGAGCTCGGCGATAGAGTTGATACATCTGGTGGACAATGCCGCTAATGCGTTCGATTTCGCGATCAATCAGCTCCAAGAGATCGTAGTGTTCGTGTTGCGGCGTCAGCGACGCCTTGATTAGTTCGAACGCATTGCGCATTCCGGCCAGGGGATTATTGATCTCATGTGCCACGCCCGCCGCCAACTGTCCCAGAGCGGCAAGCTTTTCCATCTGTCGCTGCCGATTCTCCAGTTGTCGCAACTTCTCGGTGCGCTCTTGGACCAACTGTTCCAAGTGCTCCGCATGGAGACGCAATTGGTCCCTTAATCTCCGGCGCTCCGTGACGTCCCGGATGCTGGTCCGGAACCCCAGATATTCGTCGCGAGCGTCGAACATTGGCTGCCACGAAAGCGACATCCAGCGAATCTCGCCATTGCGATGCAGACAACCAAACTCGACGTTCTCACCGGAAGTCCGCGACCGTGCCTCGACCAGCACCTTCGCCACGCGATCGCGGTCCTCGGCAACCACCATTGGCAGCGGATAATCCTTCATCGTCGCACATTCGGCGACGGATCGGCCGGTCATGCGCTCCACAGCGCGGTTGACCCAGATCAAGGGGCCATCGGGGCCGTGCCAACTTTCCCAATCGTAAGTGTAGTCGGCGATGGTGCGAAACAGGCCGTCGTCGCCGGCGATCGTTCGGGAAGACGTTGCTTTCGAGGCGCGGCGTGATGGTCGATTCTTTCGTTGTGACATCGCTGGTTCCGCTGATGCGGCATGACGAATCGGCAAATGCCTTGCCCGCCAGAGAAGCGTGTCTACCACACGACCATTGAACTCAGTAGGCGGTGCTCATTACGCTGGTTTTACCCTGCTTGACGAAATTCCGGAAGCTGAGCGTCTATTTAACGACCGTGGTGACTTCCTCGCGTTTGGGCGCTACGTCAACGCCCAACGCGAGAATCGGCAAATCTGTTTGTCGAACCAGCGCGTCGACGACGTTCCTCCGTAAAAACTTGGGAACCCTTTCGTCAACGGGGGCAGCCAAAGCGATGAGATCCATCTTATGTTCCTCCGCGTAGGATGTGATCGCCCTGGAAATCGCCCAATCCGTGGTGACGATCCGCGCGTCGACAACGGGAAGCGTTCGCTTCAGCTTGCGCGCGACCCCGAAGAGATAACCCGGCGGAGTCGTATGTTCGAATACACCGTTCGTCCACTCAGCGTTCTGCACATTCAAGAGCGTGAGTGCCGTTGCTTCGAGTCCGCCGATCTGCATTACGGGTTCGACGATCCGCTCCGCCAGCGAGGAGCCGTTTAGGGGAACGAGAATGCGACGAGCGATCGGATCGCCCGTCAAGTCGGCCGGAAAGGAGTAGCCGCGAACCAACAACACCGGCTTGGGTAAACCATGTCTCAGCCCGTCGGCAACGCTTGGCGAGAGTAGGCGACGCAGAAATCCTCTGCGGCGCGACGCCATCACAATCAGATCGGCGCCCTCTGCCCCCTTGATCAAAGATTCGACGGTATCGGAGCCCTCGACCAGGATCGTCTCCACGGTCACAGAGTCGGTGTGCGCAATCCGATCGGCCGTGGCCCATAAATAGTCTTGCTTTTCCCGCTTAAAACACTCGTTCGTCGTCCAGGTGGTTTGCAAGTGCCAAGGTCCGGCATGATCCAGCCGAGTGTAAGCGTGAATGATGCGCAACTTCGCCCCCGATCTTCGGGCGATCGCTAGCGCGTGTGGCAACGCATGTTCGGCATGCAACGACCCGTCCAAGGGGACGAGCAATGTGCGAATGGGCGAGGAACCTGCGGAACTGACGCCCGCGGTTAGCGAGTACTCACCGGCCTCCAATTCCATCCCGGTGTGACGGAGCGATGATTTCGCAAACGGCGACGATGGAACCACGTTCAAGCGGCTGAGCGAGTTCGTCTTTTTCATGACATGATCCTGAGCGACGAGGGTCGAAGACAACGAGAACGCTACCTCTAAATGCAACCATCGTGCCTTCGCGTGAAACGTCGCTGGAATCGCGTGATTTCCGCGTCAATCGCTCATTTATGGACGTCGGCGCCGTCACGACCGCGTCGGTTTCGTCATCTCGCGTTGACAGGTGTAAAGACCTGTTGACAGTTTCGCGAGGGCGTCACCTCGTCACGATGAAGCGTGTTTTCCCCATCTTCGTTCGAGATTCATCGAAAAAATCCTCCTGCTCGCCCGATTTTCTCATGCAGCCATGCCCCTTTGGACATATGGCCCGAGACTTGCATTGGACCATGGTGCTTTAATCGTTTTCCAACTCTGCAAAGGGCAAAGGCATGCGACAGATCATTATCACCGAGTCCGATCGCCGGAATCTCGACGCTTTGTTGGCCTCGGAATTCGCCAAGGTCGTCGGCCCGTCGCAATTCGATGAGTTGCGTACGGAGCTTGAGCGGGCCAAAATCGTATCGCCCGACGGAATCTCCGAGGACGTGGTCACCATGAATTCCAAAGTGGTGCTGCGCGATCTCGAAACAGATGAGCTAGAGACGTTCATTCTTGTTTTCCCGAATGAGGCCGACATTGCCGAAGGCCGGCTGTCGATCCTCGCGCCCATCGGTACGGCCATTTTGGGAGAGCGCGTCGGCGACGAGATTCGCTGGCGCGTGCCCGACGGCTGGCGGCGATTGAAAATCGAGGAAGTCTATCAGCCGGAACGTCGAACTCCATTTTTCACCGAGCACATTGCAGCCACGGACGGCAATCGGCTTGTCGGGACGTAGGAGCTGGGCCGTCGAGGCGAACTTCATCGACCGTAAGAACAGGGAGGATCAAAATGCAGGCGATCGTTCAAGCACATCATTCACCGCCGGCCGCGTCGTGCCAGCTCGACGCAACGGCAACACATTTGGCGAAGTGCTTGCGCGGCCGCTTGCACAACGTAAAGCTAGCTGTTCGAGAAGGCGGCGTGGTGATTCGCGGGACGGCGAGCTCGTATTATGTTAAACAATTGGCCCAACATGCGGTCATGCAACGCATCTCGCTGCCGATTGCCGCCAACGAGATCGTTGTTCACAATACAAATGCACCGGCGAACCGCGCGGCGCGGCCCGTCCCTGGTTGGCGCCCCAGCAAGCACGATAGCGAGTGAATCAATGAGCGGAATCGAAGGGCACTCGACAGACGCCTTGTATCGACTGGCCGTCGATCAGGTGCCCGACGCCGTCATCGCGACCGACCTTCAAGGCTCGATTACAATCTGGAACCGCGCCGCGGCCGAGATGTTCGGTTACGACGACGGCGAGGTGTTGGGACAAAGCCTGGACATCATCATTCCCGAGCGGCTTCGGCAGGTCCACTGGGAAGGATTCCGAAAGGCCGTAGCGAGCGGCGCCACGAAATATCGCGGGCGAGTCGTGAAGACTCGGGTCCAAACGAAGTCCGGTGAAAAGTGTTATGTTGACTTTGCGTTTTCGCTCTTGCGAGGTAGCGAAGGCAAGATAGTGGGAGCGGTGGCAACCGCGCGCAAATCCATCAATGATGCTGGGCAAGCGGCCAAAGCATCCCGCGACAGTCAATGAGCGATTGAAACAGCCCACGCGCGAAAGCGAAGCCTGCGTGCGTCTGATTCGCCACGTCGGATTCGATCTCAGCGATCCCCTTGTCGAGGACGCGATCGCTCCCACCCAAGAGAACGAGTTGCCCACCCAGTACGATGAAGCAATGGAAGTGATTCGATGGGTGGCTGGCGCTACGTTGCCAGGCCCAGTCAATAACTCACCTGGACCTCACGGCGAAAAGGCACGCCTCTAGCCGGAGTTTCTCCTCGCGACTGAGATTCAGCCCATCGGCCTTACCGTCGACCACCGGCCACCGCGTATTCCAGCCAATATCGCCGCCCCCTCAGTACGGCTTCGCCGGTTGCCTGGTTGCAAGTGAATTTCCACTGCTCACCGTGTTGGTTCTCAAAGTAGCCGATGTACGTGTTGTGCATCACGGCAATCGGAATAATTTGCCCCCTGTACGACGTTGCTTCTGCGCGCCCAGGCAAAAAGTGAACGGGGAAAACATTCACGACCTCACCCACCGTGTGCGGTCCAGCCCGCAAGCACTGGACAATTCTAAGCCTGTCCGGATCGGCAATGGCCTTGAGAAGCTGAGCGCAGCGGTCGGATTCTAGCACGTCTTCCATAGGGAACTCGACGAATGGTGTTTTCACCCTGCAAGGGGAGGTCGGATCGCGAGAGAGGTTTTTCAAAAGATCGGGACAAAGTCGAAGCGCTCGGCAAGGTATGCCGCACAATCCAACATTCGTCATAATATCACAATAAGGGGGCGTTTGTCACTGCCTGGGCTTGGGCTACTTGCCCGCGCCCAGTTCACCATCACCGCCAAATTTATCGTTAGTCGGCGATGGAGAAACGATCAAATATTCGTTAGAATGTCGATCATGTCGAGCCCCGATTGCGGTGGTTCGTTGATTTTGTAGCAAGGAAATCGCAGCCATGCCTCGCCTGTATGCCCGCTTTGCCATCGCCATGTGCTTGCTCGTTGGCGCCGCCTCGCTTTCGGCCGATGAGCCATCGCCCGGCAAGCAGGAGGCGATCGCTCCCCAGCAAACGATCGACCTGCTCGCAACCAAAGACCTGAAGGATTGGTACACGTGGCTCACCGACGATGGGCATGACGACCCACGCGGCGTGTTTGCCATGCAGCCCGATGGCGCGCTGCGCATCTCGGGCGACGGCTTTGGCGGATTGATTACCCGCAACGAGTATCGCGATTACCACCTGGTGATGGAGTACCGCTGGGGGAAGGAAACCTGGCGCGGCCGCAAGGATCGCTCCCGCGACGGCGGCCTGCTGCTGCACTGCCAGGGTCCCGACGGCAACTACGGCGGCTCGGCCGGCAAGCCAGGGCCTTGGATGACATCGATCGAGTGCCAGATCATCGAAGGGGGCGTGGGCGATATTCTGGTGCTTTCGGGCAAAGACGCGAAGGGTGAGCAAATCCCCGCGGGCGTCACTTGCGAGATTGTGCGCGACCGCGATGGTGAAGCCGTTTGGAAAGCCGGCGGAGAGAAAACCCGCTTCACCCGCGGCCGCATCAATTGGTTCGGCCGCGACCCGGACTGGAAAGACGTGCTCGGATTTCGAGGATCGCAAGACGTGGAAAGCCCTGGCCAAGAATGGACCACGCTGGAGTGCTTCGTCCAGGGAGACACGCTGACCTATCGAGTAAACGGGGTGATTGTCAATCGGGCCACCAAGGCATTGCCCAACCAGGGCAAGATTCTGCTGCAAACCGAGGGGGCGGAGATGTTCGTCCGCAAGCTCCAGTTGCGGCCGCTGCCCGATCGTTTGCCGTAGGGTCATGCCGGTCGTCAGTTGAATTGAGTCATGATGGCCGTGAAGGGCGAGTTGGCGGCGCGTTTCAATCATCGCCGGAGTATGTAGCCATGAAACTTTGCGCACGATGGACCTTACTTGCGTTGTTGATGGTGGGCGTGATTCAGCACGCGGGCGCCAAGGCCGGCGATTGGCCCACTTTTCGCGGCTCCGATCGCACCGCCGTTTCCAAAGAAGCCAATCTGTTGCAGCAATGGCCGGAAGATGGCCCGCGACTTGTGTGGGAATGCGAAGGAACGGGCCGCGGCTATACCAGCCTGGCCATTCAGGACCAGCGGATCTACCTGCTAGGCGACGGCATCGCGAGCGTGGACGACGAAGACGAATACTTGCTTTGCCACGATCGCCAAGATGGCAAGCGGCTGGGGGCCACGCGGCTGGGGCCGCCTTGGAAAAGTGGTTCACCCACATGGCAAAGTTCTCGCAGCACGCCCACCGCCGATGGCGCCCTGGTCTATGCCATGACGGCCGATGGCGAGCTCGTTTGTTGTGAAACGGCAACCGGCGCCATCGTTTGGCGTAAGAATCTCAAGAGCGATTTCGGCGGAAAAAAGGCCGATAGCTGGGGCTATAGCGAATCGGTGCTTATCGACGGCGATCACCTGATTTGCACGCCCGGCGGCGAGCAATCCACCGTGGTGGCGCTCGATAAGCGGACTGGCGAGACCGAGTGGACCACGGTCTATCCGGGCGATCGCGGCGCGGCCCATGGCTCCATTGCGATTTCGACCATCGGCGACGCGCGCGTCTATGTGCAAACCACCGGCAGCGCCACGCTCGGCATTCGCGCGAACGACGGCAAGCTGCTCTGGTCGTACCCGTTCGACCGCACCACGGCCGTGGCCGCCACGCCGATCGTGCGCGATGACCTGATTTTCTTCACGGCCGGGTATCGCCGCGGCGGGGCACTGCTCCGGCAAGCGGCCGATGGCATGGGAGGCATAACGGTAACGGAGATCTATCCCCTCAAGCCGCCGTTGGCCAACAAGCATGGCGGCGTGGTGCTGGTGGGCGACCATGTGTTCGGCGATTCCGACGATGCCAGCATCCCCTTCTGCGCCGATCTGATGACAGGCGAAATTGTTTGGAAAAGCCGCGGCTCGGGTCGCGGCTCCATCGCGGTCGCCGCCGGCGATGGTTGCCTTTACCTGCATTTCGCTGACGGCACCATGGTGCTGGCCAAGGCGGTGCCCGCGGGCTACGAGGAGGTCGGCTCCTTCCAAGTGCCGCACGGCGGCGAACGGCCCAGTTGGGCGCACCCGGTGGTCCTCGATGGCAAACTCTATCTCCGCGAACACAACGCCATCTTGTGCTTCGATATCGAAGACCGAACGACCTCAGCCAATCTTCCTTGAACGCCCGTTTGATGATCGTCTCGATTTCTTGCCCAGTTTTGGGAGCTTAGCGGATCTTTCTGCTCCGATTGAACTCTCTGATGCGAAGTGTATGCCGATTCAACGCGTGTTATGGCTGTTCGAGTTTCCTTCGCTGCTGGGCGGGGAACGGTCGCTGCTGGCCATGCTACCGCGGCTGAGGGCCGAGGGTTGGGAGCCCGAAGCCATGGGGCCAGCGGCGGGGCCGCTGGCCGAAGAATTGGCCCGACTGGAAGTTCCGCTGCATCCGTTTGAATGCCGAGAGCCGGCGCAGCCGCGTCGGGGAGAACTTCCGCAATTGAGGGAAGAATTGGCCCGATGGCTGGCGCGTCATCCCAGTGAAATTGTGCATGCCAACAGCCTGGCGATGAGTCGACTGGCTGGGCCGGTGCTCAAGGAACTGCGAAGAACAAACCTGGGGCACCTGCGAGATATCGTCAAGTTGAGCCGGCAGGCGGTGACCGATTTGAACGGTTTAGATCGACTGCTGGCCGTGTCGGCCGCCTCGCGCAACTTTCACATTCAGCAGGGGCTGGAGGCCGGGCGGTGCGAGGTGCTGCACAACGGGGTGGATCTGAGTGAGTTTCGCCCGCGCCGCCCCACGCTCTGGCTGCATCGCGAATTGCAACTGCCCGAGCAGGTTCAACTGGTGGGCACGGTGGGCCAATTGGTGCTGCGTAAAGGGCACGATACCTTGGTCGCCGCGGCCAAGGAACTGGCCGACGAGTTTCCCCAATTGCATTACCTGTTTGTAGGGGAGTGCCCTTCGCAAAAGGCCGAATCGCAAGCTCACCTAGCGGCACTCCAGGCGGCCTTTGACTCGGGCCCCTTGCGAGGGCGAGGGCATTTCTTGGGAAACCGTAGCGACGTGGCGAAGTTGCTGCCGGAGTTCACGGTGCTGGTGCATCCGGCGCGGCAAGAACCGTTGGGCCGAGTGCTGCTGGAAGGCGCGGCGGCTGGCTGCGCGATTGTGGCGACCAATGTGGGTGGCACGCCGGAGATCTTTCCGCCGGAATCGGAAGCCGCGGTGCTGGTTCGGCCGCACGATGCCAGCCATTTGGCGGAGGCGTTGCGTCGCCTGCTGGCCAATGCATCGACCCGGCAGCAACTTTCGCAAAACGCCAGGGCCAGGGCCGTGAAAGCCTTTGCCCTAGAACGAGCCGCAGCGGGGCTGGCCAGCGCGTACCAGCGTTTGGTGCAGGGAACGGGGGATAAATGAACCGCGGGTTAGCACGGCCGACGGTCTCAACTACTTAAAGGGCTGGGCTTTGCGTTCACGAGTGCCTGCCCCTCGGGGGTGTCGATTGGGCGTCGAACTTAACACCGACTGACGCATGTCCGACAATAAAGCTACGATTGGCTGTAGTTCCACCTGCGCCGCATGACAGCAGCGGTGTCGTTGCAGGCATCCGGCCGCCTGGCATGTGGGACGTTTTGGGTTGGCTGGATCGCCGCGCGAGTTCAATTGCAGAGAGCTTCCAAATTATGCGGAACGTGTTGGTTACCGGCGGAGCGGGCTTTATTGGCAGCCATCTGGTCGATGCCCTGTTGGCCCGCGGCGACTTCGTGCGGGTTTTGGATAACTTTTCGACCGGCCAGCGCGAGAATCTCGATCTTTCCAGCCCTCGTCTGGAACTGGTGGACGGCGACCTAACCGACGTGGAGGCGGTGGGGCAGGCCGTGCGCGACGTGGAACTGGTGTTTCACGAAGCGGCGTTGGCTTCGGTCCCGGCCAGTGTCGACCGGCCCTTGGATACGCACGCCGCCTGCGCCACGGGCACCTTGAATCTGCTCGATGCTGCCCGCAGGGCCGGCGCTCAGCGATTGGTGTATGCGGCTTCGAGCGCTGCTTATGGCGATCAGCCGACCAGTTCCAAACGCGAAAGCGATCTGCCGGCGCCCATTTCGCCCTACGGCGCCGCAAAGTTGGCTGCTGAGTATTACTGTCAGGCGTTCACGGCCACGTATGGATTTGAGACGGTCTGCCTGCGGTACTTCAATGTGTTTGGACCGCGGCAAGACCCCGATGGGCCGTACTCCGCGGTAATCCCGCTGTTTATGAAGGCCATTCTGAGCGGGCGCCGCCCCAAAATTTTCGGCGATGGGCAGCAGTCTCGCGACTTCTGCTACGTGGCCAACGTGGTTCACGCCAACCTGTTGGCTGCGGAAGCCCAGGGCGCCGCCGGCCGGGTCTTCAACGTGGCCTGCGGACAGAGCACCAGCCTACTGCAACTGCTGGAACACTTAAATCGCCTGCTAGGCGTCGAGGTTTCCCCCATTCACGAACCGGGCCGGGCAGGCGACGTGCGTGAAAGCCTGGCAGACATTACCCAAGCGCGAACCGTGCTCGGTTATGAGCCGCAGGTGGATTTCGCCGAGGGGTTGGAACGCTCACTGGAGTACTACCGCGAGTTGATTGCGGCCTCGGCGGTTTAAGCCGACCAATTGTGAGTGTCTGTCGCCCCCCAGGCGTTCTGGCGGCGACCGTTAGCAGGCGAATGCCACGGCACTTGCGCTGCCCCCTCTTATCTTTTGAGGCCGGGGCGCATAAAGTTGAACGCAGCCCGCGCTCTGCCGCGCCCCATTTCTTTCCCCCGAGGGCCTGGCGACGAGACGCGGATTTTTTGGTTCAACTTCTGGACTCATGCGCAGTAGCCGTCAACGCTTCGCCGATTATCGAGTTAAGGTCGCCCAGCAGTTTCGCAACGGCAAGCATCCACCAACGGATGATACCCCGAATGCGAACGGCGCCAGCAAACCGCTCGCGGTGGAAGAAGAACGCCGGCGAAGGCGCAAGAACCGCTCGTTTGGCCAGTTGCTCACGGCGTTTGTTCGCCAGATGGGCAACGAGCGGGGACTGGTGATCTTTTCGCTTGTCACGCTCACCATTGCCACGCTGCTCAAGTTGCTGCCGCCGGCGGCGATCAAGGTGGCCATCGATTACGTGCTGCCCAATCGCCCTTTGCCAGCTGAATGGATTTCCTGGGGGCTGCCGACAAGTCGCGTGGCCCTGATGTGGTGGCTGGGGGCAGCCGTGGTGCTGGTATCGTTCATCACCACCGGCATTCAGGTCTGGGGGCGATGGTACGCCACCAAGGCCGTGAATCGGCTTCAGGTATCGCTGCGCAAGCGCGCCTTTGAGCATGCCGTGCGGTTGCCGCTGCATCGCGTGTATCAACTCAAGTCGGGCGGAGCGGCCAGCCTGCTGCGGGAAGACGCCGGCGGAGCGTCCGAGCTTGTCTTTAGCATGATTTACAATCCCTGGCGGGCCATTGTGCAACTGCTGGGCAGCCTACTGATATTGGTGTTTGTGGATTGGCGCTTGATGCTGGGCGGCATGTTGCTGGTGCCGATCGTATTCTTCACGCACCGCACCTGGGTCAACCGCATCCGCCCGCTCTACCGTGACGTGCGTTCTCAGCGGCAAGAGATCGACAGTCACGCCACCGAAGCATTCGGCGGCATGCGGGTCGTGCGCGGGTTCAGCGGCGAGCGAACCGAGTCCAGCCGGTTCGTCCGCGGCAACAATATGATGGTACGGCAGCAACTGTTTGTGTGGTGGTGGGCCAGGGCGATCGACATTTTGTGGGAGACCTTGATCCCGCTGGCTTCGACCGGCCTGCTGGTCTACGGCGGCTTTCGCATCATTGAAGGTGGCCTCACGCTGGGCGACTTGACCATGTTCCTGTTCTATCTGGCCATGCTGCTGGAACCGCTCGCCACGCTTGCCGCCAGCGCGACCAGTTTCCAGAACAACCTGGCGGGGCTTGATCGCGTGCTCGACTTGCTCGATGAACCGAGTGAAATGCCGGCCAACCCCCACGCCATTTCACTACGAGGGCAAGACGTCGCCGGGCGAATCACGTTCGAGGGGGTTTCATTCAGCTACCCCGGCAGCGAGCGAGGTATTTTGCATGGGATCGACCTGGATGTGGCCCCTGGCGAAACGCTGGCCCTGGTGGGTCGCAGCGGCGCCGGCAAGACCACGCTGTGCAATCTGGTGGCCCGCTTCTACGACCCCACCTCAGGCAGCGTGCGGCTCGACGGCCGCGACCTGCGCGATATCGAAGTGGAAAGCTTCCGCACCCTGCTGGGCATTGTGGAGCAGGATGTGTTCTTGTTCGACGGCACGATCGCCGAGAACATTAGCTACGCGGCCCGCAACGCATCTCAGGACGAGGTGGAGCAAGCCGCGCGGGCAGCACACGCCCACGAGTTCATTGTTGCCCTGGAACGCGGATACGACACGTTGATTGGCGAGCGCGGCGTGCGGCTTTCGGGCGGGCAGCGGCAGCGGTTGGCGATTGCCCGCGCGCTCTTGGCGAATCCACGGATCTTGATATTGGACGAAGCAACCAGCAATCTCGATAGCCAGAGTGAGCAGTTGATTCAAGACAGCCTGCAAACCCTGATGCAAGGCCGCACCTGCTTCGTGATCGCCCATCGCATGAGCACCATCAGCCTGGCCGACCGGATTGCGGTGCTCGAAGACGGCCGCCTGGCCGAACTGGGAACCCATGCCGAGTTAATGGCGGAAAGCACCCGCTATCGGCACATGGTAGAACTCCAGACCGAAACCGCCTGGGTGGGCAAGAACGGAGCTTAAGCCGGTTCTCTCGGCTTGAGACCAATCCATCCGGCCGATGCAGTGCTGTGTTCCCGTTTTGCTTACAAATCTGTCATATAGGCATGGATATGGCCGAGTTGGGTTGTCGCCGTGTTACGCTCGCGGTACGGTAAAAACAGGCGACCCGATAGAAACCAATCAGGTCCGGATCTGGGTCGTCGTTCCAACGAATCGGTTAACCGCATGGAGGCGAAACAACGGTAGTCGGATGAGTCATGGAGTATTTGCGAGCCGCTGATCCCAATCATCGTTTGCAGCTGCAGGGTTGGGTGATTGCCCATTGGCTGTCGCGAAGCGCTGACCGAAGTCCTGATGGTTTACAAGCCCCACCGCCCTACTCAGATCGTACCGCCACCTCGCTCGGCGGCGGCTCGAGCCAGGCAGTGGACCGCGCGCCCTCCCGCCTTGTTGTTGAACGCATTTCAGTCTGGTTGCAACTGGTATGCAGCCTTCACGCCACCTGCGATTGCCGAAACGGCATTCATGCCGCGTGTTATTCGGCTGCGCCATGATCTGACATCACCGCCCCGGCTAAGTCGTGCGAGCACGCTCTTGGCAATCTCTCTGATCTTCCACTCCGTCACTCCGCATGGTCGTGCTCCCAATCGAAAGGTGTGCACTAACAATATGAAGATTTCAACACTTGCTGCCCTCATTCTGGCGCTGGTTTCCCTGCAACTATCTGGCTGTACAGACCAGGCCGAATCGCAAGAACACCATGCCGAGGCGCACAACGAAGCGGGGCATCCTACCCATAAGATCGTGGTCACCACTCCGGTCATCAAGGACGTGATCAACACCCAGCAGTACGTTTGTCAGATTCATTCGTGTCAACACATCGAGGTCCGCGCCCTCGAGGGTGGGTATCTTGAGGAAATACGTGTCAAGGAAGGCCGAATGGTGAGGAAGGGGGAGCTGATGTTCAAAATCCTGCCGACTCTTTACGAGGCCAAGTTAGGCTCCGAAGTTGCCGAGGCCCAGCGAATCCAGATCGAGCTCAACAACGCCGAAGCCCTCTTGAGGAAAGGCATTGTTTCGCCGCAAGAAATCGCGCTCAAGAAGGCCGAACTGGCCAAAGCCCAGGCCAAAGTGGCGCTCAGTCGGGCTGAATTGAATTTCACCAACGTCAAGGCGCCTTTCGACGGGATCGTCGACCGCCAGCACACCCAGTTGGGCAGCTTGATTGAAGAAGGCGACGTGCTCACCACGTTTTCAGACAATAGCCTGATGTGGGTTTATTTCAACGTGCCAGAGGCCCGTTACCTTGAATACAAGACCGATCTGGATTTGGCCAACGGCAACGACAACGATCAGCTGCGAATTGAATTGAAGCTGGCCAACGGAAACATCTTTCCTCAGCCGGGAAAGATCGGCGCCATCGAGGCCGATTTCAATAACACGACCGGGAATATCGCCTTTCGCGCGGATTTTCTGAACCCCACGGGCCTGCTGCGCAATGGTCAGACCGGCACGATTCTTATCCACCGCATCATGAAAAATGCCTTCGTCATCCCTCAGCGGGCAACCTTCGAAATTCTTGACAAGCGTTACGCATACGTCGTCGATGAAGACAACATCGTTCATCAGCGCGACATCGTTGTGGGGAGTGAGCAAGATGACATATTTGTGATCGAACAGGGCATTGAGAAGGGCGAGAAGATCATCTATGAGGGAATTCGTCAGGTTCGCGATGGCGACAAGATTGAATACGAGTTCCGTGCTCCCGAAGAAATCCTTAGCAACCTGAAGTTTCCCGCGCAATAGGCAGTCGTCATACATGTTCTCCAAGTTTCTGCATCGGCCCGCATTGGCGATTGTGATCTCACTGCTCATCCTGTTTCTGGGTGGGCTGGCGATTACGGCGTTGCCAATCTCCCAGTTTCCCGATGTGGCGCCGCCCAGCGTGGTCGTGGCGGTGTCTTTTCCCGGCTCCAGCGCCAAGATTCTCGTTGACTCGACCTTGGTGATTCTGGAACGCGCGATCAACGGCGTTCCAGACATGCGCTATATGACGTCCGCCGCCACGAGTGCCGGCGAGGCCACGATCATGATCACGTTCGAGCCAGGCACCGACCCCAACGTGGCGGTGCTGAACGTGAACAATCGCATTCAAATGGTGAAAAACCAACTCCCTCCCATCGTGGAGCGCGAGGGGATCATCGTCATGCAGAACATGACGAGCATGTTGATGTATGTGAATGTTTTCAGTAAAGATCCCAATCACGACCAGAATTTTCTCTACAACTACGTCAGCGCCAACCTGCTGCCCGAGATCCAACGAACCCGCGGGGTGGGCCGGGCGCAAATTCTTGGCAACCGCGCTTATGCCATGCGCGTCGAACTCGATCTCGATCGCATGCGGGCCTACAATATCTCCTCCGCCGACGTGATGGAGGCCATCAAAGAACAGAGCATGATCGGCTCGCCCGGGCGACTCGGCCAGGCCACGGGCACAACGTCGCAGTCGATTGAATACGTGCTCACGTGGGTGGGACGCTACGACAAGCCGCAGCAGTATGAAGACATCATTCTGAAAGCCAACCCCCAGGGCGAAATCCTGCGACTGAAGGATGTCGCCAAGGTTGCGCTGGGCTCGGCATTCTACGACTTGTATTCCGATATCGATGGCTTGCCATCCGCTTCCATTGTGCTCAAGCAAATCCCCGGCTCCAACGCCGCGGATGTTATTAAAGAGGTGAAGGAGAAGCTCAAGGTGTTCAAGGCGGAAATGTTTCCGCCCGGCGTGGACTACGCGATCAGCTACGACGTTTCCAGCTTCCTCGACGCCTCGATCGAGAAGGTGCTGCACACCCTGCTCGAAGCATTCGTGTTGGTGTCGCTCGTGGTGTTTCTCTTCCTGGGCGACTTCCGCAGCACCCTCATTCCAACCCTGGCCGTGCCCGTGTCGTTGATTGGCACCTTCTTTTTCATGAGCATGTTCGGGATGTCCATCAACCTGATCACGCTCTTCGCCTTGGTGCTGGCGATTGGCGTGGTGGTGGACGACGCGATCGTGGTCGTGGAGGCGGTGCATGCCAAGATGCACGAAAAACACCTCTCACCCTACGCCGCCACCAAAGAGGTGATTCACGAAATCAGCGGGGCGATCATTGCGATCACCCTGGTGATGACCTCGGTGTTTATTCCGGTGACCTTTATGCCGGGGGCCGTGGGCGTATTCTATCGTCAGTTCGCGCTCACCATGGCCATGTCGATTGTGCTCTCCGGTGTGGTGGCCCTGACGCTCACGCCGGTTCTCTGTGCCATGATTCTCAAGCCCCATGCCAACTATGAAAAGCAACGTGGTCTGATTGGTTTCGTCAATCGCGCCATCAAGCGGGGCTCCGGCCGGTTTGCCAATGTCGCCCGCCTGTTGCTATCGGTGCTGCTTGGTCTGGGTGCGGGGTTCGGCGTCTATGAATTGCTGCACGTAGAGATCGTGCATGAATTGGTCTCCGAGCAGGTCGCCCTGACGGATGAAAGAACGATCATTGTCAGCAGCGTGATGGCCGTGCTGTTCATCTTCACTTTCCGGTCGATGTTCTCGGGCAGCGAACCGGGCGAGGCCAAAAAACGCGGGCCGCTCGGGATCTTTGTGCATGTCTTCGACCGGGGCGTTGAGAAGGTAACAACCGGTTTCGTCGCCATTGTGAGCCTGATCGTGACCCGCCGGTTGCTGACCATGCTCGTGATCGGCGGCTTCAGCTACGGAATTCTAGTGGTCAACCAGGTGCTCCCCTCAGGCTTTATTCCACTAGAAGATCAGGGCGTGATCTATGGCATCGTGCAGACGCCTCCCGGTTCCACCCTCGAATACACCAACGCCAAGTCCCACGAACTGCAGGCGATTTGCGAAGAGTTCGATGAAATCACTTCGGTGACTTCCTTGGCGGGCTACGAAATCCTCACCGAGGGCCGCGGTTCCAACGCGGGAACCTGCCTGATTAACCTCAAGCCCTGGGCTGAGCGCGAACTGACCTCCAAGGAGATCATCGAAAAGCTCGAAGAAAAAGGCCGTGAGATTTCCAATGTGAAGCTTGAGTTCTTCGAACCGCCCGCCGTCCCTGGCTTTGGCGCCGCTGGCGGTTTTTCGCTCTGCTTGCTCGATAAGACAAATACCGGCGACTACGAGGTGTTTGGCGAGGTAACGGAGGAGTTTCTGGCGGCCTTGGGCAAGCGTAAAGAGATCAAGGGTCTGTTCACTTTTTTCGCCAATGACTACCCGCAATACGAGATCATCATCGACAATGACGTGGCCATGCAGAAAGGCGTGTCCATTGCCGACGCGATGGATAACCTCTCCATCGTGGTGGGCAGCACCTGGGAGCAGGGCTTCATTCGGTTCGGGCAATTCTACAAAGTGTATGTGCAGTCTCTGCCCGAGTTTCGTCGGTATCCCAAAGATTTGAAATACATGTTCGTGAAAAACGACGAAGGTGAGATGGTCCCCTATTCCGCCTTCATGAAGATTGAGAAGCGGCAGGGCATGAACGAGATCAATCGCTACAACCTTTACACCACCGCGATCATTCAAGGCGCTCCGGCTGCCGGCTACAGCAGCGGTCAAGCCATCGCGGCCATCCAGGAAGTTGCCAAGGAAACCCTGCCCCATGGATTCGATATCGGCTGGCAAGGCCTTGCCTATGACGAGGCCAGCAAGGGAAACACGGCGGTCTTCATTTTCGCCATCGTCGTGATCTTCGTGTACCTGGTTCTCGTGGGGCAGTACGAGAGCTTCCTGTTGCCGCTGGCGGTGGTCATTTCACTGCCCGTCGGGCTGTTCGGATCTTTCTTGATGCTGAAGGGAATGGGGCTCTCCAATGACGTCTACTGCCAGATCGGCCTGGTCATGCTCGTCGGCCTGTTAGGCAAGAACGCGATCTTGATCATCGAGTTCGCCGTGCAGCGCCACCACGAAGGCTTGAGTATCCGAGACGCGGCCATTGAAGGCGCAAAACTGCGATTCCGGCCGATTGTGATGACATCGTTCGCCTTTATTGCCGGCCTGATTCCGCTCGTCCGCGCTACCGGTCCCGGCGCGATTGGCAACCGCACGATCGGCACCACCGCGGTCGGCGGCATGCTATTGGGCACCCTATTTGGAGTATTGGTGATTCCTGGTCTCTATTACCTGTTCGCCTCGATTTCCGATGGGCGGAAGCTGATCAAGGATGAGCACGACGAACCGCTCAGCGAGGTTTTCGAACGCGACAGGGCGCCCGAAGATCACTAGTTTTTCTCCCACTGCGATCGTCGGCTGCTCACCCTTGACCTAGCGTCAATGTTTGCATGCTCCGGGCCGGTTTTCACCAGGCCGCTTCCGCCGTCCGGCAAATAGCGGTCAGGAAAGATTGGCCTCTGCTGGCAATGCGAGCAGCGCTATCTTGCGCGGTGAGCACAACCTGTGCATCTGTCTCCGTCCTACCATCACCATGACAGTTTGTCATAAAGTCCAGCTCCACCTCCTAGAGTGAAAAACGCCTGAGGTGGGAGCAGAAGCTGGCCGCTTCAGTGCTATCCAAGGGCTTGATTCTTAATGGATTGTAAGAAATGCGACTGAACTTTGAGGAAAGGGGAAAGAAAATCATCGGTTCAGACGAGAGCGGCGGGAATTCGATGACCAGGGCCGAATGTTCTGCCGATACGAACTAAACCGGCTGTGACTTCTTCAATGCTTGCACTGTTTATTCCACCTCAATCTGCGGGTCGAATAATCTGACGGCTGCGGCTGCTGAACGTCGGGGCGGGGGAGCCTCAGGCTCAATCCAGATCATTCGCGAAGAGGTGCTCGATGATGGGACAGGATGCCCCCTCGATGTGGTTCTTAAGGACGCTGCGCCGGCAGTTCGCGACGGCGAGCGTGTTGGCTTGCGGCACTCTGCTCCTTTTGAGCGGCTGCGGCATTCCCAGGCTTCATCACGCGGAAAAGGCCGCTCCTTTGCCGGGTGACTTCAATGGGGCGGCGAGTCCCGATAGCGCGGCGCAGATTGGCGTCGACGAGTTCTTCGGTGATCCGGTGCTCACGCAATTGATCGCCCAGGGGTTGGCCTTCAACCAGGAGTTGAAGATCCGCAATCAGGAGGTCCAGATCGCCAGCAATGAAGTCTTGCTGCGCCGCGGGGCCTACCTTCCTTTCATCAGCCTTCGGGGCCGGGGCTCCGTCGACCGCAACAGTCGTTTTACTCCGTTGGGAGCTGCCGAAGACCAGCTCACGTATCCCGGGGGTGGCAATTTCCCCGATCCGCTGCCAAATGCTCTGCTCTCCGCCGATCTCAATTGGAGGGTGGATATTTGGAGGGAATTGCGCAACGCCAGAGACGCGGCGATTCAGCGCTATGTCGAGGCGGTCGAGCGGCGAGATTTCTTCATCACTCGCCTGGTGGCGGAGGTTGCCGAAAACTATTACGAACTCGCCGCGCTCGACAAACGCCTGGTGTTTCTCAATCAAACAATCGAGGTGCAACAGCGAAGCCAGGAAGTCGCCGAAGCTCAAAAGGCCGCTGCCCGCGGCACCGAATTGGCTGTGCAACGTTTCCTGGCCGAGGTTCGCAAGAACGAAAGCCAACGCCTGATCATCACCCAGCGAATCATCGAGGTTGAAAACCGAATCAACTTCCTTGTCGGTCGCTATCCCCAGATGGTCGATCGCGGGTCGTGGGACTATATCAATCTCGATGCGCGGATGTTGAGCGTCGGCGTGCCCGCCCAGCTCCTTTTGAATCGACGCGACATCCAGGCTGCCGAACGCGAGATCTCCGCTGCCGGGCTCGACGTGGCCGCCGCCCGGGCGCGGTTCTTCCCCAGGTTGGATATCACCGCGCGGGTTGGCACCGAAGCCTTCAATCCAAGGTATCTGTTCGACCCCGGAGCCCTGATCGCCAGCGCCGCGGGCGACGTGATCGCGCCCCTGATCAACAAGAAGGCAATTCAAGCCGATTACCTCACCGCCAATGCCCGGCAGTTGCAGGCGGTATACGACTACCAACGCACCGTTCTCAATGCCTTCATCGAGGTTGTGAACAGCATTACCAAGGTGGAGAACTACCGCAGAAGCGTGGAGATCAAGCAATACCAGGTGCGAGCGTTGGAATCCTCCGTCAGCGTCGCCGGCGACCTGTTCCAGAATGCCCGTGCGGAATACGTGGATGTGCTGTTCTCCCAGCGTGACCTCTTGGAAGCGAGGACCGCGTTGATCGAAACCAAGCAGGAGCAACTGACGGCGATTGTCAGAGCCTATCAGGCCCTGGGTGGCGGTCTGGTCTTATCCAACGCAGGCAAGCCATTTGCGGAACTCTTGTGCCCGCAACCGATGTATCGCCCTCAGCAATTGGGTCCGCCGATGGCTCCCGAGGCGGAATCGGTTCCGCTCCCACCGGCAGATCCCAACGCGTTGCCGCCGCCTGGCGACACCAACATGCCGCCCGCGACGGGCAACGTACCCAAGCCGCCGGTCCTGAGTAACGCCGGACGTCTCGCCCCGCCCCAGCATCCGCCAGCAGGCAATTTCCCTTCGACCACGGTGGAAGAACTCTATTGAGCGTTGCCGCAATGGGCCGGCGGAAGTTGGGCCGGCACCAATGTGGATCGACTGCCGACGGGGACATCCGCAAGGAATCGAAGACGCAGCACGCGCACATCCACCATCGGGCCAAAGTGCAACCTGTTGGCAGACGAAGCGAAGCAGACCAGTGAAACGGTCTAGGCCCCAACTTCTGATGAAACAATCGAGGGCCGTTGGCGGCCGGAATGTCGGTTTTTGAGCTTTCGCAGTTCGCTCAAACGATTGTTAAACCCTTCGTGGGTAAAATAGGGCCGGCAGGATTCGAACCTGCAACCAACAAATTATGAGTTTGCTGCTCTAACCATTGAGCTACGGCCCCCTGGGAGTGGTTTAACTTAAAAGGGTTGGTCTTTTCTGGCAACATCCCCCGCGGGCGAATTGTCTCCACCTGTTGGCTGTATGTGTCCTGGCTTGGCCTATTTGCCGGAACGGCGCCGGCTTGTCGCGCCACGCCGGCTTTGTCTGCCATTGGGTTGAAGACACCCGCGCGGCGAACAGGTTCGCCGCGCGGCAAAATCCGGCTCGTCCCGCCTGCAAACTTGTCGCATTTCGCAAGCGCTTCCCAACGCCAAATGAGCCTGCAACCTCCTGCCATGTGCTGCCCGCCAACCTGCTGTTGCTCCGGGAAGCCATCGATTATGTTGGGGGGAGCGCCTTGCCAACCACCCCACCCACGCCTCCTCCCTCGCGAAGTGACTCCATGGCTGAAATCGGCTGTTCTGTCGATGAGTTGGATACTCCGGCTCTGTGCATCGATCTCGATGTGTTCGAAAGCAACATCGCTCGCATGGCTGCGCTGTGCCGTGAACACAATGTCCAATGGCGTCCCCACTCCAAGGCCCACAAATCGCCGCAGATTGCCAAGCTGCTGGTGGAGGCCGGCGCCTTGGGCGTGACGTGCGCCAAGTTGAGCGAAGCCGAAGTCATGGCCATGGGCGGCATTCAAGATATTCTCGTCGCCAACCAGGTGGCGGGTCCGGCCAAAATGCGGCGGCTGGTTTCGGTCTGCCGCCACGCCAATCTGATCGTCACGATTGATCATCTCGATCAGGTTGAGCCCATCAGCCAGGCCACCTCGGCTGCTGGCGTCAACGTCAGGGCTATCGTGGAAGTCAACATCGGCCTCAACCGCGCAGGCATTGAGCCCGACCGGGCCGTGGAACTGGCCAAAGCCATCGACGCCGCCCCCGGCATCACCCTGGCCGGCATCATGGGCTACGAAGGCCATCTGCTCACGCTCGAAGACCAAGAAGAAAAAGCCTCGCGCATTCGCGAAGCCCTGGCCCTGTTGGTCAGCGTCCGCGACCGCTTCTTGGAAGCCGGCTTGCCCTGCCCGATTGTTTCGGCCGGCGGAACCGGCTCGTATGCCACCACCGTGGCTTGCCCCGGCGTTACCGAACTGCAGGCCGGAGGGCTCATCTTCATGGACGCCTTCTATCGTTACCGCTGCCACGTCGATGGCTTCGGGCATGCCCTCAAGTTATTTGTCACCGTGGTCAGTCGGCCAACTCCGGCGAGGGCAATCGTCGATGCCGGCCGCAAAAGCCATCACGGCGACCATCACCCATCACTCGTCGTTGGCCTGGAAGAGCACGCTCGTTTCAAGCGGCTTTCGGCCGAGCATGGCGAGTTAGAACTTGAAGGTCCGGCCCAAGAGCTTCGCATTGGCGATCGGCTCGAACTCATCCCCGGCTACTCCGACCTTACCAATGTGCTGCACAACGAGTTCCACGGAATCCGCAAAGGCAAGCTGGAAGTGATCTGGCCGCTGGTGGGCCGAGGACGACTGCAGTAGGGTTGGGGGATGGTGGTGGGGAGTTGCTGGTTGCTGGCTGCTTTATTTCAGGCCGATGGCCAATGCTGCCAGCGCGATTGCGGCGGTTTCGACTCGCAAAATACGTGGCCCCAGGTCCACGGCTTGCCAACCGGAACTCCGCGCTAACTCCATTTCCGCTTCGGTAAACCCACCCTCGGGTCCGATCGCCAACACACACGCCCGTTCGTCGTCGGCGGAAATGGCCGCTTGCGCCGTGTGCGACTCCCCCTGAGTCAAGCTCGCGGGATGCGCCACGCACCGGCAAAGGTGGGAATCTGGCTCGGCGCGGCTCAATTCATTCCAGCCGGTCGCCGCGGCAATCTCCATCAGGCGGTTCCGCCCGCATTGCTTGCTGGCCTCGATCACCGCGCGCCGCAGTCGCTCCAAGGCATTGCCCTCTGGCTGGGCTACGCCTCGGGTTGTTTCCAACGGCGCCAGCCTCGCCACGCCAAGCTCCACCGCCTTCTCAACCAGCCATTTTTGCCGGTCACCTTTCGGCAGCGCCACCGCAAGCGTTACCAGGCGTTTGGCTTCTCGATCCACCACTTGCCGACTCACCACGCGGAGTTCAATTTCGCTGCGGCGAATGGCCATGATCGTAGCCGCGTATTCCCAGCCGCTGCCATCGAACAGGGTTACTTCGCTTCCCTGCTTGGCGCGCATCACATGCGCCAAGTGATGGGCCCCGCTCCCCGCCAACACGGCCGCCTCGTCGTGAGGAGGCTGTTCCAAGAAATAGCGGGGCGCCATGCGTTGTTCCTTTCACCAGGGAGGGGAAGCGGGAGCCCAGCACGACGGCCTGTGCCGCGCGCACGATTGTCGCACCGAAAAATGCCGTGGTCCGCGAATTTCGCTTGGACAACGCGGACCCCCACCTTCATAATCGCCTTAACTCTTGGGAAGTTGTCGCCGCACGCGCCTCGGCCCCCCATCCATTTGCTGTACAACCCCCATCCATTTGCTGTACAAATTCGGAGGCTGCTCCATGACTGGCCGCACTCGTCGTCAATTTCTCAAGCAATCGCTGGCTGCTTCCATCGGAGCAGGTGTGGTTATTGCAGGCACCAAGTCTTCCGGCAAGGTGCTCGGCGCGAACGATACCATTCGCATTGGCGTGGCCGGCCTGCATGGCCGCGGCAGCAGCCACGTGGGCGCTTACTCCGGCATGAAGAATGTTCAGGTGACCTACCTGATCGACCCCGATGAGTCCACGTTTGCCGCGCGCGAGAAAACGGTCACCTCGCAGGGAGGCAACAAGCCCAAGTTGGTGAAAGATATTCGCGAAGCGCTCGACGACAACAACCTCGACGCCATCAGCATCGCCACGCCCAATCACTGGCACTCGCTGATGACTATCTGGGGCTGCCAGGCCGGCAAAGACGTGTACGTGGAAAAGCCGTCCAGCCACAACGTCTTCGAAGGCCGCCAAACCATCGCCGCCACCCGCCGCTACAACCGCATTGTGCAGCACGGCACCCAAAGCCGTTCCAGCAGCGGTTGGGCCCAGGTGGCCGAAGCCCTCAAGACCGAGAAATACGGTAAGCTGCTGGTTTCCAAGGGCTATTGCTACAAGCCGCGCGGCAGCATCAAATTCCGCGAAGTCGAAATGCCGCCCAGCAACCTCGATTTCAATCTCTGGCTCGGCCCCTGCGAAGAGCAACCGTTCCATCGCAACCTGGTGCACTACAACTGGCACTGGTTCTGGCCCACCGGCAACGGCGATATCGGCAACCAGGGCGTGCATCAAATGGATATTGCCCGCTGGGGAATTCCCGGAGCCAAACTCCCCCAAAGCGTATTCTCGCTCGGCGGCCGGTTCGGCTACGAAGACCAGGGCGAAACCCCCAATACCCAGGTCTCGGTCTTCGATTACGGCAATGTGAAGCTGGTCTTCGAAGTCCGCGGTCTCAAGGCCGAGCGCAAGGTGACCAACGAGTTCTACACCACCGAAGGCATGCTTACCTCCGGCAAGTTCACCCCGCGCGGCTCGGGCAAGTCCGAGTCGCTCAGTGGCATCGAAGCCAAGATGGGACCCGGCGGCGGCAACCACTTTGGCAACTTCATCGAGGCCGTGCGCAGCCGCAAGCAAGAGGATCTCAACGCCGATATCGAAGAAGGCCACTACAGCAGCGCCCTCTGCCATCTGGCAAATATTTCGTACCAGCTGGGCGAGCAGGTGCCCGTGACTTCGGCTGCCAGCCACTTTCAGGGTGACAAGGCAGCGCTCGATAGCTGGCAAAGCACCACCGAGCACCTCGAAAAAGAAAACGGCCTCAAACTGGCAGGGCTGAACTGCTGGCTCGGCCCGCAACTCAAAGTCGATCAACAAGCCGAGCGTTTCATCGATAACGCCCCGGCCAACGACATGCTCACCCGCAACTATCGCAAGCCTTTCGTGGTCCCTGAAAAAGTTTGAACCAACGTAGGTTCCGTACGGACGGTCAGCCAAATGCAGTTCGCCAGCTAACAGTTTGGTAACCGCCAATCCTTTAACCTGCGAAGCATTCCGCGGGGGGCTTGGGCGAATTTCACCCTGGCTCCCCGCAGCTTCAACTTGGCAGAAAAGCCACGAGTCGAGGCTCAGCTATGCTCAACACCGTTGGCACTATTGCTTTCCAGCAATTCGATGCGGCAACGGGTCGCGGTTCGGCACTTCGCTAGCCCGGCACAGTCGCTCAAACCAGATTTGGGTTCCCACTTCCAAGAACCTCGGCGAGATGCGGTTATGTTGGCGAACGCCTGGGTTCGTTGGTGGCGAAGCCGCTTTCCCCGCAAAACCTTGGGCGAGTTGGGCGAAGATGCCGCTGCCAGGCATCTTCGCAAACAAGGCTACAAGCTGCTCGGTCGTCGCGTGAAACTGGGCCGGGGCGACATCGACCTCATCGCCGCGGATCGCGGCACACTCGTCTTTGTCGAAGTCAAAACACGCACCTCGCCCAACTCGGGCGGACCCGAAGCAGCCGTGGGGGTGGAAAAGCAGCGCCGGCTGACGCAACTGGCCCTCCTCTATATGAAGCAGCACGGCCTGCTCGACCGGTCCGCGCGGTTCGACGTGGTCGCCGTCGTTTGGCCGCCGGAAGCCAAGCGACCACAGATTGAACATTACCCCCACGCATTCGAAGCCGTCGGTCCAGGCGGCTTCTTTTCCTGAACGGCCTTCCAAGCCACCGGGTCGGCCGCCCCTACCGGTGGCGTTTAACGGCCCCTTCGGTCATCCCCACATTTCAACCGGCTTTGGCGCCGCGTGAAACTGTTGTGTACCGCCCGTCGTCGCCGTACGATAGGAAGGTGGATAACCCTCCCCCCTGACACTCCTGCCACGCTCCCACCGTCTCCCTTTACCTTCCCGCTCCGCGAGCTTCGCCCATGTGGGAAGTGACTTCGAGTGTGGTGCCTTGGTGCATTTTACTTCCGCCATCGGTGCTTTGATGCGTCATCAGCCGTCACGGATTATCGGTTGGGCTTGCCTGGCATTCTTGCTTTCGGCCAGCATCGGTAAGGCCGCCGACAAGCCGGCCGATCCGGCCGGCATCCAGTTCTTCGAAGCGAAAATTCGCCCGGTGCTGGTGGCCCACTGCTACGAATGCCATTCGGCCCAGGCTAAGATTGTGCAGGCCAACCTGTATCTCGACACCCGCGAAGGCACGCGGCGCGGCGGCGATTCCGGCTCCGCGGTAACGCCGGGCAAAGTGGCCAAGAGTTTGCTGATCGACGCCCTGCGTTACGACGGTTACGAAATGCCCCCGCGGGGCAAGTTGAGTGAGCGGGTGATCGCCGACTTTGTGAAGTGGGTGGAAATGGGCGCGCCCGATCCTCGCGACGGGGCCGCTCCCGCGGTGAAAACCATCGACCTGGCCCAGGGCCGGCAGTTCTGGTCGTTTCAGCCTCCGCGACGCACGCCGCTGCCGCCGGTGCAAAACCAAGACTGGCCCCGCACCGAGATCGACCGCTTTGTGCTGGCGAAACTGGAAGCCGCCGGCCTCTCTCCGGCCCCCGACGCCGATCGCCGCCGGTTGATTCGCCGCTTGAGCTTCGACCTCATCGGCCTGCCGCCGTCGCCCGCCGAAGTGGAGGCGTTCGCCCACGATGCTTCGCCAGAAGCCGTGGCGCGGCTGGTCGACCGGCTGCTGGCCAGTCCGCAATTTGGCGAACGCTGGGGACGCCACTGGCTCGATGTGGCCCGCTATGCCGAGTCGAGCGGCCTCGAACGCAACGTGCCTTACCGCATGGCGTGGCGATACCGCGACTACGTGTACGACGCTTTCAACGCCGACATGCCCTACGACCAGTTCATTCGCGAGCAGTTGGCTGGCGACCTGCTTCCCTCAACCACGGTGGTCGATCGCGATCGTCAACTCACGGCCACTGGCTTCCTGGCCGTGGGCACCCGGGCTCTCACCGAACGCGTCGAAGAACAGTTCCTGATGGACGTGGCCGACGAGCAACTCGACGCCACCAGTCGGGCATTTCTGGCCAGCACGGTCACCTGTGCCCGCTGCCACGATCACAAGTTCGATCCCATCCCCACCACCGACTATTACGCGCTCGCCGGCATTTTCCGCAGCACCGAAAGTCTGGCCGGCGTGCGTCCGCTCCGGCGCGAATTCTCCTACACCCTGGTCGCCATGCTCGGCGACGAAGCCCTGCGCGCCGGTTCGACCAAGGCCATTCAAGATCGCATTGTCGAAGTTCAAAACGCCATCAACCAGGGCACCAGCGACCTCCGCAAGGCCACTGCCGCCAAAGACGCCGCTCAGGTCGAAGTCGCCAAAAACCGCCTCCGCCAGGCGAACGAGCAAATGATCGAGACTCTCGCCGCCGCCGAGGCCCCCGCCGAACACGGCCCTCGGTTTGCCATGTCGGTTCGCGATCGCGACCAACCCGTCGACTGCGCCGTGCGCATCCGGGGCGAAGTCGATCAATTGGGCGAGGTGGCGCCGCGCGGCTTCTTATCGGTGATTTCGGACGACCGTTCGCCGCGAATCCCCGCAAAAAGCAGCGGCCGCCTCGAACTGGCCACCTGGATCGCCAGCCCCGATAACCCCCTCACCGCCCGCGTGATGGTCAATCGCATCTGGCAGCATCTCTTCAGCCGCGGTCTGGTCGAGTCGTGCGACAACTTTGGTCTCACGGGCGAGCTACCCACGCATCCCGAGCTGTTCGATTACCTGGCTATTCGCTTCATCGACCACGGTTGGAGCATCAAACAGGCCATTCGTGAGATGGTGCTCAGCCGCGCCTATCAGCAGTCCGATGCCGGCAACGCGACCGCCTACGAACTCGACCCCGATAACCGCCTGCTGTGGCGATTTGCCCGGCGGCGTCTGGAAGCCGAACCCATTCGCGACGCGCTGCTCTCCGTGGCGGGCCAGTTGGACCGCGATCGCCCGTATGGCTCGGCTTCGCTCAAGCTGGTGAATATTGAATTGGGCTCGAGCGCCAAGAACCTGGCCCTGGACGACTCGCCTCGCCATCGCGCGGCCTACTTGCCCATGTTGCGGGGCAACGTGCCCGAGATGTTGAGCCTGTTCGACATGGCCGACCCCAGCCTGGTGATGGGCCGCCGCGATGTGACGAGCGTGGCCACGCAATCGCTGTACTTGATGAATGGAAAGTTTGTGATCGAGCTCGCCCAGCGGTTTGCCCAGCGGGTGCTGGAACAATCGCCCGACGATGCGGCCCGAGTCGACGCGGCATTTGAAATTGCCTTCGCCCGCCAACCCAGTTCGGCCGAACGCCACGCCGTGGTGGAATTTGTGCGGGCCGAACAGGCGAACGCCAACCGGTCGGAGCTCGACGCCTGGACCGGCGTATGTCAGGCCCTTTGCGGTTCGGCCGAATTCATGTACGTGCGATGACCCTGTTCCCTGCAAATAACCCCGTTCCCGCGGAACGTATCAGCCATGAAGATTCAGCAACCTGCCCGCTTGGGCTTCAGCCGCCGCCAGGCCCTCAAGAGTTTGGCTGCCGGGTTTGGCTACACGGCGTTCGCCGGCCTATGCGCCCAGCAGGCCGCGGCTGAATCGGTCAATCCGCTGGCTCCGCGATCGCCGCACTTTGCCCCGCGGGCCAAGCGCGTGATCTTCATGTTCATGGTCGGAGGGCCGTCGCATGTCGATACCTTCGACTACAAACCGCGGCTCCAGGCCGACGATGGCAAGCCGGCGCCTCGGCAAGATGTGGGCGGCAATCGCGTTTGGCTGAAATCCCCCTTCAAGTTCAAACAGCACGGCGAAAGCGGCCAGTGGGTTTCGGAGCTCTTCCCCCACGTGGCCAGCCGCGCCGACGACCTGTGCCTCCTCAATGGCATGTACACCGACCTCCCCAGCCACGCCCAAGGCACCGTGCTCTGGCACACCGGCAGCGGCCAGTTTGTGCGGCCTTCGGTCGGGGCTTGGGTGCTCTATGGGCTAGGTACCGAAAACAACGAACTCCCCGGCTTCATCACGCTCAATCCCACCGGCTCGTTCGGCGGGGCACAAAACTATGGCAGCGCTTTCCTGCCTGCCACCTTCCAAGGAACCCGCATCGGCGGCGGCAACGATTCGATCGCCAATGCTCGGGTGTCGCACATTGCTCACCCCAAGCTTTCCTCGCAAGAGCAGCGCCGGCAGCTCGACTTGCTGCAAGCCATCAACCGCGGCTGGTTGGAAGAAGACCCGGTCAACGCTCAGCTCGAGGGCGTGATCGAGTCCTACGAGTTGGCTTTCCGCATGCAAAGCGCCGTGCCTCGGCTGATGGATATTTCGGGCGAAACCCAGCGCACGCTGGCCGAATATGGCATTGGCAACAAGCCGACGGACAATTTCGGCCGGCAATGCCTGCTGGCGCGGCGGTGCGTGGAAGCCGGCGTGCGGTTTGTGGAAATCTCGTACCCCAACTGGGATCAACACACCGATCTCCGCAAACTGCATACGGCCAACTGCCTGGCCACCGATCAACCCATCGCCGCCCTGATTGCCGACCTCAGCCAGCGCGGCCTGCTCGATGAAACCCTGCTGGTCTGGGGCGGCGAATTCGGCCGCACGCCTGGCACCACCAACAGCCGTAGCGTGAACGACGGCCGCGACCACAACGCCCAAGGCTTTACCATGTGGATGGCCGGCGGCGGCGTGAAAGGGGGCATTCGCTACGGCGCCACCGACGAACACGGCTACGCGGCCGTCGAAAACAAAACCCACATCCACGACCTGC
>CAYUMU010000001.1:0-19362 GCA_964445985.1 uncultured Pirellulales bacterium | reverse complement strand
CACGAACAACTCACCTACCGCTACGCCGGCCGCGACTTCCGCCTGACCGACGTGCACGGGCGGGTGCTCAAAGAGATCATGGCCTAATCGCCCCCCAGCGTTCCACCCGCCTGACGGCCAGCAGACTGCGTGGAACTACTGCGTTCGCTATCGATTATTAGCCCCGTGCACCTGTCAAAGATTCTCGGCGGCAACTCTCACCCTACCTTGTGCCTTGGGAGGAGCTCGCCCAGGCAACGCGGCTCTGGCCAGAAATCCTGGCCAAAACTGGCTACGAGATCTACCGCCTGGCCGACGTTCCGACCGAGGGCGAATCGAAACGGGCATGAACGAGGTTGGGGAG
This sequence comes from uncultured Pirellulales bacterium, assembly GCA_964445985.1. Taxonomy (GTDB): domain Bacteria; phylum Planctomycetota; class Planctomycetia; order Pirellulales; family S012-138; genus CAYUMU01. The sequence goes on along the minus strand of CAYUMU010000001.1, from coordinate 19,019 downwards.
AAAGAGAACGCCACACGTCGCTGCCACATCTCTTCGATTCCACACTCCAAATTCCAAACGCCACAGTACCAGCCTTTTGGCCCTGACTTTCTCCGCGGCGTTTGCCGCAGGCTTATTCCTCCACCAGGGAATGCCGCACGTTTAGGACGACTCCGTGGCCGTGGCCAGGCGGAGGGCGATGCGGCAGGCTCTTTCGAACGCGGCGACATCGAGCTTTTCGTTGACCGTGTGTACGTTCATTTGGCCGCAGCCGAGTGTGACCGCCGGAACGCCGCGGGCGGAAAGCCAGTTGGCGTCGAGGCCGCCATTGATGACGGTTCGATAGGGTTCACGGCCCAGGCTGCGAACGGCCGCTTCCGCGGCCAGCACGCAAGCTTCGTTTTCGGCAAGCAAGAAACTGTCGTAGTCGAGCTGGCGTTCCACCTTGACCTGGCCGGCTACGCCTTCGCTGCTGGTGACCTGAGCCGCAGCGCTTTGGAAGGCGTCTTCGATGGTTTGGGCAATGAGTAAACGGAACGCGGGATCGTGGCTGCGGGCTTCGGCTTTGACAAAAACGTGATCGGTGACGACGTTGGTTGCCGCGCCGCCTTGAATGATGCCGATGTTGCTGGTGCCGAGGCGCCCGCCCTGGTTGATGGCTCCGTGCCAACCATCGCGATGCAGCTGAGCAATGGCCAGGCCAGCGATGGCGATGGCACTCACCCCTTTCTCCGGAGCTCCGCCGGCGTGGCTGGCGCGGCCGGTGATGTGGATGGCCAGGCGGTAAGCCCCGGTGGCTCCCGTGACAATGCGGTCGGAATCGCTGCCATCCCAATTGAAGGCCAAGGGCGGCTTGCCGAGCGCGGCCAGCGAGACATGGCGGGCTCCGAACAGGCCGACCTCTTCTTGCACCGGCCAGAAAAAAGTCAGCGGCGGGTGGGGCAGCTTGCGTTTGAGGATTTCGAGCGCCGCGGTGAGGATCACCGTCGCCCCCGCGCGGTCGTCGGCCCCCAGACCGGTGGTCGGGTCGGCCGATTCCACAAAGCCATCGCGAAGCACGGGTTGGCAGCCCACGCACAGCGGCACGGTGTCGATATGAGCCATCAGCAGGCGACGCTTGCCGCGGGTGGCGCCGGGCAGCTTGAGGATCAGGCCGCCCGTTTCACCGCCCAGGGGGCTTTTGTCGGGGGTGCTGTCGATGGTGATTGCGTCGGCAGGAACGCCGGCCTTTTCGAGCTTCTGGCGGATGAAGCGGACCACCTTGCCTTCCTCACCGCTCTTGCCGGGAATGGCCATGAGCTGCATGGCAAGCTTGAGGGCGGCAGCCAGGTTCGGTTCAGGATGCATTGGCGGGACTGGGGGTAGGAGATGGGGGTTGGTAAGGGTTGAGGTTGGGGACTGGTTTCAGCTTCTATTCCCTAAGTCCCTATCCCCTAATCCCTCCATTAGAATCGTCCGTTGTTCACTTGGAACTTCGTAGGTTTGCCGAGGGTGCGGCGGTGGTTTTTTGTCCAATCGGCAACGAGGTCGAGCAGTTGCTCGGGGCCGACTTCAGGAGAGCCGAACCAGGCACGGCAACGGCGGGCGTCGGCCACCAGGGCCTGGTCGCCTTCATCGTCAGCGAAAACGGGTTCGATGCCGAGGCGTCTGCCCAGGGCGGTGGCAACTTCGCGAACCTGGTGCCGCTCGATGCCGGTGAGGTTGAGAATTGTGGGAGGGCTGGACGTTTTGGTAAAAGCCGCCAGGGCGACCGCGTTGGCGTAGCCCTGCCAAATGAAGTTGAACTGGGGAACCCTCAGGGAAATGGGTTCGCCGGCCACGATTTGTTGGGCCAGGTCCACCAGCACGCCATAGCGGGCTTCGACGGCATAATTCAGCCGGAGCAGGCAGGCGGGGGTCCCGTGGCGAGCACTCATAAAACGGAGCATGCCTTCGCGGCCCAGCACGCTAGAGGCGTACTCGCCCATCGGGGCCGTCGGATCGGCTTCAGTGGGGGCGGGGTTGTTGCAGGGCGTGAAGGGATAAACATTGCCGCTGCTGAAGCACACGATGCGGGAGTCGGCGTATTGCTCCGCCATCACTCCCGGCAGATAGGTATTCATGGCCCAATACTGGCCGGGCAAATCGTGCTGGCTGAACTTATGCGCGAACAGGAACAGCACATTGGGCAACTGCGGCAGGCGGTGGCGAAAGCTGGGGTCGAGCAGGTCGCCAGCGAGGGTTTCGATGCCTTGCGAGTGAAGTTCTGCCCGCGCCTGGGGATCAGAGAACCGTGAGGCAGCGACAATGCGGAGGTTGCCGCGGCCCACCTCGTTGGCAGCCCGTCGGGCCAGCCAAGCCAGGCTAGGGCCCATTTTTCCGCCGGCCCCCAACAGCAAAAGTTCGCCCTCCATTTGCTGCATGGCGTGCCAGGCGAGCGGCGTGGGCCGCGCAAGCCAGGTTTCGAGTTCGGCCTCGGAGGCAGGTAAGGCATGATCGGCGGCGGTCATGAATTGGCATTTTTCCTGAGAGCGGGGGGGAGGGCGATGAACCAAGCGAAGGAAGTCGCCGCCCATCCTGAGTCAAATTCCTACCGAAATCGGTCTGGTAGGGCAGGCTCGCCGAATAGGCTGCGGAGCCCCCTGTTGAATCGTGAGAAAAAGGGAAGTGAAAAAGTGTCCACTCCCGGAGGAATGTCATGGGGAAATCCCCTGAATCCGCTTACTCGTCCGCATTGGAAGTCATCCCTGCCTTATCGAGGATTTAATCCGTATAAATGGTAGCGTCTCTCCCATGTGCCCGCTTTACAATTTGACAGCGGAACGGCCACACTGGTGGCGGGCCGTGAAATTGGGTCGGGCGAACAGCCTTGGGCCTTCTCTCCCCCCCAACGGTGGCCGTGGGAGCTGGCGGCGTGGAAGCGAAGACGCCAAGGCTGCGTGGCTCCCCGTAAACGAAGCGCGAGCCCACGGGGTTCTTGGCGGGGCTTGGCGGTATTGCCAGGGAGCAAGGCCGGGTGCTGTCATATCGTGTTCGTGGGTTTGTAAATGTATTTTTCAACGATTGTTTATCGCAACCTGCGGCGTCGTGCCAGTCGGTCCACGTTAACTATTTTGGGGCTGGCCGTATCGGTCGGCTGCGTGGTTTCACTCGTCGGCATCTCCTGGGGTTTTAAGCGATCGTATCGCGAACTGTACGAAGGACATGGGATCGACGCCGTGGTGATGCGGGCCGGCGGGGCCGATCCCATGGCGAGTTCGATCGATGAAGCGGTGGTGCAACAGGTCGTCGACCTGAAGATCGGCAATGCGAAGCCCATCCGGGAAGTCACGCCGATCTTGATGGAAACCGTGGGCTTTCCGGAATACGACATATTTAGCACGGGCATTCAGGGTTTGCCGCCGGGGTCGCGGGTCGTTCGCGATCTCACGGTGTTATCGGGCCGGGCCTTGGAGCCGGGCGACCATAACGTGACCTTAATGGGCAAAACGCTGGCCCAAAACTTACGGCGCAAGGTGGGAGACGAAGTAGCCGTGGCGGGGGCGTCGATCCGCATAATCGGAATATTCGAGACTACAAATGTTTACGAAAACGGCGCCATGTTTGTGCCGATTAAGGATTTGCAGGAGTTAATGTTTCGCAACGGTCAGGTAACGTGGATCAACTTTGCGGTGAAAGATCCGAGCGAGTTTTCGGAAGGCGAACTTACCGAGGAGCAACGGGCGTGGTCCAAACGCCAGTGGGTTGAAGAAACGTGCAAGCAGATTGAAGCCCTGAAATTCGCCGATCAACAGCAACTAACTGCCCAACCGACGGAAGATTTTATTAAGGACGACGTGCGCATCAAAGCCGCCGGCGCCATGGCGTGGCTGACTTCGTTCATTGCCATTGTGGTGGGAACGATCAGCATGATGAACACCATGGTGATGTCGGTGTTCGAACGCACGGGCGAGATCGGAATTCTGCGGGCCGTGGGCTGGCGTCGTCACCGCGTGGTGTCGATGATCATGCTCGAAGCGATGATGCTCTCGGTGGTGGGCGCGACGCTCGGCGCCGTCACCGCCTGTTTGTTGACGTATTCGCTGGGGAAACTGCCAGCCGTGAATGGTACGATCGATACGCGAATTGATCCCCTGGTGGTTGTGATTGGGTTTGCAATCTCCCTGGTGATTGGGTTTTTGGGATCGGTTTATCCCGCCTTTCGAGCGTCAAAGCTGCTGCCCACCGTCGCGCTACGGCACCAGGAGTAACTTCACCCGCTACCGCGACATGAACCGCTTACGAATATCCGCCCAGCAATTGTCCGCAACCTGCGGCACTTGCGGTTGATGTTCCTGATGAGATAGCTAAGGAGCCTGACGGCCAAGCCCCCGCGGCCAGGCCACAATCGAAACAACCTCGCCAGCGCAACGCTGGCGGAGGGCGATAGAATCAAGACGACGATCAGGAAGGTCGCGTTCGACCGCCACGGAATGAACTGCCGCCCAGGCAAGTTCGATCGGTGACGCCAGCGGTTGCGCTGGGCGCAGTCAATTTAATACTTGCGAGGATCGTCGTAGATGAAGTTTCCGATGTACGCTGAATCGCCCAGCGCCAATGCGGCCAGTTTGTGCGAAGTTTACCGCCGTCGAGCCATCGAGCAGCCGAACGATGTGGCCTACACGTTCTTGCTGGAAGAAGAGGGCCAGGTGGCGGAGTGCACTTACGCGGAGATCGACCGCGAAGCGCGCGCCATTGCCGCGGAACTGCAACAGTTGGGCCTGCAAGGGCAGCGCGCTCTGTTGGTATACGACCCCGGCATGGAGTTCACCGCGGCCATCGTCGGTTGCTTTTATGCGGGCGTGATCGCCGTGCCGGCCTATCCGCCCGACCCGATGCGGAGCCACCGCATTTTGCCGCGTCTGCAAAGCATTGTCACCGATTCGCAATCGACGGTGTTGCTCAGTTCCACGGGTTTGCTGGAGTGGGCCGAACAATTGTTCCGCCGCCTGGCGGGCATCGAAACCGTGGTGGCCACCAACGAAATCAGTTTGGCGAGCGCCGACAAGTGGTCGCCGGTGGAGACCAATCGCGACACCGTGGCCCTGCTGCAATACACCTCGGGCTCGACGGGCACGCCCAAGGGCGTGGTGATCGACCACGGCAACCTGATCGCGAATCTATCGAGCATCCACGAGTTGCTGCATCGCGAAAACAATGTCATCTGCAGTTGGCTCCCCCCCTACCACGACATGGGCCTGATCGGCAACCTGCTGGGCTGGCACAGCGCGCGGCACACCATCTTGCTGTCGCCGCTGTCGTTCTTCACGCGGCCGATTCGCTGGTTGAAAATCTTCGAGGACTACAAGGCCACGTGCAGCGCGGCGCCCGATTTTGCCTACGACCACTGCATCAACAAGATTTCGCCCGAGGATCGCAAGTCGCTCGACCTGGGCAACTGGGAAGTCGCCATCAACGGCGCCGAAATGATCCGGCCGGAAACCCTCGATCGTTTCCTGGAAACCTTTGGACCCTGCGGCATGCGGCGAGAAGCTTTTTATCCCAGCTATGGCATGGCCGAAAGCACGTTGATGGTTTCGTGCAATTTGCGCGACGAAGCCATGGTGACCAAAACAGTGGACTTGACCACGCTCTCGGAACACCGCGTGGAAGAGGTTCCGCCAGGGTCGGAAAACTCGCGCACCTTTGTGGGTTGCGGCCGGCCGGTGCGAACGGGCAGGGTGATTGTGGCCGACCCCGAATCGTTGCAGCGGCTTCCCGATGGCGAAGTGGGCGAAATCTGGTTGGCCGGGCCGAGCATTGCCCGCGGCTATTGGAACAATCCGCCAGCGACCGAAGAACGCTTTCGGGCGTTCACCGCCGACGATCAGGGGCCCTTCCTCCGCACGGGCGACTTCGGCTTTTTAGATGGCGAGCAGCTCTACATCACGGGCCGCCTGAAAGATGTCATCATTGTGTGGGGACGCAACCATTATCCCCAAGACATCGAGCAAACGGTGGAGCGCGTGCATCCGGATCTCAAGCCGTATGGCAGCGCCGTGTTCAGCGTGGAACTCGAAGGCCGCGAGCGGGTGGTTCTGATACAAGAACTGCGGCGTCCGCAAAAGCACGACTTGCCTAAGCTGATGGAATCGATTCGCAACGAAGTGGCCGCCGAGCACCAGATACCGCTGGATGCCATTGTGTTTGTGAAGCTGGGCACCGTGCCCAAGACATCGAGTGGCAAGATTCAGCGGAGCATTGCTCGCGAAGAATTCTTGGCCGGCGCGCTCGACGAGATTGTGCGTTGGCAAGGGGAACTGAAACCGCTACGGTTGCCCAAGGACGAAGAATTCGTGGCTCCGCGAAACGCCACCGAGCGGGTGCTGGCCGAAATCTGGTCAGAAGCGCTTGGGGTAGAACGCGTGGGCATTCACGACAACTTTTTCGACCTCGGTGGCCACTCGCTGTTGGCCACGCAATTGGCCACCCGCATGGCGCCTCAATTTGAGGTGGAGATCCCCCTGCGAGACATGTTCGAACGGCCCACCATTGCCGAACTGGCCATGTACATTGACCAGGTAGGCACCGGAAAACCGACCAACGGCGACGCCACAACCAACAACGGCGCCGATTTGGCCGCCATGCTGGAGCAGTTGGAAGGCATGACCGAGTCGGAAGTGGCCGAGCAACTGGCCAAGATCGATCCGGTGGTGCCTCCCGAAGAATAAGCGGCTGGCCGGTTGGCTGGTGAACATCGCAAGCGTTTCCCAGTCGCCTCGAATCCGTCGCTCGCTTCCCATCTTCAGCCAACTGCAACTCGCCAACATGAGCCCAGACCGCATTGAGGATCGCATTGAGCATTTGTCGCCTGCCAAGCGAGCATTGTTAGAAAAACTGCTCAAGCAGAAATCGGCGGAGCGTGGCTCGCCCGAGGGTCAGAGTGCGGTCACGGGAGATGGCGACGCGCTGGCCAGCATGCCCAAGCGGGCGCAATTTCGCTCGGTCGCCCTCCGCGATCCGGCCAGCCCCGCGCCATTGTCGTTCGGTCAGCAGCGGTTGTGGTTCTTGGATCAGCTCGACCCCGGCAACTCGTTCTATAACGTCTCCGCTGCCGTCCGCTTGGAAGGCCCCCTCGAAGCGGGCGTGTTGCATCGATCGCTGAACCTGGTGGTCGAGCGTCATCAGGCATTAAGAACCACGTTCCCCAGCGACTCCGGCGTGGCCTGGCAGCACATTGCCCCGCGGCTTCCTGCCCAGTGGCACGAGGTCGACCTCACCGGGTTGCCGGCCGAAGCGATCGAAGCCGAACTGGCGCGGCTCGCGGCCGCGGAAGCCAATCGGGCCTTCGATCTAACCCGCGGCCCGCTGGTCAGGGCCACGCTGTTCAAGCTGGCCCCCGAGCGGCACGTGCTAATGCTGGTGCTGCATCACATTATTTGCGATGGCTGGTCGCTGGCGGTGCTGCGATTCGAAGTGGCGGCACGGTACGACGCGTTCCGCCGGGGCGAAGCATGCACGCTGCCCGAACTCAAGCTGCAATATGCTGACTTTGCGGCCTGGCAGCGAAAGATGATCGAAGGCGAACTGGCCCATTCTCAGTTGGCCTATTGGCGCAATCGCCTGCAAGGATCGCCGCCCTGGTTAGAACTGCCGCTGGATCTGCCGCGTCCTAGCGTGCAAACCTTTCGCGGGGCCACCGTGCGGCGGCAACTCCCCGGCAGTCTCAGCGCTTCGCTCCGGCGATTTGCGCGCGAAGAAAATTGCACGCTGTTCATGGTGCTGATCGCCGCCTGGCAGGTGCTGCTGTCGCGAGTTTCTGGCGGGCGCGATATCTGGGTGGGAACGCCCATCGCCGGCCGCACCCGCGCCGAGTTCGAGCCGTTGATTGGCTTCTTTGTGAACACGTTGGTGTTGCGAAGCGAGATCGAACTCGAAGCCGGCTTTAAGCCCCTGCTGGCCGAGGTGCGCAAGCACATGCTCGATGCTTACGCCCATCAGGATTTGCCGTTTGAAGAGTTGGTGGAAGCGATTCAGCCAGAGCGCGACTTGAGTCGCACGCCGCTCTTTCAAACCATGTTCGTGCTGCAAAATGCCCCGGTCGCTTCGCACCGCCTGGCCGATTTGGCCATTGCCGATATCGAGCTAGGGCACGTGCAGGCCGCGAATTTCGATCTCACCTTGAACGTCAGCGAGGCAGATCAACTCGATCTGCTGCTGGTCTACAATCGCGACCTGTTCTTGCCCGATACCGCCACGCGGTTGTTGAATACCTTCGAAACGCTGCTCACGGCCATCACGCGCGGGCCGGAGCGTCCGCTGGGTTCGCTGCCGCTGCTAGACACCGCCCAGCGACGCCGACAATTGATCCAATGGAATTCGCCCGGCAGCCAGCAACGGCCAGGGCACCTGGCGCGGGCCTTTGAAGAACAGGCCGCGCGAACCCCGGGCGCCGTGGCCGTGGAACTGGACAATACGCGCTGGACGTACGCGGAGTTGGATCGCCGAGCCAACCAGGTGGCGCACTATTTATTGGAACAACGAACGCAGCCAGAAACGTCCGTGGGTCTGTGCTTTGAACGCTGCCCCGAAATGCTGGCCGCGATGTTCGGCATTTTGAAAGCCGGCGCGGCCTACGTTCCGCTCGATCCCAGTTGGCCAGCCGCGCGGTTGAAATCGATGGCCAGCGACGCCGGCATGCAGCATATCTTGTCGCACACGCCAGCGGCGGCCCAATTGCGCGCGGCCTATGCTGCCGATAACGATCTGGCGACGCGTGAAATGCTGAGTCACTACAGCGGAGAACCGCTGGCCGCGACAGAGGGTTTGGCAGGCGAACAGCCAGAGATCATTTGTCTGGATACGCTGGATACGCTGCAATCGTTGCCGGAAACATCGCCAGCGGTCGATTACCGCGATGATTCGCTGGCCTACTTGATTTTCACTTCGGGCTCCACGGGCCGGCCCAAAGGGGTCGAGGTGCCGCATGCGGGCCTGGTGAATCACGCGCGCGTGATGATCGAAACCTGCAACATTTCCGTAGGCGATCGCATGTTGCAGTATCTTTCGCCCAGCTTCGACGCCGCGGGCGAAGAGATCTTCCCCACGCTGCTTTCCGGGGCCACCTTGGTGCTGCACCCCACGCCGCTGGAACTGAGCGGCGAGGAAATCATGCATTGGTCGCGTGAGCGCCGTGTGAACTTCGTACACATGCCGCCCAGCGTGTGGGCGCAAGTTTTGGATTTGGCCGAACGCGACCCGCAAGCCGCCCAGCATTTGAGAACCTTTATGACGGGTGGCGATTCCATGCCCACCAAAAAGGTCAAGCGCTGGCTGGAGCTAACGCGTGTCCCCATTGTGTATGCGTACGGCGTGACCGAGGCCAGCATTACCACCACGCTGTATGTGGCGCGCGATCCCGAACAACTTCCCCAGCGTGACCGCTTGCCGATCGGCCGGCCCATTCCCGGCAACGAAGCATATGTGCTCGATGCCCAACTTCAACCGCTGCCGGTGGGCGTGGTGGGCGAACTGGTGCTGGGTGGCATCGGCGTGGCGCGCGGCTACCGTCAATCACCGCGGCTTACGGCCGAGCGGTTCGTGGCCCACCCTTTTATGCGAGCCACATCTGAGAAAGGGGCCGCGGCCAGCAGCGACAACCCTGACGGCCAGCCGGCAAGTTCCACGCAACCTCGCGTCTACCGCACGGGCGACCTGGCCCGTTACTTGCCAGACGGGACGATCGAATTCTTGGGCCGGCAAGATCACCAGGTCAAGATTCGCGGTTACCGTATCGAGTTGGGCGAGATCGAAACGGCACTGCTGCGACATGGGGCGATTGCCGAGTGCGCCGTGATAGCGCGTGAGGATCAGCCGGGCCGCAAGCGGCTGGTGGCCTATTACGCCTTGGAGCCCACGGCTAGCGACGACCTGCCGCAAGGTAAACCGGCTGGGCCAGCGATCAGCGAACTGCTAGAGCATTTGGAACGGCATCTGCCGGCCTACATGCTCCCCTCGGCATTCGTGGCTTTGGATAAACTGCCGCGCGAGCACCACGGCCGCGTGGCGCGGGAAAGATTGCCGGCCCCCGATACCTCGCGTCCTGCATTGAGGGCGAGCTACGCGCCGCCTCAAACCGAGGTGGAAACCACGCTGGCCCAAATCTGGCGCGAGGTGCTGCACATCGATCAGGTGGGCCGTCACGACAATTTCTTCGAGCTCGGCGGCGATTCCATCCTGACCATTCAAGTGATCGCCAGGGCCTCCGCCGCGGGGCTTCGGCTCACTCCCAAGCAATTGTTCTTGAACCAAACCATTGCCGAGCTGGCGCAAGTTGCCGGCAGCGGACCCGCCGTCATTGCTCCTCAAGGCGAAGTTACCGGGCATGCGCCGCTCACGCCCATCCAATGCGAGATGCTGGCGCAACCGCTGGCGAACCTCCATCACTTCAATCAGGCCGTGATGCTGACGCCCACCGCCGACCTGACGGCCTCGATGGTCGATACGGCCCTGCGACGGTTGGTAATGCACCACGACGTGCTCCGGCTGCGGTTAAGGCGTGGCGCATATGTCAAAGCTCCCGCCCTGAATACCGGCGTTTCGCAAGAGATCGTACCGGTTGCGGAAGTAAATCTCGACGACCTGTTGTGGCGATACGATCTGGGCCAAACCCAACAACCCCTGAGCCAGGTGGCGGCCGAAGTTCAGGCCAGCTTGAACGCGGAACAGGGACCGCTGCTTCGCGCCGCATGGATGGAAGGGGTCAAGTCGAACAAAGACCCAGGCAAAAGCAATGCGAGGCTGCTCATCGCCATTCATCACCTGGCGGTCGATGCCGTGAGCTGGCGCATCTTGCTGGAAGACCTGCAAGTGATTTGCCAAGGCATGTCGCACACCCTCGACCCGCCGCTGCCACCCAAGACCAGCAGCTTTGCCGATTGGGGCGTACGGCTCGAAACCGAGGCCGCCTCGCCGCGGCGGCAGCTGGAACTTGCCTATTGGCTAGATGTGCTCCGGGTGCCAGGCGCCCTGCCGGTGGATCGGCCCGAGGGACCCAATCGCGCCAGGGATATTGCCCGCGCGCAAGGTTCGCTGAGCGCGGCCGAGACCCAGTCGCTGCTGCACAATGTGCCAACCGCCTATCGCATGCAGGTTCACGAAACCTTGCTGGCGGCCCTGTCGCTCACGCTGGCTTCTTGGACGACGTACCGCCGCTGGCGAATCGATCTGGAAGGCCACGGCCGGGCCGATCTCGACGAGCAATTTGATTTGAGCCGCACCGTGGGCTGGTTCACCACGCTGTTTCCCGTGCAGATTCGCGCACTGGCGCCCAACGATCTGCGACAGACATTGATCGACACCAAGGAGTGTTTGCGGCAAGTGCCCGATGGCGGGCTGGGATACGGCCTGCTGCGCTGGCTGTGCCCCGAGCCGAGCGTAAGAGAGTCGTTGCGAAAAACGCCCAAAGAGCCGGCGGCGCTCTGCTTCAACTACCTGGGGCAATTCGATCAAACCTTGCCAGCGGGCGCGCTGCTTCGTTTGGCGGACGAACCGGCGGGTCCGCTCTATGCCAAGGAGAATGTGCGGCGGCACGGCATTGAATTGATTTCGCATATTCGCGGCGGTCAGTTGCATGTGGAATGGGTCTATAGCCGCGAGCAGTACGATGCCGCCACGATCGAGCGTGTGGCTGGCGACCTGCTGCAACAATTGCGCAAGTTGATTGCCCATTGCGAAACGGCCGACGCTGGCGCGGCAACGCCGTCGGACTTCCCGCTCGCCCAGCTCGATGCCGAGGATCTGGAATCGCTGTCGGCCCTGCTCGGCGAAGATGACGATGCGGACGATGAATAGGGGCTCCGCTCAGGCCGGCTGCCGGTTCCGCGCTTTCGCTGGGAGAATTTTGGAATGAAGATGAAGAACGTGGAAGACATTTATGCTTTGTCTTCCATGCAGCAATTGATGCTGTGGCAGGCCGTTTCCACCGGCCGCGGCGAAGCCCTGGTTGAGCAACTGACGTGCACCCTGGAAGGCCCGCTTCATGTAAACGCCTTTCAAAGGGCGTGGCAAAACGTGATGGGCCGCCACCCGCTGTTGCGCACGGCCTTTCTTTACGAGGGCTTAAAGAAACCGGTCCAAGTGGTGCGGCAGCAGTTGGCGTTGCCGTGGCGGCAAGTGGATCTGCGGGAAGCCCAGCCGGACGAGCGCGAAGCTCGCTTTGCGGAACTGATCCAAGCACGGCAGCAGGCCGGGTTCGACGTGGCCAGGGCGCCGCTGTTTGGGTTGCTGTTGGCGCGTGTGGCCGAAGACCGCTGGCGGTTCGCCTGGAGTTGCCATCACCTCATTCTCGACGGCTGGTGTCTGCCATTGGTGCTGAAAGAAGTATTCACTTCGTACGCGGCCTTCGTGGAAGGCAAGCAACCGCCGCTGGAGCCGGCCCGAGGGTTTCGGGACTATGTAAGCTGGCTGAGCAAACAAGACGCCAGCGCGGCCGAGGCGTTTTGGGGGAAGCGGCTCGCAGGCTATCGGGGCTCCCCCGCCCTACCCTTTCCGGCGCCCGCGGCATCGCTCGATGCCGAAGAGGATCGCTATGGTGAAGCCGAGACGGTGCTCTCTGCCGAGGCAACATTGGCCTTGCAACAATTGGCGCGGCAGTACCAGTTCACCCTGGCCACGCTCGTGCAAGGCGTGTGGAGCGTAATGCTGGGACGCTACAGCGGCGAATCCGACATCGTTAGCGGCGCCACCGTCTCGGGGCGTCCGCCAGCACTGCCGGGCGTGGAAACCATCGTCGGACCGTTCTCCAACAATTTGCCAGTGCGTGTGAATGTTTCGCCCCAGGCTGCATGCGCTGAGTGGCTGCGGGAGCTTCATCAGCAATTGCTGGAAGGCCGGGAATTTGAGCACAGCACGCCCGACCAGATTCAAAACGCCAGCGACCTGTTGCCAGGACGCCGGATGTTTGACTCGCTGGTGGTGTTTGAGAATTATCCGCTCGATCCGCGACTCAGTTTCCGGCCGGGGAATGTGGCGATCAGCGAGATTCACGGCTCGGCCACCGCGGCGTTGCCACTCACGCTAATCGCCATTCCTGGCGCTCAGCTCACGTTGCGACTGCGCTACGATCGGCGACAGTTCTCCAACTCCTCCGGCATGCGAATTGCATCGCACGCGGCAGCTTCGCTCACCGAGCTTTCGAGCGGATTGCCCGAGACTTTGGCGGGGTTGTTCACGCTTCCGGCCGCTGAGGCGGCCCGGATCACCGATGACTGGAACCCAGTCACCAACGTCACCGCGACCGGTCCCTTGGCAGGCGAGCAGTATGTTCACGTGATCGACTCGTGGGGACTTTGCCCGATCGAAGTGCCCGGCGACCTGCTGATGGAAGCATCGGGCGATTCGGCTGGCGAATCTTCGATGGAGGGCGCGGCGCTGGAGCGCACGGGATGTCGGGCGCGGTGGTTGGCAGATGGCCAGTTGGAATACCTGGGAAGCGAGGCCGACTCGCTCGCGGTAGGCATGTACCGCGTGGACCCCGTGGAAATGGCCAAGGCCTTGATTGAGAATCGGATGGTGACCGATGCCGCGGTGTTGGCGCGGCAGAATCAGTCCGGCGAAATGCGGTTGATTGCTTATGTGGTGCCCAATCGCGACACGGCCACGGTAATCGATCCCGAGCAGCAAGGGATGCTATTGCCTGAGCTGCGCAGCCACTTGAAGAAGGTCTTGCCGCATCGTCCCCTGCCGGCCGTGGTTCGCCCGCTCGACGTGATTCCGCGATTGGCCGATGGCAGCGTGGACGTTGCCCAGTTGCCATCGTTGTCGCGCGCGCGGCCGGAAAGTTGTGGGGGAGCCGTGCCGGCGCGCTCGCGGCTTGAAGCGCGGCTGGTGGAAATCTGGTCCGACACGCTGGGTATCCAACCGATTGGCGTGACCGACAATTTTCAGGAACTGGGCGGCACATCGCTGGATGCCGTGGCGATGGTTTCGCGGATTGAAGAGCAGTTTGCCCGCAAGGTTCCGCTGGTAAGCCTGGTGCGGCATCCCACGGTAGAAAACCTGGCAAGGCTGCTGCGACGGAGCGGCGACGATGCGGGCGAGTCTTCGCTGATTACCATTCGTCCCGGCGGCAACCGGCCGCCGCTGTTCTGCGTGCATCCGGCGGGCGGAACCATTTACTGCTACCTGGCGCTGGCGAGCCACCTGCCAGACGACGTGCCGATTTATGGCCTGCAGGCTCGCGGCATTGATGGCGAAGCGGCGCCGCACACCACCGTGGAAGACATGGCGGCTTACTACGCCGAGGCCATTCGCGGCGTGCAACCGTCGGGGCCTTACCAGTTGTGCGGTTGGTCTTCGGGCGGCATTCTCACGTTTGAAGTTGCCCGGCAGTTGGAGTCGCAAGCGCAAGACCTGGCGCTGGTAGCCTTGTTTGACGCAGGCATGCGCAAGGCGGGCCAGGCGTTCGACGAGCGCGACTTCTTGCCGATGCTCATGTTGCTGTTTCCGCACGAAGATCCCGAGTTTGTCGAAGAACTGCAGCGGAAGAGCGCGGATCAGCAGTTGGAGTATTTCCGCGAGCGAGCGGAGCTTGCGCGGGTGGTGATGGAAGACTCAGAAGCGGGCTTGGCGCGGCACGTCTTTGCCGTGTTTCAAGCCAACGTGAAAGCCATTGTGGAGTACGACGCGCAGCCATGTCGCAGCAAGCTCACGGTGTTTCGCGCCCAGGAGAAAGCCACGCCCATGCACGAAGACCCTTACCTGGGTTGGAGCGATTACACCGAGGCGGGTGTGGACGTGATTGAAGTGCCTGGCAACCACGTGGCGATGTTCCGCGAGCCAACCGTGAAAGTGGTGGCCAGGCACTTGGAGCAACTCTTGAAATAATCCGCCGCCATGATACGCTTGGCTATCAACGGACGGACATGGCCGCGTCGGGTTGAGTAATTCAAGCCTGACGCGGCCTGTTTTATGCGCCGGTCAGTCGGCTTTCGCTCCTAGGCTGTGAATCTATGGGATAGGCGGAGCGGTGGCTGGTTTTTGGTGGGAGTTTTCTTGGCGCTGGGTTGGTGGCGCTGGGTATTAGAGTGGCAGGCTGGTGCTCCGCTGGGTAACGATGATCGTGGGGGGGCAATTTAACCCCGGCCGTCACCGATTCTTTCGTGGCGAACGCGCCATCGACGAGCGCATGCTCGGGAGTCTGGCCGTAGTCGGCGCTGATTTGTTCGAGCATCGGCGGGAGTAGATCGCCGTCAGTCCCTGCATTGGTCACGTCCACGCCCAGGATCACGCGGGTGCATCTCAACCTGGTCCCGCCGCGACCGCGACACCCGAGCGGTCTTTGAAGAGTTCTGATTATTCATATGGCAGTTCTAGCGCAAGCACCCACCCCTTAGCAATCCGGGTACAATAAATTCACAGCCTCTCCGCGAAAGCAAATCCTTTCGCGGAGCGAAAGGCGACTTGCGCCAGACTGGTCTCGTTCGCTCATCCATTCCCATGTACGCCAGCTTCGGGTCATCCCCGGCCGCCCTCCTCATGCAAACCATCGTGCTCGAACAGCCAGGCCAATTCCGCCTGACGGATACCGCTCCCCCCGCACGCCCAACGGCCAATCAGGCTTTGGTGCGCGTGCGGCGAATTGGCATCTGCGGCACCGACCTGCACGCGTATCGCGGCCGGCAGCCGTTCTTCAGCTACCCCCGCATCCTAGGGCATGAGCTCGGCGTGGAAGTGCTCGAAGTCGCGGAGAACGCCGCCGGAATCGAGCCGGGCGACCGCTGTGCCGTGGAGCCCTACCTCAACTGCGGAACCTGCGTGGCCTGTCGCCGCGGCAAAACCAATTGCTGCACGTCGCTGCAATGCCTGGGCGTGCATACCGACGGCGGCATGCGCGAGACCGTTCTGCTGCCCACGCATAAGCTCCACCGCTCCGACCAGCTCACGCTCGATCAGTTGGCCCTGGTCGAAACCCTGGGCATCGGCGCCCATGCCGTCTCACGAGGGCAACTGGCCGCCGACGATACCGTGCTGGTGATTGGCGCCGGTCCCATCGGACTGGCCACGGCCCAATTCGCCTTGCTCACCGGCGCTCAAGTCGTCGTGCTCGACATGAATGCCGGCCGGTTGGAATTCTGCCGGCGCGAGCTGGGCGTGCCCCAAACGATCTTCCCCCAGGACGATCCCATCCCGCAAATTTGCGAGGCATTCGGCGGAGAATTGCCAACCAAGGTGTTCGACGCCACCGGCAACGCCGGCAGCATGCAGAGGGCATTCTCGCTGGTGGCCAACAGCGGCACGCTGGTGCTCGTCGGCCTGGTCCAGGGCGAATTGACGTTCAACGACCCGGAGTTTCACCGCCGCGAGCTCTCGGTCTTGTCTTCGCGAAACAGCACCGCCAACGACTTTCGCCGGATTATCGGTCTGCTGGAGTCGGGCCAGATCGATACCACCCCTTGGATCACCCACCGATCGAACTTTGCCGGCATGATCGCCGACTTCGAATCGTGGCTCCATCCCAAAGCCGGCGTGGTAAAGGCCATGGTCGAAGCCTAACGCCTTCTGAAAGGGACGCCTCACCCCCCCAACCGCGAAAATTTTCTGGCGAAGCCCCTGTTCGCTGGCCTCTTTTGCGAGAAAGCCGGGCGGGAAACCTTGCCAGAGCTGGCGCCAAGGCCCATGATGCCCTCGATAGGGTCTTTCCTTTTTCCAGCAAGCCAAGGCTGACTGGCATGAAGTTTTTTTGCTTTCACTTAATGCCTTGGGATCGATTGCCGGACGATTTTGAGCAGAAGTATCGCTCGGCATGGACCTGGCTGCCCAACGAGATTTACGATCCCGAGCATGGTGGCGAGCTTTATAACCGCTACCTGGATGAACTGCTGCTGGCCGAGGAATTGGGATTCGACGGCGTGTGCGTGAACGAGCATCATCAAAATGCTTACGGCACCATGCCCAGCCCCAACCTCATTGCCGCCATTCTCGCCCGGCAAACCAAGCGGGTAAAAATTGCCGTGATTGGCAACGCTCTGCCGTTCTACAACCCGCCCACCCGCGTGGCCGAAGAGTTCGCCATGCTCGACTGCATTAGCGGCGGTCGCCTGATTGCCGGCATGGTGGTGGGGGGCGGCCCCGAGTACTACAGTTTTAGCGTCAACCCCACGTTCGCGCGAAGCATGTATCAAGAGGCGCTCGACCTGATCTTGCGCGCCTGGACCGAACCGGGGCCGTTCGAGCATTACGGCCAGCACTGGAAGTTGCAAAACGTGAATCCCTGGCCCCGGCCCATCCAACAGCCGCATCCTCCCATTTGGGTGCCCGGCGCCGGCAGCCAGGAAACGATCGATTTTGTGGCTCAGCGACGCTACAGCTACATGGGCATTCCCTACTTCCATCTCGACTTCTTCAAGAAGAACTTTGATCTGTTCCGCGAAGCCTGCCAGAAAAACGGCTACGAGGCCGATCCCGAACAAACCGGCTGGCTGCTCCCCATCTACGTGGCCGAGACCGACGAACAGGCCTGGGCAGAGTACGAAAAACATCTCTGGTATTTTGCCCACAAGCTATTGAAGGGGCTCTTGATCTTTCCACCCGGTTATACCAGTGCTCGTTCGATGGCGCGGATTGGCAATGCCCTGAAAAGGTTCATGTCGTCGTTGACCACCAGAGCGGAAATTGAGGAAGGCAACTACGCCATTGTTGGCAGCCCCGCCACGGTGCGCGATCGCTTGACCGAATCGCTCAAGTTTCTCGGCACCGGAAACCTGCTGGGCTTGTTTCAATTGGGAACCTTGCCGGCCGATCTTACCCGCGACAGCATGAGGTTATTCGCCGAGCAGGTGATGCCAGCGGTGCGGAAGTCGCTGGCAGGGGAGACATCTGCGATATCAACGTGAGGGCGAGCCGAAGAGCAAGGAACCCATGAAGAATAACTTTCGAGCATAATCGGCTTTCGCTCCGCGAAAGGATTTGCTTTCGCGGAACGAAAGCTGATTTTGTTTTTCGTGCAATCTTAACGCGGGTAAACCGCAAACGACCGCGGAGGCATTAAAGTTCTCCGCGGCTTGCAGAGATGTTAACGAGCAAGAAACTAACTTTCCTGATTTGAATTTTGCATCCAAACCGATGTTGATTGCAGAGCCGTAACCGCCGCAACTGGATTCCCACCCCCGTCTCCACGAGGGCAGGCTCTTCGCGGAAATGACGATATATTAGCAAAGCGTTTGAGCAGCCGATGAAGCCCAAGACTGAATTTGTGCGGGTGCGTGGTCGCAAGACCCAGGTGACCAGCGCGGGCCAGGGTCCTCCCCTGCTGTACCTGCATAGCGCCGGCGGAGAAACGGAGTGGATGCCGTTTCATGAGCAATTGGCCGAGCAATTTACCCTGTTCGTGCCGGCCCATCCGGGCTTCGCGCTTTCCGAGGGGCTGGACACCATTCACGACATTACCGACATGGCCTGGCACTATGTCGATCTGCATCGCGAACTAGGACTGCCCGAGCCGACGCCCGTGCTGGGCTTCTCGCTCGGCGCCTGGTTGGCCATGGAAGTTGCCATTTTGCGGCCGCGGCTGTATTCCCGCTTGGTCCTCACGGCGGCGGCCGGCGTTCGCGTGGAGCAGGCCCCCTTGGGCGAGCTGTTTGTCGAAGATTTTTCGTTGCTCCGCGACCTTTTGTTCCACGACCCGCAAAGCCCCGCGGTCGACCTGGCCCTGCCCAGCGACTTTGGCGACCCGCGGATGTTGCTGTTCCTGCGAGCCCGCGAAGCCACGGCCCGCGTGGCCTGGAATCCATATCTGCACAATCCCAAACTGGCACAACATCTATTTCGGATCGAGCAGCCGACTTTGCTGCTCTGGGGCCGTCAAGACCGGCTCATCCCTCTGGCCCATGGCGAGTACCTGGCCGCCCAGCTCCCCAACGCCCAGCTCAAGGTCTTCGAGAAATGTGGCCACATGGCGCCCTTCGAAGTGCCCGACCAGTTTGTGCAACAGGCGGCCGCTTTCTTAACAGCCTCCTAGTCATGCCACGCTAGCTAGTGAGCGTCGGGAAATGGCTTTGAGCGGGCGTTTTGCGGGGTGGCCG